>CAYTMW010000016.1:0-75402 GCA_964439025.1 uncultured Gemmatimonas sp. | reverse complement strand
TCGCAGGTCACCGTCCTCGTGAGGGGGCCTGTTGCACTTACTATATGAATGCGCGGCGCCTAACAACCGGCTGAAGCTGACGGCACGCGGCCTGCTCGCGGCCGATACTCAGCGTCGACGCTCGCGCGCCGCAGCTTAGCCGAGGCGTTAGCCAGCCAGAGAACCATTGCTGCGTTCCAAGCGCGCAGCACCCGACCCGATAACGAAAGGAGTGAACCATGAAGTCGATTGAACTAGCTGCCCTAGTCATGTGGTTAGTCGTTGCACCTCCAATCCCGGCTTCGGCGCAGAACCCCGCAAAGGACGAGTCTCCATCCGCAAAAGGTATGCATGTCATGTCACAAGATCTGCTGAAGTCGCTTGTGGGTTCTTGGGAGGGCACGTGCCGTACTTGGTTTGAACCCGGCAAACTCGCCGACGAGTCCAAGGTCAAAGGCACAATTCGTCCAGTACTCGACAGCCGGTTCTTTCGTCACGAGTATGAGGGCACGATTCAGCGACAACCACGACACGGGGACGAGACCATCGCGTTCAATTCAGTGACGAAGCGGTTTCAAATCTCCTGGGTCGACGATTTCCACATGAATTACGGAATCATGTTCTCAGAAGGCGAAGCGACTGAGCGGGGATTTGTTGTGAAAGGGAAATACGATGTCGCCCCGAACACACCGCAGTGGGGTTGGAAGACCGTCTTTGAAGTCATCGACGAGAATCATCTCACGATCACCGCATACAATGTCACACCAGACGGGCAGGAAGCGAAGGCCGTTGAGACAAAGTACAGCCGAGCGAAACAGTGACCTGGAACGCGCATAGCCTGCGGAGCCATTGAACAGCTGAGCAACCGGGGACATAGCTAACGCCGCCTAACCCGCAAATGCAGCTGACGGGGGCCAACGCAGGGCCCCGCAGCTGATTCGCAGCTCGTTAGACGGCGCTTTCCGGGCGCGGGGCGAAAGCGACCGATTCATTTACCGCCATTGCACCTCCGATTTGCATCTCTTTATCTACTTGAAGACCGGCAAAGTTGATGACGAGCCCAGCGAGCACAAATGCCGCGCCCTGTAACGCAATCGCAGCTGCCACTAACAGTCCCAGAGCGGCCCCGCCGATCATGCCAAGAGTAAGGCCCAGTGTCTTACCCGCGCTGAACCGGCCCATTTCCACTTTCTTGATTGTGTGAAGAGCTACGGCCGTCCGGCGATGTGCATGGCGCGGTCCCTCAAGACTGATGAGACTATCCCCTACCACACTCGCCAACCCCAGCTCAAGTCGCGAGCCGTCATGCAGCGTGACACGTAGGTGATGTCGCCCGGCGGGAATCGGGACCGGTTGATTCGCCGGAAGCTGGTGCCAGCCCGTGCACGCCGTCGAGCAGGCCAAAAGGCTCGCGAGAGCACTCAGCCGACGGATCCCCGCGCTTATTTGCCATCCACGCATGATCTCATCTCCCCCAGGGTTGCCGAAACATGGCTTGGGAGCGACAAGCAATCGTCAAGGCGCAAAATGCGCCAAGGGTTTTGTCTGGGCGCCGTCTAACCCGCGCTGAGGCCGTGTGAAAACTCCCAGAGACAGCCAAATTGGGGGGTCATAACGTCGGACCTGAGTGAGATCGTGGCTCTTGGGGTAAATGTGAGCGTCGCTGTGATCGCGGTCTCGCCGGGTCTGGAGTTTTCACACAGGCTCCGCTTGCAGCAGACGAGGCCCTAAGCGCTTCGGCCGCCGCCGGTTATCTTTCTTTTGGTCGGTCGGCGGCGGCCTCAGCAGGGCCTCGCAGCTGAAGCGCAGCCCGTTCGGCCGAACCGCTTGTGAGAAGAAGGGGTAGACATGCGATGACCCAAGCTCCCGAACCCGAGCCCAAGGGCTCGTTCCTTCCGCCAAGCCGTCGGCCGCCCACTGCGGTCGGGGCCAGCCTTCTACCACCCCATGAAGGTCCTCGCGGACCGCTTGTTCCGGCCAGGCGTTCATCTCGCCCCTGGTTGCTGCGCGCCGTCGATGGGGTGTTCTGGCTGCTCGACCGGGCTGGTGAGGATCTCGCCCGCGGGTTGGGCCTTCGCCGCGCTCCTTAGCCGAACGCTCGGGTATGACAGCCAGTGGACCTCGAGGGGGGGATCGTCCGTGTACTACCTCGTCATCGAGCACTTCCGCGATCGGGACCCCGTCCCGGTCTATCGGCGGTTTCGGGCGGAGGGCCGCCTCATGCCTGAAGGCCTCAGCTACATCTCGAGCTGGATTACGGAAGATCTGACTCGGTGCTATCAGGTAATGGAAGCTGCCGATCGCGGGTTGGTCGAGCAATGGACGGCGCAGTGGTCCGACCTGATGGATTGTGAGGTCATGCCGGTGCTTTCCTCGGCCCAAGTCCAGGAGCGTCTCGCTTCTCGGTTAGTGCCGTAAAGCATCGGTCGGCCTAACCCGCGCTTGCTGCAGACGGCCGCGCGCTGGATGTCGCCCGTCGGCTATCGCGGCCGCAGCAGAAGCGCAGTCCGTTAGGTTGCGACAGCCGTATCGGTTCGCAACCACTCGTCCCCCGAGGAAGAGGCATCATGTCGGCGCGTTTGCTTTTCCTGGTCTTCGTGTTGGGGCACAGCATCAATGAAGCTCAGGCTCAGGCCAGAATAGCACCCTATGCGACGGCGACGCTCGGTGTGAGCGACCTCCGGACTCGGATTCGCATCCAGACCAGCCCGCCCACGAGCAACTTTGCCGCTACTCACTCGAAGAACATCCTCGCCGCAGTCAATGTAGGGATCGCGATCAGCGATCATTTCGCCGTGGATGCCAGCCTGCGCTCAACTCTTGAGATCAGGCAGCCATTTAGGGCCCTCACGGTCGGTCCCACCGTACAGTGGGGTCAACGCGCCCAAGTGCATATTCGCGGCGGCCTCGGTCGTGTGCAGGGTTTTCAGGCTGTGGACTGCGTTACTGTGTCGTTCTCTTGCCCTCGCTACGATAGCGAGTGGGCGAATGGCTTCGACCTGAGCGTCGGGATCGACTTTCGGAGCGGCACGCGCTGGAGCATTGGCCCAGCAATCTGGTGGGCTCAGTCCACAGGTGGCGGTACACAGTATCGCTCGATGGGGCTTGGAGCACGCGTACGGTATCACTGACCGCGCAACCTAACCCGCGCTTGCAGCTGCCGGGGCCCTAAGCGCTTCGGCCGCCGCCGGTTATGCTTGTTGGGGTGGCTGGCGGCGGCTTCGGCAGGCCCCCGCAGCAGAAGCGCAGCCCGTTAGACCGCAGCAGCCGGAGAAAGGAGTGAACGAATTGACGCTGAAAGCGCTCGTGCCACCTTGGCCGTGTGTGATAGCCGGCGTCGTTGCGATCGGGTGCGTGGCTATGGACGGCGAGGGCGGCAAAAGCATAGTGCGCGATAGCCTCGGCGTACAAATCGTCGAGAACATCTCGCCGGCCTCAGCACAAGCCCCGTTCACGCTCGACTCGGCGCCCGTCATTGACCTTGGGCGGGTTTCTGGCCGTGCTCACGAAGAATTCAGCGGATTTGTGTTCCCAGTTCGCCTCTCCGATGGGAGACTTGTTGTTGCCAACAGCGGATCGCACGAACTTCGCGTTTTCGACTCACGGGGCACATGGCAGAAGTCGATCGGACGCAGCGGGGACGGGCCAGGGGAATTCCGCTCGCTTGCCTGGCTGCACGTCGGTGTCGGCGACACGCTTCGCACGTACGACTGGAGCCTGCTGCGGGTCTCCGTCTTCTCACCCGACGGTACCTTTCAGCGCTCAACGTGGTTGGGAGTACCCGGCGAACAGGCCGGACTCCGCCCCCTTGGGGTGTTGGCCGACGGACGCCTAGTCGCCCGCACCCAGAACGCAGTGACGACGACCTCGAGGGCCGGAGTGCATCGTGACACTGTTTCGGTCGTGGTCTACGATGCGTTGGGGCAAGTGAGCGGCTCGGTAGGGCGATATCCTGGCCATGAAGACTGGATCGTGCGCGGCGAGAAGCGCGTCAGCGTATCGGATCGCCCGTTTGGCAAAAATCTCTTCGCAGTCGCGCACCAGTTGCTCGTAGTCGTGGGGACGGCGGATAGACCAGAAGTGTTGGTCAAGCAGGCCGATGGCAAGCTGAAGCGCGTTGTGCGATGGACTGCAACGCCTCTGCCAGTGACCGCCGCTGACATTGACGCCTACGTAAAACGTGCGGGCGCAGGATGGGAACCGGGATCGGAGGCGAGGCGTAACCGGTACCTCGAGACACTCAAGGATGCACCCTACCCAAGTATGAAGCCCGCGTATGCCGGCATCCTCGTTAGCGCAGATGGATCCCTGTGGATTCGCAGGTATTCTGAGCCTGCCCACCCTGATGACGCGACCTTCGAAGTCTTCGATTCCAGCGGTACCTGGCAGGGTGCGGTTCAGATGCCGGCGCGGTTCACGCCGACCCAGATTACGCCCGAGTATGCCATTGGCACTTGGATGGACACGGATGATGTGCAGCACGTCCGCGTCTATGGATTCATCAGTCGTCACTAGCCAACTGCGGTCTAACCGCGCGTTGATACTGACCAACGCAGGCCTATCGGTAGCGGCCGCGCCGCGGCCGCATTTCATTTGGGCGTTGGCAGCATAACGCTGTTCGTTATGCGGAAACCGATCATTCAATTCCCAGCCCATTGGATTGGTGGGAAAGGCCCCGCCCCGGGGATACTGTCGGCAGGCCCTCTCTGAGTGTTTGCGGCCCCCCGGTACACGCGGGCGGTTGGCGCTTTGACGGTGCGCGGGCGCGGCGTCCCCGGCCGTTGGCATCACAGAGCCTGAGCCGAGCCTGCCATAGCACGCCCCGCAGCTGAAGCGCAAGTCGTTCGGCGCGCGCCGATCGGAGTCCAGTTCTTCACACGGAGTCTTAGCGATGCAGCGGTCACCCGAAACGAGAGTCGGCGTTGCCTGGTACAACGAGCCCGACCGGCACAAGCTCCGTGCCATCGCTGCCGACCCGGACCAACTTGAGCCCCCGTACATCGACTGGCTTCGAGTTGTCAACAAGGGCCTTCGCACGCTTACTGAGGCTGGTGTGACAGCCGAACTCCAGGCATGGTGTGAGCAGGAAAGACGAGCGGTGGATTCGGCGGTGCGGTCGGAGTCTGCAGCACTGGTCCTCCGCCGACGATACCAACCTGGGTCGACCGGCAGCAGCACCAGCGGGTAGTGCGATAAGTGACGACGCGCTCCGCCTTTCTTGGCCGGTGGCGGATAACCAGCATGGAGCTCTGGGACTCGGACTGGACGCGAAGCGCGCGGAGGGTTGGACGGTGCCGGCGCACCGCGCCCTTCTGGCACGCTGACTGAGACGACCGCGCGCCCGGTCTGGCACAACGAAGCAGCCCCACCGGCGGTAAGCGCCGGCGGGGCTGCTTCGTTCGAGCATGGGCGATGAGGGGCTCGAACCCCCGACCTCGCGCATGTGAGGCGCGCGCTCTAACCAGCTGAGCTAATCGCCCGAATTTTCGGGAAGGGGAAAGTACCTATTCAGGTGGAAAGGGTCAACGTGGGAGACGCTAACGGTTCGCAATTCATATCACTCCTCCGCGCCGCAACCGCCCGATGGCATCGTAGCGCTCTTCATGCGACGCGAGCACCTCGGTGGGCGCCACGGTCGCGACGCCGGCCTTGCCGACCCCGATGCCCGCCGCGGAGTTGGCGACGTGGGCCGCTTCGCGTATCGTCGCGCCCGCCGCGAGCGCCGTGGTGACCCAGGCAGTTACCGTATCGCCCGCGCCCGACACGTCGAAGACCTCGCGCGCGAGGCTCGGAATGTGGATGATCGCCTCATCCGCCGTCACCAGGACCATGCCGTCCGCGCCCAGGGTCAGCAGCAGGTTGTCGACCCGCAGCTTGGTCCGCGCTTCCTGCAGGGCGTTGTTCCCCTCGAGGTCGAGTGTCGCGCCGAGCGCGGCCTCCATCTCCCGCCGATTCGGCTTGAAGACGGTGGAGCCGCTGTAGGCAAAAAAATTCCGGAACTTTGGATCCACCACGACCGGGATGCCCCGCCGCCGGGCGGCCGCGATCGCCGCACCTATCAGCGCCTCGGTCAGCGCGCCCTTGTTGTAGTCCTCGAGGATCAGGGCATCCGCATCCACCAGGGCGGCGAGACCGGCAGAGATGAGTCGCTCCTGGTCCTGGCCGGTCACCGGCAGATCGATTTCCTCGTCGATCCGCACGATTTGCTGGTTGCGCGCCACGACCCGGGTCTTCGTCGTGGTGGGGCGCCCTGAGATCGATACGAGATGCCGGTCCTCGAGGCGGGCCGTGGCGAGCTCGGCGCGGATCGCTCCCGCATGACTGTCGTCTCCCACCGCCCCCACCAGGCGGCAGGACGCTCCGATGGCCGCGACGTTCGCCGCGACGTTGGCAGCGCCGCCGAGCGCGCTGCGGGTTTCCCGAATCGCGATCACGGGGACCGGCGCTTCGGGCGAGAGCCGGTGGGTGTCACCGATCAGGTAGCGATCCAGCATGACGTCGCCAATCACCGCGATCCGGCGGGTCCGCATCCGGTCGAGGAGCTGCACCAGGCGGTCGCGCGCGATGGGCGGCTGCGACGGGGTGGGTCTCATGGGCGGGAAAGGTAATCCGCGCTCCCCGCCCGCGCCGCTATGTTTCCTCGTTGATGACCCGCTCAGAGTTCCGCGTCGAAGCCATTCGTGGCCCCCTCACCGAATCGGTGCACCGCATCTCCGTCGCCGTCGTGCGGGCGGACGGCCGTCTGCTCGCGTCCGCCGGCGATCCCGGACATGTCACCTGGTGGCGGTCCGCCGCCAAGCCATTCCAGGCGATGCCGCTGGTCGAGGACGGCGTGGCCGAGCACTTCGGGCTCACCAGCCCCGAGCTGGCGCTCGCCTGCGCTTCGCACTCGAGCGAAGGTCCGCATCTCGAGACGGTGGACCAGTTCATGGCGAAGGTGGGCGTCGGAGAGAGCGATCTCGCCTGCGGCATCCATCCGCCGATCTCTCCCGACGTCGCGAAGGCGGTGCTCTGCGGTACCTCGACCATGACGCCGAAATGGAGCAACTGCTCCGGCAAGCACACCGGGATGCTGGCCCTCGCCAAGCACCACGGCTGGCCGCTCGCGGGGTACCATGCCCAGGGCCATCCGGTGCAGGAGCGGATTCTCGACGTGGTGACGCAGTGGACCGGCGTCGCCCGGGGCGAAATCCGGACCGCGCCCGATGGCTGCACCGCGGTGTGCTTCGCGCTCCCGCTCCGCAACATGGCGCTGGCCTACGCCCGGCTGGGCGCCTCCGACGACGCCGCGCCGCGGCGCATCACGCGCGCAATGATGACCCATCCGTTTCTGGTCGCGGGAACCGGCAGGCTCTGCACTGACCTGATGGCCGGATGGCCGGGCAACATCGTCGCCAAGATCGGCGCCGACGGAATCTATTGCGCGGCACTACGCTGGCTCGGGCTGGGTGTCGCCCTCAAGGTCGAGGATGGCGACATGCGCGCCTCCGCAGTCGCGCTGCTCGACGTGCTTCGCCAGGTCCTCGAGCGCCGCGCCGCGGCGGAGTTCGCGACGTATTCCCTGGAGCCCCTCACGGCCTATGCCCGTCCGCCCATCGTCAATACCCGGGGTGTGGTCACCGGTGAGCTTCGGCCCGCGGGCACACTGCAGTTCTTCGATGTCTGACGCGTTCGGGTGGTTCGCTCGGACGCCTCTCCCGGTATGAGCTTGAGCGCGCTGGACGACGCGACCCGATCCCTTGTCGCGCTCGCGGCGGCAATCGCTGGGGGAGACGAGGCGGCGGTCGAGCTGCACTGTCGCACCTGTCTCGCCGATGGGGCTCCCGAGACGTGGGTGGACGAGCTGCTGCTCCAGTCCACCCTCATGGTTGGCTGGCCACGCGCCCTCTCCGCCGCCGCGATCTGGCGAGGGATCGGCGGTCCCGCGCGGTCGCTGGAAGACGGCGCGGAAGACGGCGCGACTCCGGCGTGGCGCACCCGTGGGGAGGCTGTGTGCCGGGTGATCTACGGAACGAACTACGACCGGCTGCGCGCCAATATCCGGGAGCTGCATCCCGCCCTCGATGCCTGGATGGTCACCGAGGGGTACGGTCGCACGCTGGGGCGGCCGGGACTGGATCTGGCCCGGCGCGAGCTCGCGGTCGTGGCGCAGGTCGCGGTTCAGGGCGTGGAGCGGCAACTCTACTCCCATCTGAAGGGCGCCCTCCACGCCGGCGTGGCGGCGGCGGTACTCGACGAGGCGCTCGACATCGTGCGGCCGGTGCTCGGCTCCAGCGAGCGCGCGCTGCTGGCATCTCTCTGGAATCGGATTCGGACGTCATGACGTTTATCGATCGCGCCCTGGTGCACGCCGTCGCGGGCACCGGCGGATCCGGCTCGAGCTCGTTCGCACGGTTCAAGTATGTACCCAAGGGCGGCCCCGACGGCGGGGACGGCGGGCACGGCGGGAGCATCTATGTGCGGGGCGACGCCAACCTCGCCACGCTCCTCGACTATCGCTATCGCACGTCATGGAAAGCGGAGCGTGGCCAGCACGGCAAGGGCAAGACGATGACGGGCCCGTCGGGAAATGATCTCTATCTCCCTGTGCCCCGTGGAACCGAGGTGCGCGATGCGGCGACCGGCGAGCTGATCGGTGAAATCCTCCGCGCGGACGACGAGCTGCTGGTCGCCAAAGGGGGGCGCGGAGG
This sequence comes from uncultured Gemmatimonas sp., assembly GCA_964439025.1. Classification (GTDB taxonomy): domain Bacteria; phylum Gemmatimonadota; class Gemmatimonadetes; order Gemmatimonadales; family GWC2-71-9; genus JABFSM01. Next base: position 66,733 of record CAYTMW010000016.1, on the reverse strand, counting down.
GCGGGGCAATGCCCGATTCGCCACGCCGACCCACCAGGCGCCGAGGGAATGGGAGCCGGGCCAGGAGGGGCAGGACCGGCAGATCGAGCTGGTGCTCAAGCTGATCGCCGACGTGGGACTCGTGGGGGAGCCCAACGCCGGAAAAAGCAGCTTGCTCGCCGCCATCTCCGCCGCGCGCCCGAAGATCGCCGCCTACCCCTTCACGACGCTGGAGCCCAACCTGGGCGTCGTCGGGCTCAGCGGGTCGCGCTCATTCGTTGTGGCCGACATTCCCGGCATCATCGAGGGAGCGCATCAGGGTAAGGGGCTCGGACACAAGTTTCTGCAGCATATCGAGCGCACCAGGGTGCTCGCGTACCTGATTCCGCTCGACAGCGAAGATGTGCAGGCCGGGTATGCGCGTCTGCGTCGCGAGCTCCGGGAATACAGTGCGCTTCTCCACGACAAGCCGCACCTCATCGTGCTCACCAAGAGCGACCTGATCCCTCCCGGGGACCCCATCCCGGTGGTCGAGGCTCCCGAGGCGCGTGGGACGATCGTGCTGTCGAGCGCCGCGCGCCGCGGCCTCGAGCCGTTCAACTCGAAGCTCTGGGCTCTGGTGACGGAGGCGCGCGCCGCCGATCTCGTCGTCCATGAATTCGGAGACGAGGCCGATGGATGAGTCATACCTCGCGCTCGCGCTGGTGCCGGGGGTCGGCGCCGCGCGATTCGCCGCGCTCCTCGAACGATTCGAGACCCCGGACGGCGCCCTCTCGGCGCCGTTCGGGCTTTTACGCTCCGTCCCGGAGATTTCCGATGAGGTCGCGGAGGCAATTCAGCAGGCGGACCGTGGGGCGGCGCACCGAGCGCTGTCCCGGCTCGCCGATCTGGGCGGAGCGCTGCTCCTCCCGGGCGCCGGTGGGTTTCCCGGCGCCCTTAGTGAGATCCCCGATCCGCCGCTGTGTCTATTTGCCCTCGGACAACTCGATCTCCTCGAGCGTCCCGCACTCGCGATCGTCGGAAGCCGCGATCACTCGCACTATGGCGCCGAAGTGTGCCGGGCCCTGGCGCGCGCCGCGGCGGATGCCGGACTGGTCGTGGTGAGCGGGATGGCGCGGGGACTCGACGCCGTGGCGCACACCGGCGCGCTCGATGCATCAGGTGGGACCATCGGCGTCCTGGGGAACGGCCTTGGCGTGATCTATCCGCTCTCCAACCTGCAGCTGTACCAGCGCGTGGTGGAGCGGGGTCTCCTCCTCACCGAATTTCCTCCCGGCCAGCGTCCCGGGCCCGGCAGCTTCCCGCGCCGAAACCGTCTCATCAGCGGACTCGCGCGGGTGACGGTCGTCGTCGAGGCAGCGAATGCCTCGGGAGCGCTGCAGACCGTCGCCTGCGCCCAGAATCAAGGAAAGGAGGTGATGGCGGTGCCTGGTCCGATTACGAGTCCGGTGTCCGGAGGGACCAACCGGCTGATCCGCGATGGAGCGGCGCCACTGCTCGAGCTGGCGGATCTTCTCCTGCATTTCCCTGAGGCCGCCCGCGCGGCACGAGGACGCGCCGTTCCCGAGGCGGGGACGCTCGCACCCACCGAGGGACGTATCGTGAATGCGCTCTGGGCGGGCCCGCGGCGCACCGAGGAGCTGATCGAGGCCACCGGCGCTCCAGTGATTGACGCGCTCGACGCGCTCTCGGCGCTGGAGCTCTCGGGACGAATCCGGCAGCGCGAGGGGGGCCTGTATCAGCTGGCGACGACGGGGCTGTTCGGAACCACCTGAACGGTGAAGCGTGAACGGGAACAGCAGTCTCACCCCCGGGCGATGGTCAGCGCGACCTTCAGCGGGCGCAGGGGGCGGGCTGACGACGGGGGTGCTAGTGAGCGTAGCGAACTCGAGCGCCCCCGGAGGGCAGCCCGCTCCCGAGTCCGCGGAGAGACACGGGGGTCCGCCCCTTCGCTGCGCTCAGCGTGACACCTGACCGCTAGCTGATAGCTGATAGCTGATAGCTTTCAGTCCATGCACCTCTACGTGCACGTGCCGTTTTGCGCCCGCCGCTGCAGCTACTGCGATTTTGCCATCGCAGTTCGCCGCGAGGTGCCTTCCGCAGAGTACGCGGAGGGGGTGGAGCGGGAGTGGGCGGGATGGCAGGATCACGCCGCGTGGAACGGGTCCCCTGCGCTCGACACGATCTATTTTGGCGGCGGCACACCGTCCCGTCTGGATCCGGCATCGATCACCCGATTACTCGATCTCTTCCGCACGGACCGCGCCGTCACCCCGGGAGCCGAAGTGACGCTCGAGGCCAATCCCGATGACGTGACCGCTTCGAGCGCCGGTGCGTGGCGGGACGCGGGGATCACCCGAATCTCCCTCGGCGCGCAGTCCTTCGACCCCGGTGTCCTCGAGTGGATGCACCGGACCCATGACGCCGTGCAGATCGGTGTGGCGATGCAGCGGCTCCGCTCGGCGGGATTCACCGACATCTCACTCGACCTGATCTATGCCGTCCCGCCGGCGCTGGGGCGCGATTGGGCCGACGATCTGGACCGCGCTCTTGCCCTCGAGCCGACCCATCTCTCGCTGTACGGACTGACCGTGGAGCGCGCGACCCCGCTCGGCAAGTGGACCGCGCGCGGGGAGAGCCTCTCCCTCGACGACGATCACGCGGCCGCCGAGTATCTCGCCGCGCATGCCCGGCTGGAGAGGGCGGGATTCGACCACTACGAAGTCAGCAACGCCGGGCGGCCCGGTTACCGTGCGCGGCACAATTCAGCCTACTGGCGGCGGGCGCCCTTCATCGGGCTGGGGCCCTCCGCGCACAGCGGCTTTGGGTCACTTCGTCGCTGGAATGTCCGCGAGTGGGAGGAGTACCGCCGCCGCGCGGAAGCGGGAGAGGCGCTCATGCAGGAGCAGGAAACCCTCGACGAGGAACAGGTCCAACTCGAGGATCTTTACCTCGGACTCCGGACGACCGACGGATTGGCGGTCACTCGACTTCCGCCGGACGTGTTGGATAGATGGATTGTGGCGCGGTGGGCGCTGGTGCGGGAATCCCGGGTGGTATTGACCCCCGAGGGGTGGCTTAGACTCGACGCGCTGGTGGCAAGCCTAAGTCGTTGCTAGATTTCCTGTTATGCAGAGTGCTGAAGGCCTGAGCGAGCGTCAGTTTCGGGTGCTCGAAGCGGTTATCGAAATCTTCGTCGAGACCGCGCAACCCGCCGGAAGCCAGGCGGTTGCCAAGCGGTCCCGGCTGGGGATTTCCCCGGCCTCGGTCCGCAGCACGATGGGCGAGCTCGAAGCGCGAGGCTTTCTCTTCCACGCCCACACCTCGGGGGGGCGCATCCCCACCGACCAAGGGTACCGGCTCTACGTCAACCGGCTGCTGCGGCCGGCTCCGGTCCTCGAGAGCGCGCGGGTGCAGCTCGAAAGCGAAATTCGTCCCGGCTCCCGCAATCCGATCGACGAGATCCTCCGCCGCGCCGCCCAGGTGCTCGGCGTGCTGACCCAGGAACTTGGCGTTGCCATCGCCCCGACGCTCGACGAGCTGGTGCTCGAGCGGCTCGAGCTGGTTCGGCTGAGCAGTGCGCGTCTCCTGGCGGTGCTGACGCTGCAGAGCGGCCTGGTGCGCACCATTTTCGTCGAGGTGCCCGCCGCGGTCGCGCCCGAGGTGGTGGAGCATGTCTCCCGGCTGCTCAACGAGCGTCTCGCGGGGCTCTCGCTGCGGGAAATCCGCGGCAGCATGGTCGAGCGCCTTCGCGACGCCGACAGCGCGCGGCACGGCGGCGAGCTGCTCAATATCTTCGTTGCCCAGGGCGAGGATCTCTTCGATTTTTCCGATGAACAGGGCACGGTGGTGCTGGGGAGCGCGCAGCCCCTCGCCGAGCAGCCGGAGTTCGCCTCCAACGGCCGAATGCGGAACCTCCTCGACCTGACCGAGCGGCGTGACGTGCTGCGGCAGGCGTTCCTCGAGCACCATCGCCGCGGGCTGACCATTACGATCGGGAGCGAGAACAGCGATCCCCGGCTCACCGAGTTCACCCTGGTGACGTCGGCCTACCGGAGCGGCAGCGTGAGCGGTGTCATCGGGGTGCTGGGGCCGACCCGCATGCCCTACGACAAGATCATCGGGCTGGTGGAGCACACCAGCCGCATGGTGGAAGGGCTGATGGAGTGAGCGACTTCTACAAGCTGCTGGGCGTGTCGCGCGATGCCACCGAGGTCGAAATCAAACGCGCCTATCGCAAGCTTGCGATGGAATTCCATCCCGACCGCAACCCGGCGCCGGAGGCGGAGGCCCGCTTCAAACAGATCGCTGAGGCGTACGAGGTGCTGTGCGACGAGGACAAGCGGGCCGCCTACGATCGCTACGGCGAGGCCGGGCTGCGCGGTGGCGCCGGGGGATTCCATCACGTCGATCTGGCCGAAGCGCTCAGTATCTTCATGCGGGACTTCGGGGGCGGCGGTGGATTCGAGTCGCTCTTCGGAGGCGGGCGGAGCCAGGCCGAGTCGCGCCGTGGCCAGGATATCCGGGTCGCCGTCAAGCTGCAGCTCCAGGAGGTCGCGACCGGCGCGAAGCGCACCGTCAAGGTCAAGACCATGCTCCGCTGCGACGCCTGCTCCGGCACCGGGGGGAAGAGCGGGACGCGGCCGGCGCCGTGCACGACGTGCGCCGGGAGCGGGGAAGTCCGCCGGGCGACGCGCAGCATGTTCGGCCAGTTTGTTTCGGTGTCCTCCTGTCCCACCTGCGGCGGCGAAGGCACCATCATCACCGATCCCTGCGAGGTCTGCCGCGGAGATGCCCGGGTGCGCGGGGAGCGCGCCGTGCCGGTGGACATTCCCGCCGGCGTCTCCAGCAACAACTACATCACGCTCCGCGGGCAGGGCGCTGCCGGGCCGCGCAATGGCCCCGCGGGCGACCTGCTCATCACCATCGAGGTCAAGGACGATGACCGGTTCGAGCGCCATGGCGACGACCTGAGCATCGATCTCCCGCTTTCGTTCAGCCAGGCGGCGCTCGGAACGAGTGTCACCGTTCCCACTCCCTATGGCAATGAGCGGCTCGCCGTTCCGCCCGGGGTGCAATCGGCCACGGTGCTTCGGATCAAGGGGAAAGGGCTCCCCCACCTGGGACAGCACGGCGTCGGCGATCTCAACGTGCGTCTCCACGTCTGGACCCCGCAGAACCTGACCGGCGAGCAGCGGCGGCTCCTCGAAGAATTTCAGCGCGTCGAGGGTCCCCCGCCCAAGGAAAACAACACTTTCTGGTCCCGCCTCAAGGAAGCGCTCGGCGCATGAGCTGGTGCGCGGTGGACGTTCGGAGTCCCGGCGACTCCCGTGACGCCGTCTCGAGCTGGCTCGTGGGACAGACCGGCCAGGCGGTCGAGGAGCGGGAGGACGGCACGCTGGTGGGCTTCTCGGAGAACGAGGTCGCCGCCCTTGAGCTCGTGAAGGGGCTGCACGCGACATTCGGCCGCGGAGTCGAGGGACGGACCCGCCCCCTCCCCGAGATCGATTGGAGCGCCCGCTGGAAGGACGGGCTGGGCCCGCGCACCATCGGACGGCTCACGGTCACGCCGAGCTGGACCGCGGACGCCGCGCCGGATTCTCCCACCGTGGTCATCGATCCCGAAAGCGCGTTCGGCACCGGAGAGCACGGCTCGACGCGCGCCGCGCTCGCGCTTCTGGAGCGTCACCTTCGCCCTGGAGACCGCGTGATTGACCTCGGGAGTGGCAGCGGTATTCTCGCCATCGCCGCCGTCAAGCTCGGCGCGTCCCAGGCAACCGGCGTCGAGGTCGACGACGAGGTCGACCCGATCGCCACCGCCAATGCGGTGAAGAACGGCGTCGACGACCGGGTTCGCTTCGTGACCGGCGACGCCGCAGCGCTGGCACCGCTACTCGGGCCGGTGGAGATCGTAATCTCCAACATTCTCCGCTCGGTCAACATCACGCTCCTGCCCGTCATCCATTCCTCGCTCCGGCCCGGAGGTCTGGCGATCTTCGCCGGGATGGAGGTCCCGGAGCGCGAGCTCTTCCTGCCCGCGCTCTGCGACGTCGGGTTCGATGTGCTGGACGAGGTCGTGGATGACGCGTGGTGGGGCGTCGCGGGCCGCAGGCGCTGAGGTGCATTCGGTCCTGGCACCGCAGGGCGCGCTGGTCGTCGGCGCGATTGTTTCCCTCGACGAGGAAGAGCGGCACCATCTTCGGGTGCGCCGCGCCGCCGAAGAAGAACGGGTGCGCGCGCTCGATGGCGCCGGCACGATCGCCGAAGGGGTGCTGGTGCGTGTCGGGGGGGACTTCGCCGTGCGGGTCGAGCGGGTGCAGGTCATTCCGGCCCCGCCCCGGTTCGCGCTGGTCGTGGGCGCGGGCGACAAGGAGCGCTTTGGCTGGCTCGCGGAAAAATCCGCCGAGCTCGGCGTGACCGAGCTGCTGCCGCTCAAGGCAGAACGGACCCGCAGCGTTGCGGCGGGAATTCGGGAGGGCCACGTGCTGGCGCTGCAACGGCGGGCCCGGCAGGCGATCAAGCAATCCGGCGCCGGGTGGGCCCCGCATGTCGGGCCGCCGGTGGACGTGAAGTTCGCGGCATCGCAGGGCGATCCGGAGTACCGCTGGCTCGCCGATGCGACCGGCGAGTCGCCTCCCGAGCTTCCGCCCAACGTTCCGCTCGTGGTGGTCGTGGGGCCGGAGGGCGGGCTCATTCCGGCCGAGCGGGAAGTATTTCTCGCCGCGGGCTTCCGGCGGGTTCGTCTCGCCCCGGACCTGCTGCGTTTCGAAACCGCCGCGCTCGCCGCCGCGGCCGTCGTCGCCAGCCAGCGACCCCGGAGGTCTCGTGAGTGATTGCATCTTCTGCCGGATCGTGAACGGCGAAATACCCGCGAAGGAAGTAGCCCGATCCGCGGGGGCCGTCGCGTTTCACGACCTGAATCCCCAGGCGCCGGTGCATTTCCTTGTCGTGCCGGTCACCCACGTGGACAATGCCGCCGCGACCGACAGCAACGATGGCGAACGAATCCTGGCCGGAACACTGCGCCTGGCGGTGCAGGTCGCGCGGCAGCTCGGGCTTGCCGATACCGGATACCGCCTCGTCATGAACGTCGGCAGAGAGGGGGGACAGTCGGTGGGACACCTGCACGTCCACGTCCTCGGTGGGCGACTGATGAAGTGGCCTCCGGGATGAGTGCCCTTGTCTCCCGATGGCAGCGAGGCTATGTTCCGTCACTTCAAGTACTTAGGCCTACGCGACCGATGCTTTGTCTCAACCTGACATGTTTCCACGCCGGATGACCGGCCTGGAATCGGAAGCAACCCGGAACGGGGTGTCGGCGCAGAGGAGCGCCGACACCCCGTCTCCTTTGGCGGGCGAGGGATCCCTCGCGGCACTGGAGGTTCTCGAGTTCGATCGCGTTCTCGATCTGGTCGCCGGTCACGCCGCAGGTGAGCTCGGAGCCGAGCGGGTTCGCGCGCGCCGCCCCTCGGCGGATCGCGACTGGATCGAAGGCGAGCTGGCCCCGGTGGCCGAGCTGCTGTCGTTCTTCGGCCGGGGCGGGGTCGTGGATGCGTTTCCGGTTCCTTCCCTGCGCGGAGTCATCGGCCGCCTCAGGCTCGAAGGCAGCGTCCTCGAGGGACACGAGCTCGCGGCCATTCACCGCACCCTGGCCGCGGCGCGCGATGCTGCGGGCGAGCTCAAGCGCATCGCCGAGGAGGCGCCGCGCGCTGCCTTGCTGCGCGCCCCGGTTCCCGAGCCGACCATCGAGCGCCGGCTGGGCCAGTCGGTGGACGCGCAGGGTGAGCTCCTTGATTCGGCGAGCCCCGGTCTGCTCCGCGCGCGGCGCGAAGTGCACCACGCCCGCGAACGCCTGGTCAAGAAGCTGGAGGCGATCCAGCGCGGACTCGATGCCGCCGTCGCGGGGGGAGCCGCCGCCGTCACCATGCGGAACGGGCGCTACGTCATTCCAGTCCGTCGCGATTCCCGCGGCCGTCCCGATGGCATCGTCCATGACGAATCGGCCAGCGCCGGGACGCTCTTTATCGAGCCGACCGCCGCCATCGAGCTCGGCAACGCCCTCCGCGAGGCGATGGCAGATGCCGAGCGGGAAGCGCTGCGGGTGCTGCGCGAGCTCACCGAGCTGCTGCGCCCCCACGCTGATCTCCTCCGCGGCGCGCACGAGATGTGCGTGGCGCTCGACGACCTGGTCGCGCGGGCGCGCTATGCCCGCGGCGTGAACGGAAGCGTTCCCGCCATCGCCCCGGCAGGGGCGGGACTCGTGCTGCAGAGCGCCCGGCACCCGCTGCTGCTCGGCCGCGGCGTCGACGTGGTACCGTTCGACCTCGCGCTCGATGAGCGGGAACGCACGCTCCTGATCAGCGGGCCTAACACGGGCGGGAAGACGGTGCTGCTCAAGACGGTCGGATTGGCCGCCGCGATGGCCCAGAGCGGCATCGCCCCTCCGGTTGGAACAGGGAGCATCCTCCCGGTCTTCCGGCAGATGGCGGCCGACATCGGCGACCACCAATCGATCGCGGCCGACCTCTCCACCTTCAGCGCGCACCTCGCCACCCTTCGCGGTGTGCTGGAGGATGCCGACGCGGGAACGCTGGTCCTGCTCGATGAAATCGGGAGCGGGACCGACCCTGCCGAGGGTGGCGCGCTCGCCGGCGCCGCCCTTCGCGCGCTGACCCGCCGGGGCGCCCGCACCATCGCGACGACGCACCTGGGCGCGCTGAAGGCGCTGGCAACCCAGACGGAGGGTGTGGTCAACGGATCGCTGCAGTTCGACGCCGAGCGACTCGCGCCGACCTACCGCTTCCAGAAGGGAACGCCGGGCCGGTCGTACGGACTCGCCATCGCCCGGCGACTCGGCATCAACGAAGCCGTACTCGCCGATGCGGAAAGCCGCGTCTCCAGCACGGAGCGATCGCTCGATGCCCTCCTCGAGGCTGCCGAGGCGCGCGAGCGGAAGCTCGCCGCCGACCAGGAGCAGCTCACCGCCCGTCTGGCCGATGCGGAGCGGGAGACGGCGCGTCTGACCCGTGAGGCGGAGCTGCAGCGCGCGCGGGACGCGGACCTGCGGACTCGTGAGCGGGACGCCGAGCGCAAGGCTCGCGCGGAGGCACGGAAGTTCCTGCTCGACGCCCGCCAACGCGTGGAGGAGGCGCTCCGCGCCGCGTCGGACGCGGCCGATGATGACCAGGCCAGGGAAGCGCGCCGACTGCTGGAAGAGGCCATTCGCCTCGAGGGGGAGGCGCTGCAGGAAGTGGCGGTGCCCGAGTCGGCGGCCGGGTCCGGCGCGGTGGCGGTGGGCCAGCGGGTCAGGCTCGCGACGGGGGGCACCGGTGAGCTGGTGGAGCTTCGGTCGGATGGGAAGGCGGTGGTGCAGGCCGGCGCGGTAAGGCTGGTCGTCGATGCGAAGTCGCTCGTCGCCGTACCGGGAGCTAGGGAGGCAGGGAGCTCGGGAGCCAGGGGGACGACACGCCCCAGCTCCCTAGCTCCCCAGCTCCCAAGCTCCTTCGAGATCGACCTCCGAGGCATGCGCGGCGACGAAGCGGCTGCGCTTACCACCGCCGCCCTCGACGCGGCGATCCTCGCCGACAATCCCTTCCTCCGGATCATTCACGGCATGGGAACCGGTGTGGTACGGGAGACGGTGCGGCGGGTGCTCTCCGCCGACCGGCGGGTCGCGAAGTTCGATTTCGCGCCGCGCAACCAGGGCGGCACCGGCGTCACCATCGCGGAGTTCGCGCCGTGAGCCGCATCGCTGACGAGCTGATCGAGCAGATCCGCGATGCCGCGGATCTCGTGGGCATCATCGGCGAGGCGGTGCAGCTCAAGCGCGCCGGCTCGGACTGGCGCGGCGCCTGTCCTTTTCATGGCGGCACCCACCGCAACTTTGCCGTGATCCCCAAGAAAGGGATGTACTACTGCTACGTCTGCCATGAGGCGGGCGACGTGTTCACCTATCTCATGAAGAAGCATGGTATGGATTATCCCACCGCCGTGCGCGAGGTGGCGCGCAAGGTGGGAATCGTCGTCCCGGAGGGCGGCGCGCGTGAAGCTCCGGACGACCGCGAGCCGCTCTTCACCGCGTCGGCGGTGGCGCAGGAGTGGTTCGCCACCCGGCTGCGAGAAGATCCCGAGGCCGGTCCCGCGCGAGCCTACCTGGCCGACCGCGAGATCTCCCCGGAGGTCGCCGGGGAGCAGGGGCTGGGGTTCGCGCCGCGCGGCGCGGCATTCGTGGACGCGATGAAGACGCTGGGCATCGAGGAGCGTGTGCTGCTTGAGGCGGGGCTCATGGTCAAGCGGGATGACGGCACCATCAATCCCCGCTTCCGGGGGCGGCTCCTCTTCCCGATTCGCGATCTGCGTGGCCGCGTGGTCGGCTTCGGCGGGCGGATCCTGGGGCAGGGGGAGCCCAAGTACCTCAATTCGCCCGAGACGCGAATCTTCCACAAGGGCACGATGCTCTACAACCTCCACGAGGCGAAGCAGGCGATCCGCCGCGAGGAGGAGGTCATTCTGGTCGAGGGGTATTTCGACGTCCTCCGGCTGGTGATCTCCGGCACCGACAACGTCGTGGCGCCGATGGGCACCGCTCTCACGCCCGACCAGGCCGCGTTGCTGCGTCGGTTTGCCAAAGCCGTGCTGCTCCTCTACGACAGCGATTCCGCCGGACTCCGGGCGACGTTCCGCGCGGCCGACGAGTGTCTCCGGCATGGCATGCGGGTCAAGGTCGCCACCATGTCCGAGGGCGAGGATCCCGACACGCTGGTCCGGCGCGGCGGCGCGGCGGCGCTCACGCCGATCCTCAAGGACGCGGTCGACGTTCTCGACCGGAAGATCCAGCTGCTGGAGCGGAAGGGATGGTTCGAGGGGCTGGAGCATCGCCGCGATGCGCTGGACCGCCTCCTGCCGACCGCCCGGGCGGCCGCCGATCCGATCGCGCGGGATCTCTATCTCGGGCGCATCTCGGAGCGTACCGGCGTGTCACGCGCGGTGCTGGAGCGCGAGGAATCGTCCCGGCCGCCGGCTCCGCCGGAGCGCCTCGCGGGTCCGGCTCCGCGATCGCAATCCCCCGCGCTCCCCGGGCGGAGCCGGCATCCGGGAGCCCGGCTCGAACAGCAATTGCTGAAGACGATTCTCTCCGGCGGCGCCTGGCTCGAGCGCGCGCGGGAGGAGATCCCCCCCGAGACGTTCGAAGTTCCGTCCTGTCGCGAGATCTTCGAGGCGGTGCTCGCGCTGTCGCCCTCCGCTCCGCCCAGCGCCGCGCTGGACGGACTCTCCCCTCAGGCGCAGGATGCCTTTCAGCGACTGCTTCAGTCCGCGACCGAGGAGCGCGCCGCGGGCGTCAGCTTCGACGAGGTCTATGTTGGCGCGCTGCAGGGGCTCCGTGCCCGCGCCGTTTCCCGTTCCCTCGCTCCCGTCTCCGCAGTGGATGAGCGACAGCAGCAGCTGAAAGCGCTTCCGCCCGACCAGCGGACGCGGTTCATCATTCGCAAGGCTGCAGCCAAGGATACTCGTCGCTCCCCACCCGGGCCGACCGGACCCGATCACTCCACGCACTCTTGAGGCGTCATGCATCCTGATCTGGAAAAACTGCGCGAACTGCAGGCGAAAGACCTGGCGCTCCTCGCCACCGACCGGGAAATCAAGGCGCTCGACGACGAAATCGCCGCGCTCGACGCCGCGCTCGACCGGGCTCGGAGCGACCTGGAAGCCGCCCGGAGCAAACACGCCGATGGGGTCAGCCGGCGGGAGGAGCTTGAAGGGGTGATCGAGACCCAGCGAAGCCAGCAGGAGAAGCGGCGCTCCAGGATCGAGCAGGTCCGCACCGCCCGCGAGGTCCAGGCGCTGATGACCGAGGTGGACCTCGCGCGATCGGCGCTCGCCAACAAGGAGAGCGACTGGGTCAAGGCCGCGGAGGTGAGCCAGCAGCAGGAGGCCGCGGTGGCCGAAGCGGAGCAGCGGCTCGCCGGCCTCGAAGGCGATCAGACCGGTGAGCGCGCGCGTCTCGCCGAGGCGCGGCGAGCCCTGGAGGCGGCGCGCGCGGCCGCCAGCGAGGTACGGTCGGCCAGCGCCTCGGCGGTGGAGCGGACCCTCCTGCATCGCTACGACCGTCTGTGGACCTCGCGAGCCACGACCGTGGTTGTGGCGCTCCGGGGCGATGCGTGCGGCGCCTGCTTCACCTCGATCCCCAGGAATCGCCGAAGCCAGATCCGCGCCGGCACGCACATCGACGCGTGCGAGGGATGCGGCGTCATCCTTTATCCGGCCGACGGAGAGGAATGACGCTGCCCCTCCCGCGCTGGGTTCTGGCGCCCGAGCCCGAAGCGGGCGCCGCGCAGGCGCTCGCCCGGGAGCTCTCCATTCCGGCGTCCCTCGCCGCCTTGCTGGTGCAGCGCGGCCTCTCCGGGGCCGATGCGGCGCGGACATTTCTCCGTCCTTCGCTCGAGCAGCTGAGCGATCCGATGTCCCTTGCCGGCCTGGGGGACGCAGTCGCCGCCATCGCGGGCGCGGTGTCGCGCCGCGAGACGATCTTGGTGCACGGGGATTATGACGTCGATGGCCAGTGCGCCACTGCGTTGCTGACCCGCGCGCTCCGGCAGACGGGCGCCGAGGTTCACGCCTTCGTGCCGCACCGGCTTCGCGACGGCTACGACTTCGGCCCCGCCGGCCTCGCCTTCGCAGTCTCGATCGGAGCGAAGCTGATCGTGACCTGCGACTGCGGCATCACGGCGGTGGAGACGGTGCGTCAGGCCGAGGCCGCCGGCATCCGCGTGGTGGTGACCGATCACCACTTGCCGGGCGCCGAGCTTCCTCCCGCGACTGCGGTCGTCGATCCCCAGCGATCCGACGATCGCTCGGGCCTGGAGATGCTGTGCGGCACCGGGATCGCGTTCAAGCTGGTGCAGGCCCTGGCTCCCGCGCTTGGGCTGCCCCCCGCGCTTCCCATGCATCTGCTCGACTACGTCGCCCTCGCCACCGTGGCCGACGTGGTGCCGCTGACCGGCGAGAATCGCATCCTGGTGCGGCATGGTCTCCGCCTCCTGAGCCAGAGCCGGTGGCCAGGCCTCCGGGCGCTGATCGAGACCAGCGGGTTAGGACAGGGAGAGCTCCGCGCCGGACAGGTCGGCTTCGTCCTCGCGCCGCGTCTCAACGCCGCGGGACGGATCGGAGAGGCGGCCGACGGGCTCCGCCTCCTCCTCACTGACAGCCCCGACGAAGCGACGATGCTCGCCCAGCGGCTCGAGCGTCTCAACGAAGAGCGGCAGGCGCTCGACCAGCGTTGTCTCGAGGAGGCGATCGCCCAGGTCGAGGCGGCGGGTCCGCTCGACCGGCGCGCCGGCATCGTGCTGTGCTCCGACGACTGGCACCCCGGCGTCGTCGGAATCGTCGCCTCGCGGGTGGTCGAGCGCTACGGCCGGCCGACCTTTCTCGTCTGCTTCGACGGCGACATCGGGAAGGGGTCGGGACGGAGCATTTCCCGATTCGATTTGCACAGGGCGCTGACCGAATGCGGCGATTTGCTGGTGCGCTACGGCGGGCACAAAATGGCGGCAGGCGTCACCCTCAGGCGGGAAAACTTTCAGGCGTTCCGGGAGCGATTCGAGCGGGAGGCGGGCGACCGGCTCGGGTTCGACGGTCTCGGTCCGGAGCAACGCGTGGATCTCGAGATCCCGCTCGACGAGGCCACGGACGAGCTCGAAAAGCTCTGCCGTCATCTGGAGCCGTGCGGCATGGGCAACGCGGCCCCGGTCTTCGGGGTCCGCGGAGTGGACTTCACCCGGCGGCAAACAGTGGGGACCAACCACGTGAAGGGCGCGCTCCAGGACTCGTCGCGCTCGCTCGACGCGATCGGCTTCCGCCTCGCCGATCGTCTCGCCGACCTGGGCGGCGGGCCCGTCGATGCGGCATTCCGGCTGGAGCTGAACGAGTTTCGTGGGCTGACCACGCTGCAGGCCCGGCTGCTCACCGTGACACCGCACCGGCCGGCGGGCGGGCGGGGCAATGGGCCGTGACCCGCATCATCGCCGGGGAGTTCGGCGGGCGGCGGCTCACCACGCCGTCGGACCCGAGAGTGCGGCCCACCGCCGACCGGGTGCGGGAGGCCTGGATGAGCATTCTCGGTGAGCGGCTTCCGGGCGCGCGCGTGCTCGACCTCTTCGCGGGCTCAGGCGCCCTCGGCCTCGAAGCGCTCAGCCGGGGCGCCGCAACCGCGACCATGGTCGAGCTCGCCCCGGAGTCCCTCGACGCCATCCGGGCCAACGTTGCCTCCCTCGGCGTCGACGAGCGGGTGACGGTGCGCCGGGAGGACGCCATGCGTTTTGTGGCGCAGCTCGGCCCGCGCGCGTTTGATGTGGCACTCGCCGATCCCCCCTACACGGTCGACTACGCCGCCGAGCTGGTGGCCGCGTTCCGGAGAGTGCCATTCGCTGGGCTGCTGGCGGTCGAGCACCCCGCGCGGGAAACTCCGGGCGGCGATGAAATCCGGCGATACGGCGACATCGCCCTTACCTTCTGTTACGCGCCATGACGCGAATCGCCCTCTATCCCGGCTCCTTCGATCCCCCCACGCGAGGTCACGAGGACCTGATCCGTCGGAGCCTCAGGCTCGCCGATCGGGTCATCGTCGCGGTGGCGGTGCATTCGAGCAAACCGCCGCTGTTCAGTGTGGACGAGCGGCTCGACATGCTCCGCCACACCCTGGGCAATGATCCGCGGATCGAATTCGACGCCTTCGAGGGACTGGTGGCCCACTACGCCGCGCGCATTGGCGCGTCGGTGCTGGTGCGGGGGCTCCGCGCGGTGGGCGACTTCGAGTACGAATTCCAGATGGCGCTGATGAACCGCCAGTTGCAGGCAGGACTGGAGACCGTGTTCCTGGTCCCGGCGCAGGGGCTCTCGTATATCAGCTCGAGCCTGGTGCGGGAGGTCGCACGCTACGGCGGGGATGTCAGCGAGCTGGTGCACCCCGTGGTCGTCGAGGCACTGCGGCGGCACTTCCGCTCGTGAGTCTGGACGCGCTGCTCGACCGGGCCCGCGGCAGCCGTGCCCGCGTCGTGCTCGCGGGAGGAGACGACGGGATTGTCGAGGTGATCGCGGGACGGCGCGGGACCCCGGCGTTCGCCGTGTCCGCGGTGATCGGCAGCGGGGGCACCAAGCCGGAAGACCACCCGAGACTCGGGGCGGTGGCCGCCCTGCTGCGCAGCCGGAGACCGAATCAGGTGCGCGACGGCATCCACGCGCTGGATCTCGCCGCTGATCCGCTCCGGCTGGCCGCCGGACTGGTGGCGCTGGGCGACGCTGACGCCGTCGTCGCCGGGCCCGGCGTCTCGGCGGAGGTGCTGGTGGAGGCGGCCGAGTGGACGCTCGACTCGCCGCGCGACGGGTATCCCGTCAGGGCAGTGCATTGGCTGCTCCTCCCCGACGGGTCGCTCTTCGCACTGGCCGACTGCGTCCTTGCCGGGGAGCTCGACGCGGCGGAGCGGGCGGCGCTGGCTGTCGCGGCGGCGGCGGCCCATGCGCGGGTGGGAGACGGCGCTCCCCGGGTGGCGTTCCTGGCGGGGCCACCCGGCCGGGACGAGGATGGGGCGGCGGACGCGGCGCGCGCGGCGTTCAAGGAGCACTTGCCGGACACGTTTGCGGTGGTCGATCGGCATGTGAGGTTTCGAGAGCGGGCCAACGTTCTCATATTTCCGGGCGGCGCCGCAGGCCACCTGGCGCTCGGGACGGCCCGAGAGCTGGCCGGCGCCCGGCTGCTGGGGCCGCTCCTGCTCGGGCCCGCCGGGGTTGTCATGGGCGTGACGGAGGATGCGGACGATGGAGAGATGGCGGGCACCGTCGCGCTGGCTGCGCTGATTGCCGCCTGGGCAGGCACCTGAAGGAGGGAGCGCATGGGATTCACCAAAGTGCAGAACGACGGCGTGGCCGTTCTCAAGGTCGAGGGCCAGCTGATCGTGGGGAACCGCCAGGAGCTCAAAGGCCTGGTGCAGGACGGACTCGATCGCGGCGAACGCAAGTTCGTGATCGACTGCACCCAGACCGGCTATATCGATTCCTCCGGCCTTGGCGCGCTGGTCTCGCTCTCGAGGAAGGTGCGCGAACAGGGGGGCGAGCTCCGGATTGCGGGGCTCAATGACGATCTCCGCGCGCTGTTCGAGCTCACCAAGCTCGATACCCTCTTCCACATCTCGCCGACCGCTGCTGAGGCCCTCGCGGGTTTCTGACATGGACGACGGCGTCGCGGCGCCTCTGCGCCTCTGCGTTCGCCGCTCGATGGCGGAGCCCGGGCCGACTGGGGCGGGTGCCCCTCCGGCGACGGTGTGGGTCGCGATGCGGGTGCCCGCCGACGTGGGGTGCGTCGAGGAGGCGGTGGAGCTGATGGCGCGGCACTGCTTTGCCGGTGCCGAGCCGTCCCGGCGTACCTGTTTCCGGCTCCGCGTGCTCCTCGCGGAAGCGCTCACCAACAGTATCCTCTTCGGCGCCGGTGGCGATCCCAACCGCACGGTGCGGGTGGCGGCGGAGCTCGCCGCCAACACCATTCGTCTGCAAGTCACCGACGACGGGCCCGGCTTCGACCCGATGGCGGTGACCGATCCGACCTCGCCCGCCGCGGTGCGGCGTCCCGTCGGCAGAGGCCTCTTCCTCATCAGGAATCTCGCCGACCGCGTCGAATTCAATGCGCAGGGGAATACGATCTGGATGACGCTGCCTCGCGCCTGACGCGGTTACGCCCCGTCCTCGATGCATTTGATGGCGCCGCCCCGGCGCGCCCGCGACTCTGGCGCGCCGAGGGGTCGGAGCTCGTGCCGGCCTACGCGAACGAGCGATCGCCCAGCATTCCTCTTCCACCGGGGGCGGAGTCGGTGCCCACTCCCGACGGCGGCACCATCCGGCCGCTGGGCGCGGGGGCTCCACTGTGGCTGGAGACGCCCTGCGGCCGGGAAGGGGACGCGATGCTGGCCCTCTTCGGCCTCTTCCTCCGCGCCGACCGGGAGACCACGCACCTGTCCGAGGAGCTGGCCACGAGATACGAGGAGATCGACCTCCTCTACACCCTCAATGACATTCTCGGACAGGCCCTCCGCCTCGAAGACGCGGCGGGAACGATCATCCGCGCGGTGAGTGATGTCGTCGGCGCCGCACGGGCGTCGCTCGCCGTCCTCGACGAAGAGTCCCGGTGCCTGCGCACTGTCGCCGCCCAGGGGTTCGACGGGAGCCGCGTCGCCGACATTCCCCTCGACGATCCGGTGTCGGTTGCCGCGCGCGCGGTGCGCGAGCGGGAGCCGCAGATCGGGGACGCCGGCACGAGGCCGGATGAAGGCCGGGGATATCGCGGCGGCGCGTACATGAGCGTTCCGATCACCTACCGGACTCCGGGAGGCGCCTCTCGCTGTGTCGGCGTGATCAACCTCACCGACCGGATTCGCGAAGGGCGGTTCAGCGCCACCGATCAGAAGCTGGTGACCGCCGCGGCCAACCAGATCGGGGCCGCGATCGAGCTCGCGCGTCTCGTGGCGCGGCAGCGGGAGCAGCAGCGCCTGCAGGATCAGCTCGAGGTCGCCCATCACCTGCAGCGCGCCCTCCTCCCCGCGCCGGACGTGCTCCGGGGCGATGCGGAGGTCGCGGTCCGCTGCTTTCCCGCCGAGCAGGTCGGGGGGGATTTCTACTACTTCAACCGGCTCGGGCTCGGACTGGTCGGGGTGATGGTCGGCGACGTCTCGTCTCATGGCATCTCCGCCGCGATCGTGATGGCGGCCGTGATGTCGGCGGCCGGCATCCACGCCGCGGGTGGCGACTCGCCGGACCATGCGCTCACCGCGCTCGGCGGAAGCCTCGCCGCCAAGCTCACCTCGTCCGACACATACCTGACTGTCTTCTACGGCATCCTCGATCCGATCAACCGGCGTCTGACCTGGGCGAATGCCGGGCATCCGCATGCCTTTCGCCTTCCGGCGGAAGGCGCCGCCGAGCGGCTCGAGGCGACGGCTCCACCGCTCGGGCTCGGCACCGAGGCCATCGCGTGCCGGAGCGTTCCCTGGACCGCCGGCCGGGATCTGCTCTGCCTCTGGACCGACGGGCTGGTGGATGCGGAAAACGAAAACGGAGAGCGATTCGGCGAGGGACGTCTCCTCGCGGCGCTGTCGACGCGGCGCGCCTGGAACCCGGAGCTGATCGTGGCCAGCGTGATGGTCGAAGCGGATGCCTTTTCGCCCCACCCCGCCGACGACCGCACGCTGCTGGTGCTCCGGCTCTGAACGTGCGGACCCGCAAACGATTCGGCCAGCACTTCCTCCAGCATCGCGCCATTCTCGACCGGATCGCGGAGGCGCTCGCCCCCGGGCCCGGCGACCTCGTGCTGGAGATCGGCCCCGGACCCGGCGCGCTCACCGAAGCGCTTGCCGCAAGGGGCGCTCGCGTGGTCGCGATCGAGAAAGACCGGGATCTGGTGCCGGTCGCCCGCGCCCGGGTGCCCGGCGCGCGGATCGTAGAGGGTGACGCCCTCGAGCTCGACTGGCGCGTGGTCGCGGAGGCCCGGTCTGGGGAGCCGCTCCTGGTCACCGGCAACATTCCCTATAACATCACGACCCCGCTGCTCGACCAGGCCCTGCTGCCGCCGCGTCCCGCGCGGATCGTGTTCCTGGTTCAGAAGGAAGTCGCCGACCGGCTCGCGGCGCCGCCGGGGAACAAGGTGTATGGCGCGCTGAGTGCGGGAGTGCAGGCCGTGGCGCGGATCGAGAAGCTCTTTACCGTGCCGGCCGGTGCGTTTGCGCCGCCTCCCAGGGTGGATTCCGCAGTCGTGCGCATCGTCCCGCTCGCCGAGCCGCTGGTACCCGACGCCCGTATCGCCGCGTTCCGAATGCTGGTGGTCGGGCTCTTCGGCTTCCGAAGAAAACAGTTGGTGCGCGGGCTTCGGGAGCTCACCGGCTGGCCCGCCGACCGGGTGACCGAGGCGCTCGGCCTGGCCGGCCTGTCACCCGGGGCGCGGCCGGAGACCGTCGCGCCGGCGGAGTTCTCCCGGCTGCTCACCGTTCTCATTGACGGGGGGTGGCGGGCGGGCTAGCTTTGTGAAAACTTTCACAATGCCAGTGCCAGTGCGCAAGATCGCCGAATCCACCGTCCGCCGTCTCTCGCTCTATCTGCGATTCCTCGAGGAATTCGAGGAACAGGGGGCGACCACCGTCAGCTCCGAGGCCCTCGCCTCCCGTGGCGGGACGACGTCCGCCCAGGTGCGGAAGGATCTCTCCTTCTTCGGTTCCTTTGGCAAGCGCGGGCTGGGCTACCAGGTCCCGGCGCTCAAGACCCGGCTGCGCGAGATCCTGGGCCTCGACCGCCGCTACCGCATCGTGGTGATCGGGGCGGGGAAGATCGGGAGCGCGCTGGTGCAGTACGGCGGTTTCGGCGCCCGCGGATTCGACCTCGTTGCCATCTACGACAACGACCCGGCGAAGATCGGCCGGGAGTGGAACGGGCTCGTGGTGAAGCACGTGACGGAGCTGGAGAAGGATTTGGCGCGCCAGCACGCCGACATCGCGGCGGTGGTCACTCCCGCCGACGCGGCGCAGGGTGTCGCCGACCGCCTGGTCAAATGCGGAATCAGCGCGATCCTGAATTTTGCCCCGGTGCAGCTCCAGGTCCCGGAACCGGTCGCGGTGAAGACGGTCAACCTCGTGCTCGAGCTGGAGGCGTTGTCGTACGTTTTAGCAAACCGCTAGGACCTAGCGAATAGCGAATAGGCAGGAGGGAAAGGCCGTTCCCTCCTCGCTCCTCGCTACTCGCTACTCCCTTATCTTGATTCATGCCGGCGATCAGCGTCACGAGCGAAATCGGCCCTCTGCAGGGCGTACTCGTCCACACCCCCGGTCTCGAGCTCGAAGCGGTGACGCCGGGGAATCGCGAAGACTTCCTCTACAATGATCTGATCGGCCTCGAAGTGTCGGCCCGCGAGCATGCCCGCCTCAAGGCGGTCCTCCGCCGCTTTGCCACGGTGTATGAGATCGGGGATCTGCTCGTGGAGGTGCTCGACCGGCCCGAGGCGCGCGAGTATCTCATCTCCCGTACCATGGACGTGGTGCCCTCGGAGCCGCTGGCGCAGCAGCTGAGCAAGCTCCCCGCGAGCGCCATCGTGAAGATGGTCATCGAGGGCACCGAGGAGATTCCCGGTCCCATCGCGAGCGCCCTTAACGAGACCGGCTTCATCCTGCCGCCGCTGCCCAATCTGTTCTTCCCCCGCGATGTCGGAATGGTAATCGGCAGCCACGCGGTCGTCGGGTCGATGCGCTACGGGACCCGCTGGACGGAAGAGCTGCTCATCAAGACCCTCTTCGCGTTCCATCCCGCCCTGGCCAACGAGGGTATTCTGTACGACGGGTCGGAGGAGCGGCGCAGCAATTACACCCTCGAAGGCGGGGATGTTCATGTGCTCCGGGACGATCTCCTGCTGGTCGGATTCAGCGAGCGCTCCTCCCCCGGCGCGCTCGACCGGCTGGCCGACTCGGTGTTCGGCCGGACCGGCGTGAAGGATGTGATCGTCGTCGTGATGCCAAACAACCCGACGGCGATCCATCTCGACATGCTGTTCACCCACGTGGACCGGGGGCTCTGCGTGGTCTTCCCTCCGAGCTTCATCGGGCCGGAGCGGCTCACGATTCTTCGCCGCCACAAGGGAGAGAGCGGGGTCCGCGAGCAGCCCGATCTCTTTACCGCGCTGGCGCAGGTCGCGATGCCGCTCGAGCCGGTTCTCGCAGGCGGAACCCGGCGGCTCACCCAGGAGCGGGAGCAGTGGGCCTCCGGCTGCAATTTTCTCGCGACCGCGCCCGGGGTGATCATGAGCTACGCCAGGAACGAGGAAACGCTGCGCCAGCTCCAGCTCGCCGGGTTCTCCATCCTTCCGAGCGCCGAGTTCCTGGCCGATACGGCGCTTCCCTCGGGGCGCACCGCGATCACCCTCGAGGGGGGAGAGCTGGTGCGAGGCGGCGGCGGTCCGCGTTGCATGACCATGCCGATCCTCCGGGGCGAGCCGTGACCGGAGGACTCGCGGCGGTGCCGGCGTCCACCCTGGTGGACCGGTCGCTCGCCGCGCTCGCCGACTCTCCGCGATCGGCCGGGTGGTTGGCAACGAGCATCCTGGGCCTTCCGAATGTTCCCGAGATCGTCGCCGAGCGGCTCGCCATCGCCCTTCTCGGGGCGGACCCGCGTGTCCACCGGTTGGTCGACGGCCGGTGGAGTGTGGTCGCGGCAGCGACCGGGCAGCCGCTGCTCGAGGAGTGTGCCTTCGCTGTGGTGGACGTGGAGACCACCGGGATGCGCGCCTCGGGGGACGATCGCATCACCGAGATTGCCGTGGTGCTGGTGCACGGCGAGCGTCGTGAGCTCCTGTTCGAGTCACTGATCAATCCGGGGCGCCCGATTCCCGCGATGATCAGCTCGATGACCGGCATCACCGATACGATGGTGCGCGCGGCACCGCGGTTCGAAGAAGTAGCCGCCCAGGTCGTCGAGGCACTGGCGGGCCGGGTCTTCGTCGCCCACAATGCCCGATTCGACTGGGGCTTCGTCTCCGCCGAGGTGCGCCGGGCACGGGATCAGCGGCTCGACGGGGCGAGGCTTTGCACCGTCCGACTTGCCCGAAGGCTGGTGCAGGGCGCCACCTCCTGCTCGCTGGGCGCCCTGACCGAGCTCTTTGCTTTCGAGAACCCCGCGTGCCACCGCGCGGCGGGAGACGCGCTCGTCACCGCGCAGCTGCTGCACCGGCTGTTGTGCCTCGCGCGGGACGCCGGCGCGCGGACCGTGCCAGACCTCGAAGTGCTGCAGGGTGCCCGGGTGCGCCGCTGATGGCACTCACCCATTCCTTCAGCCTCGGCGCTTTCAAATGCCACTCGCTCGAGAGCGGCACCCAGCGTCTCGACGGAGGGGCGATGTTCGGCGTCGTGCCCAAGCCGCTCTGGTCCAGGCGCATCACGCCCGATGACCGGAACCGGATTCCGCTGGGGATGCGATGCCTGTTGATCGAGCATCCCGATGGACCGGTGCTGATCGATACGGGGCTGGGCAACAAGGAAGACGCCAAGTTCCGGGACATCTACGGGGTCACGAACAGCGGCCCCGGCGGGCGCACACAGCTCGAAGCGGCCCTGACCGAAGCGGGTCTCGAGCCGTCGGACGTGCGGTGGGTCATCAACACCCATCTGCATTTCGATCATGCGGGGGGCAACACCTGGGAGGAGCACGACCAGAACGGTGTGGCCGTCGGTGGGGCCAAGCTCACCTTTCCCAACGCCACCTACGTCGTGCAGTGGGGTGACCTCGACTTTGCCCGTCACCCGAACGAGCGGACCCGCGCGTCGTACCTTCCCCACAATTTCGAGCCGGTCGCCGAAGCGGGGAAGTGGAAGCTCCTGCACGGTGACGTGGACGTGCTCCCCGGGATCTCGGTACGGGTGACGCCGGGGCACGTACCGTATCATCAGAGCGTGGTGCTGCGGAGCGGGGGCGAAACGCTCTTTTACCTGGCGGACGTGATGCCCACCCGGCACCATCTCCCGCTTCCCTGGATCATGGGCTACGATTTGGAGCCGCTCCGCACGCTGGAGTCGAAGCGGAAACTGGTCCGGGAGGCGCTCGAGGAGGAGTGGTGGCTCTTCTTCGGACACGATCCCGATGTCGTGATGGGCCGGGTGGGAGAGGGCGAGAAGGGTCCCGAGATCGCCGCTGCCGTCCCGAAGCCATTGTCACCCTGAGCGCAGCGAAGGGGCCGAACTCGATATTGCGACCAAACCCCTCGTCGCACCCTCGCCCGGGTAACTCACGAGGTTGTCACCCTGAGCGCTCGATGGTCAGCCTGAGCGCAGCGAAGGGGCCGAGCCCCTCCGGAGGCACCATGCGTCTGACATTCGCCGTGGTTTCTGCTTGTCTCCTCACGATGCCCTCCGCCGCCACCGCGCAGCGGACCGCCAAGCCGCCACTGCACGGCCGGCACTGGATGGCGATCACCGGCAAGCCGCTCGGCGCCACGACCGGCGCCATGATCTTCCAGAAGGGCGGCAACGCGGTGGACGCGGCCTGCGCGATGCTTGCCTCGGTCGCGACGATGTGGGATGTGCTCTCCTGGGGCGGAGAGACCCAGGCGCTCATCTATCACCCGGGTCTCAAGCAGGTCATCGGCATCAACGCGTTGGGCGTGGCGCCGACGGGAGCGACGGCCGCGTTTTTCAAGTCAAAAAACATGCGGCACCCGCCGGAGTTCGGGCCGCTGGCCGCCGTCACGCCCGGAACCCCGGGAGGCCTGATGACGATGCTGGCCGAATACGGCCGGCTCTCCCTGCGGGAGATTCTGGAGCCGGCGATCCAGCTCGCCGAGGGGTACCCGATCGAAGCACAGACCGCCAACCGGATCGAAGCGGAGAAGGCGCGAATCAAGGGGTGGAAGTATTCGCGCGAGGTGTTTCTCACCCATCCGGGGGCGGCCCGTGAGGCGCCGGAGGCGGGGGAGATCTTCCGTCAGGCTGACTTGCTAGTCACGCTGCGGAAGCTGGTCGAGGCGGAGCAGAATGCGCTCAAGGCGGGGAAGAGCAGGAAAGAGGCGATCTACGCCGCCTATGACCGGTTCTACAAGGGCGACATCGCGCAGGAGCTGGTGCGGGGGACGCAGGAAGAGGGCGGACTGATCACCATGCAGGATCTGGCCGGGTGGAAGGTGAAGATCGAGGAGCCGCTCTCGACCTCGTACCGCGGGATCGAAGTCTACAAGCTCCCGATGTGGCAGCAGGGCCCGGCGATGCTTCAGGCGCTCAATATCCTGGAGAACGCCGACATCAAGGCGATGGGCTACAACAGCACGCGCTATCTCCACACGGTGTACCAGGCGATGAGCCTCGCCTTCGCCGACCGCGATTTCTACTATGGCGATCCCGCCTTCGCGCCGGAGGAGCCGGTCAAGGGACTTCTCTCCAAGGCGTACGCGAAGCAGCGGTTCGCCACGATCAACTGGGACCGGAACGATCCCGCCATCAAGCCGGGCGATCCCTATCCCTTCCAGGGCGGGAGCAATCCTTTCGCGGAGCTCCTGGCCGGCTGGAGCGCGACCGGCCCGATTCCTCTCCCGCAGGACCGTCCGGTGCCGCAGCCCGAGTCGAGGGAGTCCTTCGAAGCGTTTCGCGCGACGTTCAACAGCGGCACTACGTCGATCGAAGCCGCAGACGCCGAAGGATGGGTGGTGTCGGTCACGCCGAGCGGAGGGTGGGTTCCCGCGGTGATCGCCGGGCGGACCGGCGTGGGCCTGAGCCAGCGGATGCAGAGCTTCGTGACCGATGCCGCCGACGGGCCGTTCAATGTGGTGGAGCCCGGCAAGCGGCCGCGGGTGACGCTGACCCCGACGATGGCGCTCAAGGACGGGTTGCCGTACTTGTCGTTCGCGGTGCAGGGGGGCGACAGCCAGGATCAGAACCTGCTGCAGTTCTTCCTCAACGTTGTCGAGTTCGGGATGACGGTGCAGCAGGCGGTCGAAGCGCCCAACATGAATTCATTCCAGTTGCGCACCTCGTTCGGCGGGCATGAGTCGCGCCCGGGGCGGATGCTGCTGGCGGATGCGGTGCCGGAATGGATCCGCGCCGAGCTTCGGAGGATGGGATACACGCTGGAGTTCGAGGCGCGCACCTCCGGGCCGATCAACGCGATCTTCTTCGACCGGAAGCACGGATCCATGTGGGGCGGGTCGAGCCACCATGGGGAGGATTACGGGATCGCGTGGTGAGGGGCAGGCGCCCCGGTCTCCGGCTCTACACCCAACCCGTCGCTAGCTCGCGTGGGAGAGAGGCTCCAGGCGCTGGATCTCTGCCGCCGCTCCCGACCGTAGGGCGTGCCAGAGATCCCAATCCTGCTGCAGCCCGAGCCAGAAATCCGCGCTCATCCCTGTGACACGCGCTAGACGAAGGGCGGTGTCCGGAGTCACGCCGCGCTTCGCCCGGACGATCTCGTTGAGCCGCGGAAACGAGACCCCGAGACGCACCGCGAAAGCAGATTGGGAGACCCCCAGCGGGCGAAGGAATTCCTCCAATAGCATCTCGCCCGGGTGGGTCGGCGGACGCCGGGTCGGCAATGGTCGAGTGATCAACGGCCGTGGGGTCAATCGCCCACGCCTAGTGGTAGTCCGTGACTTCGACCTCGTCGGCATACCCATCCTCCCATCGAAAGCAAATGCGATACTGCGCATTGATGCGAATGCTGTGCTGTCCAGTTAGCCTGACCCCCACGTCCTGACGATGTTTCCGTACACCTCGACAGACATGTCCAGGAGCGAAACCCGGCAGAACTCGTCGGTCTTGTGCGCCATCTCCGGCTGTCCGGGACCGAGGATGACCGTCGGCGGATTCCCGAACGCCGCCGTCAGCACCGAGGCATCGGTGAAGTAAGGAACCCCCGCCGGCCCAGGGCGCTCGCCGAGTACTCCTTTCATCACATCGAAGACGCTCTGGATCCACGGATGCGCTGGGTCCGTCTCGACGCTGGTGGCGCCTTCCAGACGCTCGATGCTCGCATCTTCGCCGAGCTCGGCTCGGAGACGGGCCAGAACGGACTCTTCGCGCTGTCCCGGCACCAGCCGGATGTCGACTCCAATCGAGGCCGCATCGGCCACGGAGTTGATGCTGCTGCCGCCGGTCATCGTCCCGATGTTGAGCGTCGGCGGCCCCAGCAGCGGATGTGCCGCGGTGCGAAAGTCAAAATCTCGAAGCTGCTGAATCACCTCTGCCATGCGGTGAATCGCATTGACCCCTTGATCGGGCATCGAGCCGTGCGCGGAAACGCCCTTCGTCGAGATTCGGTATCGCACGCAGCCCTTATGCGCGATCAGCGGATGATTCGCTGTCGGCTCCCCGACGACCAGCGCCCCGACGGCGCCCTGTAGGTCCACGCTCGCGGCGAGGTGCCGGGCGCCCTCGCAGGACGTCTCCTCCCCCGCCGTGATGACGAGAGTGATCCCCGCTTTCCGACCTCCGACCGCGGCATGCCGGATCGCCATCACCACCATCGCGGCCACCGCCGCCTTCATGTCGGAAGCACCCCGGCCATAGAGGCGGTCGTCAACCACGTCGCCGCCGAACGGATCGTGGGTCCAGGGAGCGGCTCCAAGGGGAACGGTATCGAGATGCCCGGTGAAGCCGATGGGGAGCCGGTTGACACTGCCAGGGAGGGTGGCGAGCAGCGTCGTGCGGCCGGGGGCAAAATTGAAGTAACCGGTTTGGTAACCCGCGTCGGCCAGAAGGTCCCCCAGCATGTGCGCGGCCGCGGATTCCTTCCCGGGAGGGTTGATCGTATCCAGTGCGAGGAGGCGCCGGGCGAGCGCCAGCACGCCGCTGGCGGATTCGCCGAAGCTCACCGGATCTGGAAGGTCAATGTTGCCCAGTTCGACACATAGTCCGTGGCGCCGCCGGTCAGCTTCACCATCGAGATGAATTTCACGTAGTAAAGGCCTCGGCGTGGGGCGCGGATGGTTGCCTCCCCATCCGGCCCGGTGCGAACGGTTTGCACCGGGAGGCGGGCACCGCCGGTGGTGCGGCCTCCCGCAAGCAAGGTGAGCCCCACTGCCGGCGTGCCGTTGACGAGCGCGCGAACCTGGAGCGTTCCGCCGGGCTTCACCGCGTAGGGGTTGTCCAGCGGGATCAACTCGGCGGGATACCCGAGCACCGCGGCGTAGCCATCGTTCCGCGTCGTGCCCACCTGGAAAATCGCCTTCACATGCTTGGCGTACCGCTCACTCGCAGAATCGGAGGCGATCCCCTCGCGCTTCCGGGCCTCGATGACCTCAATCAGGCCTTCCTCCTCCAGGTACCCGCTGAATTCCTTGCCGCTGATCTTGAGCTGGTTTGTGCGGGTCGACACTCCGAGCACGTAGGTTCCCCCCGCGCCGGTCGCGATCCGGAAGAAGGTGCTGTCTCCCCGCGCGCTCACGGTGGAGGTGTCGTATCGGGTCCGGCCCTCGGGAGAGACCAGGCTGACGTCGACGATCCGGTTCCGGTCGATCGAATTCTCGCTCGTGCTGAAGGTGCCGTTGAGCAGCGGAACGACGACCGCCGAGTTTTCCGCCACGAAGAAGCTGCGCAACTTGAGAAACATGTCGTGCGCGCTGAGCCCGGTGGCAACACCCAGGCAGAGCACGGCCAGTACGGCGAGCGACTTTCGCATGGGAACC
Source organism: uncultured Gemmatimonas sp. (assembly GCA_964439025.1). Classification (GTDB taxonomy): domain Bacteria; phylum Gemmatimonadota; class Gemmatimonadetes; order Gemmatimonadales; family GWC2-71-9; genus JABFSM01. The sequence continues at coordinate 39,576 of CAYTMW010000016.1, read as the reverse complement.
TTTCCTCGCGGTGGTTTCTTTGCCCGAACAATCTACCGAAGGATCGTACCAGGCGCGTCTTCGCGTCCCCGTGGCTACGTGCCCTCAGCAGCAGAACATCGCCGCGCTACGTCTCCGCTTGTCTACGGTGGTTGATCCAATAATAAAACGGCAGACTGAATCCGAGACCGCCCAGGAGGGAGAAGGCGACAAACCAGGGCCAGCGGACCCGGCCGATGGGATGCCGTGCGAAGTACACGGTGCGGAGGGCGAGGGCCAGCGCTGCATCGAGAATGAAAGCGACAGCCAGCTTGTTCTCCAGCACCATCCCCAGCCCGGTGAACTCGGTGAGCAGCCAGTACACGAACACGCCATTGGGAACGATCAGGCCGAAACAGGCTACTGCGAGAAGCCACATACTCTATCCTCTGAGTGCCGGAGCATCCCTCAGCACCAAGCGTAGCGCCATGAAACACGTTGCGTCCAGCCCGAGCTGTGCCGGAGTCTACCCGCCATTGACAAACCGGGCAGCAGGGCGCATCTCTACGCTCAGAGCGTGTTGGGGCGCCTCCTGTCCGCGGCAAGGGAGAATACTCCCACCCATTCGGGTTCGCAGCACCATCGCCGAACCTTCTTCCAGCCTGTAATTCAGCGGACTTCAGGCGGCTACGGGAGGAAGGTTTTTCATGAGCAGGAAACTCACGCCCCAGAGCACCCTCGAGAACCTGAAGAAGCAAGCGAAGCGCTGGCTCCACGCCCTTCGCGCAAATGTCGCCGAAGCATGGGCTCGATTCGAGCAAGCCCACCCCGGCGCACCCACCGATCCCATTCTGCGTGACGTCCAGCACGCGCTTGCGCTGGAACACGGTCTCCCCGGCTGGACAGCCCTCACCCACGAGCTCGCCGCGAATGCGCGCGTCGATCCCCGCCATGCCGAGCGTGTCGCCGCGTTCCTGAGGAATGCGAGCCTCGACTGGCGGGTCGGCGGCTCCATGCGGGCCTCGTGCCGCCACACCGCCGAGCGCCTGCTCAGACGGCATCCCGAGATTGTGTGCGACAGCATCTACACGGCTGTCGTCTCCGGCGATCTGGAGGAAGTCGAGCGCCTGCTCGCCGAACGGCCTGCAGCCGCGCCAGAGAAGGGCGGACCGAGAGACTGGCCGCCGCTGTTATACCTCTGCTCCACGCGCCTGTCGCTCCCAACCGCGGACGACCACGCTGTCGCCATTGCCCGCGCTCTGCTCGACGGGGGCGCGGATCCGAACGCCTACTATCCCGGTGGAAACGAAAGCATCCATTACACGGCTCTGACCTGTGTTGCCGGGGAGGGTGAGGAGGACGGAACGCCGCACCCCAAGCGCGAGGCGCTGTGGCAGCTGCTCCTCGAGCGTGGTGCCGAGCCGTACGACAACCAGACCCTCTATAACACGCACTTTCGCGGCGACATCCTCTGGTTTCTGAAGCTGATGTATGCCCAGGCGGTCAGGCTGGGCAGGCAAATCGACTGGGATGATCCGAACTGGGCGATGCTGGACATGGGCGGTTACGGTCCCGGTGCGTACTACCTGCTCGGAATCGCCGTGCGGAAGAACGATCTTTCGCTCGCCGAATGGATCCTGGCGCATGGCGCAAGTCCGAATGTTCCGAAGTCCTCCAATCTGACATTCAATCCAAAGGGAACTCTCTACGAAGAAGCGGTGCGCCTGGACCAGTTGGAGATGGCCGAGTTGCTGGCGCGTAACGGGGCGACCAGGAGCGCGGTGGTCCTGGAGGGGGTGGAAGCCTTCGCGGCGGCAGCGCTCCGGCTCGACCGCACGCGAGCGCTTGTGCTCCTGGCAGAGCACCCGGAGTACCTGCGCTCGCCGGTGGCGATGTTCGCCGCTGCCAAACGCGACCGCGCCGACGTCGTGGCCTTCCTGCTCGGCCTCGGCATGTCGGTCGATGTCGAGGATTCCAGCAGGACACGCGCGCTGCACGAGGCCGCGCATGCCGACGCGCCCGGCGTGGTGGCACTCCTCATCGAGCGCGGCGCGGAGGTCGATCCCCGGGACGCCAACCACGGCAACACGCCGCTTGGCTGGGCGGTCTACGGCAAGAAGCAGGGCACGATCGAGCTCCTGAGCCGCGTCAGTCGGGATGTCTTCGAGCTGACCTGGATTGGAGCGGTCGAGCGCCTACAGGAACTGTTGAGTGCCGAGCCCGGGCTTGCGAGGATCGTGAGTGGTGGGCACACCCCGCTGATGTGGCTGCCTGACGATGACGATCGCGCGACGGAAATTGCCCGTCTGTTGCTGGCGCATGGAGCCGATCCATCGCTGAGAAACAAGGAAGGGGAGACGGCGGCGGATCGCGCCCGCCAGCGCGGGCTGGATCAGATCGCGGACCTGTTGGATGCCGCCGGCCCCGCGTCGACTCCTTGTGAAGAAGACCCCGGCGGTATCAGCTCGACGCGCTGAGCAGCGCCGCGATCTCGTCGTGCCCCCGCCGCTTGGCCCATTCGGCGGGCCGGGCCCATGGCTTGTCGTAAGGCAGCGCGGGGTTCGCACTGCGCGCGAGCAGCCACTCGACCATTTCCTTCTGACCGGCCCGCGCGGCCCAGCAGAGCGGCGTGGAGGAGAATTCGTCATCGATAGGATCGATCCGGGCGCCGAACTCGAGGCAAAGGGAGGCCATCTCCCGATTTCCGTTGAGCGCGAAGCGGTGCAGCGGCGTCATCCCGAGCCAGTTCCCTCGGTTCGGATCCATGCCGTGCTCCATCAGCCAGCGCGCGTACTCAGGTGTTTGTGCGCCACCGAAGACCATCTTCGTGAGAACGGCCGGCTGGTAGCGCAAAGCCAGGGCCACGAGCTCTTCTCGATCGGTGCCCAGGTACCGATGAATCGGAAGGGCCGGATTCGCCTGAAGCATTCCCTCGATGTAGGCGACGTCGCCCTCGTAGCACGCCAGTTCCAGGCCCAGGACGCCGCCGTGTGAAGCCAGTAGGTCCAGGATCTCCGGAGGTGCGCCTCTCGCCCTCCACACGCAATTGCCGGAGGATTCGACCATGGCGTTGGGGTTGGCGCCGTGCTCGAGGAGCAGCTTGACGATCTCCCAGTGCTTGCCGCCAATGGCCTCGTGCAACGCGCCGCCATGCGGGGCGACCGGCTCCGGCAGGTTGGGGTCAGCGCCATGATCCAGGAGCAGTCTCACCACATCCAGGTGTCCGCCTCCGGCCGCGCACCGAAGCGGCGCCCCATTGTAGTAGCCTGTGCTCGGCGGAACCGTGTTGACGAGCGCCGGATTCTCGTCCAGCATCGTGCGCACCCGCTCGAGGTCGCCGAGCTGCGCCGCGGTGCTGATGTCGTAGTCTGCGCCGCGCGCCAACAGGTAGCCGATGAGGACCTCGTGCCGCCGGAGCGCCTCCCGCGGGACATCCTGCCAGCCGCGATACCAATAGTCGCCGTTGGTGAGATCGAGCGGGCGCGCTCCATCGGGACGCATGGCGTCGATGTCGGCGCCGCGCTGGAGCAGCAGGTCGATCAGGGGCATCTGCCTGGTCATCACCGCCCAGTGGAGCGGCTGGCTGCCGAAGGCATCCGCGGCGTCGATGAGATCAGGCCTCGCGTCGAGCGTGGCGCGAACCTGGTCGAAATCGCGGCCGCGGATCATGGCCGTCAGCGATTCCCCTTCGGGCACGATTTTGTGCTTCTCCGCGACCTTCGCCTCCAACAGCGCGAGTACCTCGGCGTAGCCACGCTCACGCGCCACGTCAAACAGCCATTGGTGGCTGCGGGGGCCGCCGGGCTTGTAGACCGGGCGAAAGCCGAGGCCGCCGCACATCGGATCCGCGCCCTGCTCCAGCAGGAACCGGACGACATCACGACGATTCTCACGCACCGCGAAATGCAGCGGCCGGTAGTACTCGAATTCGCAGTCGAGCAGGTTCGGATCCCTGGCAACCAGCGCCTCGATCGTAGCCAGGTCACCATCCACGGCGGCGCGGAGCATCGCCCAGACGTCGGTGCCCCGGCCACGCGACCACGGCTGGTACTCGTCGGATCGGAGCGCTTCGGGCTGGATCATGCGCGAGGCTCAGCGCGCATCCACCCGCCGCCGGGCGAGTGCACCCAGGTGGCGCCCCGCATGTCGAGCCATGGTCCGAATGGCTCATCGGGCTTCGGGTCCGAGCCGAACCGGAGCACGTTGCCCTCGGGATCCTCGACCTGCATCTCGTACGCCCAGGGATAGTTGGTCGGCGGATGCCGCACCCGGGCCCCTCTCTGCCGGAACTCAGCACAGAGCGACTCCGCGTCGGTGACGCCGATCCATGCCCACGTGCCGGTGTGGCCCTGGTGCCCTTCGCACGGGAAAATCTCGCAGCGATTGCGGGAGACGGCGGCCATGATGCTCGCCTCACGCCAATGCAACGTGAATCCGAGCACCTTGATGTAGTAGTCAATGCAGGCCTCGAGGCTTTCCACGCGGAAAATCGGAATCGCCCCGCCAAACGCATTCGAGGCCACGAGCGGCTCGTCTTGTCCCATGGCTCAGCTCTCAGCTCGAAGGCGGCACCAATCCCAGCATGCGCAGGTAACAATGAGCCTTAAGCTGCGGCCGCGGCGCCGGCGAAGCCAGCCCGCGGCCGTCAGCTTCAAGGGCGGGTTATGCCGCTGCTCTGGAGCGGGATCGCGGCCGAGAGGATGATACGGCCACCAGTACTGTCCCCGGGTGCCGCTCGACTACCTCCAAGAGCCGCCGCGAGGGGCCGTCAGGAACGCGCGCACCCTGCTCCCAACCACGAACCGTCGCAACGCTGACATTGAGCGCCCGTGCGAACACGGGCTGAGAGAGACCCAGCCGCTCCCTCAGACGACGGATACGCGAGGAACCGTACCGGGGTGGCGCGCTGACACGGGTGTCCCGCAAGGTGAGCCGGTGCCGGCGGGCGGGCCGCAGGCGACCCTCCTTGATGGCCACGGCTTGGCGCATGCTCTCCACCAAGAGGCCCCCCAATCGCGCCTTCGGCTTGTGTGCCATTAGGCCTCCTGTTCCAAGGACCGGGCGAGCGCCCGAAGCTCTCGTTTCTCAGCCGGAGTGAGGTCTACCCGTTGGTTCTTCGCATAAGCCAACAGAAAGTACACCCGGTTTCGCACGAGCACGGCGAAATAGATGATCCTGGCACCCCCGCGTTTGCCGCGACCCGGCAAGGCCGCGCGGAGCTTCCGGAGTCCACCGGTTCCCGCGACCACGTCGCCTTCGCGGGGATCTTGTAGCAACGTCATCTCAACGTGCCGCATGGCCTCGTCATCGAGCAGCCCTTTGCTGCTCGCATCGAAGAGCGGCGTGTAGACGAATTCCAGCTCGGCCCGTTCTGCGGCCATGTTCTAATGTAATACTGAGTAGTATGAAGCGGAAGGCGGCGTGCAACACGGGCTCAACGCGAAGCGGCATAACCTTTACTTAAGCCGACACCGACTCTATCGCTTCCCCAAAACCACAGCAATGGGCTGCGGCATATCTCCAAATCTCCACGCGAAGCCAGATTCGACCAAGTCGACGCAGCCGCTTGAGTTGGGCGCAGTCGGCCGCAATATTCCGGTGGATATTACCGCGGCGAGACGCGGTATAAGCCAGATAACCTCGCACAGGCTCTTGCTCGCTACCCGCCGCCGCACACGGGGCCTGCACCCGTGCGCCCCCGTTACCGCGACAGCCGCAGCACCACCACCTGATCCACCTCACCCGAACCGTGCGGCGGCGAGCTGAGCGTCACCCTGGAGGACGCTGTAGATCCCCCAGTGAACGAACATCCCGAACTTCGCGTCCTGGAACCACTCGCGGGCCGCAGTGTTGTCGACAGTCGGCACCTACCCGGCCTGCGCGGCGATGCGCGGGGCGGCGACACGACTCCGTGCGACGGCGAGGCTCGCGATATTTCCGGTGTTAGTGGGGATGGGCAAGAGGACCGTGCATATTGCGCGGATGCGCATTCTCCTCCTGCTCCTCCCGGTCGCCGCCGCCTCCGCGAATGCCCAGGCCCGCTCCGACGATCTCCCCCTGGTGCCGTACCCCGCCGAGGTTACCCGCCGCACGGGGAGCGTTGCTCCCGCGGGCGCGATTGTCGTCGCCATTGTACCCGGCCACACGGCCGAGCTCCAGCGCCTGAGACGCCTCGCCGCCCTGATCCTGACCGAAAGCCGCGGCCCGGGCGTGCGCACCGCCGCCGCACCCAACGCCACCGTCGTCCTCCGCCTCACAAACTCGAGCGATGCCCGCGCCGAGTCGTACCGGCTCGAGATCACTCCGGAGCGCATTCACCTCGAAGCGCCGAGGCCGGCCGGCCTCTTCTACGGACTCCAGACCCTCCGCCAGCTCGCCGCCGCCGACGGCTCGCTCCCCGTCGTGACGATCGCGGATGCACCGCGCTTTGCCTGGCGTGGCCTGCACCTCGACGTCGGCCGGCACTTCTTCGACGTGACGTTCGTCAAGCGCTACATCGACCTGATGTCGCGCTTCAAGCTCAACACTTTCCACTGGCACCTGACCGAGGACCAGGGCTGGCGCATCGCCATTGCAGGCTATCCCCGGCTGACCTCGGTGGGAGCGTGCCGCAAAGAGACCATCCTCGAGAGGAACTTCTCTCCCTATATCGGCGACAAGACCCCGCACTGCGGCTTCTACACTCAGGCAGAGATCCGCGAAGTCGTGGCGTACGCCCGGGAGCGCTACGTCACCGTCGTCCCCGAGATCGAAATGCCGGGGCACTCGCAGGCCGCGATCGCCGCCTATCCCTGGCTGGCCTGCACCCCCGGGCCCTTCGAAGTTTCGACCACCTGGGGTGTGGACGAGGACATTTTCTGCCCCTCCGAGCGAACCTTCCGCTTCGTGGACAACGTACTCTCCGAAGTGGTGAAGCTCTTTCCCGGCCCCTACGTGCACATCGGCGGCGACGAGGCGCCCAAGGCCCGCTGGAAGGCGAGTCCGCTCGCCCAGTCGGTGATCAAACGAAAACGCCTCAAGAACGAGGACGAGCTGCAGAGCTACTTCATCCGCCGGGTGGAACGGATGCTCAACGCGAAGGGACGGCGGCTGATCGGCTGGGACGAGATTCTGGAGGGCGGCCTGGCCCCCCGGGCGATAGTGATGTCGTGGCGCGGCATGGGCGGCGGGATCTCCGCGGCCCGGCAGGGCCACGACGTGATCATGAGCCCGACCTCGCACGCCTACTTGGACTACTACCAGGGCGACGCGCGTTTCGAGCCGCTGGCCATCGGCGGGCTGCTGCCGCTCGATCTGGTCTATGCCTTCGAGCCGGTGCCCGATACCATCCCGGCGTCAACCGCCCGGCACGTCATCGGGGTGCAGGGCAACGTCTGGACCGAATACCTGAAGACCCCGCAGTCGGTCGAATACATGGTGTACCCGCGGGCGCTGGCGCTCGCCGAGGTGGCCTGGTCTCCGCGCGATGCGAGGAATTGGGACAGCTTCGTGACCCGGCTCCCGGCCCAACTCCGCGCACTCGACCGGCTCCGGGTCGCGTACCGGATTCCGCACGTCGAGGGACTCGATGCGGACCAGCTGACCCTGAACGACAGCGTGACGGTGCGGCTCCGCACCCTGCTCGGTGGTACCATCATCCGGTACACCACCGACGGCTCCGATCCGACGCCATCGAGTCTGATGTACGAGGGGCCGCTCGCCTTGCCGGTGCCCTCAACCGGCACCCGGGTCACCGCACGGGTGTTCCTCGGCGACGGGCGAGTCAGCGCGCCCCGCGCCGCGACCTACGCGCGGACGACGCTGCGGACGCCCGAGCCGATGGCCGAGGGTGGGCTCGCTCCGGGGCTCCGCGCCACCTACAGCGAGGCGTCGCTCCGAAGCGTCTCGGCGATGGATACCCTGCGGGTGCTGCGCGAACAGGTGGCGGCTACCGTGACCCGCCAGGGCGACGAGCGGCTGGAGCGCTACGCCCGCGGCTTTCGAGGATTCATCAAGGTGCCCGGCGACGGCCTGTACACCTTCGTGCTTCGCTCCGACGACGGGAGCCGGCTCTCGATCGGTGAGAAGATCGTGATCGACCACGACGGACCGCACGGCACCGAGGACAAGCGCGGCATGATCGCGCTCGGTGCGGGGTATCACCCCATCGAGGTCAGGTATTTTCAGGCTGGCGGCGGGGCGGAGCTTGCGCTCCTGGTGCAGGAAGGCGAGGCGGCGGCGCGCGAGGTACCGGCGTCATGGCTCTTTCACGCGCGGTGAGGCCCGGCTAGACCTCGCCCCTTGCAGCGGCCACGGCACGGACGGCTCGGTCCACGTCGGCGAGTGTGTTGTACACGTGAGGGCAGAGCCGGAGTCCGCCGGTCGGCGCGCTCGCCACGCCGTGCCCGTGATAGAGCCGGTCGTGGAGCTTCTGATGGTCCAGCCCCTCGAATCGACCCACCACCACGCCGAGCGAGCATCCGGGCGCGGCAGGCGTCACCAGCCGGTAACCCGGAATCTCCCGGAGCCCGGCGGTGAGACGCGCCGCGAGCGACTCTACCCGCGCCTGGATCTTCTCGATCCCGATCCGCTCCACGAACGCGATCGCCGCGCCGAACCCCGCCATCACCCCCTCGTTGCGCTGGCCGAGCATGTCGAGCTTCTTCGCGCTGGCAGGTCCGGGATCCGCGGGGTCGCTGAAGCCCCGGCTGATCACCCAGGGCTGCACGGTGGGAATGAGATCCCGCCGCACATACAGGACGCCACCCTCGCGCGGACCCATCAGCCACTTCTGGGTGCTGGCAGTGTAGGAGCCGGCGCCCAGCTCCCGCATCGAGAGGCGCATCGCGCCCATAGTCTGGGCGCCGTCTATGTGAACGTGGATCCCGCGCTCCCGGCCCAGCCGGCAGAGCTCGGCGGCGGGGATCCGCATCCCGCTCGAATTGGAGACGTCGGAAAAGGCCAGCACCCGGGTGCGCGGGGTCAGGCCGCGCGTCACCGCTTCCAGCAGGTCCGCTCCACTCGCCGGAGCGCTCGGCAGCGTCACCCGGCGCACCGTGAATCCGCGACGGGCCGCCTGCACCTCCCAGGCGAGCCCGTTGCTGGCGTGATTCTGGTCGGTGATCAGCACCTCGTCGTCCGGTCGGAGCGCCAGCCCGGCGACGACGATGTTGTTGCCCTCCGAGGCGTTCCGGATAATGGCGAATTCGTCCGCGTTACCATCGAGAAAGCGGGCCACCGCGGCGCGCACTGTTTCCCGAAGCGTGTTGTAGCGGGCGCGGTTGTGGAACGAGACGTCGGCGTCCACCGAGCGATTGGCGGCTTCGACCGCGGCGATGACTGCGCGGGGCGGGGGACACATGTTGGCCGCGTTCATCGGAATCAGGCGCTCGCCGAAGAGAAACTCGGCCTTGAGCGCGAGCCACGCGGATTCACCGTCTTGCATCTCGACCGTCCGGAGCAGGGGAAGTGCGGCGTACGCGGACGACGCGCCGGCGAGCGCACCGAGGAAGTCGCGCCGGGAAGGAGGCCCGCTCATGGAGGCCCCCCGACAGTCCTGGAGACGATGGTGATGGGCGACGGGTAGCTGATCCGTCCGAGCGGCGTATCGATGGTGGGCACGCCGCGCAGCGAAATCCTGGTCGGATCGCTGGAGAGTCCCGCCAGCGAGGCCGCGAGGTCCACCATGCTCTCCGCCGGCCCGTCGAAGAATTGATAGAGGTTGAGCCGCATCCGCATCGGAAAGGTTGTCGGTTGACCGGGGGGGAAGGCGAGCGTGGTGTCGAGCGTGCCCGAGACGGTTTCCTTGTCGTTCAGGAAGAGCGACCAGGCCAGCCTCACCATCGTGGCGGTCACATTATTGTCGGCGGGGTTTTCCCCGCGCACGGCGAGCTGGAATTCGAGCGGAAGGTCCTTGCGGGCGATCGCGAACCCGATCCGCCCGATGTCCACGGCGCTGAGATCGCGATAGGAGCGGATCCGGCTCAGGTCCACGCCGGCCAGACGGGCATTGCGGGTGCCGGCCAGGGAAAAATCAACCTGCCGAAGCGCGGCGATTTGCTGAAGAGTGGCGCAGCCGGCAGCGCCGGCCAGAAACACGAGTGCGAGGAACGCCCATTTCCGGTGCACTGGCTACCTCCTGGTGCCTGGGGTGCCCGGATAATAGCGGCCAATCGGCCGGCGGCGGGGTCAGGCCGCTTCGGGAGGCGCTCCGGACACCTGGAAAGCGCAGCGGGGGCGATCGCTCCGGTCGCAGCACTCGGTCACCTTCTGGCCGGTGATCTCCTCCACCAGCGCCTTGGCGACGGAGCAGACCTCAGGGTGCTTGGCGGTTACCGCCGAGAGAGGGCAACCGTAGCCCTGGAGCAGCCACCCGTGGTCGGTGCGCTGGACCTCGACATCGCCCCCGAGGCTTCGCAGGATCGCCGCTGCGGCCTTAACCCGGGCCTTGGGGTCCCTGGATGGCTCCACCCGTTCTGCCACCCGCTCCCCCACCGCCCGGAGCAGCTTGATGGCCCGCTCCCGGCCTTCGGCCCGGGAGATTTCCTCTACCAGCCCGGCCAGGACCAGGGCGTAGGCCTTGGGGAAGAGCTCCTCCCCCTCCCGGGTGAGCGCATAGACCCGGGCGGGCTTACCCCTCGCTTCCCGCCGGGTGCCCACCTGCTCGATCATACCGTCTCGGTCCAGCGCCGCCACGTGGGTCCGGACCGCGTTGTCGGTCAGCTCCACGTGCTCGGCGAGCCCGGTGATGGTCTGCCGGGAACGTCGGAGCAGCATCAACATCTTGACTTGGGTTTCGCCGAGCAGACGAGTCAGCCAGTTGGTCATGGGAATCCTTCCGGGGGGACACCTCAAGATATAAGAAACAACTTGAGTTGTCCATTAATCACATAAATCTATTGACATAATGTGGCTATTGCCGTAGGTTGTTCGGGCCAGCGTACTCACGACCCAGAGGCTCATCCATTTTAGGAGATCCCCGTGAAACACTTTGTGCCCGGTAGCCTTATTCTGCTCCTTCTCCTTTTCGCCGCCTCCACCGAGCTCTCAGCCCAGGCCGGCCCGCCCGACCTCTCCGATGCGGAAGTCGCCCATGTCGCCGTGATCGCCAACAGCATCGATGTCCAACTTGCCTGGGTCGCCCAGTCGCGGGCCAGCAAGGGGGAGGTCAGGGCGTTTGCCAACACCATGATCACCGACCATACGGCGGTCAACGCCCAGGCGGGCGCGCTCGCGGGGCGGCTCGGCGTCACCCCCAAGGACAATGCGGTGAGCCAGTCGCTCCTGGCCGGCGCCGCCGCAGCGCGTGCTTCCCTCGAAAAGCTGGGCGGTGTGGCCTTTGACCGGGCCTATATGGACCGGGAGGTCGACTACCACCAGGCGGTGCTCGACACGATCGACGGCCTCCTGATCCCGACCACCGAGAACGCCGAGCTCAAGAAGCTCCTGGCAGACGTGCGGCCGACCATCGCGGCGCATCTCGCCCACGCCAAGGCGCTCCGGAGCTCCCTGGGGGCCGCGCGGTGACTTGGTGGGGCTGGACGACCGCGCTCCTCGGCACCGCTGTCGTGGTGTCCGGGGAGGCGGTCGCACCCCGGCGCCACGTGGTTACGATCCGCGGCATGGCCTTCCACCCCGCGGTGCTCGAGGTGGCGCGGGGCGACACGGTGGTCTGGGTCAACCAGGACATCGTCCCGCATACCGCGACGGCTACGCCGGAGTGGGACACGGGGGTCCTCGCCCAGGGAAAGCGCGGGCTCATCGTTTCGCGCCAACCGGGCGAGCTCCGCTACATCTGCACGCTGCACCCGACCATGCAGGGCACGCTCGTCACCCGGTGACCCGGCGAACGCGCCCCACGGGCGGGAAAAGTGCCGGCAACTTGCGCTGGGGCGGACGTGACGGATACTGTTCTTGCCATGAGCATCACGATCGCCGCGGCCAGCTATTTGAGCTGCATGTATTACGCGACCCGACCCACGGGCCGTAGCCGGAGGCATTCGATCGCGTAGCACTCGCACCGAATACCCGACGCTCCGAGCGGCCCGTGAAATCCACGGGCCGCTTTTCTTTTTTCTCCTGCAGGAGGCCGCCATGCCGGAATCGCTCGTCGCCCTGTTCATCCGACAGGAGTGGGACGCCTACTCCGCCGAGCAACACAAGGTCTGGGCGGCGCTCTATTCCCGGCGGATGCCCTCCTTGCGGGACACTGCCAGCCGGGTCTTCCTGGAGGGGGCACAGACGATCGGGCTGGATGAAGCCGTGATCCCGGTCCTGGCGACGCTGAACCGCCGCCTGATCGCTCGGACCGGGTGGTCGGCGGTGCCGGTCGGGGGGTTTCTCCCGGCGGGCGAGTTCTTTCAGTGCCTGGCGCGCAGGATGTTCCCGACGACCGTCACCATCCGCCCGGCGGACCGGCTCGACTACGTGCCGGAGCCCGACATCTTTCACGATGTCTTCGGGCACGTGCCGCTCCACGCCGATCCGGTCTTTGCCGATTTCCTGCAGCGCTTCGGCGCCCTCGCCGTGAGCGCCGCCACACCCGAAGAGACCGAGCGCATGGCCCGGCTCTTCTGGTTCACGGTAGAGTTCGGGCTCATCCGGGAGGGCGGGGAAGTGAAGGTCTACGGGAGTGGCCTGATCTCCTCCCACGCAGACGCCGCCAACGCCCTGGGCCCGAAGTGCCAACGGCGCCCGTTCAGCCTGGACGCCGTTCTCGAGCAGTCGTTCCGAATTGATGAGCTGCAGCCGATCCTGTTCGTGGTCGAGGATTTCGCCCAGTTGTTCGAGGCGGTTGCGCGATTGTCACGCTGAACGGCATCCAGGGGCGGGACCGGTGCTCCAGAACTTGTTGCCCACAGATGACACAGATGACTCAGATTTTAAAAAGCCTCTTCTGAGAAATCTGCGAAATCTGTGGGCTAAAAGGACCGGCTGCAGGGACTTGACTGCGCTTCCCGCTCACCGCTCACCGCCGTTGACCGCTCACCGTCAACCCACTAGGATTCTCCGCTCCAAGCGGGGGCCCAACCGCCCCCCACCCTGAGCCGGAAGCATGGGCGATCGGGTTCCTGAATCGCTCCCGCGAGCCGCTCAGCCGGCCGGGGAGCGCTCCGGAACACCCCGCGCCCTGGGGTGTTTTTTTTGTTCTCCAATACTGGAGGGTGCCCACTGAGCACAAACGAGCGCGAACGCCGGACCCGGGTCAACCGGATGATCCGGATCAGCCCGGTACGAGTCATCTCGGATTCCGGCGAACAGCTGGGAGTACTGACGATCGAAGAGGCCATCGCCGCCGCCGAAGAACGGGGCCTCGACCTGGTGGAAGTGGCGCCGACCGCCCGCCCCCCCGTGGTCAAAATCATGGACTACGGCAAGTACAAGTTTGAGGAAGCCAAGGCGGCGCGCGCGGCCAAGAAGAAGCAGCATGTCATCGATATCAAGGAGGTGAAGTTTCGCCCCGGCATCGACGACCATGACTTCGACTTCAAGACCCGCCACATGCGCGAGTTTCTGCAGGGCGGCGACAAGGTGAAGGTGACAATGATGTTCCGCGGCCGCCAGATGGCCCGGATCGATCTCGGCAAGGCGGTGCTCGACCGCGTGGCACTTGCCCTCGCCGACATCGGAAAGATTGAATTCGACGCCCGGCTCGAAGGGCGCAACATGACCATGGTGATCGCGCCCAAGTGAGGGCCGCTCGCTGGAGGAGATTGCAATGCCGAAAATGAAAACCAAGCGCGCCGCAATGAAGCGGTTCACCGTGACGGGCACCGGCAAGATCAAGCGGGGCCAGGCCAACAAGCGGCACATCCTGACCAAGAAGACCCGCAAGCGGAAGAATCAGCTCGGTAAGCCCGCGCTGGTGAGCTCCGCCGATTTCCGGCGCGTCAACCGCCTGCTCCAGGCCTAGGAGGACGGTCCCATGCCTCGCGTAAAGAATGGTGTCGCGCATCACGCGCGGAAGAAGAAGATCATGGAGGCCGCCAAGGGCGGCTTCCAGGCCCGCAGCAAGCTGTACAAGGCGGCCAAGGAAAACGTCGAGCGCGGCATGGCGTACGCCTACCGCGACCGCCGCAAGAAGAAGGGTGACTTCCGCACGCTGTGGATCACCCGGATCAACGCCGCGGCCCGGATCCACGATCTGAGCTACAGCCGCCTGATGGCAGGGCTCAAGAAGGCCGGCGTCGAGATCAACCGCAAAGTCCTCGCGGACCTCGCGGTGCACGATGCGGACGCGTTTGCGCGGATCGCGGAGATGGCGAAGGCGGCGGCGTAGGCGGCGGCGAGCAGCCATCAGCTATCGGTCCGGCTGTCTGTGGCCCCCGTGTCCGCCCTGGATTCGGGGGCCCTCGACAATCACCCGCGCGACGGATGGGACTCGCCACTGGGGACGTCGGTGGGTGAGGGCTCCGCGTGACGAACGGAGTTCCGTTGCACCGCAGGCCCCGTAGGTGAGTCCCATCCTAGCCGCGGGGGAGAAACCACCCATGGAAGAGACCGGCTACAAGGAACTCGACTCGCTGATTCCGCGGTTGGACGCCGTGGCCGCGCTCGACGCGCCCGGACTCGCGGCGGAGCGCATCGCCCTGCTCGGCCGGAAGCAGGGGGCGCTGACGGCCGTCATGAAGACGCTCGCGATCCTCCCGATCGAGGAGCGCAAGCGGTTCGGCGCCGAAGTGAATCGGGTCAAGCAGGCGTTCGAGGCGGCCCTCGCCGCCCGGGAAGCGGAGCTGGCCACCCAGCATCCAGCATCCAGCATCCAGGACCTCACCATGCCCGGCCGCGGCCGCTGGATCGGCGCCCTGCATCCCGTCACCCGGGTCGTGGACGAGATCGTCGGCATCTTCCGCGAGCTGGGCTTTGTGGTCGCCGTCGGCCCCGAGGCGGAGACCGAGTGGTACAACTTCGGCGCGCTGAATTTTCACGCCGACCACCCGGCCATGGACATGCACGACACCCTGTATCTCAGCCACGGTCCCGGCGAGAAGGTGTTGCTGCGCACCCATACCTCCCCGGTGCAGATCCGGGTCATGCAGGCCGGACCGCCGCCCTATCGCGTGGTGATTCCCGGGATGTGCTACCGGAATGACACCGCCGACGCCTCCCATACGCCGGCCTTTCTCCAGATCGAGGGCCTCGCGGTGGATGCAGGCATCGGGTTCGTGGATCTCAAGGCGACCCTCACCAACTTCGCCCGGCGCTTCTTTTCGCCCACGACGAAGGTGCGCTTCCGGCCGTCCTACTTCCCGTTCACCGAGCCCTCGGCTGAGCTCGACGTCGAGTGCCAGCTCTGCCACGGCAGCGGGTGCCCGGTCTGCAAGCAGACCGGGTGGATGGAGCTGCTCGGTTGCGGGATGGTGCATCCCGCCGTGCTCACGAATTGCGGGGTGGACGCGGAGAAGTACACCGGGTGGGCGTTCGGTCTGGGGCCCGGACGCACCGCGCTGCAGCGCTATGATGTGCCCGATCTTCGCCTCCTCAGCAACGCCGATATGCGGGTCCTGCGCCAGCTCGCGGGGCAGGCCGAGGGATGAAGGCCTCCCGTCGCTGGCTCGAGGCGTTTCTGCGGCGGCCGCTCGACGCCAGGGATCTGGCCGAGAAACTGGCGCTTTTGGGCGCGCCCGCCGACGCGATCGAGGCGCTGCACACCGACCTCAGGGAGATCGTGGTCGCGCAGGTGGAATCGGTCCGCCCCCACCCCGACGCGGACCGCCTCCGCCTGTGTACGGTGGATGACGGCACGCCCGAGCGACGCAACGTCGTCTGCGGGGCCCCCAATGTGGAGGCGGGCCGCAAATATCCTTTCGTCCGGGTCGGGTCGACGCTCCCGGGCGGACTCAAGATCGAGAAGCGAACGATCCGCGGCGAGCCGTCGGAGGGGATGCTGTGCTCGCCGAAGGAGCTGGGTCTCGGCAGCGATCACGACGGGATCATGACGCTCACCACCGACGCGGCGCCGGGGACGCCATTTCTCTCGGCGATTTCGCTCGACGATGATCGCCTCGTGCTCGACATCTCCCCGGTGCGGCCCGATCTCCTGGGGCACAAGGGACTGGCCCGCGAGCTCGCGGCGGCCTACAAAACGACCTTCCGGTTGCCGGATATTCCCGGGGCGCCCGAACTCCAGCTGTCGAGCCGTCCAGCCGTCCAGCCGTCCGTGATCACGGCGGGCGTCACCATCACCATCGAGCCCGGCTCGGCGTGCCGCCGATTTACCGGCGCCGTCATTCGCGGTGTGACGATGGGCCCGTCGCCCGAGTGGCTCCGCCGGAGGCTCGACTCTGTCGGCCAGCGCAGCATCAACAACGTGGTGGATGCCACCAATTACGTGATGCTCGAGCTCGGGCAGCCCCAGCACGCCTACGATCTCGCGAAGCTCGCGGGTCCCGCGATCACCGCCCGCCTGGCGCGCTCCGGTGAGAAGCTCACCACCCTGGACGGCGTGGTGCGCGCGCTCTCGCGCGACACCACCGTGATCGCCGATGCCGGGGGTCCGGTTGGCATTGCCGGCGTGATGGGGGGGCAGGGCTCCGAAGTCTCCACGGACACCACCGACATTTTCCTCGAGTGCGCCTGGTTCGCTCCGAAGGACGTGCGCCGGGCGCGGAAAGCCGCCGGCCTGTCCACCGAAGCGAGCCAGCGCTTCGAGCGGGGGACCGATCTCTGGGGCGTGCCCGACGCGCTGCGACGCGGTCTGGCGGTGCTGCTGGCGGTGGCCGGCGGGAAGCTCGACGGAGAGCCCGCCGATTGCTGGCCCGAGCCGGCGAATCCATCCCGGATTTTTCTTCGCACCGCTCGGGTCGCGCAGGTGCTGGGAGTGGAGCTCCCGGTGCACGTGCTGGAGCAGTGTCTGGTCGCGATCGGGTGCACCGTCGTCGCCAAGCCGGCGGAGAACCGTCTCGGCGTCGAAGTGCCGGGATGGCGACCCGATCTCGTGGAAGAAATCGACTTGGTCGAAGAGGTCGCCCGCATCTACGGGTTCGCGAACTTCCCCGATGAACTGCGGCCCTTCCGAGCCGGCGCGCAGCTTGATGCCCCGATGGAAATCGCCCTCGGCCGGCTCCGTCACCAGCTCGTGGCCGAAGGTCTCTACGAGGCAATTCTCGTGTCCCTCGGGCCGCAGGATTCGCCCGAGGCGGTGCCGGTGCTCAATCCCCTCTCGGCCGATCACGGCTTCCTCCGGAGCCGTCTTCTTCCGGGGCTGGTGCGCCAGGTAGAATCCAATTGGACCGCCCAGGTCCGGGACGTCCGGCTCTTCGAGGTCGGTACCGTCTTCGGGGCGCAAGCCGGCGGTGCGGCTCCCGTGGAGCGCACGTCTGCTGCGGTCGTCGTGACGGGCGTCCGCGCGCCTTCGCACTGGACCGACGGGGGCCATCCCCAGGACTCCGATCTCTGGGACCTGAAAGGCCTCTTCGAGCGCACCGCCTCTCTGGCGATTCCCGGGGCCTCGGTGCAAGTTGATGGAGTGGGCTGGATTGCCCGGCTTCCCGATGGACGGGAGGTCGGACGCGCGGGACCGATCAGCGCCGACGCGCCGCCCTGGGCGGCGGAGCTCTTCGGCCTGGAGGTCGAAGTGGATCCCGCGCCGCGACCGGTTCGCCCGTATTGTCCGCTCCCTGTCACGCCCGCTGTCACCAGGGATCTCGCGCTCGTCGTTCCCGCCGCCGTGACGATCGGGACCGTCGTGGATGCGGTGCGCAACGGGGCCGGCGGTCTGCTCGAGTCGATCGGAGTGATCGACGAGTACCGGGGAGACAAGGTGCCCTCCGGACGGCGGGGCGTGACGTTGCGGCTCATTTTTCGGAGCCGGGATCGCACGCTGCGCGATTCCGATGTGGAGGCGGTCATGCAACGGATCATCACCCAGCTGGGGCAGTCGCTTGACATCACCCTACGCACGTCCTGATCTCCCCGCGCTCGCCGACCTGGAGCGTCTCCTCGAGGCGCTCGAAAAGGAGCTCGGGACCTGGCGCGAGCGCTCTCTCAAGGCGGAGCAGGATCTGCCCCAGGGCAAGGGAAAGAGCCACGGCGGTCCCGAGCTCCTGCAGGCCCGGCAGCGGATCGGACTCCTCGAGGGAGAAATCAAAATGCTGCAGCAGCGCATCGCCGCGGCCCGGGAGCACATCGAGCAGCTGAAGAGCCGGCTGCGGTTTGTCGAAGAACATGACGCAGAGGGTGTGGCATGAGCGCCACCCGCCATTCGGTCAAGATTCAGCTGGGGGGAACCGAGCTGACGGTCAGCTCCGAGCATCCCCCCGAGTATACCCGGGAGGTCGCGGCCCATTTCGACGCCGTCCTAACGCGCATCAGGGGATCGATTCCCTCGGTGGATGCCCACCGGGCTGCGCTCCTGGCCGGCCTCGCGATTACCGATGAGTTGTTCCAGGCCCGGCAGGGTGATGCGGAGCAATCCGCCACCTTGTCCGGGCTCACTGAGCGGTTGACGCGCCTGTTGCCTGCTGCGAAACGGGGCGGAGCCGCCAAGGGAGCCTAGCTCCCTGCCGACTGACCCACCGCGGCCTTGCCGCGTGCGGAGATATCATGACCCCGACCGATCTGCTCCCCATCCTGGGGGGGCTTGTAGCCGGAATTCTGCTCACCCTCATCGGTTCCACCCTCTACCTTCGGGCCCGGCGGCGCACCGGCGCCGCGCTGCTGGCGGACGCGGCCGAGAAGGCTGCCGCCACACTCGACCGCGCCGCCCGAGACGCCGATCAGGCCAAATCCGCGGCGGTGCTCGAGGGGAAGATGGAGGCGCTTCGTCTCCGTGAAGAGGGAGAGCGGGAGCTCGCCCGCCGCCGGGAAGAGGCCGACCGCGCCGAGCGTCGTGCGGAAGAGCGGGAGAAGGGATTTACCCGCCGGAGCGAACAGCTCGACCAGCAGGAGAAGTCGCTCACCGGGAGGGTCCAGGGACTCGAGCGGCAGGAATCTGGGCTCAAGACCCGCGAGGGACAGATCGATGAGCTTATCCGGGAGCAGCATGCGAGGCTGGAGCGGGTAGCCGGGCTCACCGCTGAAGACGCGCGGCGCGAGCTGTTGCAGAAAGTGGAAGACGAGGCCCGCTCCCAGGCCGCCGCGCTCGGACGCGAGATCCGCGAGCTCGCGAAGAAGGAAGCCGAGAAGGACGCCAAGAAGATCATCGCCCTCGCGGTGCAGCGTCTGGCCGCCGAACACACCGCCGAGACCACCGTCTCCGCGGTCGCCCTTCCCAGCGACGAGATGAAGGGCCGCATCATCGGCCGCGAAGGACGGAACATCCGCGCCTTCGAGCAGGCCACCGGCGTCGACCTGATCATCGACGACACTCCCGACACCGTCGTCGTCTCCTGCTTCGATCCAATCCGCCGGGAAGTGGGACGGCGCGCGCTCGAGGCGCTCATCATCGACGGCCGCATCCATCCCGGCCGGATCGAAGAGATCGTCAAGAAGATCCGCACCGATCTCGAGACGCAGCTGGTCGAGCTGGGCGAACAGGCGGCATACGAGACCGGCATCAGCGGACTGCATCCCGAGCTGATCAAGCTGATCGGGAGGATGCGCTACCGGACCAGCTACGGCCAGAACATCTACGACCACTCGAAGGAAGTGGCCTGGCTCGCGGGGATGATGGCCTCCGAGCTGGGCCTCAACGTCGCCCTCGCCAAGCGGGGCGGATTGCTGCACGACGTCGGCAAGGTCCTCACCCACGACAACGAGGGCACTCACGTTGAGCTCGGCGTGGAGATGGCGAAGAAGTACCGCGAGAGCGCCGCGGTGATCGGCTGCATTGCCGCGCACCACGACGACGTGCCCCACGAATGCATCGAGTCGGTGCTGGTGCAGGCCGCCGACGCCATCAGCGGCGCGCGCCCCGGCGCCCGGCGCGAGGCGTTCGAGACGTACGTCAAGCGGCTCACCAAGCTCGAGGAAATCGCGGGCGGATTCGATGGAGTCGAGAAGACCAACGTGATCCAGGCGGGACGCGAGGTCCGGGTGATCGTGGTTCCCGAAAAAATCAGCGACGACAAGGCGCTCGAGCTGGCGGAGACCATCGCGCGGCGAATCGAGAGCGAGCTGCAGTACCCCGGCCAAATCAAGGTCACGGTCATCCGGGAAACTCGCGCGGTCGGGCTGGCGCGGTGACGGCGCGCATTCTCGATGGGGCGGCGATCGCCATGGAGATCCGCGTCGGGATTGCCGCGGAGGTGAAGGCACTGATCGCGCGGGGCGTCAAGCCCGGGCTGGCCGTCGTGATTGTGGGCGACGATCCCGCGAGCCAGATCTACGTGAAGAGCAAGGGACGGGCCTGCCATGAAGCGGGCATGCTGTCCGAGACGGTGCGGCTTCCCGCCGAGACCACCGAGGCGGAGCTCCTGGCGGTGGTGGACCGGCTCAACGCCGACCCCGCGATCCACGGCTTCATTACCCAGCTCCCCCTCCCCAAACACATTGATTCGCAGAAGGTGT
The DNA here is from genome assembly GCA_964439025.1 of uncultured Gemmatimonas sp. Taxonomy (GTDB): domain Bacteria; phylum Gemmatimonadota; class Gemmatimonadetes; order Gemmatimonadales; family GWC2-71-9; genus JABFSM01. The sequence goes on along the minus strand of CAYTMW010000016.1, from coordinate 19,191 downwards.
TGAACCGTATTTCCCCTCGCAAGGACGTAGACGGATTCCACCCGGTGAATGTGGGGAAGCTCTCCGTGGGCGACCCCACCGCCTTCCGTCCCGCGACCCCGCTCGGCGTGCAGCAGATGCTGGTGCGCTCGGGGATCGAGACCAGGGGAGCCCATGCGGTGATTGTCGGCCGCTCGAATATCGTGGGCAAGCCGATGGCGAGCCTGCTGATTCAGGACTCCCCCGGCGGCAACGCCACAGTCACGATCTGCCACTCCCGATCGCGCGATCTCCCTTCGATTACGAGGCAGGCCGACATCCTGGTCGTCGCCATCGGAAAACCGGGGTTCGTGACCCGGGAGATGGTCAAGCCGGGGGCTGTCGTGGTGGATATCGGGATCAACCGGGTGACAGATGCCTCCCACCCCAAGGGCTACCGGGTCGTGGGTGACGTGGACTACGAGCCGGTGGCCGAGGTGGCAAGCGCGATTACGCCGGTGCCGGGCGGGGTGGGGAAGATGACGATCGCTATGCTGCTGATGAACACCCTGCAAGCGGCGAGAGCGACGGTGTCACCCTGAGCGAAGCGAAGGGGCCGGTCCCTACCGCGCTGACGGTCTCCGAGCTCGTTGCCACACTCCGTCGAAGCGTCGAAGGCGCCACCGGTCAGGTCTGGGTCAAGGGTGAAGTCACTTCGTTCAAAGCGTACGGAAGTGGCCACTGGTACTTCAGTTTGTGCGATCCTCACAGTGCCGTTCGCTGCGTCATGTGGAAAACGTACACATCAAAAGTCGGCGCGGTCGTCGCCGACGGCACCGAGGTATATGCCCTTGGAAGTCCCACAGTCTGGGAAGAGCGTGGTGAGCTTCGGATGTCGGTGGTTGTCCTCCTCCCGACCTCCGGAATCGGCCTTGCTCAGCTCGCCCGGGAGCGGGTCAAGGCGGCTCTGGAAAAGGACGGCCTGCTCGACCCCGCGAGAAAGCGGAGCTTTCCGCAGTTCCCCACCCGGATCGCAGTGGTGACCAGCGCTGACGGCGCTGCCCTCCGCGACATCATCATCGTGACCCGGAGACGCTGGCCTTCGGTTCGGCTTCTGGTGGTGCCCGCCAAAGTGCAGGGGACAGAAGCTCCCGAGACGCTGGTGCGGGCGCTTGCGGCGGTGAACCGCCTGGAGCGGGTGGACCTCTGCATCATCGGCCGTGGAGGTGGCTCCAAGGAGGATCTCAGCGCCTTCGATGACGAGCGAGTCTGCCGTGCCGTCGCCGCCTTGAGGATGCCGAGCATCTCCGCCGTGGGTCATGAGACCGACGTGTCGCTCACAGATCTGGTCGCCGATGCCCGCGCCGCCACCCCTTCCGCGGCGGTCGAGCTCGCGCTGCCGGATCGCGGGGATACCCTGCGGCATGTGGAGTCGCTCGCGTCCCGTCTGGCCCATGGGCTCAGGCGGCGGACGGCGCTGGTCTCCGCGCGGCTGGCGCGGAGCCGCGATCGCATTCAGGTTGCGATGGGCCGGCGCCTGGAAGAGCCCCGGTCGCGGCTCGACCGGTATGCGGGCCAGCTCGAGGCCCTGAGCCCGCTCAAGGTGTTGGGGAGAGGGTACAGCGTCGCCCGGCTCGAGGACGGACGCGTCGTGCGAAGGAAGGCCGACTTGCCGCCCGACACGCCGTTCACGCTCACGGTGAGAGACGGAGACGTGCGCGCCCAAAGTCTGTCGCCCTGAGCCGCGGCCCTGAGCGCGGCGAAGGGGGAGCGAAGGGGGCGGAGCCGCGTGTTTTTCCGTGTGCTCGGGGCGGGCTGGCCTCCGGGGGCGCTCGAGTTCGCGGTACTCACTAGCACCCCCGTCGTCAGCCCGCTCCCTGCGCCCGCTGGAAGTCGCCGGTCGTCACCCTGAGCCTCCGCCTCGGGCGTGACATCTGGGCTCCTGGTGATTCACCCGGGCGACGGGTGGGCGAGTCCTACGCCAGCCCGGGAGTGTCCCGCGGACCCTAACCCGGGGGAGAACCCACAAGCAATGCCAGATTCGATGCAAGAGAGCCTGACCACCGACCTCCGCCGCCTGGAGGAGATCGTGCGCAGCCTCGAAGCCGAAGACACCGACCTCGACCGCGCGCTCCAGCTCTTCGAGGAAGGCGTCTCCCGCCTCCGCGCCGCGCGCGATCGTCTGGCCGAGGCGGAAGCCCGGGTGCAGAAAGTCCTCGAGGACGCTGCCGGCCAGCTGCACGTCACCGACTTCGAGGGATGAGGCCCGAGTCGGCCGAGGCTCTTCTCGCCGAAGCCCGCAATCTCGCCGACGCCCGTCTCGCCACGCGCGCTGCGCGTCTCCGGCGGTCCCCCGGCGGCCGCGACGGGGAGGCGCTTGCCTACGCCCTCGGCACCGCCGGGAAACGGGTGCGCCCCGCGCTCGTGCTCGCTAGTTATCGCGCGGCGGGTGGTCGCGCTCCGGGGATCGCGGGGATCGCCGCGGCGGTCGAGATCGTGCACACCTATTCACTGGTGCACGACGATCTCCCCTGCATGGACGACGACGCGCAGCGGCGCGGCCGGCCCACCACGCATGTGCAGTACGACGTCCCGACGGCCACCCGGGCGGGATTCGTCATGGTGCCGGTCGCGGTCGAGGAGCTGGCCGATGGCGCCGCCGAGCTCGGCCTCGACGCCGCGCGACTCGGCCGCATGGGCAGCATCCTCCTCGAGGCGAGCGGAATCCGCGGCATGGTCGGCGGCCAGTGGCTCGATCTGGAAGCCGAAGGTCAGAGCCTCGACCTTGCCGAGCTGGTCGAGATCCATCGCCGGAAAACCGGAGCGCTGATCGAGGCCGCCTGCGCGCTGGGCGCGCTGGCCGCCGGCAACGACGAGGCGATGATCACCACGCTCACGGCATACGGGCGGGAGATCGGGATCGCCTTCCAGATCGCCGACGATCTTCTCGACGCCACCGCCACCACGGAGGAGCTGGGGAAGACCGCCGGCCGGGATGCCACCCTGGCAAAGGCCACCTATGTCAGCGTACTGGGGCAGGAAGGTGCGCGTCAGGAAGCGCTCCGTCACGCCCGCGCCGCCCGCACGGAGCTGGAGAATGGCGGCGTCACCAGCGACACTCTGCTGACCCTCGCCGGTTATATTGTGCAGCGTCGCTCGTAAGCCCTCTTGCCCGGGAGTGGCATGTCCCTGCTTGCCGGCATCGCGAGTCCCGCAGACCTCAAGCGCCTGCGCCGCGACCAGCTCCCCGAGCTCGCCCAGGAGATCCGTGAGCGGCTGATCGAAGCCTGCTCCGTCACCGGCGGGCACATCGGCGCGAGCCTCGGCGTCGTCGAGCTGACCATCGCCCTCCTCTACGAATTCGATTCGCCCACCGACAAGGTGGTCTGGGACGTCGGGCACCAGGCCTACGCCTGGAAGCTCCTCACCGGCCGCAACGAGGTCTTCGATTCGCTCCGGCAGACCGGCGGCATCTCCGGGTTCCTCAAGCGCGGCGAGAATCCGCACGACCACTTCGGCGCCGGGCACGCGGGCACGGCGATGTCGGCGGCGCTCGGCATGGCTACCGCGCGCGACCTGCAGGGCCTCTCGCACAAGGTGGTCGCGGTGGTGGGCGACGGGGCGCTGACCTGCGGTCTATCCTACGAAGGGATGAACAACGCCGGCCACTCCGACCGGGACATCATCCTCATCGTGAACGACAACGGGATGTCGATTTCTCCCAACGTCGGGGCGATCAGCAAGACCCTTGGCCGGATCGTGGCGAGCCCGTTCACCAACCGGATGCGCGAGACGGTCAAGGCGCTCACCATCAAAGCGGGCCACCTCTTCGGCGAAGGGGTGGTGGAGTTTGCCAAGAACGTCGAGGAGAGCGCCAAGAATCTCTTTTCCGAGGGGATGTTCTTCGAGGAGCTGGGCTTCCGCTACTTCGGCCCGATCGACGGCCACGACGTCAAGAAGCTGTGCGAGACGCTCCAGTTCGTGCGCGGTCTCTCCGGACCCCGGGTGGTGCACGTGCTCACGGAAAAGGGGAAGGGCTTCGCGCTGGCCGAGTCGAACAAGGAGAAGTGGCACGGGCTCGCGGCGTACGATCCGGTCACCGGCGAGGCGCGGAAGAAAGCCAGCGGTCCCCCGACCTGGACCCAGGTGGTGGGTGACGGCCTGACCGCGCTGGCGCACGAGATCCCCGACTTCGTGGTCATCACCGCGGCGATGCCCTCGGGCACCGGCACCGGCATCTTCCAGAAGCAATGGCCCGAGCGGTTCTTCGATGTGGGAATCGCCGAAGCACACGCGGTCACCTTCGCCGGCGGGCTGGCCACGCAGGGCGTCCGTCCCATCTGCGCGATTTACAGCACGTTCCTCCAGCGCGCGTACGACAGCATCATCCACGATGTCGCCGTGCAGCACCTCCCGGTGGTGTTCTGCATGGACCGGGCGGGGCTCGTCGGGGAAGACGGCCAGACCCACATGGGGCTCTATGACATTGCCTACATGCTGGCGGTACCGGGAATGACAGTGACGGCGCCCAAGGACGGCGACGAGCTGGTCGGGCTGCTTCGGACGGCGCTGGATCACAATGGTCCCTTCTCGATGCGCTACCCCCGCGACAAGGCTCCCGCGGAGCCGTCACCCGTCGCCGGCGTCCCGGCCGTGCCATTTGGCACCTGGGAAGCAGTGCGGCCCGGCAAGGATGTGGCGCTCCTCGCGGTTGGCACGATGGTGCAGCCCGCGCTCGACGCCGCGGGCCGGCTCGCCGCCGAAGGGATCGATGCGGCGGTGATCAACTGCCGCTTCCTGAAGCCCTATGACGAGATCATGCTCGAATCGGTGGTCCTCGGCACCAAGGTTCTCGTGACGATCGAGGAGGGCACCGTGGTCAACGGCTTCGGGGCGATGCTCGCGCGCGAGCTGCAGGCCACGCACCCGGAGGTTCGCGTCGCCTGTCTCGGCGTCCCCGACTGCCTCATCGACCAAGCGCCGCGGGCCGAACAGCTCGCGCGCTACGGACTCACCGGCGCCGGGATCGCGGCGCGCATCATGGCGCTCCATCACGAGGAGAGCTTCGAAGCCCGATGAAGGTCGGCGTCGTCGGCAATCCCCGCTATGCCGGGCTCGCGGCCATCCTGCCAGGGATGGCCGCGCGTGCGGAGGGCCTCGGCATGATGCTCTTCTCCGAGCCGCCGCTCGAGCCCTACTGGCCGCGGCATCTCCCGCCGATCGGCTCGGCGTCACTCGATGCCCTGGTTACGCTGGGCGGCGACGGCACGCTCCTTCGCGGGGCCCGGCTCCTCAAGGGTGCTGCCGTGCCGGTGCTCGGCCTCAACCTCGGACGGGTGGGATTCCTCACCGCCGCCGGCAAGGACGGCATCGAGGAGGCGCTCGACCGCCTCGCCTCGGGCAACTATGTGACCGAGGAGCGGGGCACTCTGCAAGCCGCGATCGTCCCGGCCCGCGGTGAGCCGAGCGAGCTCCCCGTCGCCCTGAACGATGTGACCGTCCACAAGGGCGGCGTTGCCCGCCTGATCGGCCTCAACGTTCGGGTGAACGGCCAGGAGGTCGGCAACTACAGCGCCGACGGCCTCATCATCGCGACGCCGACGGGCTCCACGGCCTACTCGCTCTCCGCTGGAGGGCCGATCGTGGTGCCCGGCGTCAACGCCCTGATCATCACGCCGATCGCCGCCCACACCCTCGCGGTGCGTCCGGTCGTCATTCCCGCCGACGCGCGAATCAGCATCGGCGGCATCCGGCCGTGGGCCGAAGATCTGCTGGTCTCGGTGGACGGCCAGCTGGCGATGATGCTTGGAGCCGAGGACCGGGTGGATCTCCAGAGCGGTAAGTCCCCGGTGCTGCTGGTGCGGTTTCAGTCCGACTACTTCGCCCGCATGCGCGCCAGCCTCCGGTGGGGCGACCTCTCCGACCGCGAGACGCCTCCGTGATCGCCGAGCTGCGCGTCCGCGATTTGGCCACCATCGCCGACGTCTCCCTCCCGCTCGGGCCCGGTCTCAACGTGCTCACCGGCGAAACCGGTGCGGGGAAGTCGATGCTGGTGGACGCGCTGAGCCTACTCCTCGGCGGCCGCGCCGACAGCGGAGCCATCCGGCCCGGCAAAGCGCGCGCGGTGGTCGAGGGCGTGTTCGAGGATGTTCCCGCGGGACTCCGCGCGCGGATCGAAGCGATGGGGCTCGATCTCGACGAGGGCCGTCTGGTGGTGCGGCGCGAGATCGCAGCCGAAGGGCGCTCCCGCGCCTGGGTGAACGGAAGTCCCACGACCGCGGGGATCCTCGCCGAGCTTGGCTCGGTGCTCGTGGACCTGCATGGCCAGCACGACGCGCAGTCGCTGCTTCGCGCTGACACCCAGCGAGATCTGCTCGACGCCTTCGGCGAGGCAGGAGGGGAGCGGCGCGTCGTAGCGGAGGCGGTCTCGGCCCTCCTTGCGATCCGGGAGCAGGAGGCGACGCTGACCGCGCGGCGTGAAGAGGTGCGCCGGCGAGCGGACTATCTCCGGCATGTGGTATCGGAAATCGACGCCGTGCGGCTCTGCCCCGGCGAAGAGGCGTCCCTGGACCTCGAGGCCCGCCGGCTCGGGCACGCCGAACAGCTCATCGCCGCCGCGCTGCGGATCGCCGAAGCGCTCGACGGCGATCGCGGCTCCGCGCTCGAGGCGGTCGGCCAGGCGGAGCGCTCGCTGGGCCAGCTCGAGCGCACCGATCCCACGGCGAGCGAATGGCGCGAGCTCCTGGATGGGGCGTACGCCAACTTGACCGAGCTGGCGCGAACGGCCCGCGACTACGCCGGGAGTCTGGAGAACGATCCGGGGCGGCTCGCCGAGCTGGAGGCTCGCCGCGATCTGATCTATCGGCTGAAGCAGAAATATGGAGAGTCGCTGGCGGCGGTGCTGGAGACCCGGCGCACCGCGGGGGCCGAGCTCGATCTGCTGGATACCGCCGATCTCGACCTGCGTGCGCTCGCCGCGCGGCGCGCCGTACTCGCCGCGGCGGTGACCGCGGCGGCGAGCATCCTTACCACCCGGCGACTCGGCGCCGCCGAGCGGCTGGCGCGGGGCGTCAATCGCCTGCTACCGAAGCTCGGGCTCTCGGGGGGACAGCTGACCGTGGCTCTCCAGTCGCTTCCCGCACCCGCCGCCTTCGGGGCCGAGTCGATTCAGTTCCTGGTGCAGCTCAACGCCGGAATGGAGGAGCGGCCGCTGACCAAAGTCGCCTCGGGGGGCGAGCTCTCCAGGTTGATGCTCGCGCTCAAGGTCGTGCTGGCCCGGCATGACGCGGTCCCGACGCTGGTCTTCGATGAGGTGGATCAGGGCATCGGTGGCGAGATCGGCGGGCAGGTCGGCGCCGCGCTTGCCGACGTGGCGGAGCGGCACCAGGTGCTGGTCATTACCCATCTTCCCCAGATCGCCGCGCGGGCCGACCGTCACCTGGTGGTTTCGAAAAAGCCCCGCGGGGGCGTGGCCACCAGCGACGTCGAGTGGATCCACGGCGAGGATCGGGTCGCCGAGCTGGCCCGCATGCTGGGTGACCCCGACGGCGAAACCGCCCGCCGCCATGCCCTCGCGATGCTGGGCTCCGCCGCGCGCTAGGCGCTCTAGAAGAGCTTCCGGTACAGTCGCAATTGCATCGCAACCGTGTGCCTGATCGGCACACGCCCCAGCGACGATCCGATCACCCGCTCCCACCTGAGCGACGCGTCCATCGGGAATCCCGTCGACCCATCCTTGCGCTTTCCGTCGTGCGCAAAGCTGAGCCCGGCGGAGAGCACCGCGCCGTTTTCCTTCGTGCCGATCGCGAGGACGACGGGCGACAGTCCCTCGATCGGATTCTGATTTCTCACGTAGGTGTATGTGTCCGCGCCCTTGGTCCATCGGCGGACGCCCGCGATCAGCGCCAGCGTGGGACCGAGCCGGAAGTAGGGCTCGATTCCCACTTCGATGATCTCGCCGGGATCCCGCTCGAGCGCCGCAGTGTTCGCCGCCGGCGCGATCGGCTGGTCGGGGGGGCTGATGCGCCGGGTCAGCCGTCCCGGAAGCTGATAGACGTACCGAGCCGTCACCCGCGCGCCGAATCCCCCTCCCATGAGGTCGGTGACCAGGTCTCCCTGCACGTCGGGTTGGCGATCTCCCGTGGACAGATCGAAGAAACTGTCGGGGAGATCGAGTCTCCCGGTCCGGAGCCGCACGGTCCCCTGAACCACCGAGCGAATGGCGATCCCGCGCGCGGGCCGGTGCTCGAGCCATGCGAACGCCGCCCCGACTTCGATGTCCCCGATGTACTGCAGTATTGGCGGCTGAAAGGGATTGCCGGAGATTGGCCCGGCGGTCCGCGTCACGTAGTCCTCGAACGCCGTGCCGCTGACTGTGAGCGCGGGGAACGCCGGTGCCGCAACGAATCCCGGCACACTCAGGCTCGTGATGTTGGTCCGCAGCGTCTCGATTGGGGTTGTGATCGCTCCCGCCGCCGAAGTTCCGGCGAGAGGGAGAAAGGTCGCCGTCAGGAAGAGGTCCTCCAGATCGGTCTGCAGGTCGGTGCCTTGGGCGAGGGTCTGCTGCGCCAGCGCCTTCTCGGTCGGATTGGCGTCGTAGTCGCCGCCGGCGAGCTTCGAGGTGAGCGTAGCGAGCGCGGCGTCGAGCTGGCCGAGGAAATTCGCTGTCTGCCCCGCAAGCGTGGCGTCGCCGAAGAGCGGATGGCTCGGATTGAAGCCCGCGGTGGCGCCTGTTGTATCGACCGTGAAGGTGTTCTGCACCCGGACCCGAACGATCGGAACAGTGCCGAAGAGGGTCAGCCGGCGGCTGAGACCGTAGGCGGCGCCGATGCTCCCGGTCCCGATGTTGACCAGCATCGACGAAGACGATTTGCCGAGCGAAAGAGAAATTGCTTGCACCCCGGTAATGCGCCGGAGCTCCGCCTCGTCCAACGCCAGGTCGGTGAGGAAGCCGCCATCGAGCGGGTCGTGGATGAAATCGGCCGCCGCGTCCTGTTTGGCGCCATTGAAGAAGCGGCGGTCCCAGCTATCGAACCGGCCGCTAAAATCGAGGCGGAGGAGTCCCCGAGGGACGGTGATCGGCGCCAGCTGCCCCGAGAGCGGGGCGGCCGCTGCAAGGAATATCAGGCCGAGGGCGGGAGCGAGGCGGCGGGCGATCATCGGAGCAGGAAACTCGCGGATCGGCGGCTTCAAAGCCAGTCCGGGGGGATCTCGAGTGGTCGCACCCAGCACCCAGCACCCCGAGATGGCGCCGGGCTTCGCGAGGCCCGTACATTCCCCGCATGGACAAGGTCGTCGTCATCACCGGTGCGAGCGGCGGGATTGGCGCCGCGACCGCCGAGCTCCTGGCGGGTCGAGGTGCCCGAGTTGCGCTCGTGGCCCGGAGGCAGGACGCGCTCAAGGCGGTCGCAAAGCGCTGCGGACCGCACGCGCTCGCCATCGTGGCGGACGCGATGCGGCGGGAGGATGTGCGTCGCGCAGTCGCGGAGGCGCTCGCCCGCTTTGGTCACATCGACGTGTGGATCAACAATGTGGGGCGGGGGATCTCGCGGCTTCCGTCCGAGCTCGATGATCAGGATGTGGACGACATGATACGGGTCAATGTGCTCACGGCGATGTACGGCATGCAGGAAGCGTTGCCTCACTTCAAGGCGCGCGGCGAGGGACACATCATCAACGTGTCGTCGATGCTGGGCCGGATTCCCATGGCTCCGATGCGGTCCGCCTACAACGGCGCCAAGCATTTCCTCAACGCACTCACCGCCAATTTCCGCGCCGAAGTCGAGCAGACCCACCCCGGCATCCATGTGTCGCTCATCTCGCCAGGGGTGGTGCGCACCGATTTTGGGCGCAACGCGCTCCACGGCGGGTCCGACTCGCGCCAGCTTCCCGACTCGCAGAGCACGGAGGACGTCGCCCTGGTGATCGCCGGGGTAGTCGAGTCGCCGCGTCCCGACGTGTACACGCGCCCCGGCGCGCACGACCGGGTCGTCGGGTATTTCGCCTCCCTCGGTGTGGATCCGTGACTATGAGCAGGGACCGGCGGCTGAAGTCACGTGCAGTCTTCGCATCCTTTTTGCCCGCGCAATCCAGCAATCCCTTCCTGCAAAATGATGGGTGTCATGGCAAGCGCCGCTACCGGATCAGCCCACCACCAACCGAGCAGAGCGTTCAGGCCCACCCCGACGAGAGCAATGGCCGATAGGTAGGCACAGAGGGCGGTCTGCGTTGCGTCCGCCTGAAGGGCGCGACTCGAAAGTCCTCGAGCGACGGCGCGCTTCTGGTGGGCCAGCCAGGGCATGACGATGAGCGAGAGGGTGAGGATGACGAGCCCGAGGATGCTGCGCTCCGGTGCTTCTCGCGCCCAGAGTGCGGTGGTCGCGTGTACGCTGACGTACAGGGCCAAAGCCAGAAAGCAGCCCCCGATGATTTGGCGGGTTCGACGATCCGCGTGGTTGCGTCGACCCGCTTGGTGATCCACCCGGAGCCGCCATTGTGCCGCACCGCTGGCCGTTAGCTCGATGACGCTGTCTATGCCAAATCCGACCAGCGCTACGCTGCCCGCGACCAGGCCGGCGGCGAGGGAGACCACCGCCTCCACCGCGTTGTACCCGATAGTCAGGTAGTTGAGGAACAAACCCCGATGGACTAAAGCCGGGCGCTCCAATGCGATTTCCGCCATACTGGAACAATACCTGGGCGCAGCGAAATCCCTGAACCGGTGCGGGCGCGGAGGCGGCCTTGAGCGAGGTGGCTAGCGTGTCGGTATCTTGGAGCGTGCAACTCCCGCTGGGGTGGCGAAACTGGCAAACGCAAGGGACTTAAAATCCCTTGGGCTTCGGCCCTTGCGGGTTCGATCCCCGCCCCCAGCATGATCCCATGACCAACCCGCCCACCGACGATCTTCCCAAGGTCGCACCGGCCGATGTGCCCTGGGCGCTGACCGCAAGCGACAAGCACGAGCGCGCCTTCCTCGCCGGCCCCGCGTCGCGGCTGCAGGAGCTCGCAAGGGTGTTCCGCATCGCCATGGAATGCATCCGCGGCTTTCGCCACCTGCACTTCGTCGGGCCGTGCGTCACGGTGTTCGGCTCGGCCCGCTTCGGGGAGGATCACCCGTACTATGGGCTGGCCCGCGAGGTCGGCGGCCGGCTCGCCAAGATCGGCGCGACGGTGATGACCGGCGGCGGTCCCGGTATCATGGAGGCCGCCAACCGGGGAGCCCGGGAGCAGGGAGGCTACTCCATCGGCTGCAACATCCGGCTTCCCGTGGAACAGCGGCCCAACCCCTATCTCGACCGCTGGGTGACGTTCCGCTATTTCTTCATCCGGAAAATGATGCTGGTCAAGTACAGTTATGCATTCGTGGTCCTCCCCGGAGGATTCGGCACGCTCGACGAGCTGTTCGAAGCGGTGACGCTGGTGCAGACGAAGAAGATCGTATCGTTTCCCGTGATCCTGATGGGGACCACCTACTGGGCGCCCCTGATCGCGTTCGTGCGGGAGACGCTGGTCCGCTGCGGTACCGTGGGCCCCCACGATCCCGACCTGATCACCATCACCGATTCCCCGGAAGCCATGGAGACGATGGTGCGAAAGGCGCTCTACGAGAGCCGCCTCGCCATTGCGACCCGGCCCCGGCGTATCAGGATGCTGGCGGAGAGTTGAGCGTCGCTCACCTCTCACCCCTCACCTCTCACCTCTCACGTCTCCAATGACCCTGCTCGCTCCGCACCCCCAGGGTGTTCGCCCCGATCTCACCGATGCGCTCGCCTCCCCGCCCCCCGGCCTTCCCGTCAAAAAAGAGCTCGAGGTCCGGTTCGATGCCCTCAGGGAGCGGCTCGAGGATCTTCAGGGTGCGCTCGGCGCGGAAGGAACTCGCTCGCTGCTGGTGGTCCTGCAAGGCAGGGATGCTGCGGGAAAGGACGGCACGATCAATAGGGTGTTCGGGGGGCTCAACCCCGCGCTGATGCGCATCACCAGCTTCAAGCGGCCCACCACGACGGAGCTGGACCACGACTATCTGTGGCGGATCCACCAGAGCCTCCCCCCGCGCGGCAGCATCGGGATCTTCAACCGGTCGCACTACGAAGACGTACTCCTGGTGCGGGTGCACCAGCTGGTTCCCGAAACAGTCTGGCGCCGCCGGTACGAGCACATCAACGCGTTCGAGAAGATGCTCAGCGACGAGGGAACGGTCGTCCGGAAGTTTTTCCTCCACATCTCCAAGGCGGAGCAGCTGGCGCGCCTCAACGAGCGCCTCGACGATCCCCGCAAGAACTGGAAGTTCGAATTGGGGGATCTGAAGGAGCGGGGCGTCTGGGACGAGTATGCCGCGGCGTACGAAGAGATGCTGGAGCGGTGCAGCACCACCGAAGCGCCCTGGTACATCGTTCCCGCCGACCGGAACAAGCCGAGGGACTTTCTGGTGGCGGAGGTGATTGTGGAGGCACTGGAAGCGATGGATCCGAGGTACCCGGCAGCGGATCCGGAGGTGCTGGCGTTGCGGGGGACCCTGAGGTAGGGCGGTTAGCTCTCTTCCTAGAACACCCCCCCCGGCCCCGAGATGAGATACGTCAACCTGTCCCCCGACACGAAGAACGGAGACTGGGTCCCCAGGTACTTGACGAATTTCGCGAAGAGCTTCGGATCGCCGCTGGTCACCGAGACGCCGATCATCACGTCGGGGGCGCCCGGGCCGAAATTCTCGTAGTCGAGCATGTACTGGCCTCGATCCAGCGAGGGGGCGAGCTGTCCCGGAAGGAGCTGGGCGAGTCCGTCCGGGACGGTGCCCGGGCCCGTTTCGGTGGGCCACGACTCGGTGTCGGCATGATAGTTCAGCACGGCGACATGTATGGCTCGAAGCTCCTGGGACATCTGCGCCGCGAGCGCATGGTTCCGCATGTCCAGGTACTTGAGCAACGCGATGGACGCCAGGATCCCGAGCAGAATGGTGACCACCAGCAGCTCGATCAGGGTGAATCCTCGACGTCCGCTCATGGCCGTCCCCGGTTCTTGATTTCTCTCAGGCTCTTCCCGAGGAACTGTGACATTGATTCGTTCGAGCGCAACACCAGCAGGGTGTCGCCCGCCTGGGCGAAGAGGCGGAAGTGCTGCTCCGGCAGCGCCTCGTAGCCGATTCCGGGAGCGGTGCTCCCCGCTTCGGCCAGTGAGGTCGGGAGCCGACCATGCTGCTTGGCGAAGTCGGCCACCCGTTGCCGCTCGCGCAGCATCGACAGTCTGAGCGAGGCCTCGACGATCACCGGCGATTCGACCGGAGGCGCCTTCGGGCCGGCCAGCCACGCCGGCCGCACCAGGAGCAGGAGCAGACCCACCAGGCTCAGCAACGACAGAAAACTGACCCGCCGCCGTACCTCCGGTTGCATTCGCGCGGCAGCAACCTGCTTGGCCTTTTCCTCCCGCTCCTTGACCACCGCACGCGCAGCCTCGAGGAGATCGGTCTTGCTGTCGTGCGACGGCGGGGTGCTGCTTCGAATCACCGTGGCTACCTCAAATCGTTCGGCTGCCCCGCGAGCACCCGGGAGACCTGATCGGGAAATGTCGCGATATCGATGGGCTTCGTAATGTAGTCATCGAAGCCCGCTGCCCGCGCCCGGTCCCGGTCGCCCGTCATCGCATGGGCGGTGAGGGCGACCACCCGCAATGGGGCATGCGGCGAGGTGCGGATTTCGGCAAGAAGGGCAAACCCGTCCTTTCCGGGGAGCTGGATGTCCATCAGCACCAGATCCGGCCGGTTTTGGTCGAGCGCCTCCTGCAGATCGTCCCCGTTCTGCAGAGCCGTGACTTCATGTCCCTTCAGCGTCAAGAGCGCCCGGAACAATTTCATGTTGTCCGGGTTATCCTCAACTATCAAGATTCGGGCCATCGAACTCCTCAGGTCATCCTGGCGCGGCGCTCCCAGATCGTGCCGCCCTCACCCCGCCGGAGCGCCTCGACCTGCACTCCGAGCAGTACGCCTGCGTCCGGTAACACCTGGGCAAGCCATTGATCGGGGGGCGGCGAAGAGTCGGGTCGGCGGCTCAGGTCACCTCGGGAAAGCGGTCTGGGTTTGGTGCCAGGATGCTCTATAACTACAATTCCCGCAACGAAGTAGCAACCCCATCCGCCTTCCTGAGTGCTACATGAATTCGCCCCAATGATCGTAGACGGAACCGTCAGGGTCCCTGGCGACAAGAGCCTGACGCACCGGCTTCTTCTTCTCGCCGGGCTCTCGCCGGGACGCTCCCGGCTGCGTGGTGCCCTGACCTCGCTCGACGCCCGCTCGACTGCCGGCCTCCTGCGCGCCCTGGGCGTGGAGGTCTCTCCGCTTCGGTCCGGAGCCGAGCTCGTCGTCGTGGGGCGCTCGCGTCTCCGCCGTCCCGAGCGGGTCCTTGAATGCGGAAATTCCGGCACCAGCGCCCGTCTGTCACTCGGCATTCTTGCCGCGCATTCGTTTCGCGCTTCCCTGACCGGGGATGCCTCGCTCCGCCGCCGTCCGATGCGCCGGGTGACGGAGCCGCTCGGGATCATGGGGGCGCGGTTCGAGGGCGAGGATCCCGACCGGCTTCCCCTGACCGTACGGGGCGGCGCGCTTTCTCCACTCGAGTGGCAGCTCCCGGTCTCCAGCGCACAGATCAAGGGATGTCTGCTGTTCGCCGGAGTCGTATCATCGCAGCCGGTGGCGCTCCACGAGCCGCAGGGCCGCTCGCGGGACCACTCGGAGCGCCTGCTCCGCTCCTTTGGCTATCAGGTCCTCGAGGATTCCGCCGGCTGGATCCGCTTCGCTCCTACGGGTGAGCTCCGCCCCTTCGACCTCGCGGTTCCCGGCGATCCCTCGTCCGCGGCGTTCCTGGTCGGTGCGGCGCTCCTTGCGGAGGGCGGCGCGCTCCGGATCAGCGGCGTCGGGCTCAACCCGACCCGGACGGGGTTTCTGCGTGTACTGGACCGCATGGGGGCGACGGTTGTATCGGAGAATCCCTCCGAGCAGGCGGGCGAGCCGGTGGGAGATCTCATCGCCGCGCCGGCGAGTCTCCGCGGGACCACCGTGACGGCGGAAGAGATCCCCGCGCTCATCGACGAGCTGCCTCTTCTGGCGGTGGTGGCCTCCCGGGCCACGGGTATTACCCGATTCCACGACGTGGGCGAGCTTCGGGTCAAGGAAAGCGACCGGCTCGGTCTCCTCGCCGCCAATCTCCGCGCGGTGGGAGTCGAGGCGGCCGCGGAGGGTGACACGCTCACCGTGGCGGGCTCCGACGCGCCTCCGGCCGGGCGGGTGCGCACCGAGGGGGATCACCGGATCGCGATGGCCTTCGCGGTGCTGAACACCGTCAAGGGTGCGAGCGTTCGCGTGGACAATATGGAATGTGCGGCCGTGAGCTTTCCGGGATTTCCCGACACGTTGCGAAGCATCCGCCAACGAGGCAGGTCCCGTTGACGCCATTCGTCATCGCCATCGACGGCCCTTCCGCCTCGGGAAAGTCCAGCACCGCGGCGGCAGTGGCCCGCGCGATCGGCGCGCTTCACCTGGATTCCGGCGCGCTCTACCGGGCGATGACGGCGGTGGCGCGAGATCTCCCCCAGCGAACGGGGGAGGCGGTGGTGCGTGTCGCGGAGGCGCGCGACCTCGAGCTCCGCGAAGTCGGCGGTGAGCTGGTGCCGTTTCTCGACGGACGCGACGCCGAGCCGCTGCTGCGGACGCCGGAGGTGACCGCCCTGGTGTCCGAGGTGAGCGCCATGGCGGTGGTGCGGGACTGGGTCAACGCGCGTCTCCGAGCGGCGGTGCGCACCGAGCGCCCGGTCGTTCTCGACGGGCGGGACATCGGGACCGTCGTGTTTCCGCGGGCGCCGGTCAAGATCTTTCTCACCGCGACCCCGGAGGCGCGCGCCAGGCGCCGTCTCCTGCAGCGGGGGCAGCACCCCGAACCCGGCAAGATGTCTCGTGAGGCGGCTCGGCTCTCGGAACGGGACCGCCTGGACAGCACCAGGGACGTTGCACCCCTCGCGCCGGCACCCGACGCGGTGCTGCTCGATACCACCCAGCTCGGATTCGACGAGCAGATCGGCTGGATCGTGCGGGTGGTGCGGGAACGGATGGGTTTGGGCTGAGTCAGTCTTCAGTCTTCGGTCACCAGCTGTCCAGCCGTCCTAGGGTCCCTGCGTCTTTGCGTCTTCACGTCTTCACGTCTATTTTACTTGGCTTCCACCCGGGCACCTCCGCGCCGGTGGGGCATCAACCCTGCAGCCCGGCGGCGCTTGCGGCCCCGGTCCGAAAGCGACCCGTCCGTCATGGCCAACCTCACCCCCCCAGAATCGTTCTCCACCCCCACGGGCCTCCGGGTCCGCGAGGATCTCATCGACGAGAGTTATTCGTCGGAAGACTACGAGAAAATGCTCTCGATGTACGAGGGCACGATGGCGTCCATCGCCGAAGGCGAGATCGTCAAGTCCAAGGTGCTTCGGGTCACCGACAATGCGGTGATTCTGGACGTCGGGTTCAAGTCCGAAGGCTCGGTGCCGCTCGACGAGTTCAAGGACATCCCCAAGGAGGGTGACGAAGTCGAGGTCTTCCTCGAGCATCTCGAGGACCAGGAGGGCGCGGTTGTCCTGTCGAAGAAGAAAGCCGATTTCATGCGGGTCTGGGAAAAGATCCGTATTGCCCACGAGGGCGACCAGCCGGTCGAGGGCACGCTCATCAAGAAGATCAAGGGTGGCGTGGTTGTGAGCGTGATGGGCGTGGATGCGTTCCTGCCCGGCTCGCAGATCGCCCTGCGCAGGGTCCCGAACATCGACGAGCTCCTCGGCCAGAGCTACGAATTCAAGATCATCAAGCTCAACAAGCGCCGCCGCAACATCGTGGTGAGCCGCCGGGTCATTCTCGAGACCGAGCGGGCGAGCAAGCGCGAGCACCTGATGAAGGAGCTCGAGGTCGGGCAGGTCCGCAAGGGTGTCGTCAAGAACATCACCGATTTCGGGGCGTTCATCGATCTCGGCGGCGTCGACGGCCTTCTCCACATCACCGACATGTCCTACGGCCGGGTGTCGCATCCGACCGAGCTGGTCCACATCGGCACCGAGGTCGAGGTGAAGGTGCTCGACATCGACTGGCAGCGGGAGCGGATTTCCCTCGGCTTGAAACAGCTGCAGAACTACCCCTGGAAGGATGTCGCCGGGAAATACCCGGTCGGCACCCGGGTTCAAGGCAAGGTGGTGTCGATCACCAACTACGGCGCTTTCGTCGAGCTGGAGCCGGGCATCGAAGGACTGGTGCACATCTCCGAGATGAGCTGGACGCGAAACGTCCGGCATCCTTCGAAGATCGTCTCCATCGGCGAAACCATTGAAGCGGTCGTGCTCAAGGTGGACGAGACCGAGGAGAAAATCTCCCTCGGCATGAAGCAGACCGAGCAGGATCCGTGGATGGTGCTGCCGAACAAGTATCCCGTCGGCACCCGGATCCAGGGCAAGGTCCGCAACCTGACCAGCTTCGGCGCCTTCGTCGAGCTGGAACCGGGAATCGACGGGCTGATCCACATCTCCGACATGTCGTGGACCAAGCGGGTCCAGCATCCGTCGGAAGTCGTGAAGAAGGGCGACAGCGTGGACGTGGTCGTGCTCAACATCGATGCGGAGAACAAGCGGATTTCCCTCGGCCTCAAGCAGGCGGAGGAGGATCCCTGGCTCCGGATCGGCGAGAGCTACCCTGTCGGCACCAACATGCGCGCGAAGGTCGTGCGCCTCATGGACAAGGGGGTCGTGGTGGATCTCGGCAACGACCTCGAGGGCTTCGTGCCGATGTCCCAGCTCGGCACTGACACGGTGGTGGAGAATCCGGGCGACGTGGTGAAGGAAGGCCAGCCCCTCGAGGTGCAGGTGCTCGAGGTGGATCCGATCCACCATCGCATCGTCGTCGCCGTGACCGCCTACCCCGACGAGCCGTTCGAGGCACCGCCGCCGCGGCCGATTCCGCCGCCGGACGACGACGTGATCGAGTAGGTACTGGGTACTGGGTTCTGGACGGCTGAGGGCGAGACGCTCTCAGCCGTTCGTGTTTTCCTAGTACCCAGTACCCAGCACCCAGTACCCAGCGCTATCTTCTCCCGCGATGCCCTCCCCTCAAGACCTTCTCTCCGAGCTGCACCGCCGCCAGGCCGAAGCAGAGCAGGGTGGGGGACCCGCCCGGATCGCCCAGCAGCACGCCAAGGGAAAGCTGACCGCGCGGGAGCGGCTCGATCTGCTCCTCGATGAAGGCAGCTTCGTCGAGCTGGACCGCTTCGTGACCCACCGCGCCTCCGATTTCGGGCTTGCCGATCAGCTCTATCCGGGAGACGGCGTCGTCACCGGCTACGGGCGCATCGACGGGCGCCTGGTGCATGTGTACTCCCAGGATTTCACCGTCTTCGGGGGCTCCCTCTCCGAAACCCATGCTCAGAAAATTTGCAAGGTGATGGACCTGGCACTCCGCAACGGCGCACCGGTCATCGGCCTCTCCGACTCGGGGGGCGCGCGGATTCAGGAAGGCGTGGCCTCGCTGGGCGGCTACGCCGACATTTTCCTCCGCAATACCCTCGCCTCGGGGGTGGTTCCCCAGATCTCGGCGGTGCTCGGACCCTGCGCCGGCGGGGCGGTGTACAGCCCGGCCATCACCGATTTCGTCTTCATGGTCCGCGGGGTGAGCTACATGTTCGTCACCGGGCCGAGCGTGGTGAAGACGGTGACGCACGAGGATGTCAGCTTCGAGGATCTCGGCGGCGCCGACGTGCACGCCGAAACGTCGGGGATCGCTCATGGCGTGTTCGGCTCCGAGCCCGAGTGTCTCGCCGCCATCCGCGAGCTCTCCGGATTTCTTCCCGCGAACAATCTCGACCCGCCGCCGATACGCGCGACCACCGACCCCGACGACCGCCGGGACGCCTCGCTCCTGCGGCTGATCCCTGACACGCCGGCCACGCCGTATGACATGCACGACGTCATCCGGGCGGTGGTGGACGACGGAAGCTTTTTCGAGATTCACGCCGGGTACGCCCGGAACATCGTGGTGGGATTCTCGCGTCTCGGCGGGATGCCCGTCGGCGTGATCGCGAATCAGCCCGCGGTGCTGGCCGGGGTGCTGGACATCAATGCCTCGGTCAAGGCGGCGCGCTTCATCCGCTTCTGCGACGCCTTCAACATCCCGCTGGTGACCTTCGTGGATGTTCCCGGATTCCTGCCCGGCACCGCGCAGGAGCACGGCGGCATCAT
>CAYTMW010000015.1:0-79593 GCA_964439025.1 uncultured Gemmatimonas sp. | reverse complement strand
GCAAGTCTGTTCAAACGACACCGGCGACACTTCGAGAAAGCCTTCCGCGAAACCCCGCTGGCCGAGCGCGGTTGGGATTTTGCCGATGTGGCTCACTATGTGTACGCGAGGGTGCAGCGCGGCGCCCGCGCGCGGCTCGAACAGGACGGGGCGCTCATGCCTCCCAGAATCCACCGAAACGGTGTCGAGTGGGTGTTTTGGGCGGAGGAATGGAAAGCAGCTCCTCGTGGGCCTGCCGTTTCGTAAACATGGATTGTCTCCGTATTGAATAATGCGCCTCGCCTCAGAGCCGGGTCCCGCTGCCAGGCCCAGGGGATACTCCAGTGGCCCCACTCGGGCTTTCACGTCCATGCCGGTGTGGGGGTGCCCGAGGACGATCGCGCCTGTGCCCTCCGGCTGGCCCGCTCTTGCGCCCGCAATCCCGTCGCGCTGGAACGGATGACCTACGATGCGCAGATGGAGCGGGTCACCTACCGTTCCGACAAGGCCGACGGCGTGGCCGTCGACGGGAAGCCGATCTGGCGGAGCCGCGACATTCTACCCCTGGATGTTCGATACCGCATTGATCCAAGTGGCAATTCCGCGCGCACCACGATGATCGCCGGCCCGCTGACGGTCTGGCAGGGGGTGAAGCAGGACATCAATTGGTCGACGGTTCCGAGATACCCCGCCGAAATCCGGTCTTGTGAGTCCCTGCCGGCCGCCCCAGATTCAACGCATGGAACGAGTCGATCCCGTCGTCCGGGAGCTTCAAACGAGGCTCTATCGGGACATGAGCCCCGAGCGGAAGCTCGAGCTCGCCGGGCAAATGAGGGATCTCGCCTGGGAACTCGTCACGGCGGACATCCGGGCCCGGTTCCCCGAGCTCAAAGCGGCTGAGGTGCGCGCCCGGGTCCGTCAGCGTTTCGTGAATGTCACTCCCTGAGCTCATCGCCCGCTTCGTCCGCCCGCTGACTCATCTCGATGTTCCATATATGGTTGTCGGGGGCGTCGCAGCCATCATCTACAGCGAGCCCCGATATACCCTGGACGTCGATCTCGTCGTTCGATTGCAGGCCAAACAGGCCTCAGCGTTTGCAGCCGCATTTCCCGGTGACGAGTTCTATGTCCCGCCGCTCGAGGTCATTGAAGAAGAGGCCCGACGTCCTGACTTCGGGCACTTCAATCTCTCGCATCATGACACGGGGCTTCGGGCGGACATTTATCTGGCGGGAAAGAATCCTCTTCAAGCCTGGGGCCTCACCCGGCGGCACCAGATCCTGCTTCGCGGTGAACCGGTCTGGCTGGCACCGGTCGAGTACGTGATCCTCGGTAAGTTGAAGTTTTATCGAGAGGGCGGCTCGGCTCGGCATCTGGAGGATATCGCTGCAATTCTCCGAATCAGCTCGGACCGGATCGATTACCCGGAATTGGAAGCACAAATCAGCCAGCAACTGCTCGGCCCCGAATGGGAAAAGGCCCGGCAGAGCTAACCTCGCCGGACCCCCACCCACCTGCTGCTGCCTGTCGCCTCTTGCCTGTTGCCTGTTGCCTGCTATTGTACTCGCTTCCCCATCGTCCCCGCCGCCAGCGTCTCGATTGACACCATTGATCGCCGCGATCAGCTCGAGCCGCACCGCCGACGGGTACTGCCGGTAGAACTCCTCGATCGCCATCGCGCGCGGGAGCCGCACCAGCTGGAGATGTACCGGCTGCTTGGAGAGCGCCGCCTGGTCGGTGAGCGCCGCAAAGCTCTGCATCGAGTTGCGGAGGACCCCGGAATAGCTGGAATACTTCACCCCCGAGGAATAGCCGAGGAGCTGATCGGTGATGGAACCATACCGCACAAACATCACCCGTCCCGCCACCACGTTACCCTTCGTGCGCCGCGGCCTCTTCGACGAGGAGCAAGCCCAAGGCATGCTCCAGTGGCCCACTAACGTGTCACCTAAGACTGTTCTGTCACCTTTGTCCTTGACTGCTCCAGCCTGGAAAGCGCACGCGTCTAGTGGGAATCGTGATCGGAGCGAAACATTAGCGCTGGGCGCTCGAGACCTGAGCACGTCCGACGGGCCCCAGGTACCGGTCGAGCCAGTCGAGGATCTCTTTCATGACCTCCTGTCGTTCCGTCGGCACGTGTCCGGACTCGAACACCAGGTGCCGCTTATCGGTAGCCGCCGTGCCTAAGAGGCGAAACATCGGGGCCTGAGAAGTCTCCAACGGGAAGGCGAAGTCGTGGCGGCCATTGATCATCAGCGTCGGCACGTGGACCCGGGGCAGAAAGTTGAACGCCTCCGACTCCGGGGGCCGGCGCCCGACGAACAGGCCGCCGCCGAGCAGGATGCTCGCCTTGAAGCGTGGCTCGACCGCGGTCATGATGGGCCCGACCCCCGCGCCCATGCTCAAACCGAGATAGGCGAGCTTGCCAACATTGATGTCCGGTCGTGTCTCGAGGTAGTCGATGGCCCGTTCCAGATCCTTCGACGCATGGATCAGGACGTCGCGCCAGACGTGGGGCAGCGAAAACAACGGACCGAAGTTGCGTTCGTAGCTCCCCTTGTAGATCGGGAACAGGACCGCGCGGCCGCTCCGGACCAGGAACAGGAACCATTCTGCCTCAACGTCGGCCGCACTCGGCGACCACCGCTGCAGGAACGCACCGGCGCCCGGGAAATACACGACCGTTTGGTAGGGCGGGCGCGCATTCTTGGGAAGAAAGAGCAGCGCGGGCACGCGCTCGTTACTGTAGGCGGCCGCGAAGCTGACCCGCTCCACCCACCAGTGTTCGAAGCCGTCGTCCACCGAGTCGACCCTGGCTTCGAGCGGCGTGCGGTCGTACTGATACAGGCTCTTGTAGACGGCGAACACCTCGTCGCGGACCGGGGTCTCGCGTCGATAGTCACGGGACGGAGTCGGGATGGGGTCCCCGAGCTTGGGGGGGATCGGCGCGCCATACTTCGCGCAGCGGACCCCGTAGGTCGGCGGCCGATCGAAGGGGCGCTGCGCGTCGTAATAGTGAAAGTAATAGCTCGACTCGTTCCACCCCGCGCCCAGGATGTAGCGGCGGCTGGGGTCGGCTTGATTCCAGACCCATTCCTTGACGTTCCCCGCCATGTCATACGTACCGTTGACACCGAGCCGCAGCGGCTGGCCGATCTTCGCGGAACCAGCCGCCGAGAAATTGCTGAACCGTGCGAACTCGCTCATGCCCCCCAGAGCAGCCGCGTAGTACCAGTGGTAGATGGTGGGCAGCTGCTTGCCCACCGACGCGCAGTACGCGGCCGCCTCGTACCAGCTCACGCCGCCCACCGGATAGTCGTCTTGTCCATCGGGGTAGGCCCCCAGCTCCCACGTCGCGGGACCCGGCCGCCCGGTCCGATCGCGGAACATCCGTCCGGCCTGCTCCCATGACAGGGGCCTACCGCCGCTGACAAACGGCTCGGTCCAGTACTCGCGCTTCTCGTACCCGCCCCGGCCAAGGAACTCCTTGAACTGCCGGTTCGTCACCTCGTACTTGTCGATCCAGTATTCGCCCAGCTCGACGGGCGGCATGCTGAAGAGCTCGAACCGCCCTCCAGCGATGAGAACCATGTCCGTCGGCGCGCTTGCAACGGGCTGGAGCGAGAACTGAAAGGTGCGAACCGGGGTGAAGCGCAACACCTCCTGCGTCTGAAAGCCCTCGCGGTCGACCTTCCAGACGAGTGTGCCCTTCGGGAGGCGCACTCCGTCGAGGGGCGCGGAGCCGAGGAACTCCCAGGCATTCGGATCCTCGAAGAAATCACGGACGTAGACCCGCGCGTCCGGCGGCGTGGTACGGACGGTGACCCGCGACGTCGACTCTATTAACAGCTCCTTGACCACGGGATCGTCAGGGACATAGGCTTCGGCCCGTCGGAGCAGCCGGAACGCCCCGTAGGTCTTCCCCTGTGCAACGAGGTGCGTGGCCTCGGGCAGCGCCACCGTCCGGACCCAACGCGCCCGGGACTGCCGGAGCCACAC
Organism: uncultured Gemmatimonas sp.; assembly: GCA_964439025.1. Classification (GTDB taxonomy): domain Bacteria; phylum Gemmatimonadota; class Gemmatimonadetes; order Gemmatimonadales; family GWC2-71-9; genus JABFSM01. Next base: position 75,615 of record CAYTMW010000015.1, on the reverse strand, counting down.
CCATGCACCGACCGCGACGATCGCCACGCTGACGGCGACGATGGCGGTCACCACGACCGGTCGCCGCAACACGACGCCGAGGCCGAGCCGCCGCGCGGACAGGTCGGACTGACACGCAGCCAGATCGTCCTGGAGCTCGGCTCCCGATCGGTAGCGAAGATCTGGAGTCTTGGCCAGGCAGCGGTGGATGACTTGCTCAACTGCCGCGGGCAGGTCGCGGATTCCCCGCAGCCCCGGGGCGGGCTCGACGGCATGCTTTGCGAGGATCGCCTGTGCGAACTCCGCGGTGAATGGCGGCTTACCCGCCAGCATTTCGTACAGCACGCAGCCAAGGGCATAGAGGTCGCTCCGGCCATCGAGCGTCCGCTCCCCGGTCGCCTGCTCCGGACTCATGTACTCCGGCGTTCCAATTGCCACGCCGGTCCCCGTGAGCCGGTCGCCCCCCGCTTCGGTGATCGCCCGCGCAATTCCGAAGTCGCTGAGAACAGCGTGGCCTCCCCCCAAGAGAATGTTCTCGGGCTTGACGTCGCGGTGCACCAGACCCTGGCTGTGCGCTACAGTCAGGGCATCAGCGACCTCGCGGGCGATCCGAAGCGCATCCTCCAGGGGTAGCTGCTTCTCGCGCCTCAAGCAGTCCCGGAGCGATTCGCCTGCGATGTACGGCATCACGTAGTACAGGAAGCCCGCGGCTTCGCCGGAGTCGTAGAGCGGCAGGATATGAGGATGAGTGAGGTGTGCCGCGATCTCGATCTCCCGCAGGAACCGGTCGGGGCCGAGCACGGCGGCGAGCTCGGGCTTCAGTACCTTGATCGCGACCTGACGGTGGTGCTTGAGGTCCTCGGCGAGGTACACCGTGGCCATGCCGCCCGAGCCGACTTCGCGCTCGATGCCGTACCGGTCCGCGAGGGCCGCCGTCAGACGTTCGAGGTCGTCAGTCACTTCCTCCGCTCCCGCGCGCCGGTACGCCTATCACACGATGACGCTGTATTTCCGGGCTAGTCGGCACATAGCCAGCAGTGACACATCGCTCATCATCCGAGGCGCGGGCAACTAAAACCGCAGCTCCGCCCCCAGACGCACCGTCATCGGTGGCTGGAACACCAACGGCGCGAGATAGTTCGGATTGGGGCTGATCTGATTTCCTGTAACCAAGTCAACAGCCAAAAACCGCCGCTGCTCGATCTTCACCGGGCGCTTGGCACTGAACGCGTGGAGCACATCCAAATTCAGCACCGAGCCGACGGGCCAGTGCGCGAGGCTCGCCAGGTCGTACCCAAGATGCAGGTTCCAATCCCACAGGAAAGGCGTCCGCCCGGCAGTGCCGCGTGGCCGGAGGAAGACGAAGTTGAAGGGGTTGGGATTAGCCCCCAGCTCGTTGAGAGGTGTGCCACTCTGTAGGCTGAACGAGGTGCCCACCGTGAGCCCGAAAGCGAAGCCATAGGACCCGAACATCTTGAACACCTGTGGCCGATCGTTGGGAAGCGGGCCCGCACCGTTTTCCAGCGACAGCACATCGTTGAAGTTGCCGCCGCCATGGGGATTCGAGACCGGTCTGTCCTGGTCGTACAGCCCGGTGTAGTTCCCGTGTGTTCGGGAAAGCACGTACGAGCCCAAGAAGCTCAGGCCCCGTTGACTGAACCTCGACAGCGAGAGCTCGAGGGCCAGGTATCGGTGCTCGGGCTTGGGCAGCACGTCGAGCCGGCCCCGTCCTGGATTGCCTGCCAGTTCCGTGTCGGCCGTAACCGGAAACGTGGCGAGGATTTCCCGCAGCGTTCGATAGATCCCACCAACGGCCACTCTGAGCTGGCGACCGACCAGCCGTTCGTAGCCGACCGTGAACTCGTCGTAGTGCTGCCCCTTGAGCTCATTGGCGGCGCGAGTAGTAAATCGGAGGACTCTAAAGGGAGCGCGGGACGGGTCATCCAGTGGGTTCTGGTCGAAAAACGAGACCTTCGCCTCCGGGCCGCCGTACCATGCACTTATCGGCGCGTTGGGAATCTGCTCGTAGAACCGGCCATAGGAGACCGTCACCTTCTGCGATTCGCCGCGCCCAGGGTAAAGGACAAGGCCGACCCGCGGCTGCAACTGGTCGGTGATCGAGCCCCCAAGCCCGGTGGTAAGGCCCTTGAAGTACTGGCCGTCCCAGCGGAGGCCCGCCTTGAACCGGAGCCGGGGATGCAGCCGGAACGAACCCTCTCCAAAGAGAGAGGCAACCCGGTTACGAACTTCGGCGCGGAGGTTGAAAAGGAGCGCTACATATAGGCTCTGAGCGCGCTTATTGATAGAACCCATATTCAGCCAGTCGGTATCGAGGAAGTTCTCCTCGTACTGCACGCCGGCTTTCACCGAGTGGTCGCCGGAGTAGTAGGTCCCCGTCAACCCGGCGCTGGTGCGGACGCTGTGATGGTCCTGGGAGCCGCCGTGCCCGCCGGACCAAGTGCTGGTCGTCGCGTCTACGAAGAGCACGTCCCGGCGTCCTCGCTCGGTGGCACCCTCGGTTGCAAATCGCGTGTCGAATCGGGCCAGCGAGCCCTCCAGGAGCAAATGCTGGCCCACGACGTGCTTCCCGCGCAGGGACACGGCGACCCCCCCCGTGCGCAGCTCGGCCAGGAACGGATCCGGGTTGGTGAGCTGGCGGGGTGGGGCAGTCGCTCCGTGGAACACGTTCCCGACGAGATCCCGAGTGGTGGGATCGCCCAGCACAGTGAGAGTAAGGTCTGTGTGGGGTGTCACGTGCCACGTCAGCTTCCCGGCGAACCGGTGCGCCACGCTCCTGTCCGTCTGCGCATTGAGGCCGGGTAACTGCACGTCCTCCCGTTCGGCCTGCGCGTCGTAGGCGAGGAAATACCACAGCCGGTTCCGGATTATGGGCCCGCCCAAGCTCGCCCCAACGTCGTAGCGCGTGAACCGGCCCGTCCGGAGATCGAGCAGACCGCGTTCGATCCGTGACGACAGCCCGCTGTTGGTAAAGAATGCAAACACCGACCCTCGGTGCTCGTTGCCGCCGGCCGACGTGACCACGCTCACGATCCCACCCAGGGTGCGGCCGTACTCGGCGCCGAAGCCCCCGCTCTTGAGCTCAATGTGATCGATGAAGTTGTACGGTAGGCCGATCGCCCCGTCGCCCCGGTGGGGCTCGGTCACGTTGACCCCATCGATGTAGTAGGCGTTATCGAATCCCGTGGTCCCGGAAATGTTGAGCCGATCTCCGTAAAAGCTCACGTTCGCCTGCGGAAGCAGGGTGACGATGGACCTGTAGTCGCGGCTGGTGGGGAGCGCTTCGAACGCTCGGGAATCCAGGGTCGTGCCAAGCGTCGTACTCGTCGGATCGACGACGGGGCGATCCCCCTCCACCGTCAGCGAAGCCAATTGCACGGGCTGGAGTTCGAGCGTGATCGCCTCAAGCGACGTGGTCTGTCCGGGCAACACCGGGACCCGCTCAAGCACCACGGGCCGGTAGCCGATCCGTCTGGCGCGCACCGTGTACGTGCCGCCCGGTAGCGCGAGAAACCGGAACCGGCCGCGCTCGTCCGTCTCCACCGTCCGCGTTCCCTGCAGGCTCGCGCCCTCCGCGGTGATCACCACGCCGCCCGCCGGTTGCCGATCTTCAGTTACGACACGCCCGTGGATGTGGCCGGTGACGTCCTGCGCGTGGGCGTCCACGGCGCGGGCGATGCAGAGACAGGCAAACAGCGCCACGGCAGCGAACCGCAATTCGAGATAGGGACGGGGCTCCTCTTGACCAGGGACCGGGGAGTTGTCCCGCCTCGTCTTCATGACGGCAGGCTCGGCCGCTCGAGGCAAGGATGGCAGCCGTGAGGGCATCCTGGTCCTCAAGGTGGCTTCAACGCGGGCTCGACGGGCGCAAGCTCAATCTCATGCTTGAAGCGCATGGCGCTCACCTCGCTCGCGAGCTCCGGCGGTAGGAGCTTGATCACCACCTGACGGTGCAGCGAGGCCTCGGTGGCAAGGAACAGGCAGCTCATCCCGCCACCGCCGAGCTCCTTCTCGATAGCGGTACGCGTCGCCGAGAGCAGCTTGCAGGCGAGCCCTGAGGTCGCCCATTAGGATCCTGATATGGGGTTTCGTCCGAGCGCGAGCGAGGAGCGGTTGGACGCTGCTCACGACAATAGCTGACGCTCCCACACCCCTCCTCCTCCGCCCATTCGCGCCCTCGCGGGCGCTCAAGGGTGACCAGCCCGCGGCCCTGCCCATGCTCCCGCTCCGGCGGTCCCCTGTGGTGTCCGCAGCCACGCAACGCTGGTGCGGTTTGCTGAGTGGGTGATTAATAGGGGGGCCCAGTGTCGGAGTCAACGCGGGCACGGTCGGCGCCGTTCGGGACTACTTATGGGTAGGGGGACGCCTCGCGGGCGACGCCAGAACGCTCCGCCTTGATCGGAGGTAGATGTAGATGAGGGGCAGTGTCTCACCGCTTCCGTCGCGCCGGGAGAGGTGGCCGGGCGTTTTAAGACAGCTTAGGCGGCCGGGATAAGTACGGTTCCGCGGGGTAGTGCGACCGCCTCGAGCGGCCGCGGGGCAAAGTACACGGCATCCGGGGTGCGTCGGCCGAGCGCATCGTGGGGACGCCGAATCCACTCGTATGGGACCCGGCCTCAGAACCGGGCTCCGCTGCCGGCGTCGAACCAGTGCAGCCCCGACAGCTCCACCGCGAGAGTCATTGAGTCACCGAGCGCCGGGGTGGTTCCCGCATCGACCCTGAGGGTGATGACGGTATCGCCGGAGCGAACGGTCACCAGTGACTCGTAGCCCAGGGGTTCGACCTCTTCCACTATCCCCACGAACCCGGGGAGACCTTGCCTCGGGCGGATCGCCTCGGGGCGGATGCCCAGCACAACGGCGCCGTCCGCGGAAACCGGAGGCGCCGAGCCCTCGAGCAGGCGGAGGGTGAATCCGCCCTCGGCTTCGAATGCCGGCCCATCCCGCCGGGCCAGCTTGCCACGGATCTGATTCATGGGAGGCGTCCCCAGGAATCCGGCCACGAACAGATTGGCGGGCCGGTCGTAGATATCGAGCGGCGTGCCGATCTGTTGCACCCGGCCTTCGTGCATCACCACGATCCGGTCGCCAAGGCTCATCGCCTCGACCTGGTCGTGGGTCACGTACATCGTCGTGGTCCCCAACCGGCGCCGCAGCGCGGCGAGCTCCCGTCGCATCTGTACCCGGAACTTCGCATCGAGGTTGGAGAGCGGCTCGTCGAACAGAAACACCTGCGGATGCCGCACGATCGCGCGGCCCAGGGCCACCCGCTGCCGCTGGCCCCCGGAAAGCTGCTTCGGCTTGCGGGCCAGCAGGTCGCCGATGCTGAGGAGCGCCGCCGCTTCCTCGACCCTGGCGTCGATGGCCGCCCGGGGAAGCTTTCTGAGCTTGAGCGCGAACCCGAGATTCTCGCGAACCGACAGGTGTGGGTACAAGGCGTAGTTTTGGAAGACCATCGCGATGTCGCGATCGCGCGCCGGTACGTCGTTGACCACCCGGTCGCCGATGCGAATGGTTCCCGCCGACAGAGTTTCCAGTCCCGCGACCATCCGAAGCGTGGTGGTCTTTCCGCAGCCCGACGGCCCTACCAGCACCAGGAATTCGCCCTCGCGGACCTCGAGGTCGATGCCGTGGACGGCGACGTGAACCGCGCCCTTGTCCTGGTATATCTTCCGGACGCCTTCCAGCACTACTCTGGCCATGGGAACGCCCTTCGCCGATGCAAGAGGACCACCGATTCCCCGCCGGCTTCCTCTTTGGAGCTGCCACTTCCGCGTACCAGGTCGAAGGCTCCCCTCTGGCGGATCATGCCGGCCCCAGCATCTGGCACCGCTTTACTCACACGCCGGGAGCCACCGAGAGCGGTGACACCGGCGATGTGGCTTGCGACCACTACCGGCGCTACGAGAGCGACGTCGGTCTCATGCACGATCTTGGTCTTACCGGTTACCGCTTCAGCATCTCCTGGAGCCGGGTCCTGCCCTCGGGCCGGGGAGCCGTCAACCAGCCGGGGCTGGCCTTCTACGACCGCCTGGTGGACCGCCTGCTCGAGCGGAGCATCGCGCCGGTAGTGACGCTGTACCACTGGGACCTCCCCGCCGCGTTGGACGACCTCGGCGGGTGGCTCAACCGCGACGTCGCGGGGTGGTTTGCCGATTACGCCGGAGCAGTGGTGCGAAGGCTCGGCGATCGCGTGGCGCTCTGGGCCACGATCAACGAGCCCTGGGTGGTGAGTGACGCCGGATATCTTCACGGCACCCACGCCCCGGGTCACGCGAGTATTTCCGAGGCGCCGCTCGCGAGCCACAATCTGCTCCGCGCCCACGGCGCCGGCATCCAGGCCATTCGCGCGGAGGGAGGCAGGCAGGCGGGGCTGGTGGTGAATCTGGAGCCCAAGTATCCGGCGTCGGACCGCCCGGCCGACCGGGCAGCCACTCGCCGCGCCGACGCCTACATGAATCGCCAGTTCCTCGATCCGGTTTTCTTCGGCCGCTATCCCGAGGAAATGCCCGAGATCTTCGGCGACGTCTGGCCGGCATTCTCCGCAGAGGATCATGCCCTGATCTCCCAGCCGCTCGATTTTCTGGGAATCAACTACTATACCCGCGGTGTCATGCGGGACGACCCGGGCGAGCTGCCGCTTCGCGCGTCGCGGGTCCGGCAGGACGGGCGCCTGCATACCACGCTCGACTGGGAAGTCTATCCCGAAGCCCTCACCGAGGTGCTGATCTGGGTGCGCGACCGCTACGGCAGCGTGCCGCTGTACATCACCGAGAACGGAGCCGCCTTCGAGGATCCTCCGGAAACGGAGGCCGCCGTCCTTTCGGACCCGCTCCGGGTACAGTACCTGGGAGACCATTTGCGCGCCGCGCATCTGGCCATCCGGAAAGGCGTCGATCTGCGGGGATACTTCGCCTGGTCGCTGCTCGACAACTTCGAGTGGGGCGCGGGGTACTCGAAGCGGTTCGGCCTGTACCACGTGAATTTCGCGACCCAGCGCCGCACCCCCAAGGCCAGCGCCCGCTTCTATGCGGAAGTGATCGCTTCTCATGGCGAGGCGCTCGCGGCTGGCCGGTAGCGGGGCCCCGCATCTGGCCCGAGATCGACGTCCACTCGATGGGTCCCTCCATCGGATCGAAGCTCCACCAGCACCGCGCCTTCCTCCACCCGGACCAGCAGTCCTTCCCCTCGCGCCGCGGTGACCCCACCCGTTCGCTTCACTACGATGTGGTAGCGGGTCCGTCCATCCGGAAGCCGGTACTGCACCGAGAACCCCGGCCACTCGGCGGGAATACAGGGACAGAGCACGAGGGTTCTGCCGTCGCGAATCGTCACGCCGAGAATGGACTCGATCGCGACGCGGAACATCCACCCCGCCGAGCCGGTGTACCAGGTCCATCCTGCCCGTCCCAGGTGGGGTGCTGTTCCATAGACATCGGCCGCGACCACATACGGCTCGCCCTGATAGACGGCGACCCCTTCCGGCGAATTCCCGTGGCATACCGGATTGAGGAGCTCGAACAGCGGCGCGGCGCGATCGCTGCGGCCCGCTTCCACCAGCGCGCGCACCGCCCAGAGCGCCGCGTGGGTGTACTGGCCGCCGTTCTCCCGGACGCCAGGGACATATCCCTTGATGTAACCGGGATCGTGAGGGGTCCGGTCGAACGGCGGGGTCAGCAGCCGGATCAGCCGCGCCGGCTCGTCCACCAGAAACCGCTCCACGGCATCGAGCGCGAGCTCGGCGCGCTCCCGGGGTGCCGCGCCCGAGAGAACCGACCAGGCCTGGGCGATGGCGTCGATGCGGCACTCATCGCTTGAAGCGGAGCCGAGAGGCGTGCCGTCGTCGTAATATGCCCGGCGGTACCACTCTCCGTCCCAGCCGCCTTCGTTGAGCGCGACCCCGAGCTGGGCGAGATACTCGCCGTAGCGTGAGATTCGCGCCTGGTCCTTCCGCTCCCGGCAAATCGGCAAGAATCGCCGAAGGATGGTGAAGAGGAAGAATCCAAGCCACACACTCTCGCCCCGCCCCAGCCTTCCCACCCGGTTCATTCCGTCATTCCAGTCGCCCGAGCCCATGAGGGGCAGCCCATGCCGGCCGCGGGTCAGCGAGCGGTCGATCGCGCGGCAGCAGTGCTCGTAGACATCGGCGCGTATCCCGGCATCGGCGGGCTCGATGAGGATCTCCGCCGCGCCTTCCGGGAGCGGTGGCCCCAGCAGAAACCCGGCATCCTCGTCGAGTACCGTGGCGTCTCCGGTCGTGGCCACATAGAACTCGGTGACGAAGGGCAGCCAGAGCAGGTCATCCGAGAAATGGGTGCGGATGCCCCGACCGGAGGGCGGATGCCACCAGTGGAGAACGTCGCCCTCGACGAACTGGCGGCCGGCATGGAGGACGATTTGCTTCCGGGTGAGATCCGGGCGGTGATACACCAGCGCTGCGGCGTCCTGCAGCTGGTCCCGATATCCGAAGGCGCCGCCGGACTGATAGAAGGCCGAGCGTGCCCACATGCGGCAGCTCAGGTTCTGATAGGAGAGCCACCCGTTCACCATCAGATCCATCGCAGCCGAAGGAGTCTCGACCTTCACCGCGGAGAGCAGCGTATTCCAGAAAGCGCCGACCTCCGCGAATGCCGCTTCGACCACTTCCGGCAAACGGAAGCGGGTACAGAGCGCGGTGGCCGCGGCCGCATCGTTTGCCTGGCCCAGCAGAAATATCCACTCACCGATAGCACCGGGAGCGAGCTCCGCACGGAGCTGGAGCGCCGCGCAGGGGTCGAATCCGGCACCGGAGCGCCCATCGAGCCGCTCTGCGGAGGCGACCGCCTCGGGCGCCGCCGGGCTGCCATAGCGCCCCAGGAATGCCTCGCGATCCGCCGTGAAGTGGCGGCCGCCTTCACCGGGACCGGATGCAGCCGCGAAAGCCACCCGGCTGCCGAAGTCGACGCTGTCGGGATTTCTGGCCAGAAGAACCGCTCCTCCGGCCACGCTTTCGGTGACCACCGAGGCCATGGTGTCGGCGCGGATGCCGCCGAGCACCCACTCCGCATAATAGAAGACCGACAGGTGCCGGGCCGTGGCGCTCCGATTGGTTACCCGGAGACGGATGATCTTGACCGGGTCTTTCACCGGCACGAAGCAGACGACTTCCTGCTCGAGCCCGGCGGATAAATGCCGCCATGCGGTGTACCCGAACCCATGGCGGGCTTCATAGGCTCCCGACCCCGGCGTGGGCCCGGGAGTTGGAGACCAGAAGAGACCGGCATCCTCATCGCGGATATGAATCGATTCGGCGGCGGGATCGGAGACCGGATCGTTGTACCAGGTCGTCAGCCGATTCTCCCGGCTGTTCTCGCTCCAGGAAAACCCGAGGCCGCTCTCGGAGGCGATGAAGCCGACGCTTTCGTTGGCGATCACGTTGCACCAGGGGAGCGGCGGCAGCCGGAGGCCGCCGATGGAGCGGTCGAGACGGATGACGTATTCATTCCCGTCACCGGTAAACCCGCCGAGTCCGTTGAAGAAGGCGAGCGGTTCTGAAGCGGCGGCCGTAACGTCGAGTCCCGACGCCGGGCGGAACCGATGAGTCTTCCGGGGGGGGAGCTCCACTCCGAGCCCGAGCTCGCCGGTCACCGGGAAGACGGCGTCGGAGGCGCCGGCTGCCGCCGCCGCGAGCATGCGCTCGACCGCGTTCCGGTCGGTGCCCACGGCGAGCATTGTCTCCACCCGAACGGATTCACCCGGGTCGAGAGCCAGGATGCAGCGCAGCGATAACACCGGGTCCAGAACGTTTCCCGTAGTCCCGGAGAGCGCCGTACCCTGCTCCATCGCGCGTGGGTTGTGGAGGGTTGCGCCCCGCCCGATGAAGCGGGCGCGATCGGTTTCCCACCCGAGAGCCCAGTCACCCAGCAGCGCATGTCCGAGCACGAGCAGCGGCTCCTCAGGGCTCCTGGGCCGGCGGCGGGCCAGCAGGGCCCGCTGCTCCGGCAGGTACTCGGTCTGGACGAAGAGCTTGGAGAACGCGGGATGGCTCGCCGCTGCGGCGGGATTATCGAGCACCACTTCGAGGCAGGTGGTGAGTTCCAGCCGACGAGGCAGGCCGCTCCGATTGGTGATCGTATGGCGCCGCCATTCGATGTCCGCGGCGGCATCGACCGCGATCTCGGTGACGAGTCCGACTCCCTCATCCTCCCGCGTGAGGCTCACCACGTCTCGGGACGCGCGGACCTGGTAGACGGCAGGCGCCCGTCGCACCGGCTGATGACCGGCGGACCAGTATCGGCCGGTCTCCACATCCTTGAGGTACAGAAACCAGCCCTCCGCTTCCCGGGTCGGGTCGGCGGTCCAGCGAGTGAGGAGTCTGTCGCCCAGGGAGGAGTAGCCGGCGCCGGCCGCGGTGACGAGAACCCGGTAGCGGCCGTTGGAAAGCACATGGCCGCCGGTCATCGCTGGAAATGGATTCTTGCCGGCACCGCGCGAAGCAGCACTCCGCCGTCGGGCCGGAGCGCGGCATCCCGGCCATCCACGGTGGCTCGCGCCACCCGGCCGCTCCCGGGAGGCTGTATCAGGATGCCGCCGGGCGGAACCCGAAGGCCGCCGTTGATCGTGACGGTGACGGCATTCTCGTGGCGTTGCGGTCGCTCGCCAGCTTGAGCGCAACACCGTCGGCGGGGTGCGCGGACCAGAGATCGAACCGCTCGAATCCGTCCACCAGCACCGGACCACCGGGCGCGGCGGCCTGCAGCAGCGCGAGGAGAACGCCGTTCATCCCTTGACGCTTCCCGCCATGATGCCCTGGATGTAGTACCGCTGCAAGAAGAGAAAGGCCAGAAACACCGGGAGGACCGTCACCACCGCCCCACCCATCATCAGCTCGACATCCTGGACGTGTTCTCCGGCGAGGTTGGCGAGGGCCACCGGCAGGGTGTACTTCGAATCGTCGGAAAGCACGATGAGCGGCCACATGAAGTCGTTCCACGCGCTCAGGAACGTGAACACCCCCAGCGTGGCCAGCACCGGCCGGAGCGCGGGAAGAACTACCGAGCGGAAGATCCGGAGCTCGCTCGCTCCGTCGAGGCGCGCGGCGTCCAGCAGATCGTCGGGAATGGAGAGCGCGTACTGGCGAACCAGGAAGATCCCGTAGATCGGCGCCAGCACCGGCACCATGGCGCCGAACAGCGTGTTGATCAACCCCATCTCGCGAAGCAGGATGAACATCGGCAGCATCGCCACCTGCCCCGGGATCACCATGCCGGCGAGGAGTGCGCGGAAGAGCGAGTCTCTCCCGCGGAACCGCAGCTTCGCGAAGGCATAACCGGCCATGCCGGTGATCAGCACCGCCAGGATCGTTCCGCCCAGCGCGATCCCGAGACTGTTGAGGAAGTAGCGGCCCAGATTGTAGCTGGTGAAGAGGGTCCGGTAATGCTCGACGGTGGGCTCCCGGGGGAGAAGCGGCGGCGGGGACGTATTCGCCTCGCCGGGCGCCATGAAGGAGGCCGAGACCATCCAGAGCAGCGGACCCGCCGCGAGCACCGCGGCGAGGAGCAGCAGACCGTTGAACCCGAGGACCCTCACTCGCTCGCGCGCGATCATCGCGCGCTGCTCCGCCGCAACCTTAGCTGGAGCAGCGTGCCGCCCAGGGTCAGCAGGAAGAGCACGACGGCGATGGCGGCGGAGAGACCCAGCCGCCACCAGCGGAAGCCCTGCTCGTACATGAGGAGCACCAGGGTGGTCGTGCTCTTGAGCGGCCCCCCCTGGGTCATGACGTAGGGCTCGCTGAAGATCTGGAAGGAAGCGATCATCGTCACCACGCCGACGAACACGAACGTCGGGCCCAGCATCGGCAGCGTGATGTGGCGGAACCGGTTCCACGCGCCGGCGCCGTCCAGCGCGGCGGCCTCATAGAGCTCCTCCGGGATGCTGGAGAGCCCGGCGAGAAACACCAGCATGTTGTAGCCGAAATTCTTCCAGACCGAAAGCAGGATGATGGAAGGCATCGCCCAGCGCGGGTCTCCCAGCCAGTCGACCGGGCCGATGCCGAGCATGCCAAGCCCCGCGTTGAGCAGCCCGTATTGCGGGTGATAGATGTAGCGCCAGACCAGCGCGACGGCCACAAGCGTCGTCACCCAGGGCGCGAAGAACGCGCTCCGGAAGAAGGGCTTGAACCGGGTGAGCTTCGAATGCACCAGCAGCGCGGCGGCGAGGGAAGCCGCCGCCGAGAGGGGTCCCCCCACCACGACGAAGTAGAGCGTGTTCCGGAGCGCCTTCCAGAAGAGCGGCATGGCCAGCAGGTCGGCGTAATTCTTGAGGCCCACGAAGCGGGTGCTGCCGAAATCCCCGATCGAATAGATGTCGAAATCGGTGAAGGAGAGGAGGAGCGAGCTCGCCACCGGAATCGCGAAGAACACCCCGATCAGGAGCATCGCGGGTGTGATGAAGCCCCATCCGGCCCGCGCCTCCGACCGGCCGTCGCGGCCGCTCATGGCGTCCCGGCCGCGCGCCGGGCCCGGAGATACCGCCGCCGCTCCAGCAACCGGTCCACATCGGCGTCCAGCTCGGCCAGCGCCGCCTCGGGGGATTTCCCTCCCCGCACGGCGGCCTCGGTGTGGTCCATCACCTTGGTGGTGATTTCCTCCCACTCCGGCATCATCGGCGTGGGGACAGTGCGCTCCAGCTGGATCCGGAAAGCGTCCGCCTCCCGGTCGCCGGCGAGGGCGGAGTCAGCCCATGCCTCACGGCGCGCGGGGAGATCGCCGGTCAGTCGATAGAACTTCGCCTGTTGCTCAGGGCGGGAGAGGAAGTCGATCAGCTCGAGGGCGAGTGCCCGGTGCCGGGAGGCGCGAAAGACCACCAGACTCGAGCCTCCCGCGAGCGAGACTCCGGATTCGGCGCCCCTCGGCCCGGGGAGCGGCGCGGTACCCCACGCATCCGCCAACTCGGGCGGCAGCCGCCGGCGGAACTCCCCCAGATTCCAGGGCCCCGTGATGTACATCGCAAAAGAACCCCGGGCGAACTCCTGGTAGAGATTCGCGATCTCGGTGCTGCTCACCGGGGCCGCCAGGCCGTCCCGGTAGAGCGAGAGCAGGAACTCGAACGCGCGCGCATAGGGAGGCTGGCGGAAGGCTCCGAACCCCTGCTTGGTCACCAGGGGTGAGCCCTGCTGGAGGCCGAGGATGGCCATAGGCGGCCACTCGTTGATGGGCAGAAAGATCGGGTACGCGCCCGGAGTCATGCTGCGCTTCATTGCCAGCATCGCCTCGCGCCAGCCGTCCCACGTCTCCGGCATCGCGGCGTACCCGGCTCGCGCGAGGATGTCTTTCCGGTAGAACAGCACCCGGGTGTCCACGTACCACGGTACCCCGAAGAGCGTGTCGTCGACCACGTTGGTCGCCACGATGCCGGGGAAGTAGCTGCTGTCGGGCAGCCGGGAGCCGACCGGCGCCAGCGCGCCGAGGGTGACCATCTCGGGAATCCACGTGTTGCCCATCTGCGCAAGGTCGGGGGTCGCCCGTCCCACGATCGCGGTGAGCAGCTTCTCGTGCGCCGCACTCCACGGCATCTGCTGCACACGGATCCTGGCGCCGGGATGCTCCCGAACGAAATCGCGGACCAGCTCCTGGACCACCTCGCCTTCCCGGCCGAAGGCCCAGAAGCGGAGGGTGGAGGCGTCGTTGTGGGAAGCGCAGGCGGCGAAAAACGAGGCAAAGAGGCAAAGAGGCAAAGCGGCAAGGTGAAGGTGAACTCGGGGCGTCCTCACATTGCCTCGTTGCCTCGTTGCCTCCTTGCCTCCTCTCATGGCGCCGCGTCGAGCCAGCCGCCTCCGAACCCCGCCCGGCGGAGACCCTGGATCAGATACGGACTCTTCCGCATGTACCGCCAGACGAGATCGGACCGGTAGTTGGCGATCATGGCCACGATGGGACCCTGATCGATGCCCAGGTAGTCGGTGTCGAACCAGCCTTGGCCGGGAAGCAGGCGGCCGTGCTGCAACGGCACGTCGGACCACTGCCAGGTCGGATTGAAGGCGTCGAGAAATCCGTATTGCCCGAAGAGTCCCTCTCCATATTGCAGTCGCATCGCCAGGATCGCGGGGCCGGCGATCTCCGGCGCGAACGGCATGGAGCCCGCCGCGGCCGTGGGCGCCAGCGTACCGTCATCGCGGACTTCGCTGTAGGATGCCCCTCGGGCGGCGTAGGTGAAGAACCGCCTGGGGACGCCGTTCACCGCGTGCGTCACATCGGCGGGACCGTCCGACGCGGTGAGCCCCCAGATGTCGGCGCCGTATCCCGCCCATCCGTCCGGATTGGCAATAGCGTAGCCCCGCTGGGCGTAGGTGGCCCGCCGGGAGTTCTCGAAGTAGTCGATTCCCCTCCCGCGCATGTACCCGTCCCGAATGCCCCGGAAATCCACCCAGACTTGGGAGTACTGATGCCCGAAGAGCGGCGCGAAGCCGACGTGGCTCTGCCCGTAGAAGTCGCCCCAGGTATAGGTCGAGGTCCAGGCGCTCCATGCTTCTGGCGCGATGGGATGGGTTGGGGAGCCGAGTGCCAGAATGTAGACCAGCATGGCCTCATTGAAGCCACGCCAGTCGAGCTGGTGGAAGCCGCGCTCCGGATACCAGCCCATCGTGACCAGCGGCGGACGCGGCTGGGCCCAGGTCCAGTCGGTGCGGCGGTAGAGCGAATCGGCATAGGCGCGGATCGCGGGCTCGAGCCCGCCGGCCCGATCGAAGTACTGCTGGCAGAAGAGCGCGCCGGCGAGGAGCAGCGCTGTATCCACGGTGGAGAGCTCCACGGTCTGGAAGCGATGACCGGAAGCCGGATCGAGGAAGTGGTAGAAGAATCCCTGGTGGCCGGCGGTGCCGGCCGGCGCGGGGCCCTGCGGGAGCTGATAGAAGAATCGCAGCGTGGTGAGCACCCGCTCCGCCGAGGCATCGCGTGTTATGTAACCTCGCTCGGCCCCGATCGGATACGCGGTCAGCGCGAACCCGACCGCGGCGATGCTGGAGAACGATTGGGTGGGCCACCGGTCGGGGGTCAAACCGGTGCGGGCGTCGGTGCGCTCCCAGAAGAAGTCGAAGGTGCGCCGGGAGATCGTGTCGAGCAGCGCCTCGATCCGCGGCGTCGGGGGCGCAGGAGCCGGCGTGGTGACGGCCCCGCTGCAGGCGAGCAATACCGCGGCCGCGATGGCCGCACCAAAACGGAGTCGGGGAAACAGTGGGGCGATCGCTGGCCGTGGCATGGGGGGATGGTGCAGGAGACGCCGGGAGGTTCCGGCGCCCCCTTGCCCCAGGACTCTAGAAACCGACGTCGAGCCCGAACTGGACCCGACGCGGGTCGGAGATGGTGCAGCCGGCCTTACCGAAGTTGTTCGTATCGGCCCTGTTTCCGGTGTTGTAGCACCCGAGGTTCTGACTGTTGAGGACGTTGAAACCGTCGATCGTGAGACCGAAGCGGTAGGTCCGGCCGAAGCTGAAATCCTTGCGCAGCCGGAGGTCGAGCATCTTGTACGTCGGCGTGTCGAAGGCTCCGGGCTCCAACGGATTTCCGGTGCCGCCGAATCGGTCGCCTACGTCGAGGTTGTTGCCGCTGGCCACGGTGGCAACCCCGCTGAACTGCAGGTCCAGCACCGCCGGCATGCCGAGGATCCAGTTGGCAACGAGGCGGTGTCGCTCGTCGTTCCTGACCTGCTTGGGATAGTCCACCGAATTCGCGAAGCTGAATTCGTCGTTGAATCCCTGGGTCTGCCGCTTGGCCAGGGTGTACGCGATCCCGCCGCCCCACCCGAATTTTTCGCTCGCGCGGTATGCGCGGTCGACCTTGAGGGTGGCGGCATCGTACCAGGTTTTGCCGGTGTTGTCCGCGAAGAGCACGTTGGCGAATCCCGGGATCGTGTTGTGAACGAAGCATCCCGCCACCCCGAAGGAGCGCTGAGGGCAGGTGAAGTTTTCGTTGGCCCAGTAGAAGGTGAAGGTGTTGTTGCTGCGGACCCCGTTGTAGGCCAGCTCGACCGCCACGTCGCCGAGGAGCTGTCGCACCCCCGCGCTGAACTGGGTGGACTTGGGGGGCTCGAGATCGTTGGGCAGCAGCTTGATTTCCCGGGTGTTGAACGCCCGGCCGGCGATGAGGGCGAGCACTCCCTCCCGGCCGGCGAGGAAGGAGTTGTTCCACTCGACCTTGCCAGCCTCGACGGGGCCGCCCGCGGGGTAGAACTGGATCTGATAGCCGGGATGCTGCAGGGCGAACTTTTCTTCCGACGCCAGGTCGAAGAGGGTTCGGTCGTAGAAGATTCCCACGCTGCCGAACACCGTCGTGCGATTGTCCCTGGTGAGCCCATAGGAGAATCCGACCCGCGGCTGGATGGCGCCCATGAAGGCGCTCCGCTTGGTGCCGTCGGTGAAGTAGCGCTCGCGATCGAGAGGCAGGAAGAGCCGGCCCTCATACTTGGTGAGCGAGTCGACCACATCCTGGGGGGTGACGTAGTCCTTGTTGATCGCGCCCGACTCGTAGTCCCAGCGCGCGCCGAGATAGATGGTCAGCCGCTCCGAAGGACTCCAATCGTCCTGCAAATAGGCGCCCAGCTGGGTGTTCGAGGTCTTGAAATTCGGATCGCCGGCCTGGAACTCGACCCGGATCGGGAATTCGAAGTTGTGAAAGAACGACTCGTAGATGAAGCGGGGATTCTCCGAGTTTTGCTTGATGACGTCGTAATGGCTGAAGTCGACGTTGAGGCCGCCCTTGAGCACGTGCTGGCCGCCCATCTCCAAGCCGGAGTATGTCAGATCGTCCCGCAGTGACAGCCGCTTCTGAGTGAAATCCTGGTTGGATCTGTTTCCGCCGATATCCACGCAACACCCGAAGCCGTAGAACCGGTTGACCAGATCCGGATTCGTCGCCACCGGATTGTAGCGATACCGCTGGTACGACAGCAGCGCTTCGTTGAGCCAGGTCCCTTTGAAATAGCTGTGCTTGAGGAGCCCCGTGGTGACGGCGTTGTTGAAACGGGTGGCGGCACTGAAGGCGGTGAGCCCGATGAAATCCCGGATGTCGTGTTCGGCCCGGGTGTTGAGGCTCAGCTCCATCGACGAGCTCGGGCTCATGGCGTAGCTCAGCTTCCCGAAGAAGAGCGACGACCGGAACGGGGAGCCGAAATCGCCGTTGTACTGGGCAAAGTTGACGGTGTCGAGCGCCGGAAAGCCGGTTGGAGGAACGATGTTGACCCGGTTGGACCGCTCCTGGTAGTTCCCCTCGTAGGACCCAAAGAAGAACAACTTGTTCTTGACCACCGGTCCGCCGGCGCTCACGCCGATCAGGGAACGATTGTAATCGGGCTTGCGAAAGGTCGAAGGGGTGCTGTTCGCCTGCCCGGTACTATCGGCCCTGAATTTGTCGCGAAGCTGGAAGGTGTCCAGTTTCACCAGACTCTTGTTCTGGTACGCGAAGAAGGCGTTTCCCGTCCAGGTGTTGCTGCCCGATTTCGTCGTGGCGGTGATGATGGCGCTGGACGCTTTCTGGTACTCCGCCTTGTAGTTCTGGGTAATCACCCGGAATTCCTGCACCGCGTTCAGCGCGAACGGATTGCCGCGGCTGGCGTCCTGGCCGGCCACCCCGCCTTTGAGGATGTCGTTCTTGTAGCTGGCCCCGTCGATGAACACGTTGATCTGCTCCGCCCCCTGGGCGCCCGCGCTGATCGTCTTCCTGGTGTCCCCGATCCGGTCCCCCGAGAGCCGGACTCCCGGCGCCAGCACTGCCAACGCCAGGAAATTCCGGTCCGACTTGGGGAGCGCTTCCACCTGGGCCGGGGTCACGTTGGTGGCGACCTCGGTCGAGCGGGTCTCCACCGCGGGGGCCACCGAGACGGTCAGCTCTTCCAACTGGACCGCCGAGGTCTCCAGGGAAAAATTGAGCGTCAGGTCCTGGCCGATCTGGACCTGCACGGTACGCCCGACCGGCTTATGCCCGATATGCCGTACCGCGAGGGCATACTGGCCGGGGACGAGACCGGGAAGGGAGTAGAAGCCCCTGGCATTCGAGGTCGCCGCCCGCTCGACACCGGTCGCCGCGTTACGCGCTCTGACATCGGCCCCCGCGATGGCCGCGCCGTTGTCGGCGGTGATATAGCCACGGATGCTGCCGGTGGTGGTCTGGGCCAGCAGCGGACCCGCTGTCGGCAGGACAACGGAGGCCAGGATAGCGGCCACCAGGGTTCGGTATATTCTCATACAGCATCCTCCAAGAGTGGTGTGCGGACAGTTCGAGGTCAGGGTTTTCGGGCGCCACAGGACCGCCGCACGACCAGCGTCGCGGGCAGCGTCTCTCGGCTCAAATCAGGGTCCGCCGTGCGCGTGAGCGCCGCGAGCAAGCGGGCCGCGGCGCGCGCTCCCAGCGCGCTGATGTCGACATGGACCGAGGTGAGTGCGGGCTCGACGTAGCGGGCCATCGGGATGTCGTCGAAGCCGCCGATCGCCATGTCCTCCGGCACCCGAAGACCGGCGTCCCTGAGCGCGGAAAGAGCCCCGATCGCCATCCCATCGTTCGTCGCGAAGATCGCCGTGGGCCGCTTGGCAAGTTGAAGCAGCGCGCGGGCGCCGGCATCGCCCGCGGCTTCGCTGAAATCGCCGGCGATTTCGAGCTCCGGCGCCCGCTCGAGCCCTGCGTCGGCGAGCGCGGCGCGATATCCCCTGAGCCGCTCGGCCGCATCGAAGTTGCCCTCGGCGCCCTTGAGGATCGCAATCCGGCGGTGGCCCAGCGCGGCCAAGTGCCGCACCATGGCGCGCGCTCCTTCGAAATTGGCCACGATGAGGCTTCCGTGCGGCAGCTCCGCGGGAGCCGAATTGAGCAGGATCACCGGAAAGCCGGCGGGCAAAGTACGGCGCGACAGGTCTCCGGTGAACTCGGGCGACATGAGAACCAGTCCGTCCACCCGTCCCCGCATGGATCGGAGCGCGGCCTCAAGCGGCGGGCCGCCGTGCCGCGCACTGGAGAGGAGACAATGGTAGCCGACCTGCTGGACGCTCTGATCGATCCCGCGGATCACTTCCGAAAAGAACTCACCATAGAGATCGGGCAACAGCACGCCGATGGTGTGGGTTCTGCTCGTGATGAGGCTGAGGGCAGCCCCGTGAGGGCTGTAGTCCAGCCGGTCGGCCGCGGCACGCACCACAGTGCCAGTGTCCTCGGCGACGAGGTGGCTCTTGTTCAGCGCTCGGGAGGCGGTGGCGGTGGAGACCCCGGCCGCGCGAGCAACGTCCCTGATGGTCACCAATCGGTGCCTCCACGGAACGATGAAAACGTTTACAGTCTAGTGCAAACGTTTACATTCTCGCCGATTTGTCAAGTGCCGAGCAGCCCGGGAGTCCCCACTGCCGGGGTGGACGTAGATTCTCTCCTCCCCACTCAAGCCATCGAGGAGTCGCCCATTATGGCCCGCCTGCGCCTTGCCTTGTTCACCGCGCTGCTCGGCCAGACCCCAGTGATGGGGCTTCACGCCTACATGGCGCCCGAGGTGGCGAGCGCGGTGAACGGACAGCGCAGCGGTGCTCAAGTACCTGCAGAACCTCGAGGCGGCCGGACTGGCGCGGCTCCGGTGATCGTTCGTCTTGCTCCGTGGGAGCTGGGGGAGCATACTTTTCGCATGCCTTCCAGACAGCGTACTTGACCGAACTCATCGCGCGAATACAGGCGGCGCTGGGGGATGCCTTTCACGTCGAGCGTGAGCTCGGTGGCGGGGGGATGAGCCGCTTGTTCCTGGCGACAGAGGCCTCGCTCAACCGCAAGGTCGTCATCAAGCTGCTCCCGCCCGACCTCGCCAGCGAGGTGAGCGCGGCGCGGTTCAAGCAGGAGATGGAGTTCGCCGCCCGGCTGCAGCACCCGCACATCCTGCCCATTCTGGCCGCCGGCGCCCGGGATGGACTCCTCTATTACATCATGCCGTATGTCGCGGGAGAGTCGCTCCGCGGCCGGCTGGAGCGGGAAGGCCGGCTTTCGGTGGCGGACGCGACCCGGTTGCTGACCGAGGTGGCCGATGCCCTCGCCTTTGCCCATGGCCAGGGCATCATTCACCGGGACATCAAACCCGAGAATGTTCTGCTCGAGGGAAATCACGCCGTACTCGCCGATTTCGGCATCGCGCGGGCGCTGCTCGAGTCGCGCACCGGGCGTCCGCTCACCGTCACCGGCACGTCGGTCGGGACACCGGGATACATGGCGCCCGAACAACTGTCCGGCGAATACGTGGATACCCGGGCGGATATCTATGCGCTGGCGGTGGTCGGGTATGAAATGCTGGCGGGAGCGCCGCCGTTCACCGGACCCTCGGCCCAGGCAATCCTCACCGCCCATCTCACGACACCCCCCTCGCCGGTCCACAACCTCCGCCCCGACGTCCCCATCTCCCTGAGCGCCGCCCTCAGCCGCGCGCTGGCCAAGGAGCCCGGGGAGCGATTCGCGTCGGCCATGGAATTCGCCGATGCAGTGGCAGCCGCCGAGCCGGCATCGAAGGCGCCCATCGAGACCCGGCAGCCGGGGCGCCTGCGCCGATGGATACTGCTTGCGGCGGTGCTGACTGGACTCGCAGTGATCGGAACCCTTCTGACCCGGGCCCAGGCGTCGCGTCGCCGGGACGCCGATCTGCTGGTTCGCCTCACGCCACCCGCCGATTCCGGACGGCTCGATGAAGTGGCGGAGATTCTCGCGGGTGCGGGCGTCCTGCCCGACGCGCATCTGCTCAAGGGTATTACCCCGCGGGTCGCCGGCTACATCTCCGTTGCCAGCGATCCGACCGGTGCCGAGGTCAGCCTGACTCGGGTCACGCCGTTCGAATCGTTTCCCGGTCGCACCGCACGTCCCGTTGGAACGACACCCCTCACGGTGCCGCTGGTGGCGGGCGAGTATCTGGTTCACTTGGGGGCTCGGGGCCGGCGGTCCCTCGAGTTTCTCACCATGCTCGCGCCGGCCGAGACCACCAGCGTCGAGCGGGTGCTCCTGGCCGATGACAGCGCCACCGCGGGAATGCTGTTCATCGGCGCGGGGAGCACGCTCGGAGGGGCGCGTGTCGAAGCGTTCCTGATGGATCGCAACGAAGTGACCAACGCCGAGTTCCTGCGGTTTGTGGGCGCCGGCGGGTACCGGGATGCCGCGTTATGGCCGGATTCACTGATCGTCGGCGGTCAGCATCTCCGCAGGGACGCTGCCCTCCGGCGCTTCGTCGACCGGACCGGGCTCCCCGGGCCCCGGGGCTGGGAGAATGGGCGCCCGCCGGAGGGCCGGAGCGATCACCCCGTTGCCGGGGTCACCTGGTACGAGGCCGCGGCGTATGCCCAGTGGGCCGGCAAGGCGTTGCCGACTTCGTCGCAATGGTGGCGGGCGGCGGTGGGTGACGGCCCCGGGCCGTACCCCTGGGGAGGTGACGCGGCGTCGACGGAGCTCCGGACCAACTTCGGCCTGGCCGGCACCGCCGCGGTGGGAACCCATCCACTGGGCGTGAGTCCGTGGGGAGTGCACGATCTTCCGGGCAACGTGCGGGAGTGGCTTCTCGATCTCCGGCTCACGGACAATCGCCGGGTGGCGGTCGGTGGCTCCTGGCAGGATCCTTCGTATATGTTCGAGCAGTCGAAGGCCGAATTCTTCGAGCCCGGCTTCGCCAGCGATCTCCTCGGCATCCGGCTGGTACGCGCACCTCCCCCGACGCCACGCTGATTACGGAGGCTCCATGCACCGCTTCGCCTACACTGCCTGGTTCGCCGCACTTGCGGCGGCCTCGCCCGCATCGGCGTTCGCGCAGGAGAAGAGTGACGAGTGGCTTCGACGCCCGGTGGATGACCGGACCTTCCGGACATATCTCTCCTTCTTCACCTATGAAGCGACGCTCCCCTTCGAGACTCGGGCGCTGGAGGGCGACGAGCTCGAGGGAATCCGCCGCGAGCATTTGAGCTTCCAGACGACGCCGGGCCTCCGAGCCTTCGCGAGGATCTACCATGCAGCGGCGCCCGCAGGAGGGGCGCTGGGCTGGATCATCTTTCTACACGGAGGTACCCAGAGCGCCAAGGACGGGCCGGCAAACCGGTACATCGCCACGTTTTTCGCGCGCGCAGGATGGAACGTGCTCGCGCTCGACATGCTGTACTTCGGGGAGCGGGCTACAGGCCTGTTGACGACATTCACCGATCCGGAAAAGCATGCGCGGCTCTACAATCAGCCGGCGACCTACCTCGCCTGGGTTTCCCAGACCGTCAAGGATGTCGGCCGCGCATTCGATCTCCTGGTGCGGGAGCGCGGGGCCGATCCCAAACGGATTGCCCTCGTGGGTTTCAGCCGCGGTGCCCAACTCGGATTGATCGTCGGCGCTGCGGAGCGCCGGATCGCGGCGGTGGCGAGCCTGTACGGCGGCCACTTCGATGCCCTCGAGACCGGGCACCTCCCGGCCGCATGTCCGGCGAACTACGCCGGCCGGATCAGTCCCCGGCCACTCCTCATGGTGAACGGGACCCAGGACACCGACTTCGACCGGAACACCGCGGTGCTTCCGCTACAGAAGCTGGTGCGGAAGCCGAGCCAGTTCATCTGGGTCGAGACCGGACACACCGTACCCCCCGCGGCAACCATGCCGGAGATCATTCGCTGGCTGCAGGAAAGCGTGAAGTAAGGCCCCCCACGTATCCGGCGGTGCTATACTAGAACGGAGCCATCAGGCCGGGCTCGACCGGCCCCCTTCAGGGAGAATTCCGATGAAGCGGTACCTCGGCGCGGCCACGATCCTGCTCCTGGCCGGTTGCCTCAATACAGAGCCCAGCACCATCACCCTCGTCTTCGACATGAACGTGGTGGGTGAGGGCTGGACCCCGAGAGTAGCCAATGTCCCGAACGATCGGCTGGCCGATGTCGGCGTCGTAGGCGACCTGCGGGATCTCCCCGCGCCGCTGACCACGACCCGGAAGGGAGTGTATCTGGCGGGCACCAACGTGACCGGCGACATGTTCCTTTTTACCCAGAAGCGGTTCACCGGTCTGACACCGAACACGACGTTCACTGCATCGTTCTCCGTGCAGTTCGCGACCGACATCCATACCGGGTGCACCACCGGCATCGGCCCGTCGACCTTCATCAAGGCGGGGGCGACGCTGCTGGAGCTCACTTCCTTGCCCGACAATCAGGGCATTCTCCGGGTGTCCCAGAATGTGGGGGATCACACGAACGGAGGGGACTTTACCCGTCTCGGTGACATCAGGAACGGATCCGCCGGGTGCCCGACGCCCGGAACCTTTGCCAGCCGCACCAGCATCACCCAGACCCAGACGGTCACCTTCACCACCGATATCGACGGCGGGTTCATCCTCTTCGTCGGGCTCGATTCCAGCGTCCTGGGACTGGTCGAGCTCTACCTCATCGCAGTGGGCATGACCCTCACCTGATCGGGTGTCGAGCCACCCCCGCAGCTCCCGCAGGAGATCTCCCGTGCGAGCCGCCGGGGTGGCATCCCTGCTCCTGGCTGTCGCGGTGACCCGCGGCTCGGCGCAGGGACGCCCGCCCTTCCGAATCGACGAAACCACCATCGCCGGCGTGCACGCGGCTTTCCGCGCGGGAGGGCTCACTTGCCGAGCGCTGGTCGAGGGGTACCTTGCCCGCATTGCCGTGTACGACAAGACCGGGCCCGCCATCAACGCGCTGGTCGTGGTGAATCCCAAGGCGCTGGATGTGGCGGACTCGCTCGACCGGCGTTTCCGAAGCGAGGGGCTCGTCGGTCCGCTCCACTGCATTCCCACGATCGTGAAGGACAATTTCGAAACGGTGGACCTCCCGGTGACGGTGGGCTCGCTGTCGCTGGCAGGATATGTGTCGTCGCGCGACGCCTTCCAGGTGCGGCGCATCCGCGCGGCGGGGGCGATCGTCCTCGCGAAGTCCAACATGGCCGAATTCGCCTTCAGCCCGTACGAGACGGTGAGCTCGATTCTCCCCGGCTACACCCGCAATCCGTATTCGCTCGACCGGGTGACCGCGGGCTCGAGCGGCGGCACCGCGGCCGCCGTGTCGGCGAATCTCGGCCTGGTCGGTCTCGGCACCGATACCGGGAACTCGATCCGGGGGCCCTCGGCGCACAACGCCCTCGTGGGGATCCGGTCCACGATGGGACTCACCTCCCGGGCCGGTGTCGCGCCGCTCAATCTATCGGCCGACATCGCAGGGCCCATGGCGCGCACGGTGGCGGACGCTGCGGCAGTGTTCCAGGTGATCGTGGGCGAAGACCCCGACGATCCCGCCACCGCCGTGAGCCGGGGGCGTCCCAGGGAGAATTACGCCGCGGCACTCCGCGCCGACGGGCTGCGGGGAGCGCGGATCGGAGTGCTCGTCCAGGCCTACAACACGCCGACCGCCGATGCGGAAGTGCTCATGGTGTTCCGCAAGGCGCTCGATGATCTCCATCGCGCCGGCGCCGTGATCGTCGATTCCGTGCGGGTGGACAGCCTCGACGCTTGGCGGCGGGCCCAGAGCGGTAGCTGCTCCCCATTCAAATCGGATCTGAACGCGTGGCTCGCCGGTCAGGGAGACCGCGTACCGGTCAAAAGCCTCGAAGCGGTGATCCGGTCGCGCCGGTTTCACCCCTCGATCGAGGTCCGGCTCACCGCGGCGCAGGCCGTGGATACCGCGCCGTCGGAAAGCGGCGGATGCCGGAGCCGCGATGAATTCCGCGCGCGCCTGCGCAGTGGAGTGCTCTCGCTCATGGAAGGGCAGCGCCTCGATGCGCTGGTGTACCCCACGTGGAGCAATCCTCCGCGGCTCATCGGCGACCTGAATACACCGCATGGTGACAACAGCCAGCTGTTTTCCCCGAGCACAGGATTCCCGGCGATCAGCGTGCCGATGGGATATACCCGCGAGGGCCGGCTCCCCGCGGGTCTCCAGCTTCTCGCGCGGCCCTTCGCGGAAGCGATACTCTTCCGGCTCGCCTACGCGTACGAGCAGTCGACCCATCACCGCCGGCCCCCGCCGACCACACCGCCACTTCCGTGATCGGGTTGGCCCTGCTGGCGTTGCTCGCGTTCGCGGCCAATTCGGTGCTGGCGCGCCTCGCCCTCGGATCGGGGTGGATCGACCCCGCCTCCTTCACGGCGATCCGGCTCGCGGCGGGGGCGATCGTGCTCTGGCTGCTTCTTCAGCGGCAACGGGCCGCCCCCGTGCCGGGACCCCGTTCGGCGCGCTGGATCGGCGCGGCGCTGCTCTTCCTGTACGCCGCGCCGTTCTCTTTCGCGTACGTCAGCCTGCCGACCGGCACCGGCGCCCTGGTGCTTTTCGGAGCGGTGCAGCTCACCATGATCGGCGCCGCGCTTCGAGGCGGCGAGCGCCCCCGCCCGAGAGAATGGGTCGGTCTCCTGCTCGCGATGGGCGGGCTCGTCTATCTCAACGTGCCGGGGCTCGGGGCGCCGGAGCCGGCCGGGGTCGCACTGATGACGGTGGCGGGAATTGCGTGGGGTCTGTACTCGCTGCGCGGACGAACCACTGGACCGCCACTGCGCCGAACCGCGGAAAGCTTCTTCTTCGCCATGCCGCTCGGAATACTGCTCGCGGCGTTCGCGATGTCACAGGCGCATCTGAGCGCACCGGGAGTCTGGTGTGCGGTCGCGTCGGGGGCACTGGCCTCGGGGGGCGGGTATGCGGCGTGGTATGCCGTTCTGCCAACGCTGAGCGCGACCCGTGCGGGGACGATTCAGCTCGCCGTCCCCGTGGTCGCCGCGCTGGCGGGAACGGCGATTCTCGGCGAACGGATCTCGCTGCGGCTGACACTCTCCGCCGTGGCCATTCTTGGAGGAGTGGCCGTCGCCATTT
Source organism: uncultured Gemmatimonas sp. (assembly GCA_964439025.1). Lineage (GTDB taxonomy): Bacteria > Gemmatimonadota > Gemmatimonadetes > Gemmatimonadales > GWC2-71-9 > JABFSM01. The sequence continues at coordinate 49,807 of CAYTMW010000015.1, read as the reverse complement.
CGGCCAGGATGTCACGCTGAGCGAAGCGGCGGAGTCCGCTGACGATCTCATGCTTCGTGATTCACCCGGGCGATGAGTGGGGCTCGCCGTAGGGGACGTCGGGCCGCGAGGGCTCCGAGTGAGGTTGGGAACAGCGTTGGCCCGCAGCCCCCGTGGGCGAGTCCCAGTCAAGCCCGGGGGTGAGACAACGCGAAGAAGGCGAAAGGGGTGATCTCCACCCGGAGCCCGGCCCCTTCGCTCCGCTCAGGGTGACAGACGAGCGAGCGTGACCAGCGGCACCCGCACTTCCACCCCATGCTCCCTCCGGTCATCGGTGAGCGGAATGAGCGACCCTTCCTGCTCGACGCCGTCCATCGCCAGCGCCGCTTCGCCGTTCTCGGCCGCGCGCACCACGATGTGATAGAGGGTGTCCCGGTACCGGTAGTGAATGGTGAACGGCTTCCAGTCCGCCGGCAGGACCGGCGCAATCCGCAGGCTCTCCCCTTCCAGACTCACCCCGAGCAGTGATTCCAGAACGAGCCGGTAGAGCCATCCCGCCGACCCGGTGTACCAGGTCCATCCGCCGCGGCCGGTGTGGGGCGGGACCGCGTACACATCGGCCGCAACCACATAGGGCTCGACCTTGTAGATCTCGGCATCGGCCGGCGTGCCGGCGTGCTCCAGCGGGTTGATCATGCCGAAGAGCTCCCAGGCGCGCGCTCCGTCGCCCAGTGCGGCGAACGCCATCGCGGTCCAGATGGCCGCGTGGGTGTACTGTCCCCCGTTCTCACGAACCCCCGGTACGTAGCCCTTGATGTAACCCGGCTCGAGCGGGGACTTGTCGAACGGCGGATCGAGCAGCTGTACCAGCGACTCCGCCCGCCGCACCAGATGCCGGTCCACGGCCTCCATCGCCCGGCGGGAGCGCTCCGGGTGCCCCGCCCCGCTGAGCACCGACCAGCTTTGCGAGATCGAGTCGATGCGGCATTCGGCATTCTCCGCGGACCCCAGCGGCGTGCCGTCGTCGAAGTACGCACGGCGGTACCACTCCCCATCCCATCCGTGCTCCTCCAGCGCCCCGCGGAGCCGCGTTGCCTCCTGTCGGCAGCGCGCCGCGAAGCCCGGGTCGCCGCGGGCGCTCGCGAGCTCGGCGAACCGCTGGAGCGTGTCGTAGAGGAAAAACCCGAGCCAGATGCTTTCCCCCTTGCCCTTGTCGCCGACCAGGTTCATCGCGTCGTTCCAGTCACCCGAGCCCATCAGCGGGAGACCATGCAGGCCGAACCGCAGCCCGTGGGTAATGGCGCGAACACAGTGCTCGTACAGCGACGCCGTCTCCATCGACGGAATGGGGAGATCGTAATAGGAGTCCTCGTCGGCGCCGATCGGACGTCCCTCGACGAACGGCACCAGCTCGTCGAGCACGCCGGTATCGCCCACCGCGCGCACATACCGGCAGACGGCCACCGGAAGCCAGAGATAGTCGTCGGAGCACCGGGTGCGCACGCCGCGGCCGGTCGGTGGATGCCACCAGTGTTGAACGTCCCCCTCGACGAACTGGCGCGCCGCCGCGCGCAGCAGATGCTCGCGCACGAGACGGGGCTCGGTATGCACCAGGGCCATGACATCCTGGAGCTGATCCCGGAAACCGAACGCGCCTCCCGACTGGTAGTACCCGCTCCGCGCCCAGAGCCGGCACGCGATGGTCTGATAGACCAGCCACCCGTTGGCGAGAATGTCGAGCGCCGGATTAGGTGTTTCGATGCGGACGGCGCCCAGTGTTCTGCTCCAGTATTTCCACACCTCCTCGAGGGCCCCGCGCGCCGCCGCGGTCCCCCCGTATTTCTGCAGCAGGCGGCGCGCCTCGTCGGTGTCCCGTCCGATGCCGAGCGTGAACACCAGCTCGCGCTCGTCTCCCTCGGCCAGCTCGAAGGGGACCTGTAACGCCGCGCAGGGATCCAGCGCGGCCCCCACCCGGCCGGACAGTCTGACCCGGCTCAGAACCGCTGGGCTCGCCGGCGTCCCATTGCGACCGAGAAATTCGGCGCGATCCCCGGTGACCGACCGATTGGGCTCGTTGACGTCGAAGAAGGCGGCCCGTCCTCCGAATGAGGGGCTGTACCGGTTCCGTGCGAACACGGCGCCGGTGACGGGATCGACCTCGGTGATCACATGCATCGCGGACGATCCGCGCAAATCACCGAGCACCCACTCGACGTATCCGGTGGCCGAGAGATGGCGCTCACGTCCCGAATGGTTGCGAACGCGGAGCACCGCGAACTTGACCGGCGCATCGGTGGCCACGTACACGGTGAGCTCGGTTGCGATGCCGCCCTCGGTGTGCTCGAAGACGGTGTAGCCGAAGCCGTGCCGGGTGATGTACGGCGTCTGGCCCCTGGCCGGCAGCGGCGTCGGAGACCAGAGGTGCCCGGATTCTTCATCGCGAAGGTAGAACGCCTCGCCGCTCGGATCGCTCACCGGATCGTTATGCCATGGTGTGAGCCGCAGCTCGCGGGCGTTCTCGGCCCAGGTGTACGCCGACCCGCTCTCCGAGACGACGGTGCCGAAGCCGGGGTTTGCGAGCACGTTCACCCAGGGCGCGGGAGTGACCTGGCCTGGCAAGGTACGGATGACGTACTCCCGCCCGTCGGCGGTGAACCCGCCCATGCCGTTGAAGAAGCGCAGGTCCGCGGCGAGAGGCTGAACCGGGGACCGTTGATCGCCCCGCTGGGTCCGGCTCGGCACCAGCCGGGGCATTGCGGGCTCCGCCCCGCGCCGCCGGTTGATCTGATCCGCGAGCGGTCCGCGAGTGTCGGTGAGGATGACCCGGGCCACGGCCTGCAGGAGCACCCGATCCTCGTTGGAGATTTGATCCGCCGACCGCACGAAGAGACCGCCGGAGCGATCGGTCACATTCGCATGCATACCGGGTGCGATGAGACCCATGATCTGCTCGTGAAGCACCTGCCGGTACCCCGAGTAGTCCTCGTTCCAGATCACCAGGTCGACCGCGAGCCCCTTCAGCCGCCAATAGGCATGCGCCTGCACCAGCCGGCGAACGAGATCGAAGTTTGCGGGATCGGCGATCTGCAGCAGCACGATGGGAAGGTCACCCGAGATCGCATAACTCCAGAGCCCCGACTGCCCCTTCCGATTGCGCGACAACACTCCGGCGTCGGCCCGGAGCGCCGGGTGGGGGTAGAGAACCGAGCCGACCAGACGACCGTAGAGCTGGGCATCGCCCTCGGTGGCATTGAGCTGGCGCAGCACGACATGGCTATGGGTCCAGGCGAGATCGAAGACCCGGTCGGCCAGCCGGCGATCCTGGTACTTGTCGATCAGGCCGAGGCAGGCCTCACGCGTATCGGTGATGCCGGTCACCACGTTGATGGTGACCGACTGTTCCGGCTCGAGGGTGATCCGGGTCCGGATCGCGAGCACCGGATCGAGCACCGATCCCGCCCCTCCAGCGAGCGGACCCGGAGCGCGCATCGCCTCCGGCGCCGCGAGAGAGTTGCCCCGGCCGACAAATTGCAGGCGGCTGGTCTCGAACGACGCCTCGCGCGCCTCCGCGCCGTGTACCGCCATGAGGTTGCAGAGCCAGTGCACCGGCTCGGAGGCGGAGCGGGGACGCCGGGTGCACAGAATGGCCTGGCGCTGCCGCAGGATCTCGGTCTGCACGAAGAGATTGCTGAACGCCGGATGCAGCGCGTCGGGGGCCGGGGGCGCCAGGACGACCTCGGCATAGCTGGTGACTTCGAGCACCCGCCGCGACCGGCTGCGATTGGTGAGGGTGATGCGGCGGAGCTCGACGTCATCCTCGGGCGAGACGGCAATTTCGGTGTGGGTCTCGATGTCGTCGTCCCGGCGGCGGAACTCGACCCGCGCCTCCGAGAGGATTGCCTCGTAACTCTCGGCCCGCTGCAGCGTCGGCTGGTACGCCGAGGACCACACCGCGCCGCTGATGACGTCGCAGATGTAGCAGAAGCTCCCCCAGTTGTCGCGGGTGCCGTCCTCGCGCCACCGGGTGACGGCAAGGTCCTTCCACCGGCTGTACCCCCCGCCGGCGTTGGTCACCATCACGTGATAGCGGCCGTTGGAGAGCAGCTGGACCTCGGGAACCGGAGTTGACGGGCTCGCGATCACCCGGATGGAGGATTCGCTGCCTCCCGCGATGGGAACGAGGTCGGCCGCTTCCGAGGTGTGCGGATGAAAGGCGGGGGCCCGCGGCAGCCGTTCCTGCAGGAGCAGCATGGTCGCGCGGAAGCGGGGATCGCTTTCGAAGCGGCGCTGCATCGGGCGGTCGAGCAGGAGCCAGCCGAAGGCGAGCAGACTCATGCCCTGATGATGCGCCATGTAGGAGCGCACCAGCGCGCGGGTCTGCCCGCGCGGCAGCCGGCTCGGCGTGTAGTCCACCGCCTCGTACATCCCGTACTCGCCGGAGACTCCCTCGTCGCTCATGCGCTCGAGATTCTCGCAGGCCTCCTCCGGCCGCACCATGAGGGCAAGCGCGGTGGCGTACGGCGCGACGACGTGATCTTCGGCCAGCCCGCGCTTGAGCCCGAGCCCCGGCACACCGAACGCGCGGTACTGATAGATGAGCTGGCCGTCGACCGCGTTGTACCCCGACTCCGACATCCCCCACGGCACACCGAGGGCGGCGCCGTACTCGATCTGCCGTTCCACCGCCGTCCTGCAGGACTCCGCCAGCAGGGTGTTGTCGTAACTCGGCATCACCAGCAGCGGCATCAGATACTCGAACATCGACCCGCCCCACGACATCAGCACCGGATCGCCACCCACGCTCGCCAGCAGGCGTCCCAGCGCAAACCAGGACTCCTGCGGGAGGTGCCCTTCTGCGATAGCCAGGAAGCTGGTGAGCCGCGCTTCCGAAGCAAGGAGGTCGTAGAAGCTGCTGTCCCTCCGGCGCTCCCCCACGTTGTACCCGATGGCAAGGAGGTGGCGCATGCGGTCGTAGAGAAACTCGTACTCCACCTCGGCCAACCCGTCGATCCGCGCGGCCAGCCGCTCGAGGACGGCGATCCGCTCCCGTGCCGGGCGCGCAACGGTTTCGCCGGCGGACCCATCGTGCCGCGACAACTCCCGCAGGGAGGGAATCGCCCAGGCGGGATCTTCGCGGGGAATCCACTCAAGCGCCCGAACAGCGCGTCCGGCCTGCTCCGCGAGTCTCCTGCCCCAGAGGGCGATGGCGTCGTCGGCGGGCGCCGAGGTACCAAGTAGCGTTGAAGCCGTCCCCGAAACCTCCGCGAGATGCTCGAGGCGCTGGCGCGCATCCTCGAACAGCACCGGGGGGGCGTCGAGCGTTTCGGCGAGCGAATCCCGGAACCTGACGAGGTCGGGAGGGATGCGATCCTCGAGCAGCTCGGATAGTACGAGCAGTGTGTCGCGGAGTCCGCGAAACACGCGGAATCCAGTGACCGGGTGATCGGGGAGCGCGAGCAGCCCTGCTTTCAGCGTGAGGAGGTGCGCCGAGAGATTACCGCTGTCTACGGTGGACACATACCGCGGCAGGAGCGGGGTCAGGGAGCGGGTGTCATACCAGTTGTAGAAATGGCCGCGATGCCGCTCCAGGAGGTCCATCGTCTCGAATGTGCTGGTCGTTCTTTCCACCAGCATGTCGGATTCGAGGTATCCGAAATCATAGGCAGAGAGATTGGCCAGCAGTGAGAGGCCGATGTTGGTGGGTGACGTCCGGTGCACCACCGTGGGCGTGGGGTGTTCCTGAAAATTGTCGGGAGGAAGCCAGTGGTCCTCGGCGCCCACGAAGGTCTCGAAAAACGCCCAGGTCTTCCTCGACAGGCGGTGAAGAAATTCCCCCTGCTTCGCGGTGAGGCGCGCCTCGCGCACCGGGATGGGCCGGCTCAGCCACCAGGCGAGGAGGGGGGAGGCGCCCCAGAGCAGAAGCAGCGGCCATACGACCAGCAGGGCGCCGGGCCGGAACGCGGCGAGCAGGGCCAGGCAGATTGCGGCGACCGCCGGAGCTGCCCACATCCGGCGTATCGCGGAGGAGAGGTTCGCATCGCCGGTCCGCTCGATCTCGCTGGAGGCGTTCCATTCGAGAAGATGGCGCCGGCTGAACATGACGCGCCAGAGCGTCCGCGCGATCGCATCCAGGCTCACCAGCGCTTCGTACGGCAGACACGCGAGCGTGAACGCTGCCTGAGCCAGATCCACGCCGGCGGTGTGCCACACCGCCGCCAGATGCTGGCGGAGCGACATCTCCTCGGTTTTCCGGAAGAGGTCGAGGAGCGCGGCAACGGTCCGGGGAAGCAGGAGCGAGCCGGCGATCGCGATGGTCCAGAGCCAGACCGGATGGAAGAAGCTCCAGGCCAGAATCAGGAGCAGCACCATCGCCGGGGGCACCAGGCTGCGGCGCAGATTGTCGAGAAGCTTCCACCGCGAAAGACCCGAGAGCGGGTTCCGGCGGCGGTGGCCGGAGGCGGTGGGGACCCGCGGGAGCAGCCAGCCCAGGAGCTGCCAGTCACCGCGGATCCAGCGGTGCCGGCGCCTTACATCGGTGGCATAGCGGCTGGGATACTCCTCATACAGGATGACGTCGGTGAGGAGACCCGCCCGCGCATGACACCCTTCGAGCAGGTCGTGACTTAGAATCCGGTTGTCCGGCAGACGCGACTCGAGCGCCTGCTCGAATGCCTCGACGTCGTATATGCCCTTGCCGATGAAGGAACCTTCCTGGAAGAGATCCTGATAGACATCGGAAACCGTCCGCGTATAGGGATCGATCCCGGGGTTATTCCCGAACAGGGAGGCATAGCGCGAGCGGCTCGCGGCGGGAAGACTGACACCGACCCGCGGCTGGAGAATCCCATATCCCTCACAGACACACTCACGGTCGCGGTCAAAGCGCGCCCGGTTGAGCGGATGGGCCATCGCTGCCGCGCAGAGTCGAGCCGAATCGCGGGGGAGCTGGGTGTCGGTGTCCAGGGTGATGACGTAGCGAACCGACCGGAGCGGCTCCGTCCTCCCTTCCGTGGTGGCGAACGGCTCGACCACCCCGTGCCGGAGGAACCCGTTGAGGTCGGCGAGCTTGCCGCGCTTGCGCTCGCGGCCCATCCAGACCCGCTCCCGTGAATTCCAGCGGCGAGGACGGTGGAAGAGGTAAAAGGCGTCGCCATCTTCCCGCGGGTACCGGGCATTGAGGTCCCGGATGCGCGAACGGGCGAGGTCGACCAGCGCGGCGTCTTCCGGCATGTGCTCCACCGGCGCATCCACGAGATCGGTGAGCAGCGCGAAATGCAGGCGATCGTCCCGATTGGCCAGGAAGCGCACCTCGAGCGCTTCGCACAGCTCGTCGACGGAGGGCGGCGTGGTGAAAATCGTCGGCACCACGACGAGGGTACGGGAGCCCTCCGGGATACCCTCCGAGTAGTCCATCTTGGGGAGGAGCCGCGGCCGGGCGAGCAATGAGGCGAGCCAGTTGACCAGCGCCACCGCGAGCTGGCTCGCGGTCACCAGCGCGAGCGCCCCCACGAGCACCTGCATCCAGATGTTCCAGCCCTCCGCTCCAACCGCCGCGATCGCGAGACCGGCCAGCAGCGCGGGGAGGAGGAACACCGGACCCAGGTAGTGCGAGAGGAGCGTCGGGGATTCGATCCCCGAGGGCGGGAGCCCGGCCATCCGCTCGAGCTGGAGGAGGCCTTTTCCGATCAGGTAGTACCCGACGTGCGACGCGCGCTCGTCGGTCCCGTCCCTCCCGCGCGCCTCTTCCGCGAACTCCACCGCCTGGCGCGCAATTTCCCCTTCGGAAAAGCGGCTCTTCTTCACCAGCCGCTCCACCATATGGCGGTAGCTGTCACGCGTAGCGAAGTCCATCTGCGCATAGATCCCCGCCGGATCCTCGCGCAGGATTTCCTCCACCACGCTCATCGATTCGACGAACCCCCGCCAGTCCATCGCGCCGAGGAACCGGAGGCTTCCGATGCTGTTGCTGATGGAGACCTGGTCAGCGGCTTGCTGCTGGTTCTCGATCTGCACCAGGTGCTCGATCGTCTGCCCCGATTCGGAGAGCCGCTGCGCGACCCAGGTCAATGGAAGCGCCAGCGCGGGATTCTGCCCCTGCAGCCGGCGCGCCAGCTCGGCGACGAATGCGCTCGACATCGGAGGGTTCGAGCGCGCCATATCGGCGACGACGAGAATGAGGCTCTTGGGGTCGGTCTCGACCGTCGAGGCCATTTCGTCGGCCCAGGTCTCCGCGCGGTTCCGGTCGAGGCGCCCCGCCAGCACGCGCGCGGCCACCCGGCGAAGATTCTCGATGAGCGCGAGGCGCAGCATGATCGGGATCGCCCAGAGCTCGCCCAGTGTGAGGGCGGCGACCGTTTGATAGGCCGCGACGAAGCTGTTGAGGCTTTCGGGGTCGACCCGCCCGTCGCCGTGCGAAATCGTCTCGAGCGCGATGTCGTAGACCCGGGGTAGTCCCGCCGACGGGCCGGTGACAAGACGGGGAAGCTCGCGGCTGTACCCCTTGGGAAGGTGCCGCTTCGCGGTGCGGATCTGTTCTTCGATGAGATAGAAGTTGTCGAGCAGCCATTCAGCCGCAGGCGCGATCCGTCGCTCCGCCTTCGCCGCGGACGTGAGGAGATCCAGCGCCTCGATCAGGACCGATTCGTTTTCGGCCAGCCTGGAGAGGAGCTGATCGGAAGTGCGCTCGGAAGCGATTCGGTGCGAGGCGGCAAGCCGGCGGCCGTGCTGCTCCATCTGATCCCGGCTGAAGAGCTCGGATCGGAGGGGCAGCTCATACCCCACCGGCTCCGGAGCCAGCCCGGTACCGCGGAGAATGGTGCCGATGATCTTCTTGCCCGAAACCTTCACCCCGGAGACTCCGTTTCGTTACCTCACCGCAAGATAGGCGGTGCGCGCCGCGACGTCCGCACCGCGAGCGACCAGATCAAGCTCATCATCGACTCGTACCACGACCGGGGGTCGGGCTACGAGTTCGCCGTCAACCCCGCAGGGGTCAAGCGGGACTATTCGGTGTTCGACGACGGGAATGAACACGACGCGTGGGACGGCGTCTCGGATCCCGGGTGGCGGGCACCGAAGCAGCGATCCCCGCGCTGCACGCTATGACGAGCGCTTCACTCTTTACAACGACGCGGCGGTGATCGCCGACCCGGGCGAGTTCAATTTCAAGCAGTTTAATTCAACTATGGTGCTGTGGTGGGAGTACCGGCCGGGATCGGCGCTCTTCCCGGTGTGGCGGCAGGGACGCTCGGACAACAAGGTCTACACCGATCGCACCTTTGGGCGGGATATCGACCAGCGCTTCAGCGCGCACCCGGACAACACCTTCCTGGTGAAGCTGAGCTACTGGTTCGATCGCGGAAGCTGAGCACGGCGGAACGCCGGCCGATCGGCCGGCGCAAGCGCGGCCATCCACTGCGGATTCCTCGCGCGCACGTTCTCGGCCCAGCGCTGTGCTTTCAAGGCAAGGTTGTCGAGTTCGGTGGCGAGCTCCTGGAAGCGCGCCGCATCGGTCCGGCTCAGGAAGGCCGGTTGTCCGTCGCGCACCACGAATGCCTGCTGGCGCCCCAACGTGAACTCCGCCAGGGAATCGAGCGTTGTTGCGGTCGCGCGCTGCACCTCGGCGTACGCGGCGAGATCCCGCTCCCAATCCTGCAGGGCATCGCCCGCTGCGGCGAACAAGCCGTGGCGTACTCCGTCGGTCCCCTCCAGCGAATCGGCCCGCAGCACCAGTCGCGACGCCAGCACCGAAACACTCGACTGCAGCGTATCCACCCGGCCCAGATAGCCGGCCCTCGCCGAGCGCATGGCGCGGAGCGAGGCGGGCGTCTGCAAGGCACGGCCGCGCACGCGCTGATCAAAGCGCTGCTCCGCCAGCCACGCCTCGAGGCGGTGCTGCCGGAGCGCGATGGAATCCCCGAATTCCGTCACCAGCGAGTTGAGCGCCGCTTGCATCTCCGGGCTCGGAGTTGTCGCGACCGACACGGCACTCGGTGTTGAATCAGGCGCGCGAGCCAGGAAGCCGAGGAGCGCCAGCACCGCCACGCCCACGAGCGCAAAGGCCGCGGTGCGGGCTCCCGACTGCTTCGCTCCGCGTCCGTCTCGCCCAGCTCCCACCGGTGGGACCGTACCGAGGCGGTTCCGCTCGAGGCCAACAACCACCTGCTGGTACACGACGACCGTTTCGGCCGGCCGGAAGGACTCCTCGTCGCCGACGGCGAGGGGAGTATCGGGAGTGATGAAGCCGTTGCGAACGGCCTGCGCGAGCCAGTTGGCGTTCTCCAGGACCGCGACCTTGCCTCGACTGTCCTTATAGCGGAAGTGCATGGCCGTAGGGAGCGCAAGGGACGTACCGAGTGCCCCGAGCGCCCCCGATACCCGCAACTTACGGTGAATCAATGAGTTGAGTCACCGCGGAGAGACGTCCTCCGGTCTTCCGCCGGGCGGGCCTAAGCGCATCTTGCGACACTAGACGAAAAGACGCCTGCTGCTGTGCGTGCCATCCGGCCAGGGGTCGTCCCTCCTCCAGTTGTCCCGCACACTGGAGTGAATCATGGCGAAACTGGTCGGCAGAAAACGCGTGTTGGTCGCGGGTCTCTCGGTCGCCGCGGTTGGAATTCTGGCCGCAGCGGTCGCTGGTGGCGGCGAAGCTGGAGGACTTTTCGGTTCCCGCCGCATCAAAGCCACGCTTCCGACCGGAACCACATTAGTGGCGTCGCTGTCGAGCCGCCTCTCCACCGAGGGTCTCAAGGCGGGGCGCCCCGTCACGCTCATCACACGCGACCCGCTCAAACTCGCCGACGATCGGGTGCTGCCGGCGGGCGTTGTCGTCCGAGGAGAAGTCACTCACGCGCGGGGCGGCGGACGCATCGCAGGCGCGCCCGAGCTGACCATCCGTTTCCAGGAGATCGAGGTTGGCGGGTCGAGTTATCCCATCACCGCGGAGCCGTTCCGGGTCCTGGGCAAGGATGATCTCGTGGAGAGTGTGGCGGAGATCGGCGGTGGCGCCGTGGTGGGCGGCATCGTCGGTGCTGTCGCGGGCAGCACGGTGAAGGGCGCGGTGATCGGCGGCGTGCTCGGCACCGGCGTGGCGGTGGCCACCAAGGGGAATCAGATCGTGCTTCCCGCGGGGCAGAGACTGCGGGTTCGCCTGACTGCCCCGATCACCGTGACCTACAAACCCATCGCTGGGACGGATCAGGACAAAGCCAAATAGCAGCGCCTGCTGTTGTTCCTTGTCGATTCGCATCAGGACGAGGCAGTCCCCCTGACCTCTCCAGAGGAGTCTTGGCCAATCTTTGCCGCCGCGGTACATTCTCCCCCCCCCGGCGTGCATTAGCTCGACCCATCGATTCGGAGCACTCAGGTCGGGTGCCGCGCCCAACTTCCTAGATGGAGACGCTATGCGATTTCACCGCTCGCTGCTGCCGCTCGCGCTGGTCGTCACCGCACCTGCCGTCCTGTCCGCCCAGACCCCTGCCCCGCCGGCCAACAACATCCTCTCGGTGTTTCGTGAATCGGTGAAAGTCGGGAAGGGAGCCGCCCACAACGCCCATGAGGAAGCCTGGGCGCGGGCGCTGGCAGGCGCCAATGGTGCGGACCCCTTTATCGCCATGTCGTCGCTGACCGGTCCCAACGAGATCTGGTACATCATTGCGTACCCGACCTGGGCCGACTACGAGAAATCGGGCGACATATCCCGGGCGAACGCCGCCCTCGCCGCCATCGACAAGCAGTTTCGCCCGATGGAGGGCGATTACCTCAGCGATTCGCGGGGGATGACCCTCCGCCAGCGGTCGGAGTTGAGCTACGGCGGTCCCTCCGATTTGCCCAACATGAGGTACGTCTCGGTCACCCGCGTGTCGGTGCGTCCGGGCCACACGTCGGAGTACGAGGAGGCCCGCCGCCTCATCAAAGAGGCGCATGAGAAGGCCGGTCTGACCGACAAATATGCGATATACGAGGTCTCTTCAGGCGCGCCGTCGGGGACCTTCTACATGTTTATCGCCAGAAAATCGCTCGCCGAGCTGGACCAGGGGGGCACCATTCACGGCCCGGCCTACCTCGCAGCGCTCGGCGGCGAGGAGGGCCAGAAAAAACTCGCGGCCCTCACCGCCAGCGCGGTCATCAGCCAGCAAACCGATCAGTTCGAGTTTACGCCGTCGCAGAGCGTCCCCATGCCGGAGTGGGTGACGGCGAATCCGGGGTTCTGGAAGCCGAAGGCGATGACGGCGCCGACCAAGAAACCCGCCGCTCCGAAGCCGTAGCGCACCACCTGGGTGGACATCGGGCGCGCCCCGGAGCAGTTTCCGGGGACGCTCCCTGCCCGCAGAGGTACCATGACCCGCGCTGTCGCCCTCCTCGCCCCCCTCTTGTGCTTTGCCCCCATCGCCACCGCCCAGCGCCCCGCCGCCACGGCTTCGGGATACACGATGGCGCAAGTCAAGAGCCTTCCATTTCCCAATGAGCTCACCGCCGCCGCTACCGGCCAGCGCCTCGCCTGGGCGCTCAACGAGGGCGGGCTTCGAAATATCTGGGTTGCCGAAGGTCCGGCGTTCGCTGCTCGCAAGCTCACCCCCTACGGGATGGATGACGGGCAGGAGCTGACCTCGGTGCAGATTAGCAGCGACGGCAAATGGGTGGTGTACGTGCGCGGCGGAGAGCACAGTTCCAACTGGAGCGAGCTGCCACCGAACCCCGCCTCGATGCCGGTGCCGTTCAAAGTGCAGATCTGGGCGGTGCCCTTTGCCGGTGGAACACCCAGGCTGCTCGCCGACGGGGACGAGCCGGTGGTCTCACCTCGGAGCGATGTGGTCGCCTATCTGAGCGGTGGCCAGGTGATGACCGTCCCGATCGATGGATCCTCGGCGGGAAAGCGCCTCTTCTTCGCGCGCGGTGCCAGCGACCCGAGGTGGTCCCCCGACGGGGCGCGCATGGCGTTCACCTCCAATCGCGGCGATCACGCCTTCATCGGCGTCTTCACCAACGACACCACGCCGATCCTCTGGATCGCCCCGTCGATCTCCCGGGACGGCTCGCCGCGCTGGAGCCCCGACGGGACGCGTATTGGGTTCGTGCGCCGGCCCGGGGCGGGGGGACCGGTGGCGCCGATCCTGGAACCACGACACCAGCCCTGGTCGATCTGGACGGCGGACGTGTCCACTGGCGCCGGCCGTCAGCTCTGGAAGGCGCCCGAGACGTTGCGCGGCTCGCCGCCTTCCACCCACGGCGGGTCGAACCTCGGCTGGGGCGCGGGTCGGATCGTGTTTCTCTCCTACATGGACGGCTGGCCGCACCTCTATTCGATCTCCGAAAATGGCGGCGCGCCGCTCTTGCTCACCCCCGGGGAGTACATGGCCGAGTACATCCAGCTTTCCCCCGACGGGAAGTTCCTGGTTTTCGCGGGTAACGCCGGCAGCGGCGCCGACGACATCGACCGCCGCCACGTGGTGAAAGTGTCGATCGACCGGGCCGTCCCGGAGATCCTGACTCCCGGCTCCGGACTCGAGTGGACGCCGGTCGTGATGGGAACGGGCGAGATCGCCTATGTCGGCGCCACGGCGCAGCGTCCACCGCTTCCGATGGTCCACCGGCCCCGGGGCCAGCCGGTGACGATCGGGGCGGATCGCATCCCGACGAATTTCCCCGCGGCGCAGCTGGTGACGCCGCGGAAGGTGATCTACCAAGCGAGCGACGGGGTCACCGTGCATGCCCAACTCTTCGAGAAGGCCGGAGGTCCCGCGAAGAAGGCGGCGGTGATCTTCGTCCATGGCGGTCCGCCCCGGCAGATGCTCCTGGGCTGGCACTACTCCGACTATTACTCCAATGCCTACGCCATGAATCAGTACCTCGCGAGCCGGGGATTCGTGGTGCTGTCGGTGAATTACCGGCTGGGGATCGGCTACGGCTATGAATTCCACCGGCCCGCCGCAGGCGGAGCGCAGGGAGCTTCGGAATACCTCGACGTGAAGGCGGCGGCCGAATGGCTCAGGACCCAGCCGCAGGTGGATCCCGCCCGAGTCGGCATTTACGGCGGATCGTACGGCGGGTTCCTCGTCGCTCTCGGACTGGCCCGAAACTCGGATCTGTTCGCGGTGGGAGTGGACATCCACGGGGTGCACGACTGGCTGGGTGACGGTGGACGGGGATTCTTCACCCGGGACCGCTACGAGGAAGCCCCCGACCGGGCCAGGGCGCTCGAGCTGGCGTGGCAGTCGTCCCCGGTCTCTTCCATCAACTCCTGGAAGTCTCCGGTGCTGCTCATACACGGGGACGACGACCGTAACGTGCGGTTCAGCCAGACGGTGGATCTGGCGCGCCGGCTCGCCGCGCTCGGAATCGAGTTCGAGGAGCTGGTGATTCCGGACGATACCCACCATTGGATGCGGCACGCGAACGCGGTGAAGATCGACAGCGCGACGGCGGCGTACTTCGAAAAGAAGCTGCTGCCGGGAGGCCCCGAGAGACCATGACCGGGGCCATGGCCGGCGAGCCGAGATTCCCCTCCACGTCACGACTCTTACGTTGGCCGGGCGGATGATGCATGTTCTTGCTGCTCGTGGGTGGAGTGGGTGCCCGCGGCAGGCCATTTTCCTCGGAGGATACCTGATGCGACGTTTTGCTATTGCCCTCGGCGTGGCGCTCCTGGTCGGCTGCGCTAAAACGGAGACCCCACCCGCGGAACCGCCCGCCCCACCCCCCGCCCCGCCGGCGATAATCCTGGCCGATGTCGCCGGGACGTGGACGGTCGCGACCAAGGCAGAGGTAGGTGACAGCACGCTGGTGACTTATTCCATGACTGCTACCGCCACCGAGACCGGCTGGATGATCATGCTGCCCAAGCGACCGCCGATGGCGCTTCAGGTGACCGTCTCGGGTGACAGCATCATGACCAGCGTCGGACCGTTCGAGAGCGTCCTGCGCAAGGGAGTTCAAGTGACTACCCACGGGGTACTGCGGCTTCAGGACGGGAAGCTGGTGGGTACGACCGTCGCCCACTACAAGACGGCCAAGGCCGACTCGGTGGTTCGACTCCGGGCCGAGGCCACCCGGACGCCGTAGCACGGCGCCTTGTTCCCCTCCGCCCACCCGCTTAGATCACATGGAGTATCGGAGATTCCAGGCGGGAGGGGGAGATGGGCAAGCTCATGAAGAAACTGGCCAGCCGGAGCAAGGACACGGCGCGCAAGGCGTACAAGAAGGCCGAGACGAAGATCCTGGTCGCGGAGGGAAGAAGGTCGGTCCGCGGAAAGGTCCGCACGGTCAAGAAGGTCACTCGCAAGGCGATCAAGACCGGACTGATCACCGGTGCACTCGCCGCGGCGGGGGTGCTGGCACGGGAAATCCGGAAGCGGCGGAAGAAGGACTGAGGACGGAGGAGGCAAAGTCAACTCCCTTGCCTCCTTGCCTCCTTGCCTCTTCCTACATCAAAAACCCGAACAGCGACGCCAGCCGCTCGATCAATTTTTCCCGCAACGGCCGGGCCAGCCACTCGGCGTGGGATATCCGGCGCGACTGGGCGAGATCCCTCGCGAAGACCTCGGTGGCCGCGCGGGCAAACTCGGCGTCGTAGATGTTGAGGCTCGCTTCATCGTTCAGATGGAACGAGCGCGGGTCGAAATTGGTGGATCCCACCGAGACCATCAGCCCGTCCACGATGAAGACCTTGCAGTGGTACATCGTCGGTTGGTACTCGTACATCTCCGCCCCTGCTTCGAGCAGCGGTCCCCAGCGCGCGCGCGAGGCCCGCCGCACCATCTCCGAATCCGCGTATTTGCCAGGGGTGATGATCTGGACTTTGACTCCGCGCTGGAGTGCGTCGGTCAGCGCCTTGCTGGCCAGCTCGTCGGGGACGAAGTACGCGCTGGAGAGGTAAATCGAGCGTTCGGCTGCTGTGATGGAAAGCAGGTACATCAGCGCCATGCTCTCGCTGCCGCCGCTCGGTGAGCTGCTGAACAACTGGGCCGAGTCGGTGCCGGCGGGCTGGAGCGCCGGGTAGTACTCGACTCCGTGGAGGACGGCGCCGGTGGTCTTGATCCAGTTGTCCATGAATGCCGATTGCATCTGCGCCACTACCGGACCTTCGACCCGGAAATGCGAGTCCCGCCAGTGCTCCGGGTCCTGGCCGTTCCCCGTCCAGGTCTCCGCGATGCCGACTCCGCCGGTGAACCCGACCCGGCCGTCCACCACCAGCAGCTTCCGGTGGCTGCGATTGTTCAGGCGATGCAGATTGTACCAGCGCAGCGGCCGGTACTTCCGGAATTCGACGCCCGCATCCTTCATCATCGTCATGTACGTCTGGTCCATCTTGTTCCCGCCGAGCCAGTCCACCAGCACGTGGACCTTGACGCCGGCCCGCGCGCGCTCGGCCAGCGCTTCGGCAAACTGCTTCCCGATAGCGGCCGACCAGTAGATGTACGTCTCGAAGGTGATGGTCTGCCGCGCGCTCCGGATGGCCTGCAGCATCGACGGAAAGATCTGATCCCCGTTGAGGAGCGTTTCGACCCGGTTGCCTCCCACGACCGTGGGGCCGAGGGCGATCCCCATCGCCCGGATGAAATCCGGGTCGCGCACCGCATACCTGCGTGGGATCTCGCGCTGAATCTGCTTCTCCCCGGACATGAGATTCCGGACGAGGACCACCGTGCAAAGCGTGAGGAGGACCGTGATGATGATCACGAAGAATCTGCGTCGGGTCTTCACGGCCGGGCGCGCTCCGTTACCAGGGGCGCCTTCTCTTGGCCTTGCGGGCCTTTCCGGCAGCATAACCCGCCGCCATGACCGCGCTGGCGGCCAGCGCGCCGGCGGCGATCTGGGCGGCGCGGGTTCCCTTGACCCGGGCCACCGCGGCCCGAAGCGCCTTCGCTGCCTTCGCCGCGCGCGCCCGAAGGCTCGGCTCGACCGATTTAACGGCCGCTCTTGCCGCCGACTTGGCGCGCTTTTGCACCTTCTTGACTGTCTTCCGCGGTGTGGTCGCCATGCATCGCTCCAGGTTGATCGGATGCCGGGATCGTATCGCCAGCCTGAACGATTCGCAAACCGTCCCGTGTGAGTTCGACGTTTCGCGGCGCGCCTTCGCGCACATAAACGCCTGCTGGTTCAGCTTTTGCCCCGAGAGGACCGGGAATCGCGCAACGCCGCATGTGTCAACACCCCAGGGTGCTGCGTCTCCCCAAATGGTGCTCGCCAATGCAAATTCAAGGGAGTTTTCCTATGCAAAGACCGTCATGTCTCCCGGCATTGCTCGTCGCCGCGGCGGCGCTCGCATGTTCCGGTAATCCGGCGGGCCCGGAGGGTCAGGGCACCGTCGTCTTCCAGCTTGCCACGACCGGCGCCGGCGCCACTACCAGCCCCGCGCTCGCCGTGTCGGTCACCCGCGGGAACGATGAGATCGTCATCAACGACGTGCAGCTCGTTGCGCGCAAGATCAAGCTGGAGCGCGAAAACGGAACCTGCCCGGACGACGAGGGAGAGGTCGAGGGGACGGAGGACGAGGAAGCGGAAGACCAGTGTCCCGAGCTCAAGCTGGGCCCCGTCTTGCTCGACCCGCCCCTTGAGACGGGGGCCGAGCCGACGTTCACCGTGGACCTCCCCGCGGGAACCTATGACGAGCTCGAAGTGCAGATCCACAAGCCAACGGGCCGCAGCGCCGACGCGGCGTTCCTGGCCGCGCATCCCGACTTCGCTGGCGTGAGCATCCGGGTGAACGGAACCTGGAATGGCGTCCCGTTCACGTTCACCACGGATTTGACTCAGGTGCTGGAAATCGAGCTGGACGAACCGCTGGTCGTGGTAGCCGATGGTGAAACGGCCATCACAATGCTGCTGGACGTGAACGCCTGGTTTCTCGACCAGGGCGGAGGATCCCTGCTGGATCCGCGCTCGCTGTCGCAGCAGGCGCGGTCGCGGATCGAGCAGAACATCCGGCAGTCGTTCCATGCCTTCGAGGACGATGACCACGACGGCGACGACGACCACAACGACGATTGAAGTCTGTACACCGATGACCGCTAACGGCTGACCGCTCACCGCGGTGAGCCGTTATCAGTTCGCCGGGGATAGATTCCTTCCCCGATGCTTATCCTCGCCGCGCTGTCCCTGGCGCTCGCCCAGGACACAACCCCCGGCTTCAGCGGCCGGGAGAACCGCATTCGAGTCCAGGTTCCCCGCATCGACGCCGCCCAGGGCCAGGCGCCGGCCGTCGCGATCGACGGCAGGCTCGACGAGCCCGCCTGGGCGCGCGCCGCCCGGCTCACCGGATTTTCCCAGTATCAGCCGGTGGACGGCCGGCCGGCGGAGGAGCCCACCGAGGTTCTGGTCTGGTACGGTCCCGATGCCATCTACTTCGGGATCCGCGCCCGCGAGCTGCATGGCGACGTCGTGCGGGCAACCCGAGCCAATCGCGACAACATCTCCAGCGAAGACAACGTTCAGATTCTGCTCGATACCTACAACGACCGGCGGCTCGCGTTCCTCTTCGGCGTGAACCCGCTGGGGGTCCAGCAGGACGGCACCCGCAGCGACCAGTTCGGTGGTGGCGCCGGCGGCCGCTCCGCGACCGGCGGTGGGAACCAGAACATGAATCCGCTCGAAGGCAGCGTCGATCTCAATCCCGACTACGTCTTCGAGTCGCGCGGCCGGCTGGTGGAGGGGGGATACGAGGTCGAGATCAGGATACCCTTCAAGAGTCTCCACTATCAGGACCGCTCGGAGCAGATCTGGGGCATCAACGTCCTCCGCCGGGTGCAGCACACCGGGTTTCAGGATTCCTGGACCCCGGCGATCCGCGCCAGCGCCAGCTTCCTCGGGCAGTCGGGGACCCTCGAGGGACTGCACGACCTGAGACGCGGACTGGTGCTCGAGGTGACCCCGACCGCGACCGCGCGGCTCGACGGGTCCCGGACCCTCCCGGACAAATGGAGCTACGAGGAAGGCGGCGAGCTCGGCGCCGATGTCCGCTGGGGGATCCGTCAGAATCTCACGATGAGCGGCACCTGGAATCCCGACTTCAGCCAGGTCGAGGCCGATGTCGGCCAGGTCGTGCTCAACGAGCGGTTCGCCCTCTTCTATCCCGAGAAGCGGCCTTTCTTCCTCGACGGCCTCGAGCTGTTCGACACCCCGAATCAGCTCATCTACACCCGCAGCATCATCGCGCCGCGCGGCGGGGCCAAGCTCGCCGGCAAGCTCGGACGCACCAATCTCGCGACGATGCTGGTGGCGGACGATACGCTCTACTCCTGGAGCGGCGGACACACCCCTCTCTTCGGCATTCTCCGCATGCGCCACGATCTTCCGGGAAGCGGAACAGCGGGGGCGGTCCTTACAACCCGCGAGGACGGGTCCGATCATTCGCGCCTCGGAGGGGCGGATCTCCGGCTCTATCACTCGAAGCTCTATTTCGTCGAGCTGCAGGCCGCCCAGTCGTGGACCAGCCGGGATGGCTCCGACCGGAGGGGTCCGCTGCTCCAGGCGGTGTGGGATCGCACCGGAAGGGGCTGGGGATTCCACTACAGTCTTCAGGCCGTGAGTCCTGAATTCGATGCGGCGGCGGGATTCGTGAATCGCACCGGGATCCTGAACGCGACGTTCTTCAACCGGCTCAGTTTCTACGGCAGGCCCGGGGCTCTTGTCCAGACCTGGGGGGGATTCATCGGGTTCACCCGGATCTGGGACTACTCCCATCCGGATGAAGGTCCCATCGAAGGAAGCGAATTCATCAGCCCGAGCGCGACGATTCGCGGCGGGTGGCAGGTCGGGGGCTCGCTGGGGCGAAATTTCTTCAGCTACGAGCCGTCGCTGTACTCCGGGCTCACGGTGGAGAGCGGGACGGGCAGCGCCATCGATACTCTCGCGTTCGAGGTTCCCGGACGGGAGCGAAACCAGTGGGGTGGGTCACTGCGGGTGACCACCCCGACCTTCCGGCAATTCACCGCCACGGCGAGCGTCAGCGCGGGGCGGGTGCCCATCTTCCGCGAGGCGGCGCCCGGAACCAGCCTTCGGATCGACGGCTCGCTCGATCTGCGGCCCACCGCGGCGCTCCGCACAACCCTCCAGTTCAGCCGGCTCTCCCTTTCCCGCCGCCGGGATGGGTCGCGTGTCTCCACCGAGACGATTCCGCGAATCAAGGTGGAGTACCAGGTCACCCGCGCCCTCTTTCTGCGGCTGGTGGGTCAGTACGACGCCCTGACCACCGCGCCGCGGGTGGATCGACAAGGCCGGCCGATTCTGGTGGGAGGGATAAGGGACCGCGGCACCAGCTCCAACGAATTCCGGATGGATTGGCTCTTCAGCTACCGTCCGGCGCCGGGAACCCTTGTCTATCTCGGCTACGGCTCGACCATGCAGGAGCCCAGGCACTTCCGCTTCGGGGATCTGAGCCGCACCGCCGACGGGTTTTTCGGGAAAGTGAGCTACGTCTTTCGGATGTAGCGTTTGGAATCAGCTATCGGCTATCGGCTATTGGTCCAGCGACCGGTCCAAGAATGGGTTGCTGGCCGGAAATCAAGCTCGGCCCTAGACCGACGATCGGCCTCGACCCACTCTGAGGGTCAGATTCCTTTCCCCTTCCCTGCCTTGGAGGCTCCATCAGACGGTTCGCGGTTCGGATGGTTCTCGGCGCGCTCGCGATGACGGCGGTCTCCTCGCGGGCGTATGCGCAAGGGCCGTACGTAGTCTTCGGCGGCGGCAACTGATCCGACGAATCAGAAACATCGAGGGCCGGCGATTGCCGGCCCTTGATCGTTCCTGCACCCCCACTCCGCTCAGGGCGATCCCGTCGTTTCCCGCACGAAGGTGAAGTCGTATTCCAGCTTGATGTCGTCGACCACGCTCAGCACGATCGCGACCCGGGGCTGCTCCATGCCGAAGTCGCCGAATTGGATCCGCGTCACCGCTTTCCCGGTGATCGCGGTGCCGTTGGCCTGGGCGGTCACGTCCCAGGTGCTCGGCCTCGTGACGCCGTGAATGGTCAGGTGACCCGTGAGGACGAGCGTCATCGTTCCGGCGGCCGGAAGAGTCCCCGGAAGGCCCGTGATCCCGGTGACCACCAGCACCGCCGTCGGGAAGGAGTCGGTCACGATCGTCCGCCGCTTGATGAAGCGGTCGCGCATCTCGCGGTCGCTCTTGAGCGTCGTCAAATCGACGACGATCCGCGAGCTGGTGGAATCCACCCCGCCCCGTCCATCGAGCGTGATTCCGCCGGTGATCGCCGTGGTCACCCCGACCGCGTCGTTGGGCAATTCGGCCCGCGCCAGCTGCTCCCGGACTACGAATCGCGCTTGGTTCCCCTGGGGCGCCACCGAGAGGCGGATGGGGACGACCGCGGGAGCCTTGGACACGCTCCTTCCGCCCTGCGCGGCGAGGCCCGCCGGAACGAGCAGCACACACGCTGCGAGGAATGCCGACCTCTTCATTCGGATGTCTCTCGTCTGGGAGTTGGAGCCGCCGCCGAAACCTCGTTTCGGCGCTGAGTGTACGCGCCCCGCCGCCCTCGCGTTGAAAAACGGGATAGGTCCCGGACACCCGGGGGGTCCCCCTGTGAGCATCGTCATCTCCCGGTCGTCCACCATTGGAAGGGTGGCCGATAGCCGGACCGATTGCCGATAGCATTCAACCAGGAGATACGCGATGGCAAGATTGATCACCAAACTCAAATCCGCTGCCGCCAAGTTGAAGCGCAGCAAGAAGACCGGCGTGGCGAAGGCGATCGGCAAGAAGGCCCTGAAGGCGGGACTGATCGCGGGGAGTATCGTGGCCGCCCAGGTCGCCGTAAGGGAAGTCGCCGTCCGACGGGGGCTGGTCAAGCGAAGGGTGGTCTGAAGCGCACGCCTGGTGTGAGTTTCCTCGGCTGCTGGTCGTCCACAACAGGAAGGGACGACCATCGAGAACCAATCACGAGGAAACACCATGCCGATCAAGCGCAAGAAGGTCGAAGCGGGAATCAAAATGGCAGCAGCGGCGGTGACGGTCGCGGGCAAGAAGGCCGCCCGCAAACTGGCGCTCGCCGGGGACGATACGCTCGTCAAGCTGGGTAACGCCGCGCGGCGGCGCCAGCGCGCCCGCACCACCAAGTCGGTGCTCAAGAGTGTGGGGAAGCTGGCGCTGGTCGCCGGCGCGGTCGTCGCGGGCCGGGCGGCGCTGAAGCGAAGAGCGAAGTAGGCGGAGGCAAGGAGGCAAGGAGGCAAGGTTCTCACATTGCCTCGTTGCCTCACCCCGCCACCATCGCCATCAGCTCCCTCACGAACTCCAGCTCATCCTCGTTCACCTGGTGGCCCATGCCCGGATAAATCCTCTCCGTCACGGTGGCCCCCATGCGCGAGAACACCGCTGCGCTCTCATCCACCCGCGCTTTGGGAATGTGGCTGTCCACGTCGCTGCACCCGAGGAATACCGGCGTCCCCTCGAAGCTCCCAGGATGCTCCCACACCGTGCCCGGCGGCCCGATTAGACCGCCTGACAGCGCCACAACGCCTCCGAACCGTCCAGCGTGTCGCATGGCGTATTCGCTGCTCAGGCAGGCGCCCTGCGAAAAACCCAGCAGGATGATCCGGCGTTTCGAGATGCGCTTCTCCTCGATCGTGTGAATCAGGCGATCGATTGCGGCGAGGCCGGAGGAAAGCCCAGGCTCGTTTCGCGCGGTCTCCACCATGAAACTGAACGGATACCAGGTTCCTCCCGCCGCCGCCGGCGCCAGGAAGGTGAAGCCGGGATGCCGAAGCAGCCCCGCCAGCTCGAGGATGTTCTCCGGCCCCGCGTTCCGGCCGTGAACCATGATCATCGCCGCCGTGCTCGACTCGAGCCCCGGTCCCGTGCTCAGAACCGGCTGGCCCTCGTGAGGTTTCATGGTTTGAACCTAGGGATGGGAGACGGCCGGGAGCCCGGCCTCGATCACTTCGCGATGAGGCTCTTCCCAGGGCGGCAGCTTCAGCGCCTGCCCAAGCCGGTCGGGTTGCTCGTCGATAAGAAACCCCGGCGGGATGGTGGCGATCTCGAACAGGACTCCCCCCGGCTCGCGGAAGTAGATGGACTGGAAATACTGGCGGTCGAGGACCTCCGTCACCGGAATCCCGAGACTGCTCACTGCCTGACGGAAGTCCAGCTGCTCTTCCGCGGTGGCAACGGCCAGGGCAAGGTGGTGCACCGTGCCGAGTCCGTTGAGCGCCGGGGGAGCGTCGGGAGCGGCAAGGAGATCGAGCGAGTTCCCGGGTCCACCACCATTCACCCCCAGCCGGATTCGATTCCCTTCTTCACTGATCGGTGAGAACTCGAGCAATCCGCTCAGGAGGGCGACGGATCGCGCCGGCGCGGCGATGCTGAGCTCGAGGGAATGAACTCCCCTGATCGCCATGCCGGAATCCACGTCCGGGGTGACCCACGGCTCCCGTCCATCGTGTTCGGTGCCGATGAGCTCGATCCGGAGCCCGGACGGGTCCTCGAAGCCCAGGACTTCCTCCCCGAACCGGACGCTCTCTCCTCCGACCGGGACCTGGTGCGCCGTCAGCCGGCGCCGCCAGGCATCGAGTGAGCCCGCAGGCACCGAGAACGCCGTCGTGGTGATCTGGCCTGCCCCTCTGCGCCCGGGGGGCACCCCCATCCCCTTGTAAGGGAAGGTCGTCATGATCGTGCCGGGTGTGCCCCGCGTGTCGCCGTAGTAGAAGTGGTAGACCCGCCGGTTGTCGAAGTTGACCGTCTTCTTGACCAGGCGAAGGCCGAGGAGCCGGCAGTAGAAATCGAGATCCTCCTGCGCGTCGTTGACTGTCGCGGTGACGTGATGGAGGCTCCGTATCCGGGGAGGCATCCCGGAGTCTAGCGCACCAACCGGTCCCCCTCAATTCCCCACCCGTCCGGTTTTCCGGCCGCCGCTGCGGTCCAAAGAGGACGAAACCGCTCCAGCGCGCCCCACCGGGGGTTGCTGTTTCCCACTCCCGCCGGTGGCACAGCCGATGCGATACCCGGCTCCAGATCGGGCGGCTCGAATCTGGAGCGTGTTATGACCCGCGGTCGTCTCTGTGTTGTCTGTGGTTTCCGGCTCGCCGTATATCTCGTCGCGATGCTCGCGGTGCGACATGCGGCCGAGCCCGCGATCGCCACCCGCCTTGCGCTTTCCGCGGAAGCATCCGCGTATGACTTTATCGGGCCGCTCGTCGCGATACTGCTCCTCGGTATCCTCCTCGAAATACTGAGCGGAGCGGCACGATGGCGGTGACGAAGCCGGCCCCCAAGCCCGCCGTTTCCAAGCGGATCTTTACCCTCGCGCTCGCCGAGCGGCTCAAGAGCGTTCCATTTGGTGGTGCGCTCGGTGTTGTCACCGCGGGCGGCGCGCTCTGGCTCGCACCCGAGGTCCTTCCCGCCGGCTGGAGCTCCCAGTCGATTCTGGCCTTCGGCATGGGCGCCGGCATCGTCGTAGACCGGCTGGTGTCCGCGACGATCGGCTGGATCGTGAACCCGGTGCTCCGCCATCTGTCGGCTCGATGGGAGGCGACGCTGCAGCTCGGCAAGCTGGCGCGCTACCGGCGCCGTGGCCTGATCGGAGGAGCGGACGGAAAGCGGATCGCCCTTCGCATCGCCAAGTCCGATGTCTCGGGAGACCGGCCTCCGCGCTCGTGAAGGCCACGGCAGTTTCCGGATCCAGTGGGCCGTTGAGCCGGAAGGGAAAAGCAGAAGGCCGTCGAGAGACGGCCTTCCGTGGATTCAGGTCTTCATGATCTTCCGGCCCACTTTGCGTTTCTTGACGCGGCCAGTCCCTCCTGTGGTCTTCCCGGCGCGCTTCTTGGCCGCGGTCATGCGGCCACCCCGGCTTTTCTTTGCCATTCTCGAATCACTTCCTTGCCTCTCGACAATGCCACCTCCCATGGATTCCGGCAACCCCGGATGATTTTGCGCCTCTCCTGACCGCGACATCGGCTGTGTCTCTCATGCATGCTGGTCCGTCCAACTCTCTGGGACCGGAAGCGGTCGTCAGAACGAAGTCTCTACTCCATCGGAAGGCAGGAAGATGAGAAAAGCCCATTTCGCCCCGGCCGCATTGCTCGCGGGTCTCGCCGTTCTGGGACCGCTGAGCGCGCCGGGTGTCGCGCAGACGACACGGCAGCCCCAGCCCGGCTTCAACCTCTTCTCGGTGCAGCAGGACGTCGAGCTCGGCCGCCAGTCGGCGATCGAAGCCGAGCGGCAACTCCGGCTGCTCAACGATCCAGCCACGAACACCTACCTCACTCGCATGATCACGCGGCTCGCGGCCCAGGCGCCCGGCGCGAAATACCCCTATCGGATCAAGGCGGTGAACGCCGCCGAGATTAACGCCTTCGCCTTTCCCGGCGGCCCGATGTACGTCAATCGCGGGTTGATCCAGTCGGCGCGGAGCGAGGCGGAGCTTGCCGGCGTGCTGGCCCACGAGATGGCGCACGTGGCGCTTCGGCACGGCACCCATCAGGCCTCGAAGGCATACCTCGCCAAGGGTGGGCTCGGACTGCTCGGCGGGCTGTTCGGAAAGCCGAGCGGCTCCACCGGGCAGATCGTGAATGCGGTCGGCGGTGTCGGCCTCAACGCGGTGTTCATGAAGTTCAGCCGTGACGACGAGTATCAGGCGGACCAGGTGGGCGCGCAGATGATGGTGCGCGCCGGGTACGACCCGCTCGCCATGGCAACCCTCTTCGAGCTGTTGCAGGCGCAGCAGGGCCAGGACCCCGGGAAGCTGGAGCAGTTTTTCAGCAGCCATCCCCCCGCGTCCGACCGCGGCCAGCGCATCCGCCGGATGGCGGCGACGCTCGGGACCGGCTCGCCGCAGGTGGTCGGGAACTTCGATAATCTGAAGCTGCGGCTGCAGCGGCTGGGCAATGCGCCGGCGCAGGTCATCGGGCAGTCGTCCAGCACTGTCGCCGATGACGGCAGCGTCCAGCCGGTGACCGTGACGGTCGCGGCCCCGTCGTCACGGTTCAGCCGGTTCTCCATGCCCAACGGCTTCTTCACGATCGACTATCCCAACAACTGGCGCGCGTATGGCTCGGGGCACGCCGTGTCCATCGCTCCCGACGGGGGCGTGGTGAATTCGACCAACGGGAAACAGACGCTGCACTACGGTGTGATCGTCAATCACTATGCGCCCTTCGAGGGAGAGACCGACCGCTGGTCGGCCAGCCTGCAGCGCAGCTACGCCCCCTTCGAGGACCGCACCAATCCCCCGCGGGCGTATCTCGAGGATGCGACGGACGATCTGGTGCGCACTATTCTCAGCAGCAACACGCATCTGCGGGCGGAGAACGGCTCAGCCAGGGCGGAGACGATCGACGGCGAGGCGGCCTTCTCCGTGCAGCTGTCCGGCCGGTCGTCGGTAACCAATGAAGATGAGAGCGTCACGGTGTTCACCCGCGGGTTGCCCGACGGCCATGTGATCTACGCCGTCGCGGTGGCCCCGACCCGATTTGCCGACGTCTTCGCCCCCACCTTTGCCCGGATGATGCAGACGCTTCGGGTGAACGACGCGGCGGCGCATCGCGCAACGACGACGAGCAGCAATTCGCGGGTGTGGCCGTAAGGAGCGGCTACCGGCTAGCGGCTAACGGCTAACCGTACCAACGGTTAGCCGTTAGTTTTGGCAGCGTGGACCTCTGACCCCTGACCCCGATGCCCTCTGCCCGACCCATCACTTCGTGCTTTCTCCTGGTACTCGGCGCGGCGTCGGTATCCGCGCAGCAGCCGCCCACCGGCGCATTTGTCGTCCGGCTCGGCACCGACACCACCGCCGTCGAGCGATTCAACCGGGTGGGTACCACCTACAAGATCGAGCAGGTGCTTCGCTCGCCGCGCACCAGCTGGCGCCATACCCATCTCGCGCTGACTCCGGCGGGAGAGATCGGCACGATCTTCCTCATGCTCCACCAGATCGGTGGCCGGCCCGACGCTCCGCTACTGGGGAGCACGACACTCACGTCCAAGGGCGGCGACACCGCCGTCGTCGAGACCAGGCAGGGATCTTCCACCGCCGCCAGAAGCGTCCCGGTGCGTCCCGGCCTGATCCCCTCGCTCCCCCAGTCGTTCCTCCCCTACGAGCTGACTGCGATGCGAATGCGGGCGACCCGGGCCGACAGCATGACCGTCGCGCTCCTCAGCACATCGGGCGACACGATGCCGGTGATCGTCCGGCGGCTGGGCTCCGACTCGATGACCTTTACCCTGCCCTTTCTCACCTACCGCGCGCGGGTTGGCGCCGACGGCCGGATTCTATCCCTCGCGCAACCCCTCGGCACCTCGGTCGAGCGGGTGAGCAACGTGGATATTGAAGGGCTCGCGAAGACATGGGCGGGACTGGATGAGCAGGGCAAGGGTATGGGGCCGCTCTCTCCGGCCGACTCAGTTTCCGCATCGGTCGGCGGTGCGCACCTCACGGTGCACTACGGCCGCCCGAGAACGCGAGGGCGAACCATCTTCGGAAACCTCCTCCCATGGGATGGCGTGTGGCGCACCGGAGCGGGAGACGCGACGGTGTTCGCAACCGATCGCGAGCTCGTAGTCGGTGGCGTGACGGTGCCGGCGGGCCGCTATTCCCTCTTCACCCTCATCTCCAGGGCGGGGACCACCCTGATCATCAACAAGGAAACCCTGCGAAACGGCGATCGCCTCCAGGGGACTGAGTACGACGCGCGCCACGATCTGGTCCGGGTCCGCATGACAACCGATCCCCTCGCGGCTCCGGTGGATCAATTCACGATCACCCTCGTCCCCCGCGGGGCGCAGCAGGCCGAGCTTCGGCTCCAATGGGAGCGGAGACAAATGACGGTCCCGATCCAAGTGAAATAGATCGCGCGAATTCGGAAACCATCCCCGCGGCGGGGCCGTAGGTTGTCTCACTATGCAACCCCTCCTGCTCGCCCTGACCCTGTTGCAAGCTCCTGAAACGCCCTCGCGGGGAATCCCGGCCGACAGCTACGCCAATCAAGCCACCGCCGATCTGGTCACCCGCGCCCGGGGCGCGCGGGAGCGGAACGAGCGACTGGTGACCGCTTACACCGCCACCGTCACCCAACGTATGGGTGCCGGCATCCGCGCGCTGTCCCGCGACCGCATGCTCTTCCACCAGGAGCTCTCGGCTAACATCGCGTGGAAGCGCGACGGGAAGAGCACGATCGAGGTGACCGGAGCCCGGCAGGCGCTCCCCGCGATTACCCGGGGAGACAAGGTCCCCGGCGACCTCGACTCCCACGTCCGCTGGCTGGTCGTCAATCCCGCCGAGGACTATCTCGGGATGCTCGGATCCGATGCGGACGGGTTCGTTTATCCGCTCCGGGAAGGCGGCGAGCAGGACTACCGGTTTGCGATCGGCGACACCACGGTCATCACCCTCGCAAGCGGAAAGCGCATTTGCCTCCTTCAGCTCGAGGTCACCCCGCGCCGGGCGGAATGGAAACTCATGTCGGGCGCGCTCTGGTTCGATGCCGACACCTACGGTCTGGTCCGCGCGGTGTTTCGCCCCGCCCGCCCCTATGACATGCGCAGGGACGGCGACGCGGACGACCTCGAGGATGTGCCCTCGTGGGTCAACGCGCAGGGCGAAGTCAAGTTCATCACGATGGAGTATGGCCTCTATGAGGACCGCTGGTGGATGCTGCGCTACGCGGCGCTCGACGCCATCGGTAACGCCGGCTCCTGGTTGGGTGTTCCGGTCAAGTTCGAGCGGGTCTATTCCGACTACGAGGTCGAAGGAGGTACGCCTCCGCCCGCGGGGAGCACGTTCCGGCCGGCGGGAACAGTCCGTCCGCGGGACAGTCTTCGCACCATTCGCCGGGAATGCCGCGACACCATCAGCGAGAGGAGCCAGATCGAGGGCTGCATGAGCCTCGGCAGGCGGCGCGACACCACGCTCGAGGTGATCGTCCCGCTCGATACCCTCTCGCTCCTCAGCAGCCCGACGCTGGGCGAGCCGGTGTTGCAGATGGGTGACTTGATCACCGAAGCGGAGCTTCGCGGGCTGGCCGACGCAATCGGGCAGCTTCCCGGTGCACCGGGGGCACCCAGGGTCGAAGTGCCCCAGAATCTCCGCGCGCTGCTCCGGAGTGCCCGGTTCAACCGGGTCGAAGGGTTGTCGCTCGGCATCAGCGGCGGCCTCCAGACCGGCCGGCTCACGGTTGACGCCCTGGGTCGCATCGGATTCGCCGATCTGTTGCCCAACGCCGAGCTCGGTTTTTCCCTCACCAGCCAGCATTCCCGCTTCCGGCTCGGCGGATATCGGCGACTTTCCACGGTGAATCCCGACACCCGGCCGTTCGGCGTCGTGAACAGCGTATGGGGCGTGCTCGCGCAACGGGATGACGGTGACTACTTCCGCACGCTGGGTGTCGAGCTCACCGGCCAGAATACCAAGACAGGATGGTGGAGCTGGCGGATGTACGCCGAGCAGCAGAAGGCGGCGGAGGTGGAAACCCACTTCAGCCTGCCGCACCTGTTCAACGAGAACCGGCATTTCCGGCCGAACGTGGTCGCCGACCGCGCCGATCAGGTCGGGGCCTCGCTCACTCTCCACGGAAACAAGCCGCTCTCGCGTTCCTTCCAGGTGGGGGGCGACGTCACGTTCGAAGCGGCCGCGGGCAATTACGAATACGGCCGGGGAAGTGCTGCGCTCAGGGCGATCATTACCCCGCGTGGGCTCCTCGCGGTCGCCGTTGAAGCGGCCGCAGGGGTGAGCACCGGGCCGGTGCCGCTGCAGGGCCGATTCTATCTGGGCGGACCCGCGACGCTCCGGGGGTACGACGGGGCGGTGATTGCGGGAGCGTCCTATTGGCGCGGGCGGGTGGAGGTGGGGAACACCTTTCCCGCTGTGCGGCTCACGGCGTTCAGCGACATCGGCTGGGCGGGACCGCGCACCGACTTCACGCGCGGCAAACCGCTCATCGGCACCGGTGTGGGGGCGAGCCTCCTCGACGGATTGGTGCGGATGGATCTCTCGCGGGCCATGCGGTCACCCACCGGGTGGCGGTTCGACCTCTACTTCGACGGGAGGCTGTAGGGTTGACGATGCGGGCGGAGTAGCCGCGGTTGTCACGGGAACACCTCTCGCAGCTTGCCGAGGAAATAGACCCATCCGAACGGGAAGTCGCTGAGGTCCGCGGTCCGGCCGAAGCCGGAGTGCACGAACGTCACCCGGGTTCCCCGCCCCGCCGATTCAAGGTAAAACCCGATCTTCTGCCCGGTCACCGACTTGTCGCCGCGCCAGTCGGGCCAGTCGAGCACAAGTTTTTGGTTCGGCACGATCTCGAGAATGGTGGTTGGTCCGCCTTCCACGCCGCGTCCGTCGATCTTGTACTTCCAGCCGAGATCGTAGCGCCCGCCGGGCCGCGGGTCTACGACCGTGGATCCCTGGCCGAACCACAGGTTGATGAGCTCGGGCTCGATCAGCGCCTTGAACACCGCTTCCTGCGGCGCATCGATCGTGATGCTGAGCCGCACTTCGGGCGCCGGGTCGGTGTAGTCGGGCAGCACGATGCCGTCACCGCCGGAGAGCTGTGCGGCCAGATTTCCGAACGCGAGCCGCCAGTGGTCGTCGATCAGCTCCTTCTGCCTGGCGACCGGAAGGGTGTCGGTCACCTCGTGACGCAGCGTGAGCCTGGTCGCGGCAGCCTCGGCGGCGGACCCCCTTCCCTAGCGCGCCGGAAGATGGTTTCGTTCCGTACATGAAACCCATCGTGCCTTTAGTTCTCCTTGCCCTCACGCTCGCGACGCCGGCCGTCCTTCACGCGCAGGACACCACGGGCAAGGCCCCCAAGATCCGGCGTCACCCGGACCTGATTTCGCAGCAGGAAGTCGAAGCCCTGCCCCCGGAAGTGCGCAACGCGCACGAGATCGTGGTCCGCCTGCGTCCCAACTGGTTCACCACCCGTGGGCAAGGCACCTTGACCCAGGCGTACCAGGATGTCGTCACCTACGTGAACGAGATCCGCCGCGGCGGTCCCCTCGCCATCAAGGACGTGGACCGGCTGCAGGTTCTCGAGATCCGGCATCTTCGGGGCCACGAGGCTACGACGCGCTTCGGCATGAACCACGAACACGGCGCGGTCCTCGTCAAGCTGAAGTAGTGCCCGCGTTCACCGTTTGCGCATGTTGTCGTAGACGATCCCCAGGAACACGTCCGGCACGTCCCGATAGGCGACCAGATCCGCCTAGCCGGCCACGAGGACCATGGCCCGGGATGGACGAGGCGGAAGTGAGCAGTTGTCGCGGATCCTAATGCCGTTGTAATCCTGCCGTCACGGGGGAGCTGGATATTCTGCTCGTCGATCCTCCCGAGGGTCCCATGGTGCGCCAAGTCACTCCGCTCCTGATGTTCCTGCCGAGCGTATTGGCAGCGCAAGCCGTTGAGCTCCGCCTCCGCGAAGATCCGGCCGGCGTGCCGATCGCCGGCGCGATCGTCCGGCTGCTTGGCGAGCAGGGCGTGGTGGCGCAGGGCCTCACCACCGAGCTGGGCCGGCTCACGCTCCGCGCGCCCGCCGCGGGCAGCTACCGCCTCAAGATCGACCGGATCGGCTTCGCCGGCATGCTCACCGGCCAGCTTTCGGTGGGGGCTGGAGAAACTCTTCGCATCGAAATCCCGATGGTCTCGAGGCGCACCGAGCTGCCGACGCTGACGGTGCGGGGCCGGAGCGAGTGCGCCGCAGAGGCCCAGGGGGGCACCCTCGCGGCCACGCTCTGGGAGGAAATCCGCAAAGCGCTCACCGCCAACGTGATCACCCAGCGCGCGGGCGCGGTGCCGATTCACCTCAGGGAATTCGTGCGGGAACTCGACTTGGACGCTCGGCCGCTCCGGGAGTGGGTGATCCGGTCCACACTAATCCGGGGTCAGCCGTTCCGCGCCCTGCCTCCTGCGCATCTGGCGCGGGCCGGATTCGTGGAATTCCTGGACGACAGCACCAACTACGCCGCCCCGGACGCGGCGTTGCTCCTCTCCGACCAATTCGTCGCCACCCACTGCTTCCGGCCGGTGAGCGGCCCGGAGCAGCTGGTCGGCCTCGCCTTCGAGCCGGTCCCGAACCGCCGAGTCGTGGAGGTGCGGGGGACCCTGTGGGTGGACCGCGCGAGCAGCGAGCTCCGGTTCCTCGAGTATTCCTATGCCGGGCTCGAAGGGATGCTCCAGCAGGCCCACACCGGCGGCCGGGTGGAGTTCCAGCGGTTGCCGTCGGGACCGTGGATCATCAGCTACTGGCACATCCGCACCCCGCGGGTGGAGACGGCGGAGGTGCGCGAGGTAGGAAAGCTCCGGCAGACGGTCGTTCGGCACACGGGCTATGGCGACCGGGGTGGGCGGGCGGCGGTCGCGGGCGACACCCTGGGCCGGGTGGACCGCGCGGTGATCGTGGGGCAGGTGTACGACAGCGTGGCCGGCCGCGGCCTGGCAAAGGCATTCGTCGGGGTGCGCGGTACGGGCGACTCGGTCCTCACCGACAGCGAAGGCCACTTCGAGCTGGCGGTGGAGGCCTCGGGGGATCAGGTGATCACCGCGAGCCATCCGAAGCTCGGGCTGGTGCGCGGCCCAACCAGCAAACCCGTTTTACTCTCGCTGGGCGATACGATGCTGGTGCAGTTCGCCGTGCCTCCGCTCACGGCGTTCGTGCGCGAGCTCTGTGGCGCTCCGCGCCGGCGCTCCGGTGTCGTGGGAATGGCCTGGGGGGCGGACGGCAAGCCGGCGGCGAACCTGGAGGCGGTGGTCAAATGGCGGACCTTGAGCGGCGGGCGAACCTTGAGCGGCGGAGCGCGGAGCGAGCGCGCCCGCATCAGCACGAAGGGCCTCTACGCCCTCTGCGACTTGCCACCGGACCGCACGCTGCCGGTGTGGTTGGAGGACCGCGGCTATAACCTGCTGGAACTATCGGTGCGGCTGGAGTTGGCCGAGTATCGCTGGCTCGACCTGCGGGCCTGGGGCAGCACCGACACCACGGTGACGCCGCGGGTTGTTAAGCCGCACTGAAACCGCCCTTCCTCGTGTGTCTTTCCGACACGGGCTGCCTCTCCGCCGTGTGTCGGAACGCCGCGAACGCGGGGCAGGACTTTCGGAAACTGCTATGGGGCCGGGTGATACGCGCCTCTGGCGATTGGCATGGAAGCTGATATAATCTCATTGTTGAGCGATGGCCGCCGGCTGGCAAAGCCGCCGGCGGAGCGCTTGTGGGACCCGCTTCCCTGTCCGTCCGCTTCGGCGGGCGGACGCAGGCTCACCTCACGAGATCGAGGACCGATCGATGAGGATTTCTATGCTCTTTCGGCGCGCATTCGCCGGGTTACTGTTCCTCGGAGCCGGGTTTGGCTCCCTTAGCGCTCAAAACACCGGTAGCATCGCGGGTACCGTCACCGACGCGGCCTCGGGCCGTGCCGTCGGCGATGTGCGCATCCACGTGTCCGGGACCACCCTGCAAGGCGTCAGCGATCTCCGGGGCCAGTACCGGATCGCCAACGTGCCGGCCGGTGAGGTGCGGCTCGATATCCGCCGGATCGGGTACAAGGCGTTGGGAAAGACCTTCACCCTTGGCGCCGGCGAGCAATCGACCCAGGACTTCACCCTGACCGCCTCCGTGGTGACGCTGGAAGAGGTGGTCGTGTCCGGCACGGCGGGCGACCAGAAGCGGAGGGCTCAAGGCGCCCAGGTTTCGGAAATCTCGGTCAGCGACGTCATCCAGACTTCCCCGGTCCGCACCTTCGACCAGATTCTGCAGTCGCGGGTGCCGGGTGTCTCGGTGACGCTTGCTTCCGGAACCTCGGGGGCGTTCTCCTCGATCCGCATTCGCGGAGCGGCGTCGATCTCGCTCAGCAATGAACCGCTCATCATCGTGGACGGGGTGAGCATCACCTCGGGCGCCGGCAACACCTTCGGCGTCGGGGGCCAGTCCACGAGCCGGCTGTCCGAGCTCAATCCCAAGGACTTCGAGTCGATCGAGATCGTGAAGGGCCCCGCGGCCGCCGCGCTCTATGGCGCCGATGCATCGGCCGGCGTGATCCAGATCATTACCAAGAAGGGCAAGCAGGGGTCGCGCTTCAGCCAGACCCTCTCGTTCGAATACGACCGCATCGCTCCCAACTTCACCCCTCCGTCGAACTTTGCCTTCTGCACGACGGCGGCGATCAACCCCGCCCCCACCCCGGTGGGCAACCTCAATCCGCTTTGCCAGGGCAAGACGACCGCCGACCTGGTGAGCGACAATCCGCTGGTGCGGGAGAGCGCCTTCCGGAACGGCAACACCAAGGACGTGCAGTGGACCGGCACCGGGGGCGGCCCCAACTTCGGCTACTACGTGTCGGTCAACTACGGCACCGAGGACGGCACCACCCCCAACAATGCGTTTGACCGCCGGTCGGGGAGGGTCAATTTCAACTGGACGCCATCCTCCAAGCTCACCTTCGACGTCGGCGTCGCGCTCCACCGCACCAACTTCGTCCTGCCCGACAACGACAACAATGTGTACGGCTATCTCGGCGGCGGGCTGCTGGGCACGCCGCTGACCCGTCGGGAGAACGGCACCGGCAGCAATGGCTTCTTCGGCGCCGAGCGGGATGTGGCCGCGATCCGCGCCATCCAGAATACCCAGCAGACCCACCGCACCATCGCCACCGCCACCGCCAACTGGGTGCCGATGTCCTGGTGGACCCACCGCTTCGTGGTGGGGGCCGACTTGCTGCGGGACGAAGCCAAGAGATTCTTCGAGAAGAATTCCCGGGGCAGTTATCAGGGGCTCTCCAACACGGGCGACATTGGGGAGAATCGCGAAGGCGTGGAGCGCTACACCATCGACTACCTCACCAATGTTCGCGCCAGCACCGGCGCGAGTCTGACCCACAACATCTCCGCCGGTTTCCAGATCATCGACCGGCGCAACGAAAGCCTCTCCGCCACCGGCCAGGGCCTCACCGTCAATTCAAACAACACCATTTCGGCCGCGGCCTCCAAGAGCGCGGCGCAAGGCTTCGTGCAGCAGCGCCAGGTGGGCTTCCTGGGTCAATATCAGGCGGCGTGGAAGGAACGCCTCTACGTGACGCTCGGGGCGCGGATGGACGCGAATTCGTCCTTCGGGAACACCGCGGAGTGGTTCTTCCTTCCCAAAGCCTCCCTCTCCTACGTGATCTCGGAAGAGGGGTTCTGGAACCAGGGGGGCTTTTTCAACACGCTGCGCTTGCGGGCCGCGTGGGGTCAAACCGGACGGTCTCCGACTCCCGGAGCATCCCTGACGACGCTCGCGCCGGCGCCGTACATCCTGGCCGGCACCTCGCAGCCCGGAGCGATCCCGGCCAGCCCGGGCAACGACAGCCTCAAGGCCGAGCGCGGGGTGGAGTACGAGGCCGGCTTCGATGCCGGAATGTTCAATGACCGGCTCGGCCTCGAGGTGACCTACTTCCGGAAGACCAGCAAGAACCTGCTCCTGCAGCGACCGCTGCCGCCCTCGCTCGGGTTTACCCAGACCCCGTTCGTCAACATCGGCAAGCTCCGCAATCAGGGCATCGAATTGGCCATGAACGCACAGCCCATCCAGCAGCGAAACTTGAGCTGGGACATGCGGCTCGGCCTGAGCACCCTGCACAGCCGGATCGCGGACATGGGCGACGTGCCGGCCTTCGGCACGCTCAATCGGCATCAGGAGGGATTCGAGCCGGGTATGTTTGTGGGCCTGCGCATCCGCTCGATTGATACCCTGACTAAGATCGTGACCGTCTCCGACGACTTCGAGCGTATCGGGCCCGTGCTTCCGACCTTCGAGGGCAATATCTCGACCAACCTCACCTTGTTCCGGAACTTCCGGCTCTACGCGCTGCTGGATTGGAAGAAGGGGAACTACCTCTATAACCTCACCGATTTCTTCCGTGAGACGCAACTGGTCCGCAGTGATAATCGGCTCGACCCGACGAAGCTTTCCACCACCGAGCGGCTCCGCCGTTACGGGAACCAGACCCCGGGTCAGCCCGCGTTCGTCCGCGAAGGCGTGAAGCCCGGCTTCTTGGCGACCGCGACCGTGAACGAGGTGCGCGATGCTTTCGTGCAGAAGGCCGATTTTGCCAAACTGCGTGAGGTCTCAGTGACGTACTCCCTCCCCAGCAGCTGGGCCGGCTATGTCCGAGCGCAAAATGCCTCGCTGACCGTATCGGGCCAAAACCTCCATACCTGGACCGGTTACGAGGGATTCGACCCCGAGCTGCTCTCGGTGGCGACGACCAATTTCGGCCGGCAGGACTTCCTGACGATTCCACCCGCGCGCCGGGTGGTTGTCAAAGTGAACTTGACCTTCTAACCGGGAGACGACCCAAATGACGACTCAGAGGATGCTCTCCCGTGCCTTGGCCGCCGCCGCGCTGGTGGCCGGCCTCGCGGGATGCAGCGATTTCCTTACGGTCAGAGATCCGACCGTGATCGAAGTGGAAACGCTGGACCCCGTTGCCGACGCCCCGGTGTTGGCCAACTCCGCGGTGCAGAACTTCGCCGCGGCCTACGGCTGGCTCATCATGTACACCTCGTGGATGGCGGGCGAGACCGATGTAGCCGAGACCTTTCCCACCCGGAACGAGTTCGGCCTCCGTGCCGTGGATCCGAGCAACGGCAGCCTGGGCGACATCTGGTTCCCGCTCTCCCAGACGGCTGCCTCAAGCTATCTCGTCCTCGAAATCGACCTTCCGACGCCCGACGTCAACACGAGCTATCAGAAGGCGCATTTCGCGCTCGGGTGGGCGTTCGTGTTCATGGCGGAGAACTTCTGCCAGGGCACCGTGCGCGCAGGGCCGCCGCTCACCACCGCCGCGATGCTCGATTCGGCCATCGTCCACTTTACCGCGGCCATGGACATCGGAGTCGCGGCGGGTACCACCGACTCCCGGAACATGGGGAACGCCGCCCTGGTCGGGCGGGCGCGAGCCAAGCTGCAAAAGGGCGACAAGCCCGGGGCGCTGGCCGATGCGAACGCGGTCCCGGCCGGGTTCAATTACACCCTGCCCTATTTCGACGACCTGTCGTTCCGGACCCGCCTGGGCAATCGCTTGTGGCAATTCGTGGCCGATCGAGGCTCGATGGCAATCGCGCCGGCCTGGCGGGTGACCGACCCCCGGGTACCGCAGCGGGTGGCGCCGTCGAATCTGCTGCCCCAGGACGCCAACTATACCGTGGATCGCGGCCTTCCATACGTGATCCAGAACAAGTATCCGGGCTTCGCGACTCCGATCCGGCTCGCCTCCAAGCTCGAGGCGGATTACATCGCGGCCGAAGCCGGTGGAACGGCGACCCAGTTGGTGCTCATTGGTGCCCGGCGCGCCGCCAACGGGCAGCCGGTTTACACCGGGCCGACCGACGCGGCGAGTGCGCTGGCGGAGTTCGAAACCCAGCGCGGGCTGGAGTTCTTCCTCGAGGGCAAGCGGCTGGGCGATCTCGCGCGGAATGGCGCCGCGGTTCTGTTCGTCCCGGTGCCGGGCTCAGTCTATTTCAAGCCGGGCTTCCCGCCGGTGGGCAATCAGACCTGCATCCCGCTGCCGATCACGGAGACCGACAACAATCCGAACTTCACTCCCTGAGCTCAAGCGGGGAGAGCACCCAAAGCGGGGGGAGCCATTGCTCCCCCCGCTTTGTCTCGTTCTGGTCCAACCGAGCCGCTCACGGATCACTCCCGGGAACCGCTCCGGGCCCACCGGATAGACTGCCGGCGGCGGCCGCCCGGGGAAGAACCCTTTCCCCTCTCCGCCGTCGGTGCCCTGGCACCGCCTGGGTGTGTCTGGAATCGCTTCGTATTCGTCAAGACAGGCCGGGAGGTGTTGCCCCGCGAGAGCGACGTGACCTTATTTCCGGAATCACCAGCGCGCCGCGGCGCGCAGGAGCAGCAATACACATGAAGACGCTCATTCCCACCGTCACGCCCACCGTCCTCATGGTGGATGACAACGTGGATTTTCTCGAGAGCACCGTCCGGGTGCTTCGCGCTTCAGGTGTGTCCCACCCCGTCGTCACCGCAACCAACGCCCTCGAGACCATCAACTCGATCCACACCCTGGAGGGTCCGGCAATCCTCTTCGTCGATCTGAATCTTCGGGGACGGATGAACGGGACCGCGCTGCTCCGCTATGCGCGCAGCATCGCGCGGCACCCGGTGGTGGCGTTCTACCTCTCCGCGGATGAGCGCGAGGACATTCAGGCGGCAGCGCTCAAGGCGGGCGGCGCGTCGGGGTATCTCGTGAAACCGGTGCACCCCGACCGCTTGATTGCCCACATCGCCATCGGGACCGAGCAGATCGAAAACATCCTCGGCGCCAACCACGACGTCCTGACCGGCAGCCTGCTTTCCCGCAAGGAATTCGACATGCGGGCGGTAGTCGAGTTGGAGAAGTCGGCGCGGACGACAGGGCAGACGGCGGGGATCTTCGCCGACATCGACGACTTCAAGGCGGTCAATACGAAATACGGGCACCTGGTCGGCGACCTGGTCATTCGCGGCGTCGCGGCGTGCTTCGAGAAGCACCTGCGCCATTCCGACGTCGTCTGCCGCTACGGCGGCGACGAAATCTTCATGCTCCTTCCCGATACGACGACCGAGGCGGCGCACCAGGTGGCCGAGCGCATCGACCGCGCGGTGCGTAGACTCCGGATCGACGACGACAAAGGCGGGACCGTCAGTGTGACGATCTCGCTCGGGGTGGCGTTCCTGCAGGGCGACGAGATCGGCGACGACCCGGCCGAGGGGCTGCTCGAGCTGGAGCGCCGGTGTGACCGGCTGATGTACCAGCGGAAGGCAAAGTCGAAAGCGGGGTAGCTATGGCGCCCGGTAGACCTTCCCCCCCTTCATCACGAACGCCACCCGCCGCACCGCTTCGATCTCCCGGAGCGGATTCCCGTCGAGGGCGATCAGGTCGGCCTCGAAGCCGGGAAGCACGGAGCCGATGCGATCGCCGAGTCCAATCGCGGCGGCGTTGCGTGACGTCGCGGTGACGAGCACACCCATCGCGGGCTGCCCTGCTTCGCGCACCCGGCAGACCAGATCCTCGGCGTTCCTGCCGTGCGCACCCGCCACCGCGTCGGTCCCATAGACGAGCGAGAGCCTTGGGATTCCGAACGCGGTGCGCAGCAGCTTCGGAAACATCGGAAGCGCCCGCTCCATGAAGGCGAACCCCTCCGTGTTGAAATTCCCGACCCCCTCGAACCACGACCGGTGATCCAGATAGTTCCTGAGCACGAGGCTGCATTGGGGGTCGTAAAACACCGCGCGTTCGGCCAGGAGACGCAGCACGTCCTTCGTCGCGAATGCGCCGTGCTCCACCCAGTCGCACCCTGCCAGGACGGCGGCGCGCATGCTCTCCGGCGAGTGGGCGTGGACCACCGTCCGAAGCCCCACCGACGTGGCCTCCGCGCAAAGCGCCTCCAGCTGCGTGTCGGACAGGGTCTGCCCCCCGCCCTCTCTGATGCTCTTCGACGCGAAGATCTTCACGAAATCCGCACCGTTTGACTTGGCGAGTCCGATCAGTTGCCGAAGCCGGTCAGGCGGGAGCGACGTATTGCCGATCGGGTTGAGCGAGGTCAGGATCCGGGGGCCTGGAACCGTTCCCGCGGCGATCGCGTCCCGAAGCGGCTTGTCGCCCGCCGCTCCCATGCTCTGCACCGTCGTGAAGCCCGCCTCGAGCGTTATCCGGGCATTGGCCTTGACCGCACTGTCCGCCTGGGCGGGCGTGTCCCCATCGCGTTCGGTGTGCACCCGGCCGCGGCTGTTGATGTATCCGGTCATGTGCACGTGCGCATCGATCAGTCCGGGAAGGACGGTGTACCGGGACAGATCGTAGGTCGGCGCGCCGCCCTGAAAGGGACCGACCGCGCGAATCTTTCCATCGACGACCGTGATCAGCGCGTTCCGGAGCTCGCCGCCCCGCCCGTCGATGAGGAGGCCCGCGCGGATGGTGACCGGAGCCGCTTGGGCGGAAAGGCTGATCGGGAGAGCACCCACCACCAGGGCCAGAAGCTGCTTCATGGCCACCTCCGATTGGGAATCCGTCTGTCAGACATGATGCCTCCAGGAAGAGGACGGCACAAGCATGGAATTCGACGCCGCGGAAAACTCCGGGCACAGTCCCTGCAACAATGTGCTGGTGCAGGTGGTACGATCCGGAAAGTTTTCCAATCACAGGAGTCCCGATGGGCAGCATCCTCTCGGCGTTTTCGCGCGGTGTACGACGGTTGTATTCGCCCTTTTTCATCATCGGGACCATGGGGGCGCTGGTCGTCGGGGTCGTGGCGTTCGCCCTAACCCGCCCTCGTCCCCCGCAGCCGCTCACCATCTCCTACGGTGCGCTGGTCGGCGCCATTCGAAGGGGCGGCCTCGACTCGATCCAAGTCAGGCCTGGCACAGAGGTTCGCGGCTGGATGACGAGAGACGCGGGGGCCAGCCAGGAAGTCCGCATCATCTATCCCGCGTCCGACGTCACGCCGCTGATCACCGCAGCCACCGCCGCAGACGTGGGGGTGAGCTTCCTCCCGAAGCCGATGGAATTCGGACTGATAATCGGTCTCCTCGCCACATTGGGAATCGTCCTGATCATGGTCGGCGCGCTCCGCCGCCAGCTCGGAGGCGGCAGGGTAGACAGCGAAGCGGGCTCCACCGCCGGCACCGCCATCACCTTCGACGATGTTGCAGGAAACACTGGCGCCATCGCAGATCTCCGGGAGATCGTGGGCTTCCTCAAGGAGCCGCAGAAGTTCGCAGCCATGGGTGCCCGAATTCCGAAAGGCCTCCTGCTGGAGGGCCCTCCCGGCACCGGCAAGACACTGATGGCGCGCGCGCTGGCGGGAGAGGCCGGCGTGCCCTGCTATGTCGCGAGCGGGAGCGACTTCACCGGCACCTACGTCGGCCAGGGCGTGCAACGAATCAAAGGGCTGTTCCGGAAGGCCCGGAAGGCCGGAGGCGCCGTCATCTTTATCGATGAGATCGACACCCTTGGAGGACGCCGGGGCCGGGAGCATGGACATAGTGAGGACGACCGCACGCTGAACCAGTTTCTGGTCGAGCTCGATGGCTTCGACCCGAGCGTCGGCGTGGTGGTGGTGGGCGCGACGAATCGATGCCAGGACCTGGACCCGGCGCTGCTGCGGAAGGGACGCTTCGATCGCAGCGTGACCGTGGGCCTCCCCACCGTGTCAGAGCGTGAGGAGATCCTCGCGCTGCATGTGCGGGATCGCGGCGTTCCGCTCGATCCCGGGGTGGACCTCACTCGTCTGGCGCGCCTGATGACCGGCACGAGCGGCGCCGAGCTGGCGGGGCTCCTGAACGAGGCCGCGATCCTCGCCGTGAAGACGGGATGCGCCTCGGTCACCTGGAGCCACATCGAAGAGGCGCGCGACCGGGTGCTGCTGGGCCGGGCACGCGAAGGCTTTGCGGTGTCCGACGCGGAGCGGAGGCTCGTCGCCCTGCACGAGGCGGGACACGCGCTGGCGGGGGTGCTCTACTGCCCATCCGATCCGCTCCACAAGGTCACGATTCAGCCTCGCGGCGGCGCGATGGGTGTCGCCTTCTTCCAGCCCGACCACGAGAGCCACCTTTCCTCGCGCGAGTATCTCGAGGGGCAGATCCTCAAGGGACTCGGCGGGCGCGCGGCGGAAGAAGTGGTGTACGGAACCGGCAGGTTCACCAGCGGGGCGTCGAGCGATCTACAGCACACTACCCGCATCGCCAAGCAGATGGTCTACCGGCTCGGCATGGGCGCCACGGCGGGCCTCCTCGTCTTCGATCCCGATTCCGGGCCGGTGAGCAGCGACACTCATATCCGGATGGACCAGGACGTGCGCGCGATTCTCCAGTCGTCCTATGCGACGGTGCTCGATTGCATGCGCCTGAACCGGCCGGCGCTCGAAGCGCTGGCGAACGCGCTGATCGAGCGCGAGACGCTGAGCGGGACGGAGGCGATCGAGACCATGCACGGCGCCGGGCTCGCGGGGACGCAGCGGGCGGCGTAGCTCACATTCTGTCGAGCTTCGAAGCGAGGCTCGCGCGGGCTGCAGGCAGGAATTCCTCGAGGACCCTGCGAAGCGTCCTCAACTCCGCCTTGAGAAGTGCAGGATCGGAATCTGAATCGTAGACCGCCATGTGGCGGGATGCGCGGATCGATTCGAACTTCGTCCCAAACTCCGAGTTCGTCGGGATCTTCAAAATATCGAGGGGAGATGAGATAGAGAGGCCAATTTGGCAGTGGCATGTGGCCAGTCCATCGAAAGTACTTCGCCTCAAGGGTCGCGATACCGGTACGCGCACTCCCGCCAGGAGATACCCTTGTGGACCGTAGAGTGCGTCGTCGTACCCACGACTTCCCAGGCCGGCCCCGAGGACCAGTTGGGGTGGTGCCTTCTGAGCGATAGCCGACTCCAAAGGAGGCAAAAACGCCATCGCCAACATCACAAGGCGCAAAGCACCACGCATCGGTATTAGCATGTGATCGTCGGTGGAAGAGATGGATCAACGGTTATCAGTTTGTACGTATTCACGTGGTTCCCCAGGCCATCCCAAGCGTCGACCCGAAGATACCCGGAATCATGCAG
This sequence comes from uncultured Gemmatimonas sp., assembly GCA_964439025.1. Taxonomy (GTDB): domain Bacteria; phylum Gemmatimonadota; class Gemmatimonadetes; order Gemmatimonadales; family GWC2-71-9; genus JABFSM01. The sequence goes on along the minus strand of CAYTMW010000015.1, from coordinate 7,320 downwards.
TTGCCCGCTCACGCTCGAGGAGGATCTGCTAGACAGACCAGTGCAGCGGAGACCTGACAAAGAGGATCTTCAGGGGGCGCAGGGAGTGGGCTGACGACGGGGGCGCTAGTGAGCGCAGCGAACTCGAGCGCTCCCGGAGGCCGGCCCGCTCCCGAGCCCGCGGAAGACGTGGAGCTCCGCCCCTTCGCTCCGCTCAGGTTGACAAAATGCTCAAGGTCCAGGCAGGCTGATCGTGTGGTTCCGGCCATGGGAAACGTCTGTGAAGGATATGGATGCATCCTTGAACCGGCTCACAGGTGGTGGCTGCGATGATGAGGACTGAATTCCCCGCCCTTCTCCTCGGGCTTGCTCTTGCCGGCTGCGCCCGGGCCGACAACTCACAAACCGCCGCGGCCGATACCACCGACGTCATCGCGGAGTGGACCGAGGCCCGGCTCTCCGCGACGGAGATCGACTCGGCGCGCTACGAGGAGTCGTGGCGGGTGGCGCTCTCGGTCGATTCGCTGATCTCGGCGGACACCATGGCGCGCCGGCTGCCGTGGGACTCGATCGTCATCGCCGAGAAGTGGGAGGACATCGGGAAGCCGGGGAGCGGGGTGAGTCAGGTCCCGAGCGTTCAGCTCCCGCTGGGCGGTCAGGTCAGCGGGCCGTCGGTGCTCTACGCCCAGCTCCTGCTCGATCGCTCGCCGTTCGGTCCAGGGGTCATCGACGGCCGGTGGGGCAAGAACACCGAGAAAGCGGTGTTCTGGCTGCAGCACCGAGAGGGGCTCCCTGCGACTGGACAAATCGACTCGGTCACCTTCCAGAAACTGGTCGATCTGGCGGGCAGGCCCAACAGTTTCCTCAAGAAGGTGGCGCTCACCGCCGGGGACGTGTCGGGACCGTTCGAGAAGCTGCCCAACGATGTGTACGAGAAGGCCACGCTCAAGTGTCTCTGCTATGAAACGCTCGCGGAGAAACTGGCCGAGAAATACCATGTGACCGAGGACGTGCTGGCGCAGATGAACCAGGGAGTGCAGCTGAATGGTTTGGTGGCGGGGGATTCACTGAGCGTGCCGAATGTCGAGCAGGCATCGGCGCCGGGTGTCGTTGCGGGGGACAGCATCGGAGGACGGGACACGCGGATCGCCAGGCTGATCGTTTCGGACCAGGGGCGCTACGTGCATGCGCTCGATTCGGCGGGAAAAATCCTCTATCACTTCCCGAGCACCCTGGGCTCGACGTTTTATCCGTCTCCCGAAGGCCATCTCGAGGTGGTACGCATCGCGCGCGATCCGTGGTTCCATTGGCAGCCGAAGCTTCTGGAGAATGTTCCCGACAGCAAGAAGCCGGCGCGTTTGCCGCCCGGGCCGAACAGTCCGGTGGGCCGGGTGTGGATAGCGCTCTCGAAGGAACACTTCGGGATCCACGGCACCAACGAGCCGTCGACGATCGGGTATGCCACGTCGTCGGGATGCATCCGGCTCACCAACTGGGACGCCCTCTATCTGGCGGGGCTGATCGATAAGGGGACGCCGGTCGAGTTCCGGGATCTGGCGGCAGGGAGAGTGGTGGCTGGGCGGTAGCTGGTCACACACAAGGAGAATGGAATGCCGAAAAAAAGCACTAAGATCTCGAGCCGTCAGAAGTCCGGGCGGACCTTGCAGGGACATGACACGAGTGAAGGAAACCTGGGTAAGCGGCCGGTCAAGACGCCGCGGCTGGATGACAAGCAGCGCAAATGGTCCGATAACCAACTCCGGGCTGGAAAATAGATAACGGCCGGTATTCCGTCGGAGTGGCCGTGATTCATGGCACGCCGGGTGTGAGCGGGGAAAAGTCGGGCTATCTTGATCGGGACCCTGCGTCGGTGAGGCTCGGCTCGGTGGACTGAGCTCGCCCGGTGCTCCCTGCGTCCTCGCGTCCTCGCGTCTTCACGCCCCCGAGAGCCAGACCATGATCCACGACAGCATCATCGACACCATCGGCAACACACCCATCGTCCGCATCAAGCATCTCGCGCCACCCGGCACCCATCTCTACGTCAAACTAGAAGCATTCAATCCGATGGCGTCGGTCAAGGACCGGCTGGCCTGGGCCATCATCCATGACGCCGAGACGCGGGGAGAGCTCAAACCGGGACAGACGGTGGTGGAGGCGACATCGGGGAACACCGGGATCGCGCTCGCCATGGTCTGCGCCGCGCGGGGGTACCCTTTCGTCGCGGTGATGGCGGATTCGTTTTCGGTCGAGCGGCGGAAGCTGATGCGGTTTCTCGGCGCGAAGGTACTGCTGACTCCAGCGGCGGAGCGCGGGTCGGGAATGGTACGCGTGGCGGAGCAGTTGGCAAAGAAGCACGGCTGGTTCCTGGCCCGGCAGTTCGAGAATCCTGCCAACCCCGACTACCACCGCCAGACGACGGGGCCGGAGATCCTGCGCGACTTCGCCGACCAGCCGCTGGACTACTTCGTTTCCGGGTATGGCACCGGAGGGACCATCACGGGAGCGGGCCAGGTGCTGAAGGCCGCGCGGCCGAAGATCAAGATCATCGCGACCGAGCCGGAGGGCGCGGCGCTCCTCGGCGGACGGGAGTGGCAGCCGCACAAGATTCAGGGATGGACTCCGGACTTCATTCCCGCGGTCCTGGACCGAAGCGTGATCGATCAGGTGATCACGGTGACCGATGCGGAATCGGTCGAGTGCTCGCGAAATCTGGCGAAGCGCGAGGGAATCTTCTGCGGGATCTCCTCGGGCGGCACGTTCGCCGCCGCGCTCAAGACGGCGGCGCAAGCCGAGAAGGGAAGCCATATCCTCGCGATGCTTCCGGATACCGGCGAGCGGTACCTGAGTACGGTCTTGTTCGAGGGGGTGGCGGAGGGGTCGGACGAGATCATGCCGTGAGGGCCGGCTTCCCCCGCAGCAGGAACGTCAGCAGAAACCCCGCAACGAATCCGCCCACGTGGGCCATGTAGGCCACGCCGCCGCCTTCCTGCGCCGCACTTGCCACCGAGCCGATGCCGCTGAACAGCTGCAAGGCGAACCAGAGCCCGATGACCACCAGGGCCGGCGCGGGCACGACGCCTCTCCCCATCATCACCCGCACCTGGCCGCGCGGATACAGCAGCAGGTAGGCGCCGAGTACCCCGGCCACAGCGCCCGAGGCGCCGAGGTTCGGCACGGCGGAACCGGCGCTGAAGCCCAGCTGGGCGAAGGTGGCCGCGACGCCGCAGACCAGATAGAACGCCACGAACTTCACGTGTCCGAAGCGGTCTTCCACGTTATCGCCGAAAATCCAGAGGTACAGCATGTTGCCGATCAGGTGCAGCCAGCCGGCGTGCATGAACATGGCGGTGAACAGGGTGGGCAGATCGCTCGTCGGATCGGCGAGGAAGCGTCGGGGCACGAAGGCCCACCGCTGGATAAACGCCTCGCCGCCGTTCATCTCCACCAGAAAGAAAAGGACGTTGAGCGCGATCAGGATGTAGGTGACCACCGGAGTGATCCGGCGGGAGGAGTTGTCGTCACCGATGGGGAGCACGGGAAGTATGCCTCGGAGCTTGGGTACGGATTCTCACTTGGCCAGCGGATCCGGCCGGAGCTGGAACTTCATCACCTTGCTGGTCGTCCCTTTGCCACCCTCCATGTGAAACGGTGCCCGGGTGCTCACGGTGGTCCAGAGTCCCCGTCCCTTCCATCCGGCGGCGGGATCGTCGATCCGCCCGTCGAGCCACTTGGTGAAGAACCCCAGCGGATAGGGCACCCGGAGCACGACCCACGCGCCGTCCTTCAGCACCAGCAGGCCTTCGGCACCGTTGCCGGTATTGATGGGCACGTTGCGGCCCAGCCCGAAGGTGTCGAACTGATCGACCCAGGTGTAATAGCTGGCCTCGGCGCTGCCCGAGCCGGTTACCCCTTTCATCTGCGGCAGCGGCTCCGGATAAAACGTCCAGCCCTCGGGACAGTGCTGGCCCGTCGCGGTCGGCCCGTTGAGCGGGCCCCGGCACTTGCGCCGGTCGAAGCTGGCCAGGTGCCCGCTCGCGAGTGCCGCCCAGGCGACGCCATTCCGGTCCACGTCCATGCCGCGCGGGGAGAATCCCTTCACCGGTACCCGTGATGCGTTGAGCGGCAGCTCGTACAGCTCCGCCAGCGCGGTTTGCGGCGGGTTAGGCCCCGGCACCAGCCGCACCACGGCGCCGGGGAAACCCAGGGACGATCCCCAGACCGAGCCGTCGGGGGCGGGAGCGACCGAGTAGAATCCGGCCGAGATCCGCTTGTCTTTGGCGGGATCCACCGGCTGGTCGGGTTCGACGTAGGCGTCCCGCTTGCCGTTGCCGTTGGCGTCGAGAATCAGCGCAGTCCAGCCCTGCGATTTCTCCTCGTCGCCGGTCGCATCGAACATCCTGGTATTGAGCCAGCCGACCACTTGGCCGCCGCCGCTGGTCCAGAGTGTGTGGTTCGCGTCCTCGGCAAACATCAGGTGGTGGGTGCTGAAGCAGGTGCCGATGTGGGTGAGTTTTTCGGTCTTCGGATCGTAGACCGCGAGGTGGCGGCCGGCGCGCGCCACCGGATACAACTTCGCGGAGGGATGGCTCGACCCGGCCTTGCAGAAGTCGGGGTTTTCCGGCGGGCGGACCGCGGAAGTGATCCAGACCCGGCCCCGGTCATCGAACATCGGGTTGTGCACGTTGTTCCTGCTGGTCCAGATCGCCTCGGTTCCCCAGTAGGGCGAAGGCTGCGGCATCGCCGGCCCGCTGGCCGGCTGGGTGGCGGGATCGCGGACCGTGAGCGGCACCCGGCTGGCCCGATGCCGCACCGGATCGAGCACCGGCAGGTAATCGGCGCTGGCCTCCAGCGCCCCGTAGAGCGATCCGTTGGCGTTGAGGGTGGGGTTCCGCCGGTCGGTGGACACCAGATCGTGGAGATAGGCCTTGGGGTCGGCCCAGTCCCACTGGGTGATGACGACGTTGCGCTCGAGACCTCGGGGGCGGGGCGGCGCCGGCGGCACCTCGCCGGCGGCGATCCGGTCGCTCCAGTCGGCGAACATCGCCAGGGCCCGCTGGCGGCCGAACTGATTGAGAGCTGTGCTCATGCCGCCGCCGGCCTGGCCCGACTGAATCCGCCGGTCCCATGCCGCAGCCGAGGACGTGAAACCGCCCAGCGCCGCGGGGATTTCACGGGTGGCCTTGTTGCCAAGCTGATGACAGGCCAGACAGCCACCCGACTTGATCCCGCGAAGCCACTGCGCCTGGCTCCGCATGGTGGGTGGAATACCGTTGCCCTTGGCGCCGGTGCCGGGAAACTCACTCTGGTCGGGCACCTGAAGGAGGGAAAGCCAGTAGGCGGCAGGGTAGTATTGGGCCGCCGCGCGCGGGTTAGGCGCCGGCACCGCGGTCAGGTTCTGGAGCCGACCCGGGACGGACGCCACCTTCGGCGAGTCGATCAGCCCGTAGCCACGCACCCACACTCGGTAGCTCGCCTTGGGGAGATCCGGCAGGAGGTAACGCCCCTGATCATCGGTGACCACGATCCTGACGAACCGGGTCGGCAGGTCACTCGTCTCGGCGATCACCCAGACCCCGGCCTCCGGTCCCCTGGGACCGGTCACCACGCCGCCGATATCGTCGGCGTCGATGCGGACCGCTTGCTGGGTGGATTGGTGCGCGCCGGATCGGGCCTTCGAAGCTGCCGAGAAGGCGGTGATGCCGAGCGCGATGACGACAATCGTTTTCATTGCCTGCCTCCTGGCTGAGACGGCTAGGGTCGCGGGAGTCGGTACCGCTGCACGTATTGCAGGTCGTCTTCGTCCACCCGGACCAGGTACAGGGTGCCCTTGCCGAAACCGAGCAGCTTGGCGCGTTTGGGCAGCACGACACAGTGCACGACGCGTCCACTGCCGTCGATGAGGTCGTAGACGGACGGAGCATCGGCCGCGCCGGTTCGCCGGACCCAGAGTGTGCCATCAGGCGCGAACAAGGCTGCACCGGACAAGAAGGGCGGCAGGAACTCGGGCCATTCCTCCGGCTCCCGAGTCGCCATTCGCTGTACGGTGACGGTCCGACCCTCCATCGGGACCGACATAGTGGTGCCGCCACCGCAGGTGGGCTTCTGGTCCTCTCGCCACTGCTGCTTGTGTCCCTCGCTCACCCGGACGCGCTCGAACCGGATTGGTTTCCCGGCGGAGCGCGCTCCAGTTGGACTGATGAATTCCACGTGATAATCGCCCGGATGCACCAGGGCCACCCGTCCATCGCGCGCCACGGTCCATTGGATCCCGGTGGTGAACGGGACGTCCTGCTGGCCCAGTACAATGGGGCCGGGGCGCATGGTTCGGTGGAATGCGATCGTGTCGCGCTCGCCGCTACGGCGGTTCCAGCGCTCGACTGCCACCGACTCGGCTCGAACGACGTTTGGGCCTGCCTCCAGAAGCCCAGCTTCCCGGGCATAGAATCGGCCGAGAGAATCGGTGCCCGACGGGCTGAATCCGATGGCCACGACCATCGTCTTGCCCGTTTGGGTAACCGTCGGTAACGGGTCAAAAAACCCTCCCGGCTTGCCATCGGGATGAATGACCATGTACCGCCGGTTGCCGCCGTCGAAGACGACGGAACTGTCACCGGGAAGGGCGAGCAGTCGGGACGGCGTCCGGTACTCTCCGGGCCCGGCACCGGTGCGCCCGACCAGCCCCTCCGTACCGCTAGCAAGATCGAGCAGCTTGACCACCCGCTCACAGCTCTCGATGGTCATGACGCGCCCGTCCGGCAGCTCCCGCAGGCCGGCGAGATTGGCATACCCCTCGGGGAATTCGGCGAGCGGCTGGGTGAGCGTCGTGACCGGCACAGTCTGCCGTGCCTCGGTCGGCATGGCGAGAAAAGCGCCCAGAAGTACAACGCGGTGCGCGAGGACCGTCATGGAGTGTACCTCACAGGACAATCTACGCCGTGTTCCCCGATCTGGCGCTCCTGCACATGACAGGCTCGCAGCGGAACGGGATTCGGCCACTGGAAAAGTCGGAGTACCTCGACGAGGAAGAGGCGACGGAGAGGCTTGCGTCGCTGGAGTAGGCCGGGACCCACTTGCCGGCTGGTCGCACACAGACGTAGGCTAAGGCCATGCCGACTCTCCAATTTTACTCCGCCCGAATTGCCGGCGGCCTGGTTGCGCTCCTCCTGTCGACCGGCTGTTCCACGAACCCGGAAGCGGGCGGTCTGGTGGGGGCCTGGCGCTCGCGAGTGCAGTTCAGCGGTGGGGCCTTCGCGGCGATGAAGGACCTGGAGTTTATGTACGTGTTCAACGCCGGCGGCACGCTGACCGAGTCGTCCAACTACGATGGGGCGCCGCCGG
>CAYTMW010000014.1:0-81788 GCA_964439025.1 uncultured Gemmatimonas sp. | reverse complement strand
CGCAGTCGGTGCTCGCCTCGGTCAGCGGCGTCACCCCGGTCACGATCACGGCGACGGGCGTCGCCGGATCCGCGGACGCGCTCACGATTTTCACCGGAGATAACCAAACCGGCACTCCTGGAGCGCCGCTTTCCGATTCGCTCCGGGTCGGTCTCACCGATCGCTTCGGCAATCCGATCAGCGGCGTCACCATCTTCTGGACGCCGAATCCGGGCGATGGCAGCGTCAATCCCGCTACCAGCACCACCGACGTGAACGGACGCGCGGCGACCCGCTGGACACTCGGCAGCACCGGCGGCCCGAAGACGGTCACCGCGACCGGCGGCGGCTTCGTCCGGGTCTTCTCGGGCGGCGGCAACGTCACCTATCTCGCCCTCAGCGCCGGCAGCCGGCACACCTGCGGCCTGGCGGTCGGCGGCGTGGCATACTGCTGGGGTTACAATGGCGACGGTCAGGTCGGCAACGGCGACATCCCGGCGGGCAGCGGACCGGTGTTCGCGCTGCCGCAGCCGTCGGGCACCACCGGCGAACTGACCTTCGCACAGCTTCTCGCGGGCCGCTTCCACAGTTGCGCGCTCACCCTGGCGGGTGTCGGATACTGCTGGGGCAACAACATCGACGGCCGACTCGGCTCCGCGGGGGTCGCGACGAGCCCAAAACAGGTGGCCGGCGGAATGACGTTCGGGCGCATCGCCCCGGGCAACCTCCACAGCTGCGGGCTCGACCTCGCCGGCCGCGCCTTCTGCTGGGGTGCGAACGTCGATGGCCAGTTGGGCGACGCGACCAACGCGAACCGTCCCATCCCGGCTGCGGTCGCCGGCGGTACGCTCTCTAGCGCCGTCAGCGCCGGCGGACTGCACACCTGCGCGATCGACGTCGGCAACAACGGCCGGTGCTGGGGCAACAACGCCAGCGGCCAGCTCGGCAACGGCACCACCGCCGCGTCCAACACGCCGGTGGCGGTGGTCGGCGGCCTCTCCATGAGTGCCATCAGCGCGGGCTACCTCCACAGCTGCGCGCTCGACCAGAATGGCGCCGCCTACTGCTGGGGCAACAACGCCAGCGGACAGCTCGGCGATGGCACGTTCGCCAACAAGAGTGCTCCGACGATCGTCTCGGGCGGCCTGCTCTTCAGCGGCATCGCGGCCGGCATGTCGCACAGCTGCGGCGTGACAGCGGCGGGCGCGCTCTATTGCTGGGGCGCGAATGCAAAGGGTCAGATCGGCGACGGGACGACGACCGGCCGAGTGGCGCCGACGCTGGTCTCCGCCGGCCTGGTGTTCCGGTCGGTCACCGCGGGCGACGCGCACACCTGCGCCGTCACCACCGCGAACGTGGCCTACTGCTGGGGCGACAACGAATTCGGCACGCTGGGCGACGGGACCCTGGTGGCGCGATGGACGCCGGTGAGGGTGGCATTCCAACCGTAGAGCTAACAGCTAACGGCTAACGGCTACCTGCCGTTAGCGGTTCGCGGTGGGTACATACACGAGGGGCCCGGCACCCGCCGGGCCCCTCGTGTGTAAGTATCCCCTGCCCGCGCATCTCCCGACCGAACCCAAAATCCGGAGAATGCGCCATGTCCCGCCGCCTGCTGGCCCTCCTGCTCTCGTTTGCCCCCGCCGGTGCCCTGTCCGCGCAGGGATGGATCGACATCGAGCGTCCGCGTCCCCAGGGCCCTTCCAGTGTCATCCGGGTGAGCTCCACGGTCCGCGCGGTGGTGGACGGACGGGTGGCACGCTTCGAGGTCCACGAGCGCTTTCGAAACACCGGCGGCGGCATCGCCGAGGGCACCTACCACTATCCCCTCCCCGGCGAGGCGGCATTCAGCGATTTCTCGCTTTTCCAGGGAGAGCAGGAGCTCAAGGGCGAGATGATGGCCAGCGAGCAGGCCCGGGCGATCTACGAGGCAATCGTGCGGCAGCGAAAGGACCCGGCTCTTCTCACTCTCGTCGGCCACGGCCTGATTCGGGCGCAGGTGTTTCCGATCCAGCCGGGCGAAACGCGCACCGTGATCCTTCGCTTCACCCAGTTGCTCGGACGCGACGGCAACGCACTGCGGCTCCGCTACGCCGCGGGGGATCGCGGCGACGCCCCCGTCTCCTTCACCGCTGAAATCCGCCGCGGCGACGACTTTGCCACTCCCTACTCTCCCACCCATCAGATTCAGGACGACCGGCGCGACGGCACGCTGCGCGTCACCATCGCGCCCCCGGTGCGGGGCGACGTGGACCTCGTGCTCCCGTTCCGCCGTGGCCTCGTGGGCGGCACCGTGCTCACCCACGCGAATCCCGGAGAAGACGGATTCGCGCTCCTCTTCCTGTCGCCTCCCGCGGCCGAGGGCAATGCGCAGGTGGCGCGCGACTTCACTGTGGTCGTGGATGTCTCCGGCTCGATGAGCGGTGAAAAGCTCGAGCAGGCCAAGGCAGCGCTCCGGCAGGCGCTCGCCACGCTCCAGTCGCGCGACCGCTTCCGGCTCATCGCGTTCAGCAGCGGAGTGCGACATTTCCGGGAAGGGTGGACGCCGGCCACCGGCGACGCGCTCGCCGACGCCCGCCGCTTCGTGAACGATCTCGTCGCCAATGGAGGAACCAATCTCGAAGCCGCGGTCGAGGCGGCGCTTGCCGACCGCGGCGCCGCGGAGCGACTTCCGCTGATCCTTCTCCTCACCGACGGCATTCCCTCGGTCGGCGAGCAGGCCCCCGATCGGATCGCCGCGTCGGCCGCGGGACGGATCGGGCGGGCGCGCATCTTTACGGTGGGCGTCGGCCACGATGTGAACACCTATCTTCTCGACCGGCTCGCGGTGGAGGGGCGGGGCAGCGCCACCTACGTCCCACCCGGCGCGGATGTGGGAGACGCGGTGGGGGGAGTCCTCTCCAAGCTGGCGCGGCCGGCGCTGGTTGATCTCCGCATCGTGGAGTCCCCGGTACGACTCGAGGAACAGGCCCCGGCGGCGCTCCCCGATTTGTTCTACGGCGAGGAGCTGGTGATCCTGGCCCGGTATCGCGGCGAGGGAAGCGGACCGGTCGTGATCGAAGGCACTCGTGACGGGCGCCGCGAGCGATTCTCCATCACAGCGACCTTCGGACGGCAGGAGAACGGCAGCGCCTACATCCCCCCGCTCTGGGCGGCGCGGCGAGTTGGAGAGCTGACCCGGCAGATCCGCCTCGAGGGGGCGAGCCCGGCGCTGGTCGCGCGGATCAAGGAGCTCGGGCTGCGTTACGGCATCCTGACGGAATACACTTCGTACCTCGTGCAGGAGCCGGGGATGGTGCTGAGCGGTCCGCCGGCGGTACCGATGCCGAGCGGAGCAGGGGCAGCCCGGGAGATGACCGGAGGGGTGGCATTCGACGCGGCGCGGGCGAGCGCGAAGATGGCGGGGAGCACGAATCTGCAGGCGGCCGACGGTGCTGTCATGAACCGCCTCGAGGAGGTCGTCGTCAGCGCGACCGGACAGCGCCGCGAGATCAAGCGGGCCGGCGGGCGGGTGCTGAGCCGGCGGGACGGCGTCTGGACCGACCTGGCGCACGCGGACAGCCTCAAGATCACGACGATCGCGCCCTTTAGCAGAGCGTGGTTCGCCCTGGTGGAGGCGCGCCCCGGTCTTCGCGCGGCGCTCGCGGCCGGAAGCCCGCTCATTCTCGCGGGCCGGCGCCTGAGCCTCAAAGTGGCCGAGGGCGGTTTCTCCGAGTGGGCGCCCGGCGCGATGGGCCGTTTCCTCCAGGAATTCGAGGGCCGATGACCGGCCTCATGGCCGAGCTGTTCACCGAATACCATGACTCGCTGGTGCGCATGCTCTACCGGCGCACCGGCGACCGGGACCGCGCCGAGGAGATCGCGCAGGAGACCTTCGCGCGCGCCGTCGCGGCGCCGCCGCGTAACCCGCGTCCCTGGCTCTTCGCGGTGGCCCTCAATCTGGTGCGCGAGGAGGGCCGCAAAGCGGTGCGGCAGGAACGTAGCCTGGTGCTCTACCGCGCCGAACAGCCGGAGGCCGCCGAAGCGGCGGATGAGACGATGGATCGGGGCGACCGGATTGCGCGGGTGAGATCGGCGCTCAATGCCCTGACCGAGCGCGATCGCGAAGCCCTTCTGCTCAAGGCGGAGGGATTCAGTTACGACGAAATAGCGGCCACCCTGGGACTGGCGCGCGGCGCGGTCGGCACGACGCTCTCACGCGCGCGCCGGCGGCTCGTGGAGGCCTATCGGGCCGGAGAGGATACGCAGCATGTCGCATCTTGATGAAGGAGTGATCCACGCCCTGCTGGACGGTGAGATCCCGTCGGCGCAGCTGCCCCCCATTCAGGCCCATCTCGGCGCCTGCTCGGAGTGCCGCGCCCGGCTTGCCGGGGAGCAGGAAGTGCTCGCGACATCCGACCGGCTGATCGAGCTGATCGAGGTGCCCGCGGCGACCACACCCGCGGTGCCAATGCGGCCGACGCCGAGTCGACGGAGGTGGCCGCGCAACCTGGCATGGGCTGCCACGGTGGTGCTGGCAGCGGGGCTCGGCTATTCGGCGCGCGGCTCGATGCTCGCGAGCCCGGCGAGAGAGGCCAGGGCGCCGGAGACAGTGTTCGCCCGTTCGCCCGAGCCCAGCGCTCCCGCGGAGTCGGCGCTGCTCGACGGGCTCCAGAACGCCGCCGAAGCGCGGCGGAGCAGTCCCCCGGTCACTGCATCCACTCGGACCGATGAGCGCAAGCGAACCGCGCGCGAGGCTGGCGCCGGCGCCGCGCCTCCTGTCTCGCAGGCCGAATCGATCCCCGCCACCCCTGCTACCCCTCCCACGCCCCAGAGTGCGCTCGGAGCCGCGAGGAGACTCGGAGCGGAGCCGATGCGACTCGAGGAAACCATCGTGACCTCGGCCGACGCGGAGGTCGGCAAGCGGACGACACGGTCGCCGATTACCCTCCCCGACGCGGTACGCAAGCTCGGCGGATCGCTCCGCCTGATCGAGGGCTTGATTCCGGAGCGGCTCGAATCGCTGGGCGCGGTGGTCCGGGTCGTCTACCTCACCGGATTCGGCGAGCTGGTGCTGTCGCAGGAGCTACAGAACGGCCGGGTGCGGCACACCCTGATCGCGCCGCGCGGCTTTCCCGCCGATTCGCTGGAACGGCTCCGGGCGCGCGTGCGGGAGTAACTCGCCCACCGCTACCTCTCGGGCATGCGCTTTACGCGGTACGCCTGAGGTGTCGTCGCCGCCAATCTGAGCGTGATGGTCTGGGCGGTGGGAAGGCTACGGCCGGCGGGGATGCAAGGGCCCTGGGGCCGCGCGGTCACGGAGCTGGTGCTGCTGCAGCTCGGCATCGGCCTCGCGAATCTGTTTCTGCTGGCGCCGACCGCGGTGCAGCTCACGCATTTGCTGGTGGCGGACTTGCTGTGGGTGGCGACGGCAAAAGGGCCCTCGAAGCCCAGCCGGGCGAGGGCAGTCCGGGTGTGCGGCGAGGTTTCTCGGCGCAGGTCGACGGTCAGGTCGACCTCGGGAAAGTGAAGAAGGGTGTCGGGGTACGGCCCCCACGCCGGATGCACGGGCGCTACATGTTCTCGACCATTGCCTCCGCGAACTCGCTGGTGCGGAGCAGGGTCGCGCCGTCCATCTGCCGATGAAAATCGTAGGTGACTCGTTTTTGGGCAATCGTGCGGTTCAGCGCACCGATGACCCGGTCGGCCGCCTCCCCCCACCCGAGGTACCGGAGCATCATCTCCCCCGACAGGATGAGGGAGCCCGGATTGACCTTGTCCTGGTCGGCGTACTTGGGCGCGGTGCCGTGGGTCGCTTCGAAGATCGCGTGCCCCGTGAGGTAGTTGATGTTCGCGCCCGGCGCGATTCCGATGCCGCCGACCTGCGCCGCGAGCGCATCGGAGATGAAATCCCCGTTCAGGTTGAGCGTCGCGATGACGTCGTACTCCCGGGGACGGAGCAGGATCTGCTGAAGGAAGGCGTCGGCGATCGCATCCTTCACGACCATCCCGCTGGGAAGCCTGCACCACGGTCCGCCGTCGATTTCGACCGCGCCGTACTCCTCCTTGGCCACTTCGTAGCCCCAGTCGCGGAAGCCACCCTCGGTGAACTTCATGATGTTGCCCTTGTGCACCAGGGTGACGCTCTTCCGCTTCTGCGCGATCGCGTAATCGAGCGCGGCGCGCATCAGCCGCTTGGAACCTTCGGCGGATACCGGCTTGATCCCGATGGCGCTCGTCTCGGGGAACCGGATGGACGTGGCTCCCATTTCGTCGCGGAGAAACGCGACCACCTTGCGGGCCGCCGCGGTGCCGGACTGGTACTCGATTCCGGCGTAGATGTCTTCGGTGTTCTCCCGGAAAATCACCATGTCGACCGCGCCCGGATCCTTGACGGGTGACGGCACCCCCTGAAACCACCGGACCGGCCGCACGCAGGCGTAGAGATCGAGCTGCTGCCGCAGCGCGACGTTGAGCGAGCGGAGGCCTCCTCCGACCGGGGTGGTGAGGGGTCCCTTGATCGCGACCAGGTGCGAGCGGATTGCGTCGAGGGTCTCCTCGGGGAGCCAATCGTTGACCTGGTTCCTTGCCTTTTCCCCGGCGAGCACTTCGCGCCACACGATTGCGCGCGTGTTGCCGTACGCCCCGGCGATTGCGGCGTCCAACACCCGGCGCGAGGCGCGCCAGATATCGGGTCCGGTGCCGTCGCCCTCGATGAACGGAACGATGGGGCGGTCGGGCACCGTCAGCGCGTTCCCTTCGAACCGGATGCGCTCACCAGCGACCGGTGCGGTCGATGTGGTCATGTCAGTTGCCTGGTTTATAGACGGCGAGCCACGCCGCGGCGGCGGCGAGGAGGGGAAGGCCGGCGAGCAGGATGGGACGGGCGAGCGCCGGGTTCCGCCGGGGTACCGTGAGCATGAGGCCGGCCAGGAGCCAGACGACCAGCTTGCCGCCGACCCAGAGCGGGATGCCGCCGTTCATCAGATCGAGCCGCGCCAGCAGCCCGAATCCGGCGACGAGGACCAGCACCAGTCCGGTTCCGTGCAGGATCGTGATAATCCGGCGCGCCGTGTTGCTGGATGCCGTGCCGCCGTTCATCGCGTGGACCATCGCCCCGCCGAGGACGGTGAAGAGCACGATGACCCCGACGAAGTGCGCGACCTTGTACAGCTCATAGGAGATCATGGGCGCTCGATGGGGGCGCGCACGGCGTTGCCCCACTCGGTCCACGAGCCGTCGTAGTTGCGGACCGTGGGATAGCCGAGCAGATAGGTGAGCGCGAACCAGGTGTGGGAGGATCGTTCGCCGATCCGGCAGTAGACGACGATCTCTTCGCCGGGAGAGAGTCCCTGCTCGCGCTCGTAGATGGCCCGCAGCTCGTCGGCGGTCCGGAAGCAGTGGGTTTCCGGATCCACCGCCCGGGCCCACGGCACGTTGCGCGCACCGGGAATGTGTCCGCCACGGAGCGCGCCTTCGTTGGGATAATCCGCCATGTGAAGCCGCTCGCCCCGGAACTCCTCGGGGCTTCGCACGTCCACCAACCGCCGTCCCGCCCGCACGTGGGCCATCACCTCGTCTCGGAAGGCCCGGATGTTGGCCTCCTTCCGCTCGGCCACCTTGATGTGGCCCGGCATCACCGTCGGGCGCTCGGTGACGAGGGACCGGCCCTCCTCGGCCCAGCGCTGCCGGCCGCCATCCATGATGGCGAGATGCTCGACTCCGAAGAGCCGAAGCACCCAGAAGGCGTAAGTGGCCCACCAGTTGTTGCGATCGCCGTACAGAATGATCCGCGTATCTGCGTTGATGCCATTCGCCCGGAGCAGCTGCTCCAGCTCCTCGCGTCCGATGTAGTCGCGGAGCAGCGGGTCGTTGAGGTCGTCCACCCAGTCGAGCTTGAGGGCGCCGGAAATATGGCCGGCGGCGTACAGCAGCACGTCCTCGTCGGATTCGAGCAGCCGAACCGCCGGATCCCCGAGGTGCGCCGCCACCCATTCGGTGGAGACCAGCACCTCGGGATGGGCGTAGCCGCGGTCGGCGATGGGAAGGGTCACGGTGGGCCGGCCTCGCCGAGCAGCTCCTCGAGCACCTTGTCCACTACTTCGCTCACATCGCCCTGCACGATGGTGCGGAGGACGTCCATCGTCTCGAGGGCGAGGTCGTCGGGATGTTTGCGATCGTGGTCGAACCGGATGATCTGGCCGAGAAAGACAGCGGCCTGCCGGTCCTGGGGCAGGTCTGCTTCGTCCTCGGTGTCCTCTTCTTCGTCGTCGTCCTCGTCGTCGTCCTCCTGCTCGCTGGCGTCGGCGGCGGTGTCGGAGGGGACGGGGCCGTCCTGCACGGCGCGATCGTACGCCGCGCCGGGGACGCTGTCGGCCCACGGCGAAGCGCTTTCCTCGTCCTCCTCGGCGGTCTCGAAGAAATCTCCTGGGAGGTCGACCAGAGCAAAGAGCTGGCACTGGAGTCCGGGCGCCTCCTCCCGCGCGGCGAGCGCGAGGCGAACCGGCTGGGCAAAGAGCCCCCGCTCGAGAAGAAAGGCCGCCGCATCGGGAGGCACCACGCACCGCGCCACCAGCTTGGGCCCCAGGTAGGAGCCGATGCACGCCATCCCGTCAGGGGCGCGCTCGTCCTCGATCGTCGCCAGGCGAAGCGGCAGCGGACCATCGGTCGCAGCCAGCGCAACCTGAGACTCGGGGGGGTCAGGCGATTCGGACGGTCCGTGCTCCATCCGGGGAATTTACACGAAGTAGGGACGGCGTGAGCGGGAAACCTGGTGGCTCTCGGCGGGCTCGGGGCGGGCTGGCCTCCGGGCGCGCTCGAGTTCGCTGCGCTCACGAGCACCCCCCGTCGTCAGCCCTCTCCCTGCGCCCGCTCAGAATCACCCGGTGTCACCCTGAGCACTTCGCTCAGGGTGACAACGGCCGAGAGCCGCACAGCGCCAGCCTCCGCTTCGGCGCCGCTAAATACGGAAACAGTCTCGCCGCCGCCGCCGTATGCCCCGCCCCCCGTGCGCACCCCGTCCGCTGTCCGATCATCAAGTGCAGCCGGTAGCTCCCCGGATCCATCCGCACCGCGCGCTCCAGCCGCTCCACCGGCCATCCCGGTCCCGCCAGCCCGATTGACCTGACCTGCCCCCAGCTCCTCCCCGCCGCGAGCAGGAGACCAATCGCCGCGACGAGCACGAGCTGCTTGCGGCGCACGGGAAGCACCCCCGCGATTCCGCTTTCCGGCAGCAGCACTCCTGCCGTGGCCCACACCAGGAGCGTCGGCGGCGCGAGCAGCAGCACCGCGTCGAACGCTCCCGTCACCATGGTCGCGGTGAGCACGCCGAGCAACGCAATGGCACGCCGCACGAGCGAGGCGTCTTCCCGCCGCAGCCGCCGCGCCGCGGTGACGCCCATCGCGGCGATGGAGGCGAGCAGCAGCAGCACCGCCACCCCGCCGCGCTCGCTCAAAAACGCGACCCAGTCGCTGCTCGGCCAGGGATTGGTGGGCATCGGATCGAGCGTGGCGAAGGAGGGATCGCCGGGCGAGGTGACCAGAGGATACTTGACAGGCCAGTTCCCCGGTCCGGTGCCGAACACCGGATCGATCGCGACGAGGCGCGCGCTGTTGCGGTACTGGATCAGCCGGCCCCGACCGGACCCCTCGCGATAGTTGGTGAGGTCGCGCACGGTGTCGCGATAGGGCGAATCAGAGTTCCAGGTGAGCCGGTTCGGCAGAAAAAGTGCCGCGGCCACCCCGAGCAGCACCGCAAAGAGTGCCGTTCGCAGCCGCTTGTTGGGCACGATCTCGCGTCCGCCATGGCGGGCGATGAGCCACGCGCAAAACATGATGCCCACACTCATCATCATGCCGAGCCAGGAAGCTCTCGACCGGGTCAGCACCAGCGTGGCGAGCATCAGGCCGAAGCAGCCCGCCCCGATCGCCGCGCGGCGCGGACCTCCCGCTTCCACCATCTGCAGCAGGACAACCGGCGAGCCGATCGCGATCAGGTGGGCGAGGAAATTCCGGTTACCGAGAGTCCCTCCCGGCGCACGGCTGCCGGCCAGGATCGGGAGGTCGACCCCGTAGGCCTGTGCAAGGCCGGTGAGCGCCGCAATCAGGAAGGCGAGTGCCAGCCCGCGGATAAGCCAGGGACCCGCGCCACGCCGGGCGACCCGATACCCGGCGTGGAAGACGATGAGGCCGGAGACGGTGATCGCCAGCGCGCGGGCCGCGAGCCAGTGGTTGGACGCGAAGATCGCGGACAGCGCGCTCCAGGCGACGAACGCGGCGAGGGGAATCTCCGCCGCGACGAGGCTCGGCCGCCCGCTGCCGTTCAGGGCGAGCAGGATCAGCGCGCCGAGCGCGGTCAGGTGCAGCGCGAGCTCCTTGGGCGCGGCGAACCGGTCCAGATCGAACAGGCTCGACGGCACCGCGGAGAGCACGATGGCGAGCGCGCCCAGCCCGAGCCAGAGCGCCAGCAGGCGTGCCGGCCAGGGCGGAGGCGACGGGAGTTCGCTGGTCACGCACTTCCCCTCTCGACCGGTGGCCCGTTCGCGGCACCCCATTCCGCCCACGACCCGTCGTACACCGACCAATTCCGGTGGCCCGCGACCTCGAGGCCGAGTGCGAGCACGCAGGCGGTCACGCCGGAGCCGCAGGTGGTGATGATTGGGCGGGTGAGGTCGATCCCCGCCATTTGAATTCGCACCCGCAACGCCTCGGCAGGGAGCATCCGCCCGCCCGGACCGGTGAGCTCGGGAAAGGGTAGATTCTTCGCTCCGGGAACGTGCCCACCCCGAAGGCCGGGACGCGGCTCCGGCTCGGTTCCCTCGAACCGTCCCCGCGTGCGCGCATCGAGGATCTGCGCCCCGCCGCTCTCCATCGCCCTCCGCATTTCGTCGAGCGACCGCACCAGCTCGGGATGATAGTGCGCGACGAACCGCTTCGGCGCCCAGGGGGTCCACCCCGCCTGCACCGGAAATCCGGCAGCACGCCAGGCCGGCAGGCCGCCGTCGAGCACCGCGACCGCCTCGTGCCCCGCCACGCGGAGCGTCCACCAGATCCGCGCCACGCTCAAATTGTTCCCGGAGCCGTCGTAGACGACGACGCGGTCCTCGTTCCCGATTCCGAGCACTCCAACGCTCCGACCGAGAGTCTCCGCGTCAGGGAGCATGTGGGGGAGCGGAGACGCACGATCACTCATCGTGTCGAGATCCCAGTGCACCGCGCCGGGGATGTGGCCCGCCTGGTACTCCCCGACAGCGCTTCGATTGAGGGCGGGGAGGTACCACGACGCATCCACGACCTTGAGCCGGGGCTCGCGAAGCCGGGCGGCGAGCCAGTCGACCGGCACGACCGGCGTTGGAAGATCGTTACCCATCATGAGCCGAGCCCTCCCATTACGTTCCGTTCGTGCCCGCGCTTCTGGACAGATATATCGCTCGCCTTGGCGCGGCCGACCGGAATACCCGGCTGGAAACGCTGCTCGATCTTTCCCGGAAGCTCCCGGCGCTCCCGCCCGCGCTGGAAGCAGAGAAAGCCGGCGGCGACCGCCTGGTCCGGGAATGCCAGACGCCGGTGCATCTCTGGGTCGAGGTGACCGGCGGAGTCGTCCATCTGCACGCGGATGTCCCCCGGGAGTCGCCGACAGTGCGCGGCTTCGTGTCGCTCCTGGTGCAGGCGCTCGACGGGGCCACGCCGGCGGAGGTCGCCGCCGTTCCCGACGACCTCCTCCACGCGCTGGGGCTCGACGATGCGCTCGGCATGGTGCGCACGCAGGGTCTCACCGCGATTGTCCGCCGCATCAAGCGCGCGGTTGCCGATTCTCCCTCTCGAACTCTTTCATGAATGCCACCAGCGCCTCGACGCTGGCGCGCGGACACGCGTTGTAGAGACTGGCGCGCATCCCTCCAGCCGACCGGTGTCCCTTCAAGCCGTCGAGTCCCTTTGCCGTTGCTTCGGTCACGAATTTCGCATCGAGCTCTTCGCTGGAGGAGCGGAAGCAGATGTTCATGAGCGACCGGCTGTCCCGGTCGACGCTCGAGGTGAAGAGCTCCGACTGGTCGAGGAAGTCGTAGAGGATCTTTGCCTTCGAGGTGCTCCGGTCGGCCATCGCCGCGAGCCCGCCGGTGACCCGGATCCACGTGAGCACCAGCCCCACCATGTAGATCGCAAAGGTCGGCGGAGTGTTGTAGAGGGAGCGCTCCTTCACGTAGGTCCGGTACTGCAGCATCGTCGGCAGCCCCGTCGGGGCCGACTCGGTCAGATCCTCCCGCGCGATGACGAGCGCGACTCCCGAAGGTCCCAGATTTTTCTGCGCGCCGGCGTAAATGAGCCCGTATCTGGTCACGTCGATCGGACGGCTGAACATGTCGCTCGACGTGTCGGCCACCAGCGGGACCCCCGCGGGAACAGCGGGCTCCACCTTCCACTGGGTGCCGTAGATCGTATTGTTGGTGGTCATGTGCACGTAGGCGGGATGCTCGGAATAGCGGATGTCCGAGGCCGGGGGAATCCGGGTGAACCTGGATCCTTCTCCCGTGAGCGCGACGTGTGTCGCACCGAACTTGTTCGCCTCCTGGTGGGCCTTTTGCGACCAGACGCCGGTCACGAGATAGTCGGCGGTGCGGCCCTGAGGCAGGAGATTCATCGGTACCATCGCGAACTGCTGCGTGGCGCCTCCCTGGATGAAGAGCACCTTGTAGCGGTCGGGGATCTCCGCGAGACGGCGCGCTTCGTCCTCCGCCTCCTGGATGATCCTCTCGAACAGCTTGCCCCGGTGGCTGTGCTCGGCGATTCCGATCCCGCTCCCGCCGATGTTCCAGATGTCCTGCTGCGCCTGCTTCAGCACCGACTCGGGGAGAACGCCGGGGCCGGCGCCGAAGTTGTGGATGCGGTCGGACATTGGGGCTCGCTGTGAGGGGAAGCGCTAACTGCTAACTGCTAACTGCTAACTGCTCCAGCAAGCTATCGAAGGTTCCCCGGCGCGCAAGCAAATGATCGGGAGCGCGTTGAATTGGTCTCACCTTCCCGCTGTGCTGTGCCAGACTATCCGTGCCAACCATCCGGACCAGGCACCTAACCCGCCAATTCCCCCCAGACGAGCGCTTCGGCCGTACGTCCCAGATCCGGCGGGCAGCGGTGTCCATCATGGCGACCATTGCCGAAGGATGCGGTCGCAACCGGGATGGCGAGCTGGCTCGGTTCACCTGGATAGCCCAAGGGTCTGCAACCGAGCTCGAGTCCCATCTTATCCTCGCCGCGGATCTCGGCATGGCACCAGCCGAACTTCTGACTCCCCTGCCGGAGGACGTTGTGATACTGCGTTCAAAACTACCCCGACTAGCTCGGAGGGTGGAGATGGCCAACCGCGAACGGCATCAAGTGGTCAGCGGTTAGCGGCTAGACGTTCGCGGCTCGCAGTTAGCCCAATTCAATCGCAGTGAGATCCGCACTGATCACATTCTCATTGCCGCTGCGGATCTCCTGCAAGGCCGCTTCCGAAGGCGGCGCCGAGACCTGGATCCGCACGCACGCCGCCTGGGCGCCGTGGTAGGCGATGTTCTCCACTTCTTCCACGTTGACGTGGGCCTCGGAGAGCACCCGGAAGACGTGCGCGAGCACACCGGGCTTGTTCTGGTGCCGCACCGAGAGCACGTGGGTGGCCGAGCTGCGCGCCAGCCGGTTGACGCAATGCGGCGCGACGCCGGTCTTCATGAAACCGTCCACGATGCGGATCACCTCATGCGCGATCGCCACCTGCGCCTGGTCCGTTGAGGCGCCCACGTGATGGGTGCCGTACACTCCCGGCGCCGCCGCGACAGCAGGCCGGAACTCCCCCTTAGAGCCGGCGGGCTCACTCTGGTACACATCGAGCCCGGCGCGGATGCCCCGCTCCTTCACCGCCCGCTCCAGCGCGGCCTCATCCACCACGCTGCCGCGCGCTGCATTGATCAGATAGGCGCCGGGCTTCATCGCGGCCAGGAATTTTTCGTCCACTAGGTGCTTGGTGTCGGTCCCCCCCGCCACGTTCACGGACACGGCATCGGAGAGCCGGGCGACTTCGATCGGGGTCTCGCAGTAGCCGATCCCCATCCGCTCCGCCTCTTCGTCGGTGAGATTCCGCGACCACGCGACGACTTTCATGCCGAAGGCCTGTGCGCGGCGGGCGACCTCACGACCGATCTGCCCGACGCCAAGAATGCCGAGGGTCCGGCCGTGCAGGCCGCGGGCCTTCGAATACTCGCCTTTCTGCCACTCCCCTTTGCGCAGGTCGATGACCTGGTCGGGGATCCGCCGGTCGAGGGCGAGCAGGAGCCCGAGGACCAGCTCCGCCACCGCGATCGAGTTCTTCCCGGGGCAGTTGGACACGAAGATGCCGAGCCGGGAGGCGGCGGCGACATCGATGGTGTCGATTCCCGCGCCGGCGCGGATCACCAGCGAGAGCGCCGGCCCCGCGGCGAGCGCGGCCTCTCCCACTTTCTTGCTCCGGACGACCAGCACTTTCGGATTGACCTCGCGGATCACGCCCGCCAGGTCCTCCGCCGACACGTCGGGCCGGAGCACCACCTCGCAGCCGAGATCCTTGAGGCCGTCGACACCGACGGTCTCGAACTTGTCCGCCACCAGCAGATTCATTGCGTCCCTCCGGGGGGACCTTCAGTCGAGCGTGTGAACGAACAGCCCGCTCTTGAGCTTGGGCTCGAACCAGGTGGATTTGGGGGGCATCACCTCACCGGCGTCGGCGATGGCCATGAGCTGCTGGACCGAGACGGGGTACATCGCGATGGCCACCGCGGCCTCGCCCGACGCCACCCGGCGCTCCAGCTCGGGGATGCCCCGGATGCCGCCCACGAAATCAATGCGCGGATCGGTCCGCACGTCGCCGATCCCGAGCAACGGTGCCAGGATGCGCTCGTGCAGCAGCGAGACGTCGAGTGAGCCGACAGGATCCTTTTCGTCGATTGTCTGGGGATCCAGCACCAGGCGATACCACGTCCCGCCGACCAGAATCCCGAACGACCCCGCCCGCTCCGGAGAAGGCGCCGTGGTGGACGTCAGTGTGCCGACCTGTTCCAGCGCGGCGAGAAACGCCTCGGGCGTCTGACCGTTGAGATCTTTGACCACGCGGAAGTACGGGAGGATCCGAAGCTGATTGGAGGGAAAAAACACCGCGAGGAACCAGTTGTATTCCTCGTCGCCGGTGTGCTCCGGGTTCGCGGCGCGCCGCGCCGCCGCGGCCCGCCAGGCGCTCGCCGAGCGGTGATGCCCGTCGGCGACGTACCCGACGGCGATCCGGCGGAAGGCGTCCACGTAGGGCGCGGTATTTTTCACCCGCCAGACCCGCTGCCGGACGGCGTCGGCGCTGGTAAAATCGTAGAGCGGGTCCTCGGCCATGACCTTGGCATTGAGCTGGGTCAGGAACGGTGTCGGGGCGTGGGTGAGAAACACCGGCTCGGCGTGCGCGTTGAGCGTCAGGACATGGCGGGTCCGGTCGTCCTCCTTGTCCTTCCGGGTCTTTTCGTGCTTGCGGATGACGTCCTTCTCGTAGTCGTCGACGTGCACACAGCCGACCACGCCGACCTGAGCGCGGCCGTCCATCGTCAGCTCGTACAAGTACAGGGACGGCTCCGCCTCCCGAACGAATGATCCGTCGGTGAGGAACTGGGTCAGGTTCTTCCCGGCGCGCTCATACACTCGCGGATCGTGCGGGTCGGTGTCGGGCGGAAGATCGATGTCGGAGCGGCCGACGTGGAGAAAGCTCAGCGGGTTGCCTTCTGCGAGCGCCGCCGCCTCGGCGCGCGACACGACGTCATACGGTGGAGCGGCAATGCGCGCGGCGAGGGACGGCAGTGGGCGCCAGGCGCGAAACGGGCGGAAGCGAATGGGGCACTCCTAGGGAGTCAGGGAGCCAGGGAGCCAGGGAGCCAGGGAGCCAGGGAGCCGGCGGCTGGCAGATCGGGATGCTACCGGAGGTTCGGCCCAGGCGTCAAGGGCGGATCACCTGGCCGTTTTTCATGACCATCCGCACCTTCCGGAGGTCGCCGATCCGCACCGTCGGATCCCCCTCGACAGCGATCAGGTCGGCGAGGAATCCCGGCTTGACCTGGCCCAGCCGGTCCTCGAGGTGGAAGATCTTCGCGTTGCCCGAGGTGGCCGACTTGACCGCGTCGAGCGCCGTCATGCCGTATTCCACCATGAGCTCCAGCTCGCGGACGTTGTCGCCGTGGGCGAACACGCCGACGTCGCCGCCGAAACAGATCGGCACCCTGGCCGCGAGCGCGCGCTTGAAGCTGGCCTTCTTCTCGGTGATATCGGCCGGATCGGGCTCGAATCCCTTCTTCCACCCACGATACTGCCGAACTGCTTCGCCCGCGGACAGGGTCGGACAAAGGGCGACGTTCTTCCGCGCCATGAGCCGGAACACCTCGGCGCTTCCGGCATCGCCATGCTCGATCGTCTCGACGCCGGCCATGACCGCGCGCCGCATCGCGTCGGCCGTGCTCGCGTGCGCGACGACGGGACGTCCCCCGCTGCGCGCGGTCTCGACGATCCGGGTGAGCTCTTCCAGTGAAAAGGTGGGGCGCGTTTCGCCGGACGGACCCCAGCGATAGTCGGCGTACACCTTGATCCAGTCGGCGCCGTCGGCCACCTGGCTCCGCACCACGCGGGTCAGCTCCTCGAGCCCGCTCGCTTCCTCCGCCCCCTGGGGGATGTGCCACCGCGAGTCGAAGCCGCGCGGACCGTAGGTTCCGGTCGCTACGATCGCGCGGGTCGTCGCGATCACCCGCGGTCCGGGAATGATGCCCTGCTGAATCGCATCCCGGAGACCGACGTCGGCCTCACCGGCGCCCTCGGTGCCGAGATCCCGCACCGTCGTCACCCCCGCTTCGAGGGTCTGCCGCGCGTGATTCACGGCGCGCGCGATGCGGAGCGCGAGCGGCTCGTGGAGTACCTGGTCGTTCCAGGAAGTTTCGTTGTAGGGGTGCAGCAGGAGATGCGAATGTCCCTCGATCAAACCGGGAAGAAGCGTCATCCCGGTCAGCGCGATTCTCCGCGCGTCGGGGGGCGCCACCGTCTCGAGCCCCGGGCCCACGCCGAGGATTCGGTCGTTCCGCACCAGCACCGACCACCCGGTCCGCATCACCAGACCGTCGTAGATCCGATCGGGGGTGAGGAGTATGATCGGCGCGTCCGCGGTCTGCGCGGCGAGCGGAGCCGCCAGCATCAGCATGCCGGCAACAGCGAGAGTGCTGAGCCGCATGAACGATCTCCGGGAAGAGGGGGAGGTCACCGGGGCGGGGCGGGCTCGGCACCCACGAGGGCGAGGCGATCGCCGGTCGGGCTCAGCGCGAGCCGGGTTATGCGCGAGAGCCCCGGCTCGGTGAAGCGAGCGACCTCGGTCCAGTCCTGCTCGCCGGGGCGCCAGCTCAGCAGCCGGTTCCCGCTCGCGGAGAGCAGCGCGCCCTCGGGCATCCAGATGAAGAACTCGTTCCCCTCGGGAAGGCGCACCAGCGACTCGCCCTGCCCCGTCACCGGATCGATGACCCGCACCTGGAAGCCGGCAGAATCGCGCTGCGCGTAGCTCACCGCATGGCGCCCCGGCACCTTGAGCAGCGCGCGGCCGATGTCGCTCGCCACGATGGCGGCGGTGCCGTGGGCGAGCTCGGCCCGCCGCAGCGTGGCCGGAGAGCCCAGCACGAAGACAAAGACAGTGTCGGCATTGAGCCAGGTGTGATACCCGATCGGGCGTATCAAATCAAGCAGCGGCTTGACCGGTGTCCCGTCGAGCGTGAACGACCAGAGGAGCTGGACCGAGTCACGGATCACCGAGAAATGCTTCCCGTCGGGCATGACGGTGGGCGAGTATTCGTTCTCCGTCGTCCGGGTGACCTGGCTCGATGTACCCGGGGCGAGGTCGTAGCGGTAGATGTCGGTCTGCCCGCCGCGCTCCGAGGTGTAGTAGATGCTCTTTCCATCGGGGGAGAAGAACGGCTGATTGTCGTACCCGGGACGCGCCGTGATGTTGACCGGGGCGCCGACGGTCACCGCACCGCCGGCCCGGGTGAGCGGCATCACGAAGATGTCGGTGCCGGGCGGGGCCTGGGCGGCGAGCGGCGCGGCCAGCAGGCAGGCCAGGACAAGGCCGGATTTCATGGAGTGGTCCTCCGTGACGAGCGCGCGTGAATCACTTGCCGGTCCAGCTCTGCCAGGTGGCTTCGGCGGGACCGACGGTGAGCTCTTTGTGAAACCGGACCAGCGGCATCCGAAGAAGCAGCGGCTCCTCAAGCATTCGTTCGAGCCACCGCTCAGGTGAGTACGTCGCGGTCGCGAGGCCGAGCTCGGCAAAGCGTTTCGACTGCCGGTCGAGCAGCGCCGCGGAGCCGAACTTCCGGGCGAACCGGCCCAGCTCCCCTTTGGAGGCGGCGCGCTCGAGCAGATCGACGAAATGGACCTTGACCCGCCGCTCGGCAAAGAATCGGAGCGCGGCTCGGGTATCGGCGCTCTTTCGGACGCCGAAGACCTGGACCTCCACAGGGGTTCAACTCCATTGGGCGGTGGCGCGTAATCTAGCTGTGGCTCGCCAGCCCGCGGAGCCATAGATTCTCCTGGCCCGATAATACCCGGCCTTTCTCCCCTCCCAGCCTGGAGGCTGGTCATGCGTCTGACCCCGGCGGTTCGCGCGCTCGTGCTCGCGTCCGCCCTCCTGCCCCACACCGCCGCTTCTCTCGCCTCCCAATCGGATACCTGGGCGCTTACCAACGCGCGCATCCAGACGGTGACCAAGGGCGTGATCGAGAAGGGCACGATCCTCATCCGCAAAGGCCTGATCGAAGCGGTCGGGCCGACGGTCGCGGTGCCCTCCGACGCGAGAGTCATCGATCTGGCCGGAAAAACGGTCACCCCCGGGCTCTTCGACCTGACCTCCTCCCTTGGCCTCCCCTCCGCGCCCGCGACGGGCGCCGGCGGCGGGCCAGGAGGCGCTCCGGGCGGCGGCGGCGGCCAGCAGGTGCAGGCCGCAACGCGCCAGGGAATGAGCCCCGAGCGCCAGATCGCGACGGAAATCCGGCTCAACGCCACCGAGGTGAAGCCAATCCGCGACGCGGGAATCACCGCCGTGCTGGTGTCGCCCGCGCGAGGACTCTTCCGCGGGATGTCGGCGCTGGTCCCGCTCCGGGACGACGCCGGCCCCGGCACCGTCATCAAGAGCCAGGTGGCCGAGCACATCGGATATCAGGGCGTGCAGGGCGATTATCCGGGGACGCTGCTCGGCGTGATCGCCTACCAGCGCCAGGCGTTCTTCGACGCTCAGCGGCAGGGGGTGCTCCAGGAACGCTATCGCAGCAATCCGCGGGGGATGGAGCGGCCGGCGAACGATCCCGGCCTCGACGCCCTCGTCCCGGTGGTGCGGGGCCAGGTGCCGGCCTTCATCGAAGCGAGTAGCGAGAACGAGATCCGCCGCGCGGTGCGTCTCGCGCGGGAGTTCAATCTCAAGATGACCGTCATCGGCGCCACGGAAGGGTGGCAGGCGGTGGACGCGCTGGCCGGACGCTCGGCGGTGGTCTCGGTCAACTTTCCGGCGCCGACCGCCGTTACCGGCTGGTCGTATCGGCTGAGCCAGCGCCGCGCTCCCGGCGACAGCGCCGCGGCGGCGCGCGAAGCGCAGCGAATGATCGAGGGCAATGCCGCCGCGCTCAACAAGGCGGGCATCAAGTTCGCGCTGGCCTCGGGCGGAAGCCGCGAGTTCCTGGCGAACGTTCGCAAAGCAGTGGCGGCGGGGCTTCCCGCTCCCGTCGCCCTCGAGGCGCTCACCATCCGCGCCGCGGAAATCGCCGGCGTCGGAGAAATTCTGGGAAGCATCGAGGCCGGCAAGATTGCCAACCTGATCGTTTCGAACACCGACATCCTGAGCGATTCCGCCCGGGTGAGCGCGGTGTTCGTGGACGGGATCCGCTATGAAGTGGCGCCCCCTCCGCCCACGCGGACCGGGGGAGGCGGAGCCGGCAGCGGCGCGCCTGCGGCGCAGGTTGCGGGCGGCTGGTCAATGACGGTCACGTCGCCGCAGGGGCCGATGGACGTCTCGATGACCCTGGTTCAGAGCGGCTCCTCCTTCACCGGCACGATGACCAGCCAGATGGGGAGCCAGGAGATCAGCGATGGCCAGATCAACGGACGGAGTGTGACCTGGAGCCACACCATGCAGATCGGCGGCCAATCCATCACGCTGAATTACCGGGGCGAAGTCGACGGCAACAGGATGACCGGCTCCGCCGAACTCGGCAGCTTTGGAAGCGCCACCTTCACCGCGGAGCGGAAGCCATGATGCGGACCGCGCT
Organism: uncultured Gemmatimonas sp.; assembly: GCA_964439025.1. GTDB lineage: Bacteria > Gemmatimonadota > Gemmatimonadetes > Gemmatimonadales > GWC2-71-9 > JABFSM01. The sequence goes on along the minus strand of CAYTMW010000014.1, from coordinate 61,506 downwards.
CTTCGCCCTGCCGCTCGCGGCGGGGGTTCTCGCCGCCCAGACCCCGGCGCCGGCGGACACATCCCGCCGCCCCGCCATGCCGGTGCTCAAGGTCGATATCCCCCCCGCGGGGACGCTGGTGGCGATCACCAACGCGACGATCCTCACCGCGAGCCACGGCACCATCGAAAACGGCACCATCATCGTCCGGAACGGCAAGATCGCCGCAGTCGGGAAGAATCTCGCGGTCCCCGTCGGCGCGCAGGTGATCGACGGCAAGGGCAAGTTCGTCATGCCCGGCATCATCGACGCGCACTCCCACAGCGGGAGCGAGGGAATCAACGAAGGGAGCCGCTCCAACACCGCGATGGTGCGGATCCAGGACGTGCTCCGCGAAGACGCGATCGGCCTCTACCGCTCGCTCGCCGGGGGCGTCACGACGCTCAACATCCTGCACGGCTCGGCCAACACCGTCGGCGGGCAGAACGCCGTGGTGAAGCTCCGCTGGGGCCTTCCGGTGGATTCGCTGCTGTTCGCCGGCGCGCCCCCGGGCATCAAGTTCGCGCTCGGCGAAAACGTGCGGCAGACCAACGCCCCGCAAGTCCCCGGGCGCACGCCGCGCTACCCGCGCACCCGCATGGGCCAGGAGGAGCTGCTGCGCGAGGTGTTCACGCGGGCGCAGGAGTATCAGGCGGAGTGGAAAGCGTATGAAGAAGCAAAGAGGCAACGAGGCAAAGAGGCAAGGATGGCGGAGCCGCTGCCGCCCAGGCGGGACCTCCAGCTCGACGCGATGGTGGAGATTCTCGAGGGCAAGCGGCTGGTGCACGCGCACTCCTACCGCTCCGATGAAATCCTGATGCTGCTCAAGGTGGCCAAGGATTTCAATTTCCGGATCGCGAGCCTGCAGCACGTGCTGGAGGGCTACAAGATCGCCGATGAGATCGCGGCGGCCGGCACCGGCGCATCGACCTTTGCCGACAACTGGGCGTACAAGCTTGAGGCATTCGACGCGATCCCGTTCAACGCCGCCCTGATGGCCGAGCGCGGGGTCAAAGTTTCGATCAATTCCGATTCGGATGAGCGGGCGCGGCGGCTCTATCAGGAGGCCGCCAAAGCCATGAAGTACGGCGGCGCTTCGGAGGAGGAGGCGATCCGCATGATCACGCTCAACCCGGCCTGGCAGCTCGGCGTCGACAAGCTCACTGGCTCGATCGACGTGGGCAAGGACGCCGACATCGCGATCTTCAACGGGCATCCGTTTGCCCCGGCCAGCCGGGTGGAGATGACCCTCATCGACGGTCGGGTGTTCTTCGACCGAAACAAGGCGCCGACGCTCGAGGCTCTGATCGAGGCGCTGAAGCGCCGTCCCCGTCTCAATACCACCAGTGGAGGTGATCGATGATCCGGCGCACGCTTGTAGCAACGGGGGCGGTCGCGGCGCTCGTGTCACCGCTCGCGGCACAGGCGCCAGCCGTCCAGCCGACCAGCCGCCCAGACCTCTACGCAATCACCAACACGACGATCGTGCCGGTGAGCGGCCCGAAGGTCGCCGGCGGCACGGTTGTCATCCGCAACGGCCGCATCGAAGCGGCGGGGGCGGGCGTTGCCACGCCGGCCGGCGCCACGGTCATCGACGGGCGCGGCCTCTTTGTCTATCCCGGCTTGATCGATTCGGGAGACCGGATGGGTCTCACCGAGATCGGCTCAGTGCCGGGCGGACAGGATACCCAGGAGCTGGGGCAGTACAACCCGCAGAACGACGTCATCACCGCGGTGAATCCGAGCTCGGTGCACATCCCGGTGACTCGGGCGAATGGAGTCACCTCCGCCATCACCTCCGCCCAAGGCGGGATGATCCAGGGGACGGCGGCGCTGATCGATCTGGCGGGGTGGACTCCCGACGAGATGGCGACCAAGGGCAGGGTTGCGATGGTCATGACCTATCCGCGCGTCGGCGGGGGCGGACGGCGCGGCGGCTTCCGGGGCGGCCAGGGCCAGGGTGACGGGGCCGAGACCCAGAACCGCCAGGTGCAGGAGCTCTACAATTACCTGCGCGACGCCAAGGCCTACAATGCCCGGACCAATCCGGTGCCGCAGAATCTCGCGTTCGCGGCGCTCGGGCCTGCGCTCCGCGGCGACGTGCCGGTGATCTTCGACGTGCAGACTGAGGGACAGATCCGCGGTGTGCTCGCGCTGGCCGACACCTTCGCGCTCAAGGTCGTGCTGCGGGGGGCGAACGATGCCTGGATGCTCGCCGACACCCTGGCGGCGCGGAAGATCCCGGTCGTCGTGGGACCGATGACGGCGGTGCCGGACGGCGACGCACCGTACGACGCGGTCTATGCCAACCCCGGCGTCCTCGCGAAGGCGGGAGTGCAGATCGCCTTCCAGACCAGCGACGGCGGCGAGGGCGACGCGCGCAACCTGCCCTACAACGCCGCGCTCGCCACGGCGTACGGGCTCGACCCGGAGGAGGCGCTCCGGGCGATCACGATCAACCCCGCCCGCATCTGGGGCGTGGCCGACCGCCTGGGAACCGTCGAGGCGGGGAAGGTGGCCAATCTCTTCGTCACCAACGGCGATCCGCTCGACGTGCGCACCCAGGTGAAGCACGTCTTCATCCGCGGCCAGCTGATGCAGTGGGACGACCGGCATACGCAGGAGTATCAGAAGTGGAAGAGTCGGCCCAAGCCGTAGTGAGAGGTAGGGAGGCTAAGAGGCAAGGAGGCAAGGTGGGGATGACAATCCGGGCCACTTTGCCTCTTTGCCTCATCGCCTCCGTCCTGACCGCAGCGCCGCATCAGCACCCCGGCCAGGCGGGTCCGCGACCACCACCGGCGCGGTGGGCAGGGCTGATCGGCGAATACGGCGCGGACACTACGAGCGGGGCAATGATCCTGGAAAGCGGCGGAAAGCTCTACCTCCGCCGCGCGGGCGCGGGGCAGCAGGAGCTTCGTTCCGCCGTTGGTGACCGGTTCCGTCTTGGCGACACCACGGTGCACTTCAGCCGTCGCGGAGGCGGCAAGGCCGACTCGGTGGCCATCGGCCCCGTCTCCCTTCCCCGTCAGAAGCTGGGGCCGGAAGAGGGCGCGGTCTTTCGGATCACTCCGGTCCAGCCCGTCCCGGAGCTCCTGCGGGAGGCACTCGCCGCGAGCCCGCCGGTAGAGTCCGGCGTTTTCCGCAGTTCCGACCTCGCCGAGCTGGTGGCGCTCGACCCGACGATCAAGCTCGACATCCGCTACGCCGGCGCCGACAACTTCCTGGGAACTCCGGTCTACTCATCGGCGCGCGCCTTCCTGCAGCGCCCCGCCGCCGAGGCGCTGGTGCGGGCGCACCAGCGGCTCAAGGCGCTCGGCTACGGTCTCCTGATCCACGACGGCTACCGGCCGTGGTATGTCACGAAGATGTTCTGGGACGGGACACCGCCGGAGCAGCACGAATTCGTGGCCAACCCCGCCAACGGGTCACGCCACAACCGGGGCGCCGCGGTGGATCTCACACTCTACGAGCTCCGCACCGGCCGCCCGGTCGAGATGCCGGGCACTTACGACGAATTTTCCCGTCGCTCCTACCCGAACTACCCCGGCGGCACCAGCCGGCAGCGCTGGCATCGCGAGCTCCTCCGCAACGCGATGGAGGCGGAGGGGTTCGCGGTGTACAGCTCGGAGTGGTGGCACTTTGATTATCAGGATTGGAGACTGTATCCCCTGGGGAATGCGAGGTTTGAAGAATTGACGCTAAGACGCTAAGACGCGAAGACGCAAGGCCGCGTGCCTCTCCGCGGGCTCGGGGCCGGCTGGCCTCCGGGGGCGCTCGAGTTCGCGGTACTCACTCGCACCCCCGCCGTCAGTCCGCTCCCTGCGCCCGCGGGAGAACACGGGTTGTCACCCTTCGGTCGCGATGCTTCCTCAGGGTGACAATTTCTTCTCCGCGATCAGGGCAATAACCCGCGCCTTCACCTCATCGCGGATCCGCCGCACCTCCTCGAGGCGGCGGCCCTTGGGATCGGGCAGCGGCCAGTCGCGGATCTCGAGGCCCGGCACGTAGGGACAGGCGTCGCCGCAGCCCATGGTGACGAGGAGACCGGCCGATCGGGCGAGCCCGTCGGTGAGCTGCTTCGGCTCCACGCCCGAGAGATCGATGCCGGCTTCGCGCATGGCCGTCACCACCTCGGGCTGCACTCGCGCCCCCGGCTCGGTGCCCGCCGAGGTGGCGGAGGCGCGAGCCGGGTCGGCCAGCTGGTTGAAGAACGCAGCGGCCATTTGCGAACGGCCGGCGTTGTGGACGCAGGCGAATAGCACATGAGTCACGGCACCGCTCACCGCGGCTTCGTCCCCCGCACGAACGCCCCCATGAACCGCCCGTCGATCTCCTTGGCCACCAGGTCCACGTCGAGGCCGGCGCTCTGCAGAAACGCCCGGGCATCGTCAACCTGGTACACCCTGGTCGGCTCGATGTCCACGTCGGTGAATCCGGCTCCTTCGAGGAGGGTCTTGAATTCCTGCTCCTCGAGCGCACCGGCCACGCATCCGACCCAGAGCTCCATGCTGCGGCGCACCTCCGCCGGCACCTCACCCCGCACCACCACGTCGGACACGGCAAATCGTCCACCGGGCTTCAGCACCCGGAACGCCTCGGCCAGCACCTTGCGCTTGTCGGCGGAGAGATTGATGACGCAGTTCGAGATGATCACGTCCACCGACGCGTCGGGGAGCGGGATGTTCTCGATCTCGCCCTTCAGGAACTCGACGTTGGTGACGCCGGCCTTGCGCTGGTTTTCCCGGGCGAGCTCCAGCATCTCGTCGGTCATGTCGAGGCCGTATGCCTTGCCGGTCGGCCCGACGCGCCGGGCGGAGAGGAGGACGTCGATCCCCCCGCCGCTGCCCAGATCGAGCACCGTATCGCCCTCCTTCAGATCCGCGAGAGCGGTCGGATTGCCGCAACCGAGCGAGGCCAGGACGGCCCCTTCAGGGATCACCCCGGTCTCGGCCTCGGAATAGAGATTGGAGGAGATGGGGTCCTTGCTCCCACCGCAGCAGCTCGAGCTGCAACACGCGGCATCCTTGCCCTCGAGCACCTGCTTGGCCACGGCGCCGTAGCGCTCTTTCACGGACTCACGAACTCCCAGCTCGGACATGGTTTCTCCTTTTGGGTACTGGGTACTGACTCCCTGGCTCCCTACCCGCAGCAGCCACTCTTGATCCACACCTTGGCGCCCGCACAGCAATCAGTCAGCACCGCCGCCACCTCTTCCACCCGCTCCTGGTTGAGCCGGTAGTGGACCCAGCGCCCGTCGCGCCGGTCCAGGACGATTCCGGCGTCCTTGAGCGCCTTGAGATGAAACGAGAGCCGCGACTGCCCCGTCTCCAGCGCGTCGGTCAGCTCGCAGACGCAGCGTTCCCCGCCTCGCAGGAGATCCACCAGCCGGAGCCGGGTCGGCTCCGAGAGGGCGTGAAATACCCGCGCGGCGCGCTCGAAATCGAGAGAGGTCGCCCGTGAAGTCATGCCCCTAATGTATCAACTTTCGTTGATATGTCAAGACCATGTCGAGCGGGCAGAGGGAGCTGGGGTGCCCGCAGGGGCGTCGGTGAAAGTTCGGGAATTTAGGCGGAGAGACGAGCCACAATCGCGTGAGTCACCCGGGCTCGAGTGGGGCTCGCCATAGGGGACGTCGGGCCGCGAGGGTTCCACGTGAGATTGGGAGCTGCGTTGGCCCGCAGGCCCCGTGGGCGAGTCCCACTCGAGCCCGGGGGTGAAACCCCGTCGGCGAGTCCCACTCGAGCCCGGGGGTGAGACATCTTTGTCCCTTCGATCCTAGACCGCTCTCAGCGCCTCGATCGGCTGGAGCTTCCCGGCGCGGACCGCGGGGAGGACTCCGGCCAGAAGCCCAACCCCGGTAGAAACGACGAGCCCGAGCAGCGCCGCTGGCCATGACAGCACCAGGTCCCACGGCCCGAGTACGGCTGCCGCGCCCGCGACGACGACTCCCACTATCACGCCCATCGCACCGCCCACCACCGCAAGTAGGCCGGACTCCAGCAGGAACTGGAGGTGGATGTCGCTCTCGCGCGCGCCGACGGCCCGGCGGAGGCCGATCTCGCGTACCCGCTCGCGCACCGACAGGAGCATGGTGGCCAGGATCCCGATTCCCCCGACCAGGAGCGCGAGCGTGGCGGTTGCCACGATCAATCTGCTCAAGGCGCGCGAAGCCTCCCGCTCGGTCCGAAGGAGCACGACCTGATTCTGAATGAGATAGGGCTCTGGGGTCCCGGCGCGGCTGACATGTCTCCGGTCGAGGATCCCGCGGACTTCGGCCTCCAGCGCGGGGAGGTCGGCGCTGCTCCGGGCCTGCACATAGAGGGCGTGCACGTAGGAGATGTTGAGCACCCTCCGCATGGCGGTTTCCAGCGGGGTCACCACCACATGATCGAGGTCTCCACCGGCCACATCGGTTCCGCGGGGTTCCAGCACGCCGATGACATCCATCGGTACGCCACCCAGCCGGATCTCGCGCCCGACCGGATCGTCGCTGCCAAAGAGGGCATGGGCGAGCGACGGGCCCAACAGCACCACGCGGCGGCGCTCCCGCTCTTCCGCCTCATCGAAGAGCCGGCCGGTTCGGGGGCGGAGATTCCGGATGCCTAACCCGGCTCTCGTGGTGCCCAGGAGGGTGGTCGGGACGTTGCGGCCTTCCCAGCGCGCCACCACCGGACGGATGACCGCGGGGGCCGCCGCCACGGCCCGGACCGCCTCCTCTGCGATGGCGGCGGCATCGGCGGTGCGGAGGGTGGTCATGGTAGCCACCTGGCGTGTCCGGCCCGCCACCCGTGGGGCGGGAGTCGCGGTGACCATCAGAAGGTCGGTGCCCATGGCTCGGACCCGCTCCACCACCCGACGCTCGGCTCCGGCCCCCACCGCCGCCATCACGATCACGGCGGCCACGCCGATCAGCAACCCTGAAACGCTCAGCGCGGTGCGCAGCCGATGCGCCGCCAGGATCCTGAAGGAGAGACGGAGACTCTTGAGCAGGCGGGCGCGGGCGGCGGTCACGCGATCCGGCCACCGTCGAGCACGAGAATCCGGTCGGCCCGCTCGGCAACCTTCCGGTCGTGGGTGACCAGCACGATGGTCCGGCCGGCTTCCCGGAGTCGGCCCAGCCTCTCGAGCACTTCGGCCCCACTCTTGTCATCGAGATTCCCGGTCGGTTCATCGGCAAGGATCAGGACCGGATCGTTGATGAGTGCCCGGGCGAGGGCCACCCGCTGTTGCTCGCCGCCGGAGAGTTCGGCCGGGAAGTGAAGACCGCGGTGCGCCAGTCCCACCGCTTCGAGTGCCCGCGCCGCGCGGGCCTCGCCGTCGGGGACGTCGGCTTCGACGTACACGAGCGGGAGCATCACGTTGTCGAGCGCGGAGATCCGGTCGAGGAGGTGGAACTGCTGGAAGACAAAACCGATTCGGGAATTCCGGACCGCGGCGAGGGCGTCGTCATCGGCCGAGGCCAGGTCTTTCCCCTCGAAGCGGTAGGTTCCGGCGTCGGGCCGGTCGAGGAAGCCGAGCAAATGGAGGAGGGTAGATTTCCCCGAGCCAGAGGGCCCCATGATGGCGACGAATTGTCCCGCGGGGACATCGAAGGTTACGTCGGTGAGCACTTTCACCTCAGCGTTGCCCTTGCGGTAACTCCTGGCCAGCCGTTCGGCCTTGATCACGCCAGCCTCCGCTCTCCGAGTGCCGTGGCCGGTTCCACCGCGGCGGCTTTCCAGGCGGGATGGATCCCGGCGAGGAGCCCGATCAACCCGCAAGAGAGGATGGCCACGGCAAAGGGCACCCAGGTAATGACGCCGGCGGCGAGGCCCAGGGCGTCGAGGATGAGCGCGGCGGCAACGCCGAGCAGCGCGCCGGCCAGCGCGCCCGCGAGCGCCACGAGCAGCGCCTCGAGCAGGAATTGGCGTTTGATGTCGGAGCCCCGCGCCCCGACGGCGCGGCGTAACGCGATTTCCGAAGATCGCTGCGACACCCCCACCAGCATCAGATTCATAATCACCAGCCCCCCGGCGAGCAGCGCCACCGCCGATGCGCCGAAGAGGAGCGAGGTGAGGGTGGAGGAGGTTTCGAGGGCGGCGCCTTCGACGTCTGCCGGCTCACGGACGAAGAAATCGTCCGGCTCCCCCGCCCCGATCTGATGGCGGACGCGGAGCAGCTCGCGAACCCGCGCCGCGGTCTCTGGCAAGCGGCGGGGATCGGACACCCGCATCACGATCTGCTCCAGGTGAGGGCGGCCGAAGAGGCGGCGAGACGAGGTAGTGAACGGGACCACGATGCGGTCGTCCCAGTCATCCCCACCGGCGTCCACGCCCATCTCAATGAAGACGCCCTTCACGGTGTAGGGATCCCCGTTCAGCCGAATGGTGCGGCCGGCGGCGCCGCCCTCGGGGAAGAGCTTCCGGGCGACGCCGGCGCCGAGGAGCGCCACCCGGGCCATTCCCTGCATGTCGGCGTCGGAGATGAACTCGCCGTCGGCCACTCCCCAGCGCCGGATCTCGATCCACGGCGGGGCGACCCCGAAAACGCGGGTGGTGTGGGACCGATCCTCGAACACCGCGGAGAGCCCGCGCTGATTCTGGACCGGGCTCACCATTTTCACATTGGGGATTTCATCGGCGATGGCGCGAGCGTCGGCGTCGAACAGCGCCTCGATGCCCCGGTCGGCGGTGGGCGCGAACACCTGGACATCGCCTCCGGCCCGCACCATTACCATGTCGAGGCCATGTTTGTTCACCAGTTCATTGACCTGCCGGCGGGTGCCGGCGGCGACGATCATCACGGTGGACAGCACCGCCACGCCGACGGCGAGGCCGAGCGTCATGAGAAGGGTCCGCTGCCGATTGGCGGCGAGCATTGCGGCGGTATGGCGGGCGATGCGCCATCCCCGGCTCATGGGGTCGCCCCGGTGGCGGGGGCCGGCGGATCGAGATAAACACGGTCGCCCGCCTTGAGTCCCGATACGACTTCGACCCAGGGCCCGTCGCGCCAGCCGAGCCGCACCGGCCGGCGTTCCGTTGTCCTGCCCAGGCGCAGGTAGACGACGCTCATCCCCTGGTCGCGCCGGATCGCGCGGGTGGGCACCGCCAGGACGCTTCGCGATTCGAGCTGGATGCGGACGCTGGCGGTCATTTCGGGTCGGAGGACGGAAACCGAATCACCGAGGACGTGGATGGCGACGATGTATTTGACGACGTTGTCCTGGAGCGTGGCGGAGGGATAGATCGCGGCGACCTTGCCCAGGAATTCGCGGGCAGGAAAGGCATCCACCGTGAGCTCCGCGGACTGACCTGCGGTCACCTTGCCGATGTCCACCTCGTCGACGTAGGCGTGGACCTGAAGCCGGGCCAGATCAACGATGGTGAGAAAGGTGGGGGCGTTGAGGCCGGCAGCGACCGTTTCGCCCTCCTGGGTGGCGACCGAGGCGACGACCCCGGAGATCGGCGCCCGGATGGTGGTGAAGGAGCGGTCCACCTCGGCGCTGCGGAGGGCGGCACGGGCTCGCTCCTGCTCGGCTTTCGCCTGGCGGACGCCCTGGACGTTTCCGGTGCGGACCATGGAGAGGGCGCGGCGGGCCGCCTCGCGGGCTGACTGGGCGACGAGGTGGCGTTCGTGGGCCGCCTCTGCTTCCGCCCGGCTGGTCGCGCCGTCCTTGAGCATCGCCTGCTGGCGCTCCCACTCGGCAGCGGCAAGCCGTGCGGTGGCGTCGGCTCCGGAGAGCTCCGCCTCGGCCTTGGCAAGTTCCTCGGGGACAGAGGCTTCGAGCGCGGCGAGCTTGGCTTCGGCGACGGTGAGCTCGGCTCGGCGCTGTGCGGTCAGGGCATCGAGTTCGGCGGTTTCGAGCTCGGCGATGACGTCGCCCTTCTTCACACGGTCGCCGATGTTGACGCGGAGGCGTTGCACCCGGCCGGAAATCCGGGAGCCGACTCGGACCTCGGCGCCGATTTCTGGCTTGACGGCCCCGACGGCGGCGACGGTGGAGGCGAAGGTGCGCTGCCCGACGGTGACGAGTTCGGAAGGACCTCCGGCGGTCCCGGCGCTGTCGCGCAGCGCGAGGAACAGGATGACGACGATCAGGACCGCTCCAATTGCGAGGAGGGGGCCGCGCCTGCCGAGCGTTCGCTGGAGCAAGTTCATGGGTTGGTGGCAGGGATTCTACGGTGACGGGGGTGGGGCGGGAAGCCTATTCCTTTAGATTCACTCCATGGACGCCCCCGAACGCCTCCGCACCGCCGTCTTCGACGACCACGAATCGCTGGCCCGGGCAGTCGCCGCGCGCATTGCCGAAATAGTGCGAGGGCGGCAGCGGGAAGGCCGCGGCGCCGTCCTCGGCCTCGCCACCGGCTCGACCCCTGTGGGGGTCTACCGGGAACTGATCCGGATGCACCGGACCGAGGGACTCTCCTTCCGCGGCGTCGCGACCTTCAACCTCGACGAGTACTGCCCGATGGACCAGGAGAACATCCACTCCTACCACCGCTTCATGTGGGAGAATCTCTTCCGGCACGTGGACATCGACCCCGCGATGGTCCATATCCCGGGCGGCGACACGCCACGCGAGAAGGTGGCGGAGATGTGCGAGGCCTACGAAGCGGCGATCCGCGCCGCGGGAGGCATCGACTTCCAGCTCCTCGGCATCGGCAAGACGGGACACATCGGCTTCAACGAGCCGGGCTCGGGCGCGAAGAGCCGTACCCGCCTCGTGACGCTCGACACGGTGACCCGCCGGGATGCCGCCGCCGATTTCTTCGGCGAAGCGTCCGTCCCCCGCGAGGCGGTGACGATGGGCATCGCGACGATTCTCGAGGCACGGGAGATCGCGATTCTCGCCACCGGGGAGCACAAGTCCGGCATCGTGCGCCGCGCCGTGGAAGGCGACATCGACACCGAGGTCGCGGCGACGTTTCTGCAGCGACATCCGCACACCACGTTTTATCTCGACAGCGCCGCCGCCGCGGAGCTCACCCGGATCGCGAGACCGTGGCTGGTAGACGAAGTCGAGTGGACCGATCCGCTCGCGGTCCGCGCGGTGGTGTGGCTCTCGCAGACGGTGGGCCGAGCCATCCTCAAGCTCACACTGCGGGACTACAGCGAGCACAAGATGTCGGCGCTGGTGGCCCGCTTCGGCTCTCCGGGCGCGGTGAACGGCTTCGTCTTCAATGTGCTGGGCGCCAAGATTCGCGGCCGCTCCAAGCTGCCGAAGAATGCTCGCGTCCTCTGTTTCTCCCCCCATCCCGACGACGACGTCATCTCGATGGGCGGGATCCTCTACAAGCTCACCCAGAACCACAACGACGTCACCGTTGCCTACATGACCAGCGGGAACATCGCGGTCTTTGACCATGACGTGCGGCGGTACGTGGACTTTCTCGAGCGGCTCGGGCACGGTCGCGGCCTCGATCCCGCCCGTGTCGATGCGCTCGCGGGCGAAGTCCGTGGATTCCTTGCGGGGAAGAAGCCGGGCGACGTGGACATTCCCGCGGTGCAGGACATCAAGCGGATGATTCGCGAAGCCGAGGCGATCAGCGGCATCGAGACGCTCGGACTCCCCGAATCGGCGGCGCGCTTCCTCAATCTTCCGTTCTATCAGACTGGCCAGGTCCGCAAGGATCCCGTCGGTCCGTCCGACGTGGCCATCGTGCGGGCACTGCTCGAGGAGATCCGTCCCGACCTCGTCTTCATGGCCGGAGATCTCTCTGATCCGCACGGCACCCACCGCATGTGCCAGGAGGCGGTGGACCAGTCGCTCGCCCAGCTTCCCGAGCGCCCCGACGTCTGGCTCTACCGCGGCGCCTGGCAGGAGTGGTCGGTGACCGAAGCCACCTGGCTGGTGCCGCTCTCGCAGGAGGAGCTCTCGGTCAAGATCCAGGCGATTTTCAAGCACCAGTCACAGAAGGATTCGGCGCCTTTCCCCGGCCTCGACGACCGGGAGTTCTGGCAGCGGGTCGAAACCCGCAACAAGGACACCGCCGAAGCGCTCAACCGCCTCGGGCTCGCGGAGTACTTCGCGATGGAGGCGTACGTGGTGGCACCGGACTGAGCCATGCGCCGCTGCTTCCTGCTCCTGATCGACGGCCTCAGGCCCGACGTGGCCGAGGCCGAATTGGCCGCGGGCCGGCTTCCTTCGCTGGCCCGTCTCGTCGCGTCGGGGGGGGCCGGTCGTGCTATCACCTCGTTCCCCTCGACGACGAGCGTCTCGTATCTGCCCTTTCTCACCGGGTGCACACCCGGCACATGCAACGTTCCCTCGATCCGCTGGCTCGACCGCACGCGGTACGACGGGCGCTGGTGGCGGAGCCGTGACGCCGTCCGGAGCTACTGCGGCTATCAGGCCGGGATGCTCGACGCCGACATCGATCCTTCGGTCCGGACCCTCTTCGAGCTGGTTCCCGAGAGCGTGGGGATCTTCACGATGATCGCCCGCGGGCTTTCTCCGGAGCGGAATCCGGGGAGCGTCGAGCGCCAGTTCTGGGGTGCGGTGGCCCACTACGCGCTCTGGCATCAGCCGTCCGACGCTGCCGTTGCCAATCACCTCCTCCAGGCCGTCGAAGGGCCGTCGCGATTCGTCTTTGCCCAGTTCCCCGCGGTGGACGGCTACACCCACCAGTCCTATCCCCAGGCCGAGCGGGTCGTGCAGTCGCTCCACGAGGTGGACGCGGTGGTGGGACGATTGCAGACCCGGCTCGCCGCGCGCGGCGAGCTCGCCGATACGCTGATCCTCGTCGTCAGCGACCATGGCGCCTCGGTGGTGCACCAGCACCTCGACCTCGCGGAATGGTTTCGCCGGCAGGGGGTGCGCACGATGTCCCACCCGGTGGTCTGGGAGCGGCGCCCGAAGGCGGCGGTGATGGTCGCGGGCAACGGGTCCGCGATGGTGTACGCCCACCCCGACTCCCCGCGCGAGACCCGGTGGTCGATGGCCCGGCTGCGCCGGCCCGACGCCTTCGGGATTGGGAGCGACCTGGTCGAAAGGCTGGTGCGGGAACCGGCGGTGGCCTTCGTCGCGGCGGAGTCGGCGGAGAATGGGGTGACGATCGCGGACGCCCGAGGGGAGGCGACCATCTCCCGGAAAAACGGACGGATCCGCTACGAGCCCGGCACCGGCGACCCGCTCCACGTCGGCGAGGCGTGGGAGGGAACCCCCCGCGAATGGCTGGCGCATTCATGGAGCGCGGCGATGCCCGACGCGGCGTTCCAGCTGCTCGATCAGTTCCGCGCATCTCGCACCGGCGATCTCCTTGTCATCGGGCGGGAGGGCTACGACTTCCGCGAGCGGTACGAGATTCCGGAGCATCGCTCGGGGCACGGCAGCCTGATCCGCGCCCACATGCACACGCCGCTCTGGTCGAACCGCCGATTGGGCCAGGTTCCGCTTCGCACTATCGATCTCTTTCCGACAATGCTCGACTGGCTGGGTGTGCCGCTGCCCGAGGGGATCGATGGGGAGCTGGTGTGGAGGGCGGTGAACAGTGAGCGGTGAGCGGTGAGCGGTGAACGGGAACAGCCGGCTGTCACCCTAAGGGTGACAATCGCGTGAGTCGCCCGGGGGTGAGACGGCCCCTTCGCTTCGCCCAGGGTGACAACCATCTTCCGGAGCATGCCGCAGCGCGACTTCGTGCTCCGCTGGATCGAGGAGATCGTCCGCACCGTGTACCGGATGCTGTTCGGTCCGGGCGCGGTGGATCTGGCGATGGCCGAGTCGCGGGTGGAGGACGCAATCGAGCATCTGCTGGGGCCGCTCACCCTGCTGATCCCCCGGCTCGACGTGCCGAGCGCATCGGACCTGCTGGGTGACACCGAACGGATCATGGGGCTCTCGGAGCTGCTGGACCTGAAGGCGGCGGTAGAGGAGGCGAAGGGAGATCCGGCGGCGGCGGAGGCAAGCCGGAGCCGCGCCGCGGCCTTCCGGAACGAGGCGGTGCGACGCGACCCCCGCGCCCTATGATGACGCCGGGCGTGCCAGCCGCTCGATGAGCTCCGCCGCGCGCGCCAGCAGCTTGCGCTGGGCGGGGGGCAACGCCTCGAGGGCGGCGGCAAGCCGGATCACCCGGCGGCGGCGCCCTTCCTCCAGCAGCCGGCGCCCTTGCGCCGTGGGCCGCACCGTGAGCACCCGCCGGTCCTCCCTGCTCCGCACCCGTTCCACCAGCCCATCGCGCTCCATCTCCGTCACCAGCTTGGTGATGGTGGGGGGCTGCACCTGCTCCGCCTGGGCCAGCGCGGACATGGTGAGCGGCCCTCCGAAGACGATCACCGAGAGCGCGGAGAGCCGAGGTCCGGAGAGCCCCGAGGCCCGGTCCTCCACCCGGAGCGAGCGCAGCAGGTGGATGGCCGCCGAATGGAGCCGGTCGGCGGTGGGGAACTCGGCCTGGGGCCTGGGGGCGGGTTGACGGGAGCGCCTGGGCATCGTAGAATTAGTTAGCTAGTCTAACTAAATATAGCCGGGTCCAACCTCCACCGGGAGCCCCCCCATGACCGCCCCAGCGCTCCTCACCGATATCGGCCAGATCGCCATCGTCACGAAAGACCTTCCCCGCGCTACCGCGTTCTACCGCGACGTCCTGGCGCTTCCCTTCCTCTTCGAAGCACCGGGACTCGCCTTCTTCCAGTGCGGCGGTGTCCGCCTCATGCTCGGCGGGGCGGAATCGCCGGAGTTCGACCATCCGTCGTCCATCCTCTATTTCAACGTGGCGGACATCCTCGACGCCCACCGCGCCCTGGCGGCCCGCGGGGTCCACTTCCGGGAAGATCCCCACGCGATTCACAAGGCGGGGGACCAGGCGCTCTGGATGGCATTCTTCAACGATTCGGAAGGGAATTTCTTCGCCCTGATGGCCTGGAGGCCGAATAGCGCCTGAGCGCGTATATTCAGTCCGTGCTCGCAGCCCTGCTTCTCCTCCAAGCCGCTGCTCCGCCCTGTTCCGCCGGGCCGCTTTGCCAGCATCTGGAGGCGGCCGCGGCGGCCAACGCGCGCGCCATGAACACCCCCGGCGGTTACACCGCCACAATCGAAACCGAGATCTCCACGCTGACGCGTCGGGACGGCCGGGTTGAAGGCGCGTCGCTCCTCGAGCAGCTCAGCGGCCTGGCCCGGTGGACCAGTGACGGCGTCTTCGAGCAGCACGTCATCGGCACCCGCAGCTTCCCCAACGCCGTTCCGATTTCCCGTCTCGCCTTCCTGCGCATCGGGTGGGTCGCGCCGACGCTGGCGGGAGAACGGCTCCAGGTCATCAACCGGACCGGACTCCGCGAAACCGACTTCGATCAGACGCTGGTGGGACCCTACGCGCCGGAGATCGTGGTGCACCCGCTCGCCAGCGACCGGCACCGGTACTACCGCTTCGGCGGCGGGGAGACGGTGAGCCGGATGGTGGATGGCGTCTCCCGGCGGGTGATCTCGATCGAAGTGATGCCGGTGACCGTGCTGGAGCGGGAAGAAACGCTCTTCGAGGGGGAGATGGCGCTCGATCCCGAGAGCCATGGCCTGGTGCGGCTCTTCGGCCGGATGATGGTGGTGGGCCGGGAAAAGCGGGGGGGGGTCCTGCGTTTCAATCTGACGCCCGACGTCACCATGGTGGATCTGCTCAATCAGCGGCTGTCCGACGGGCGCTGGGTTCCGCTGTCACAGCGGTTCGAGATTCAGGCGCCCTCGTCACGCACGGTGGGCCATGGGTCGGTGCGACGGGTGCTCTCCCGCTTCCATAACGTGGTGCCGATCGAGCGGCCGACGGGGATGCTGGCGATCTCGGCGTCCACATCGGGCTATGTCATCACCAGCACGTCGCGGGATTCGCTGCGCGCCTATCGCGGCTGGTTCCGTCCCGCGGGGAAGGCCACCGAGTCGGTTTCCGATGCCGATTTCAGCCGCTTCCGCTCCGACAAAATGCGGCCGACGGGACCACCAACCGTTTCCATCGCGGGTTTCCACCGGGGCGACTTCCTCCGGTTCAATCGGATCGAGGGGTTGTTCACCGGGCTCTCGGTGATGGCCCGGCTTCGCGACAAGGCACCGGGGATCTACCTGCGCGGCACCGGGGGATACGCCTGGTCCGAAAAGACCGGACGCGGGGCCGCGGGCATCGGGTGGGATATGCGGCGCTGGTCGATCGAGGGGACCGTGGCGCGGGCCCTCGATGTCACCAACGAGTTTCGCAACCAGTTCGACAATCCCTCGATGGCGGCGCTGGTCGGCAGGGATCCCTGGGACTACGTGGATCACCGGAGCGCCGGGATCGTCGGGACGCGGGCGATTCGCGACGTAAGCGGGAGCGTGCTGCGCTTCGAGGGGGCTCGGGTGTCAGACCGCGCGGTGACCCGGCATCTCACCAGGCCGCTCTTCGGAGGACAGTTCCGCGAGAACCGGAACCTCACCGAGGGGAGCTATTGGCGTACCCGGGCCATGCTCGACTGGAACCCCGATGTGAGCCCGCTCTTCGCTCAAGATGGGATCGGCTTCACGGCCGAGGTGGAGAACGGCACGGGCGATCTCGACTACACCCGGGTCGAGGGGCGGATCGTGATGCGAAAGAGCTTCAATCGGCTCTTCTTCATCGCGAAGCTGCATGGGGGGGCGCTCTTCTCGGACAATCCCCCGCCGCAACAGCTCTTCGAGATGGGCGGCTCGGTCGGCCTTCCGGGTTATGAGTACAAGGAGTTCGCCGGCAACCGGGCGGCGCTCTTCCGGGTGCGGCTGACCTATCCGCTGGCGATGCTCGACGTTCCGCTCCGGATCGGATCGGGGATCACATTTCCCTCGCTCGCTCCGGCGATCTCGATCGGGTATCAGACCGGCTTTGCGAAGGCGACGACTCCGGCGGCGTTGGCGGCGGTGCGGGCGCTGGGCGACTTCCAGAACAGGGATGGGTCGGTGCCGCTCGATAATACCGGAGCCCCGGTTCCAGCGTCGGTGTCGATCGACCGTCCGGTGGGGTCGGTGGACATCCGGGTCGGCTTCTTCGGCGACGCGCTCGCGGTGGGGTTTGCCCGGGCGCTCCAGCGGGGGCGAAAGACCCGGCTCATCGTCGCGTTTGGGAGGCAGTTCTAGAGCAGCGGGAAGCTATTGCCTCCTTGCCTCTCGCATGCATGGAGAATAACTAGATTGCGCCATGCCTCTCGCCACGCTCATCATCGGCGCCGGACCGATCGGCCTCGCCTGCGCGATCTCCGCGCGGCGGCGCGGGCTCGATCCGCTCGTCGTCGACGCCGGACCGATCGCGAGCTCGATCGTTCGGTATCCCGTCGGCATGACCTTTTTTACCACGCCGGAGCGGCTGGAGATCGGCGGCCACCCGCTGGTCTGCTCCGGCGCCAAGGCCACACGCGAGGAAGCGCTCAAGTACTACCGCGGCGTCGCGCGCGCCGAAGAGATCCGGGTGCGCACCTACGCCCGCCTGGTCGGCGCCACGAGAAAAAACGGTGTGATCGAGGCACGCCTCCGCACCCGGCTCGGCGAGGAATCGGTGACCTGCTCCAGGCTGGTGCTCGCCACCGGGTACTTCGACCATCCCAACCTCCTCGGCGTGCCGGGAGAAGATTTTCCGCACGTAACACACTACGGAGAAGAACCGCATCTCTCCGCGGGCCAGAATGTGGTGATCGTCGGCGGCAAGAACTCCGCGGTCGAGCAGGCGCTGGGATGCTATCGCGCCGGCGCCAACGTCACCCTCGTCTATCGCAGGGCGGAGCTCCGGCCGAGCGTCAAATACTGGCTTCGGCCCGACATCGAGAATCGCATCAAGGCGGGGGAGATTGGGGCGCGCTGGGGTGCGGATGTGGTGGCGATTGATTCAGAGGCGGTCGTGATTGAGGCAAAGAGGCAAGGAGGCAAGGAGGCAACGAGAGAACGGCTTTCGGCGGACAGAGTCTATCTCCTCACCGGTTATCACCCCGACTTCACCCTCTTCGAGCAGCTCGGCATCGAGCAGGACGCCGAGTCGGGACGGCCCGCCCTGGATCCCGAGACACTCGAATCGAATGTCAAAGGCGTTCACCTCGCGGGGAGCGCCACCGCGGGCCGGAACACCTCGGAAATTTTTATCGAGAACGGCCGCTACGACGGCGAAAAGATCTTCGGCGACCGGGCCAGCCGGAGCTGGGCCGACCGGAGGTACGCCGAGGCGGGGCGCGAGACCGGCGAGTAGCGCATCTAGCCCGACCCCGCGGCGCGAATCCACTCATTGCGAAAGAACGAGTTGTAGCGAATGCCGCGCGCGCAGAAGCCGGGGAGATCGATGATCGTCTCCGGACTCGTCGTGATACCCCGCCGCGCGGTAAGATGCAGATCGAGCTCCACTGCCCCCGTGACAAATCGGCTGGTGCCCCGGCAAATGTTCCGGGCCCGCTCTGCGATCAGGATCGGGTCGCACGCGATGCGTGCCACGGCCTTGCCGGAGAGGGTTACCTCGGACACCGAGCCGTCTCCGTGCCGAACCACCGCCCAGCCCCGGCACTGGACACCGGCGTCCACCATGTGCAGGGCGAACGACCGCCCTTCGCCGGTGAGCGCTGCATCGCCGGGAATCAGAAGCGGCGGGAGCTGGAAGAGCGCGAACATCGCCATGACGCCGTAGGCCGAAGGCCGAAGCTTCCCGCGAACCAGGCGGGAGAGCACCGAGGCGCCCCCGCCGCCGCCGGGAACGAGGCGGGCCAGCGGGAAGATCGACACCAGGAAAAACATCACCATTGGGAAGTAGAATCCCACCTGCTGCCAGGACACCGCGTGGAAGACGTAGAACTGCGCCAGTGCCCCCCAGAACACCCAACGGTGTCGTGCCAGGAGACCCCAGCTCACGCCCATCTCCAGGATGATGAGATAGACGCAGGCGGCCACCGTCAGCGATGCCGGGACGATCCAAGACTGCACCGGCAGCGCGGAGCCGGAGATCCAGTCGGCGTTGAGCTTGAGGGTACTCGACCAGACGTAGAACATGACCATGAGCACCCGGATGGCGTCCCGCTTGCCCGGAAGCAGCAGGAAAACCGCCGAGATCCAGAGCATCATGTAGTTCTGGTTGGCGCGGAGCCGGAAGTCGAGCGCGACGAAGAGCACCAGAAACGCGGAAAGCCCGGCCAGGCCAGCATACGCCAGCCCGGCGAGTCGCCGCACCAGGAACAGCGCCGCCACCAGACACGCCGCCGCGAAGTAGCCGCGGAGCCCCCATGCAAGCTGGTGCACCGGGAGCACCCGGAGCGCTTCGCAGCCCCGCACCAGAGGCCAGCACACCGCCTCCGAGCCTCGCTCGAGAAAGTTGATGACGCTCGTGCCCCGCCAGAACAGCATGCTCACCGCGTGGGTGAGCGCCAGCGCGCAGCCGTAGAGCCGGAGCGCAGGGTCGTCGCGAATCTCGCGGAGCTGCGCGCCGAGGCCGGTCATCCCCATGACGAAAGCGCCCGATCTCGCGAAGGAGATCGGGCGCTCCGATAACACGGTGGTTCGGGCGGGCGCCGCCGTCCGGTCAGGCGATCGACCTCAATTCGACGTGGGGACGCTGGACTCGAAACCGAGCGTGAGAACGCCGAGGGATTCCCCCGGATGGAGCACGGGTGCCACGAAGGTCTTTTTCATCCATCCTCCTGATTGCATGCGGGTCTCTTCCAAAGCTACCACCCGAATGGAAACTCGGCAAATTCCTCGGGCCGACCGGCGATTTTGCGTCTCGCATCAGTTCCACTTCAACCCGCGCAGCTGGTCCAGCCCCACATTCCCGCCGCTCAGCACGCACACCACGCGGGAGCCCGCCGGGGCGGTGACGAGTCCCTTGAGCAAGGCCGCCACCGGCGCGGCGGCGGCGCCTTCGACCACCAGCTTGCTGTGCTGCATGATCCAGAGCATCGCCTCGAAGATCTCTTCATCGGGAAGCGTCACGATTTCGTCCACCTCGCGCCGGACGATCTCGACGGTGTGATCGCCGACCCGCTTGACCCGGAGGCCGTCGATGATGCAGTCCACCCGGTCGAGGGTCACAGGATGCCCGGCCGCGACGCTCTGCTGCATCCCCGGCGCACCGGACGATTCCACCCCGATGATCCGGATGCCTGGCTTGATGCTCTTTGCCGCCAGGGCAATGCCCGAGATGAGCCCACCCCCGCCGATCGGGACCACGATAATGTCCGACTCGGGCCAATCCTCCAGAATCTCGAGGCCCACCGTCCCCTGTCCCGCGATGAGCTGGAGATCGTCGAAGGGATGGATGTAGGTGAGACCGCGATCCCGCACCAGCTCCTTTGCGCGCTCGTTGGCCTCGTCCCAGATGGTGCCGTGCAGCACGACCTCGGCGCCGTAGCCGCGGGTAGCCTCGATCTTCGACGGGGTGGCATTCGTCGCCATCACCACCACCGCCTTGATTCCGTGAATCGCGGCCGCCAGCGCCACCCCCTGGGCATGGTTTCCCGCCGACGAGCAGATCACGCCGCGCCTCCGCTGCTCCTCTGTGAGCTGGGGGAATTTGTTGAGCGGCCCGCGGATCTTGTACGACCCGGTGCGCTGGAACATTTCCGCCTTGAGGCGAACGTCGAAACCGGTCGTGGTGGAGAGCATCCGCGACGTGAGCAGCGGCGTGTGGTAAGCGTGCTCGGAGACACGCCGGCGCGCCTCCTGGAATGCGGCGGGTAGAATCTCGTTTGCTCCGTTCACTGGAGCGACGGATCGAGGCGGAACCTGAGGATGGCGGGAAGGTCGTTCTCGTCCCGGCCCAGCGCCCACACCGATTCGCCATCGGCCTCGATCAGGGTGGTCCTCCGCGGAAAGGTGACCCGCCCCAGAAATTTCCCGTCCGCCGCGAACACCTCGTAGGCCACCGGGGTTCGAAAATGGCTCACCGGCTGTTTCGGGTCGCGCGGCGGCGTGATCTCCTCGACGGGAATCCGCTCGGAGGGGAGCGCGACCCGCACCCAGATCCGTCCGTCCCGCGCCACGAACAACCCCAGCATCGGCGCTTTATTCTTCGGAAGCTCCGGCCCCTTCCACGACCACTTGGGATCGGTCCTGCGCATGTTGTAGGTGACGCTCTCCCGCTCCTGCCCCTGCTCTTCCTCACTCACCTCGACTGGCGGAAGCGACCGCGCGATCGTCCTCGGTTTTTCTCCTTGACGGGCGACGACGACCTCATACTTGCCGCCGTGTGCCACGACGAAGAACCCTTCGGGGTGCCATGCCCAGTGATAGCCCGGCGCATAACCCGCGCTGCTGGATGAGCGCGACTGATTGCCCTTCTCGTTCCGCTCGGCGATGTACACGTCGCGCTGCACCGGCAGATCGGGCGGAGCCAGCGAATCGCCCAGGGTACCGTCCGCCTTCACCCGGACCAGGCCCATCCGCCCGAGAATCTCGCCCTCCCGTGGCGCGGTCACCGGACGCTTCAGGTAGAGCCGTCCGGTGCGATCGGTGACCAGCCCGTTCGACGTCGAGAATTGCGCGGGAGTGAGCGAGCTGGTCCGGAACTCGCCCGCCGCGGTGAAGTAGGAGATGCGCGCGTTCCGAGAGTCCCAGATCGCCCAGCCACTGTCGCCCAGCGCCACCATCCCGTTGTTGGAATTGAATTCTCCCGGGCCGGCGCCCTGGCGTCCGACCCGCCGCTCGAGCCGCCCGTCCGCGCCGAAGAGCAAGGCACTGCTGGAGGGGCGGTCGTAAACCAGAATCCGTCCGCTCGGCGCGACGTCGAACTCGAACACCTCGGTGAAGAGCGACGTGTCTTCGGCGGCCGGCGCGATCCGCATCACTTCGATGAGCCGTCGCACTGCGGTCTCCGGGACCAGTCCCTGCACCCGGGCGAATACCGTGTCGGCGGTGGAATCGAAGGTCGTGGCGAGACCGGCGAGCCCGGCGCCGCTCTTCGCGGCCGACCCGCGCTCGCACGACGAGAGTGCAACAAGGGCGGCCATGACGAGGAGCGGGTTACCGGCGCGCATGGGAAATCTCCTCGGGTTGCGGGCTTATTCCTCCAAGATATGTCGATTTTTGGAGGCCCGGCGTGGGTTGGGATCAATCCACGTCCTCGCGGGACACTCCATCGATCGAGAGCACGAAGTCCGGGCCGAACGCGAGCGACGGGGTGCGAAAGCCCGGCGTGGCGCGGCCGGCCAGCGTCTCCTCCAGAGCGGCAACCGCGGTCCGCGCGGTCATGGTATAGCCCTCGGGGCCCCAGAGGCGGGCCCGGGCGCGGCGCCCGTCGCCGTCGCTGACCTCGCCGTAGACTCGGGACACACCCCGCGCGCGAGCAGCCTCATCCGGGCCGGGGGCACCGCTCCGGATCTTTCCCTTGAGCAGCCGCTGCACCGGCGCGCTAGAGAGGATCCAGCCGAGGTAGCGGCTGGCCTTGAGGGCGGTTCGCATGCCGGCGGTCGTCCGGGTGTAGACCTCGATGTCGGGGATTCCGGTGCTGTACCAGGCGGTTGCCACATCGCCCCAGGGGATCGACGTGACCGGCACCGGCCCCGTGCCCAGGTCCACCCGAATGGTCTTCCATCCGGCCGGTACCGGTACGATCCGGCCGCCCCGGCGGACGGCGCCGCCGCGCGAGATGTTCTCGACCATCGTGGTGGCGGTACCGCGGGAGAGTCCTCCCGAAGACTGGAAGGCGAGGAGGAGGCGGGTGGCGGTGGGAAGGCGGCGCTTGAGATGCGCGGCGAGACAATCGGAGGGGACGACGTCGAAGCCCGTCCCGGGGAGCAGCATTACACTGCGGGCGCAAGCCTCGTCGTGGCGTGCCGCGAGCGCTTCGAACACGCTGATCTCCCCCGTGATGTCGAGATAGTGGGCTCCGGCGGCGAGGCAGGCGTCCGCCATCGGACGGGAGGTGCGGGAGAAGGGGCCGGCGCAATGAAGCACGGCGGTGACGCCGGCAAGCGCCTGGCGGAGTGCTGCCGGATCGTCGAGCCCGATTACGCGGGCCTCGAGCCCGTGGGGGCGCGCGAGCTCGCGCACCGCGTCACTGCGTCCGGCGAGAACCGGACGGAGCCCGCGCGCGATACACCGGGCCACTATGAGCCGGCCGGTGTACCCCGTCGCGCCATAGATAAGGAATTCAGCCATCAGCCGTTAGCTGTTCGCCATTTGCTGTTAGTCCTCTGCGTCAATTCCAACGGGGAAGCGCCTTCTCCGCGACCGCCACACGCGGCGAGGAGTACAAGGAGGAAGGCGGAGCGCATCGAGGGCCCTCGCGGAGAAGGGGGAGGGGGAAGGGGGAAAGGTGAAGGGTGAAGGGTGAAAGGTAGCGGCTGGACAGCCGATAATATCGCCGATTCGCATTCGCCGTTAGCCGCCAGCCGTTCGCAGTTACCTGCACCGCTCGCCGAACTCGCGGCCTGAGCGCCGGTGGCACCGAGGGAAGGATCCCAGTGCGCCGCTGGTCCGGTTGACTCCCGCTCCTCGACCGCCGACGTTTCGCCTGACTCTGGTTTCAATCCCCGACCCTTCGCAAAATGCCATTGGTTTCGGTGGTCATCCCCTGCTACGCCCAGGCCCATTTCCTCGGCGAGGCGATCGAGAGCGTGCTGGCACAGACGCACCCGGCGCATGAGATCATCGTCATCGACGACGGTTCGCCCGACAACGTGCGGGAAGTCGTCCAGCGCTACCCCGGGGTTCGCTGCTACGTCCAGGAGAATCGCGGACTCAGCCAGGCGCGGAACCGGGGGCTGGCGGAGTGCAGCGGTGCCTTTGTGGTGTGCCTCGATGCGGATGATCGCTTGCTCCCGAATGCTCTCGAGGCCGGCGTCCAGGCCCTCGCCGCGCGCCCCGAGTGTGCTTTCGTCTGGGGCTACCGGCGCCTGATCGATGCGCGCGGCGATCCCCTGCCCACCGAGATCAAGATCTTCGAGGGAAAGGCCAGATACGATCTGCTGCTCCGCGAGAACATCGTCGGCCCGCCCGTGGTCGTCATGTTCCGCCGCTCCGTGCTGGTCGAGCTCGGTGGCTTCTCGGCGGTGCAGCATCACTCGGAGGACTATGAGTTATATCTTCGCGTGGCGCAGAATTACGACACTTGGTGTCACCAGGAACTGATCGCCGAATACCGCCTGCACGACGCGAACATGTCCCTGAATCACCGGGGGATGCTGGCGGGGAACCTGCTCGCGCTCGAGCGCCAGGAGAGCTTCGTCGGCTCCGACGTCGTCCTGCGCCGCGCGCTCCGGGAGGGCCGGCGCCTCGTCTGGGAACGCGAGGACGGCGGACCCCGGCTGGACGAGCTCAGTGAGCACACCCGCGCCCGGCGCTGGGTCAAGGCGTCCCTGAGCACCACGGCGCTGCTCTATAGGTATCCCCGGATGTTCTTGCCGATTCTGTTCCGCCGGATCAAACGATCGGTCCTCCCGTCGCGGCCGGAAACACGGCTTGGCCGACCAGCAGCTCCGGAATAGGCCGCCCGTCCACCCCCCGCATCTCGCAGCCCAACAAGCGTGCGAAAGTGGGGGCAAGATCCAGGTTGGAAACGACCCGGCCCAGCTGGCCCGGCGCCAGCCCCGGCCCCCGCGCAATGAACATTCCCCCGAGTTGGTGGTCTCCAGTACGGCAGTAGGTGTTCACGCCTTCGAACGAGCCCAGGCGGGGCGAGGAGGCTTTCACGAGCGCACCTCTGCCCGTGCCGGCGACCGTGGTGCCCAGCGGGAGCTCCGGATTCCATTCGACCACGAGGTCGGGCAACTGCTCGAGAAAGGTTCCGCGAAACAGGTCGGCCGTCCGGAAAACCTTCCGCACCAGCGGCCGCCCGGTTTCGGGCTGGGTGATCTCCAGGAGCTCCTGGGTCAGTTGCTCACCAAACCGTTCCGCCTCCGTTCCCGCGCTGAGCATCCCCAGCGGCTCCCGGCCGCGAAGATTGAGTCGAATACCCGAATACCCCCTGCCCAGGTGTATGTCGAAGCACCTGCTACGCCGCGGATCGATATTTATGGGCGATCCACTCCGAAGCCAGCGTTGGTTCAGTTGCTGTCTCAGGTCATACACCGGACGGCGGATCCGCTGCGGCACCCTGTGGTATGCGGCCCGGAGGCTTTGGGCCAGACGTTCACCGGTCCCGGAACCCGCGTGCGCTTCCGGGGAAGCGCGATGCATGACGCCGAGTCGTATCAGGATCTCAGGCAGGAGAATGCTCGCTCCCCAGGTGTGCGACATCCCGTGCAGAGTGAGCAATACCACCATCGTGTCCGGGTCGACACTGGAGAGGACGTCCCCGACGGCGGCGTCCAGGGCGGCATAGACTTCACGGACCAGGTTTCCGCTCGCCTGCGTGGTTGCCGGGTCGAACCCGGGATGCGCAGGATCATGGAAGTGCCAGAGCTGGTGCCCCGCACAGTGGGACTCACCGAAGACCTGGATTGCGAAATCCCAGGGCTCTTCGGTCAACACCTCGCGAGCCATACGCGTGCCGAGGCCAGCACCCTCGATCAGTCGATCGGCCAGCTGGCGGTATTCGGGCACGGACCTCTGCGCTCGGTCGCAGCGCCCCACAACTGGATAGGCACCAACCGTGCGGAGAATTGTTCCCCGGAGTCCACGGGGGGTGGTCTGGAATCCGTAGGCAAAATCGTGGCCGCCCCATTCGACCCGCTGTACCCCATTGAGGCCGGGAGACCGTCTTGCCAAGGGAACGTCCAGAACCACCACCCGGTGGCCGGCCGCACTCAGAATCTCCCAGAGCACTTCGCGCCGGCTGATATCGGCGGGTGCGCACTGCTGTATCCGGTAGGTTCCGCTCTTCAACTGCTCCTGCCAGTAGAAGCCATGGCCGGCGGGATTCAGGCCGGTCGCGAATGAGGGCCAGGTCGCGCCCTCGAATCCCTCGACATTCCGCGTGTCACCGACCAACCCGGTCGCCATGAGCCCGGCGATGTTCGGCAACGTCCCGTCAGCCGCCCACGACCGGAGGAGTACCGGGCTGGCGGCGTCGAGTCCCAGCACCAGGAGTTTTTTCGAGCCGGGCATTTCGATCTCCCTGTTGAATACGCGGCCGCTATCTTTCGGGTCCTTCTCACCCACCGGCTCGGACGTGGAACTGAATGCCCGGACCGCTCCCGACGGGACAATCCTGGACGCGGATGTCTGTATCGTGGGCGCCGGCCCCGCGGGTATCGCGCTCGCTCACGAGCTGCAGGCTCGGGGCATCCAGAGTGTGCTCATCGAAAGTGGCGGGTACACCCGTGAATCGGAATCACAGGAGCTGAACGCAGGCGAGTCCACCGGCGATCCCTATCCGGACCTCCGGCTCTCCCGGTCCCGGGGCGTCGGCGGCACCGCGGCCATGTGGAACACGATGTTTCATGGCGCGGCCTTCGCCAAATACGTTCCCCTGGACAGTATCGACTTCGAAGCCAGGGATTGGATCCCCTGGAGCGGCTGGCCGCTCAGCCGGAGCACCCTCGAATCCTACTACCGACGGGCGCAGGCGGTCTGCGGTCTGGGGCCATTCGACTACAGCGGATCGGCCTGGAGTGATGCTGCGTCTCCCCTCCTGAACTTGGCCGGAAGCGGCCTGACCCAATCCGTTCATCAATCTGGACCCGCGGACCGCTTCAGCGTCACCCTACCCGCCATCCTGGTGGCGTCGTCTTCCGTGATGTTGCTTCATGAGGCCACCGTGACGCAGCTGTCGGGGACGGCCAATGGAGAACGGATCACAGAGGCTCGCTGGACCACCCTGTCGGGGAAGCAGGGCGCGGTTCGCGCCGCCTCGTTCGTACTCGCCGCGGGCGCGATCGAGAACGCGCGACTGCTGCTCCTTTCCCTGCGGGGGAGAACATCTGTCGCGCAGCCCGGCAGTTGGCTCGGCCGGGGTTTCATGGAACATCCGATCGATAGTTCCCTGCGGCTCATCTCCCGCGCTCCCGCCTTCGCGGCGACGCCGGGGTTCTATGCGGCCCGGAGTACCGGACTCGGCCCCGTCGCGGGAAAGATCGGGCTCTCCCCGGACCTGCTCCGTTCCGAGAAACTGCGCAACGCCTCGTTGCGGCTCTTTCACGACGCCGAACCTGTGCTGCTCCAGTCGGCCGGGTTGAGACCGCTTGCTCAACGACTGGTCCCCTCCCCGGTCTGGCGAGGACTGATTGGTGGCTCGATCCGGCGGATGCATCGCATGGCCGCTCCCCTCCGGGCGACGAAACATCGGGTGTTGCTGGATCTGGAGCAGGCACCCCATCCGGAAAACCGTGTGCTCCTCTCTGATCGGCGGGACAGCCTCGGCCAGCCGCGGGCTGCGTTGCATTGGCGCTGGCGTGGCGAAGACGAGGCACACCGCAACCAAGTCCGTGTCACGTTCGCGCGTGAGCTCGAGCGGGCCGGCGCGGGCCGGCTCCATGTGGTAGCGGAGACACCGCTCGAGCCCGCTGCCCACCATCATGCGGGCACGACCCGGATGCACCCCGACCCCGGGGAGGGTGTCGTGGATGAGCACCTGCGCGTCCATCAGGTGGAGAATCTGTTTGTGACGGGAGCCTCGGTGTTTCCGACTGCGGGAGTCGCCAACCCGACCCTCACCGTGATCGCGCTGACCTTGCGCCTCGCTGATCAGCTCTGCTCCAAAGGCTGAGCGCCCCCAGCACCCAGCCCCCACTCATGGCATCAGCGAGCATCCCTCCGGCTTCGCGCACCGGGGATCGAGTGGCGCAAGCTTGAGCCGAGCCAGCTCCTGATTGACGGCCGCCAGGTCGTTGGCCCATACCGCGGCCAGCCGGTCGGTGTACGTCTTGAGCTCCGCCGACAGGATCCCGAAGATCTCCGGCATATTGTTGGTCGGCGCCCCGTCGCCCCGCTCCGCCATCGAGAGCAGGTTCGCCAGCCGATTGTTGACCTTGATCGGGAAGTTGAGCGGATCCTGCCCGCTCTGGTTCCGCACCTGGTAAATACTCTCCTCCACCGCCGAGCTGTTGGCCGTGAGGGTGGCGCCTTTCGACTTGAGCGCCGCGTCCTCCGATTGCTTCAATCGATCGGCGAGCTGCGCTTTCACCCGACGAATGGCGATCACCGCCTTGTTGGCTTCGTCGGCCTTGTCGCGCACCCGGCGAGAGAACGCATACTGGGCCCTCAAATCCGCAACGGTCACCTCGGGAAGCCAAGGATTGCGACGCACGCTGACCGGCGCTGTCAGAGTCAGCCCGTCGGCCGTGAGGCGCGCGGCATAGCGCCCTGGCGGCACGGCGGGGCCGGAAGTCCCCGCTCCCCAGAGAATCATCCCCGGGAACGTGGCAATGCCGTCGGTCCGAAGGTCCCACGTCATCCGCTGCAGTCCCGCGGCCCTCGGCAGGAACGCCTGGGGAGCGAACCGGCCTCCGCCAGCTCCTGCGACCTGGCGGGTCGTGTCGGGCCGGGTCGTGTCGGTCTGGAAGGTTCGGAGCACGGCGCCGGCGGAATCGAGAATCTCGAGCCTTGCCGTGACGGGAGCGGTCTTGAGCGTCCAGCTGATCGTCACTCCCGGCCCCGAACGCACTCCCGGCGCAGGGGTAAAGAGATGCCCGTCCTTGGCCAGCACCTCGGCGGATGCCTGGCGCAGCGGCGCGAGGTTGTCGAGCACCCAGAAGCCGCGCCCGTGGGTCCCGATCACCAGCTCGTTCCCCTCGACGATTAGATCCGCCACGGGAACGTCCGGCATGTTGAGCGCGAGCGATTGCCAGGAGCCGCCGTCGTCGTACGAGATGTAGACCCCGTGCTGCGTCGCCGCGTACAACAGCCCTCGACGCGTGGGATCCTCGCGCACCGCGTGGACGTAGGCGTCGGGCCGAATGCCGTTGACGATCCTGGTCCAGTTGCGGCCGAAATCGGCGGTCTTGAAGATGTAGGGCGAGAAATCGTCGAGCAGAGGACGCCGCACCGAGATGTACGTGGTGCCGGAGCCGAAGCTCGACGCATCGATCTGGCTCACCCGGCCGAAGTCGGGCATTCCCTTCGGGGTGACGTTGGTCCAGCTCTTTCCGCCGTCCTGGGTGACATGCACCAGTCCGTCGTCCGATCCGGTCCAGATGACGTTCACGTCCCGCTTTCCCGGTCCCACGGCGAAGATGGTCGCGTAGACCTCGGGCCCGTTCATGTCACCGGTGATGGGGCCGCCGGACTTTTCCAGTGTGCCCGGCTCGTGCCGGGTCAGATCGCCGGAGAGCGCGGTCCAGCTGCGGCCTCCGTCCGTCGTCTTCCAGAGCCGCTGGGACGAGACGTACAGCGTCTTCGGGTCCGCCGGCGAAAAAATGATCGGGAAGGTCCACTGCCACCGCTCCCTGATCTCCTTTGCCGGCTCTCCCGAGTAGAACCAGGGGTACGGGTTTACCTCGCGCGACAAGCCGGTGCGCCGATCGAACTTGTCCACGTAGGCGCCGTTATTAGTGCCACTGTAAAAGAGATCGGGATTGACCGGATCGGGCGCGATGTACCCGGGCTCGCCGCCGCCTGCCACATAGGAGACCGCCATGCCCCCGGCTGTCGGGTCGGCCGAGGCGCCGCCTGCTCCGCCCCCACCACCGCCGCCGCCGCGCCGGAAGCCCCCGCCCGCATTCCAGTTGAAGGGAATACAAAGGGTGGAGTTGTCCTGCTGCGAGCCGCAGACGTGATAGGGAATGTGCTTCGTGGTGATGACGTGATAGAACTGCTCGGTGGGAAAGTCCTGGGCGGTCCACCGGCCACCGGTGTTCACCGACACCGCCCCGCCGCCGTCGTTGCCGTCCACCAGGTGCGCGGGATCGTCGGGATCGATCCAGAGATCGTGGTGGTCGCCGTGAGTCCCCCCGCCGACGTTGGATGTGGTCTTCCCGCCGTCCGCCGAGCGGAACATCGAGGTGTTCTGCATATAGACCACGTCGGCGTTCTTCGGGTCGGCAAAGACGTGGGTGTAGTAGAAGGCGCGCTGGCGAATGGCGCGGTTCTCGTTGACCAGCGCCCAGGTAGCGCCGGCGTCGTCACTCTTGAAGAGCCCACCCTTGTCGTTCTCGACCAGCGCGTACACCCGATTCGAGTTGGCGCCCGACACCGCGATGCCGATGCGCCCGACCACTCCCGAGGGCATCCCTTGATTCCTGGTGATCTCGGTCCAGGTCTCGCCGCCATCGGTGCTCTTGAAAAGACCGCTCCCCGGCCCGCCGCTCGACATCTGGTATTCCTTGCGGTAGGCCTCCCACATCGCCGCGTACATCACGTTGGGATTGTTGCGGTCGATCGAGATGTCGATGGCCGCGGTCTTGTCGTCGCGATAGAGCACCTTGCGCCAGGTCTTGCCGCCGTCGGTGCTCTTGAAGACGCCGCGCTCCGGGTTCGGCACGCTGTACTTCCCGAAGGCGGCGACGAAGACGATCTCCGGATTGGTGGGATGGATCCGGATCTTGGAGATTCCGTGCGATTCGGAAAAGCCGATGTGGGTCCAGGTCTTGCCGGCATCGCTGCTCTTGTACACCCCATCGCCGGGCATGATGTTGCCGCGGATGCAGGTCTCGCCCATCCCGATATACACGATGTCGGGATTGGTTTCGCTCACCGCCACCGCGCCGACCGATGCGCTCCTGATCTGTCCGTCGGTCACCGGCGCCCAGTTCTCGCCGCCGTCGGTCGTCTTCCACAGCCCGCCGCCGGTGGCGCCGAAGTACGCCTCCTTCGGACGGCCCTTCACCCCGCTCACGGCGATGGAGCGGCCGCCGCGGTCGGGGCCGATGTTGCGCCAGCGGTAGGCGGCGAGCAGCGCGGAGTCGGCGGGGGGCTGGGCAAGGGTGAAGGGAGAAGCGGGAGGGGGGGGCAGAGGCGCCGGCACGATCGGCTCTACGAGCATCAACGCGAGCGGCAGAAACAGCAATGAATGAGACGGGAGCATACGCGGGCTCGGTGAGAGGAAGGCTGCTATCCGGTGTCGGCGAGAAGACGTCGGTCAAGTTATCTGCCCTGGGGGGCCTGGAAAAGCAATCGGCCATCAGACCGGGCTGCCAACCGGTAGCTTAGAGCGGAACGCTGATGTTCCTGGACCGGGGTAGAGTTGAACTACCCTGTTGCATGCACGCGACGATTCTTGCTGCCTCACCGGCATCCGCGGGGGACGGCCGATCGCCTCTCAGCGCTCGATCTTGTTGCAGCACAATCAATTGGCCGGTTGGAGGCTGACCGGTGAAGACTGGATTGTATCCTGCTCCAATCACCCCCTGGGCAGGGAGATTCGCTCCTCTTGTTTCCTCACCTCAGTCGCTGAGTAGGCCACAACGTGCCCACGGGTCGGGACAGAATTGGTTCGGAGGCACGCGCCTTCGCGCGGTTCCTCTGGGGTCTTCCCCGGTTCCTCCGGCACCGGATGAGCTACGATGAAGCACGCAGGATCATCCAGCAGCGTCTGCGCGAACGGGACGCGAATTTCCTCGCGTCCATCGACCGCGGGGTCTTCGGGAACCCGCGCAGTCCGTATCGCACCATGCTGGACCTGGCCGGAAACTTTGGAAGATTTGGATCGGGCACGCTAAATACCTTCTCGCTCCTTGCCCAAGTCGCAAACAATCAGCTTCAATTGCCACTCTTGTCCTGTCATCTTCTCTAGCAAGGTATGCCTCTGCGTTGCTCTGAGCTTATAGTTACGTCGTCCACTAAACCGATTGAATAGAGAATTGTCCCCTGCCTTTTCGATAATAATGGCGTGCAGTCCTGTGACGCCAAGCTCCTTCATGTGTTGGCGGAAGGCTCTGCTAAGCTGATTGCTGAGTCCGCATCCTCTATACTCAGGGACAATATTCATGTGAGAATGAGCGGGATATTCGTCTAGCGGTATCGCAAGCTTTTTCCCCTGCCGAAAACGCTCCGTGAGAGTCCACCAGAGCATCTGGTAGGTCTCTTTTTTGCGGTATTGCAGAGTCAGTAGTTGCCACCCGATTCGCGCCACAATACGTGGAAGGAAGCGACGTCGAAATACACGATTGAATGATTTCGTATCTTTACATCCGACCAGATAGCCTATCACTTGCCCCTCGACCTCGCCCACAACGCACGACTCCGGCTCATAATTCAGGTAATAGTCCGTAAAGTACAGAGGCGCCAATTCGCGGTCTTCATGAAACTGGGTATTCGGTTTTTCCAGCGCCGCATCACTACAAATCTTGCGAATCGTCTCCCTGTCTCTCTCTTCAAAGCGTCGCACAACGGGTTGCTCGGCGAACGCTTCCTTACTTAAAGACTTCTCGCTGCTCATAGTTTTGGCTCAACAAGCCTAGTTGTGAATTCAATTGTCACGTGCTCTTCGCCGCCTCGATCGCGCACGGAATCGTCCTGGCCCGGCCCTTCCCGGCGATCGATGTAACCACTCCGGAAGCTTCCCCGTCAAGGATAGAGTCCGGAACGCGAATCCGCCCTGGATCACCCGGGAACCAGGAGGCGTGTTTCGCAGTCGCCGGGAGACCGTCATGACGCCCGCACTACCGGGGGACCAGCCCGCCGCGCCTCCACCCAGGAGTAGACCGTCGGCAGGACGAGTAGCGTCAGCAGCGTCGACGAGATGATCCCTCCGATGACGACGGTGGCGAGCGGGCGCTGGACCTCCGCACCGGCACTGCTCGAGAGCGCCATGGGGAGGAAGCCCACCGAGGCCACCATGGCCGTGGCGAGGACGGGCCGGAAGCGCAACCGTGCGCCTTCGCGGATCGCTTCGCGGACAGCGATCCCCGCGCTTCGCAGCTGGTTCACGCAGGCGATGAGCACGAGTCCGTTCAGGATGGCAACTCCGAAGACCGCGATCATCCCCACGGCCGCGCTCAGATTGAGGTGCATCCCCCGTAGCCAGAGTGCGGCGATCCCGCCGACCAGGGCGAACGGCACGTTGAGCATGACCAGGAGGGCATGCCGCAGAACGCCGAAGCTGGCATACAGCAGCCCCGCGATCAGCAGAAGCACCACCGGCACGATCAGTCCCAGACGCCGCGTGGCCCGCTGCTGGTTTTCGAACTGGCCGCCGAAGGTGGTGTAATAGCCCGGCGGGAGCACGAGCCGGGTGCGCACCTCCCGCTCCACCTCTGCGGCGAACCCTCCCAGGTCCCGTCCGCGCACGTTGGCTTTCACCAACACGAACCGCTGGCCACCCTCGTGGTTGATGACCTCGGGTCCCAGGACGGCGCGAATCGTGGCGATCTGAGAAAGCGTCACGATCCCCCCGGACGGAGTACCGAGCAGAATCTGACCGATCGCCTCAGGGGTTGACCGGAACGGCACGTCGAGCCGCACCACGATCGGATACCGACGCCGCCCGACAATCACCTCCGAGGCGGGCATCCCTTTGACCCCCATCTCCACCGCCGCCTGGACGTCGGCGACGCTCAGGCCATAGCGACCGAGAGCGGCCCGATCGAGGTCGAGCTCGAGCTGCATCGCCCCGTCGCTCACCCCGACCGAAACGTCCTCTGCCCCCGGAATGGCGGCCACCATGCCCCGTAGCTCCTCCGCCCGCTCCTGGAGTAGCGGCAGGCTGTCGCCGAAAATCTTGACCCCCAGGTCAGTTCTCACGCCGGAAATGACTTCGTCCAGGCGCATCCGCATCGGGGCGCTGAACTCGTAATCGAGTCCCGGAATCTCTGCGAGTGCGGAATCCATTCGCTGGATGACCTCATCCAGGGACCGGGCCCGCCACACCCGTTTGGGTTTGAAGAGCACGTACACGTCGGCCTGATTGAGCGCCATGGTCTCGGTCGCCTCCTGGGGGCGACCGAGGTTGGTGACCACGCTCCCGACCTCCGGAAAGCGCAGCAGGGTGCGTTCGACATCCTTCGAGACCTCTGTACCCTGAGGGAGCGACGTGCTGGGGATCCGGCGGGTCTCGATGAGGAGGGATCCCTCATCGAGCTTCGGCATGAACTCCGAACCCATGAACGGAACCGAGATGATGGCCGCGAGGAGGAGGACCAGCGCACCCAATACCACCCGGCCGGGGTGAAGCAACGCGTCCTGCAGCAATCGATCGTAACGGTCGCGGAGGCGGTTGAACCAGCCGGCCTGCTCGGAAGTCTTCACGGCCGGTGGAGGTACCGACCGCGCAAAGACGTACGAGGCGGCGGCAGGTACGTAAGTGAGTGCCAGCATGAGCGACACCAGCACGGCGGCACATACCGTGAACGCCATCGGCAGAAACATCTTCCGTTCCAGCCCCTGCAACGCGGCGACCGGGGCATATACGGCGACGATGATGGCCACCCCGAAGACGACCGGCCGGCCGACCTCGAGCGCCGCCTCCCGCATGGTGCGCTGCCGCTCCGCCGCATACTCAGGCCCCGGCAAAGGGGACAGGCCGTGCAGCCGACGGACGATGTTTTCGACGATGACAACCGAGGCATCGACCAGCAATCCGAAGTCGAGAGCGCCGAGGCTCATCAGATTCGCCGTCACCCCGAATTGCTTCATGGCCAGGAATGCGCCGAGGAGCGCGAGAGGAATCACGGAGGCCGTCAGCAGCGAAGCACGGATATTCCGGAGAAAGAGAAACAGAATGGCGATAACGAGCAGGCCGCCCTCGAGCAGATTCGTGAAGACGGTCCGGGATGTCCGCGCGACCACGTCTCCCTGATTGTAGAACGGCCGGACCCGCATGCCGGGAGGGAGCAGGGGCTGGATCTCCTCCAGCCGCTTGAGAACCCGACCGACGACTTCTCTCCCGTTGGCGCCTTTGAGCATCTGCACCGTCCCGGACACCGCCTCACCCCGCCCATCGCGCGAGACCGCCCCGTCCCGAAGTCCGGGTCCTACCGTCACCCGCGCGGCGTCGCCGATGCGCACCGGTGTGGCGTTACGAGTCGCCACAACCACCCGCGCGATGCCGGCGGTATCCGACACCCGCCCCAGGCCCCGCAGGGTGAGCCGGTCGCCGCGATCTTCGATGTAGCCTCCGCCGAAGTTGACATTGTTCCTAGCCAGCGCGGTTTCGAGGTCTTGAAGGGTGAGCTGGTAGCCGGCCAGCTTGCCCGGGTCGGCGAGCACCTCGAATTGCTGCAGCATGCCGCCCCAGGTATTCACGTTCGCAACCCCGGGCACCGTCCGCAGCAGGGGCTTCACGATGTATTCCTGCGCGTTGGTGAGCGCGAGCAGGGTGAGGGTATCCGACCCCGCCGCCTGGACCTCCCCATTCGTGGTGTCGGTCGATTCAACCAGGTACTGGAAGACTTCTCCCATGGCTGTGGCGGGCGGCCCGAGCATCGGCTGGGCGTTTGCCGGCAACGTGCTCCGGGCGTCCTGCACCCGCTGCTGCACCTGCGCCCGCGCAAAGTAGAGCTCGACGCCGTCCTCAAAGCCCACGGTCACGACCGAGAGCCCCGCCTTCGAGATGGCACGGAGGCCGGTCGTGCCCGGAAGCCCGAGCATGGCGATTTCTATCGGGAACGTGACTTGCTGCTCCACCTCGACTGGAGAGAGGCCCGGTATCGTCGTCATCACCAGGACCTGGTTCGGAGTCAAATCCGGGAAGGCGTCGGTATTAAGTGTGGCGAACGCCCATCCACCAGCGATGACAAGCATCACGGTTCCTGCAAGCACGCCGACTCTGTGGCGGATGGACGCCGTGATCAACCGATCGATCAACGGGCCCATATCACATCTCCATCTTGGGCATGCCGCCCTTTTCGAGTGCCGCCTTCACCGCAAAGGCCCCCTGCGTGACGACCACATCACCCGGCGCAATGCCGCCGGCTATCGTGACCCGCCCCCCCGCCCGTGCGACGATCTCCACTGACCGGGCCATGAAGTGCGCGCCACCCTTGCCGTCGGGCATGGCGATGAAGACCGTGGGCGCTCCTCGAAAGAGCTGCACCGCGTCGGCCGGGAGCATCACCGCCCCGCTGTCGCCGGCGCCTCTCGCGGACGTGCCTGAAGCACCGAGCGAAACGGGAACCATCACCGCGGCGAGCATGGCCGGCTTGAGCCTCCCGGAAGCGTTCGCCACGCTCGCACGAATGGGCAGCCTTCTCGTTGCCGGGTCGAGCCCGGCTCCGACCGCGGTGATCCGGGCCGCGAACGTGTCGGCGGGATAGGCCGGTACCGTGAATCGCAGCATGAGTCCGGTCCGCAGCAGGCCGACCGCCGCTTCCGGGGCGTCGACGCTCAGCCAGAGATTCGAGGGGTCGGTCACCACGATGAGAGGGGCGCCTGCCTCCACCACGGAGCCGGGGACTGCCGTGCGCTCCAGGACCACACCGTTCGCTGGAGCCCGGAGCGCGATCTCTCCGCCGGATGCATCGGTCGCACCCAGAGCCGCCGCCGTCGCCCGGGTGCGCCGGACCTCGGACTCGGCCTGTGCAAGCTCGCTCTGCGCAAGCTGATCATCCGCGATGGCGCGCTCGTAGTCCTGCCGCGGGATCGCCTTCAGCGCGAGAAGCCGTTCGGCCCGCTCCCGCGCGCTCGTCGCATACTTCGCCTGGGCTCGTTTCGAGCTCACCGCGGACAGAGCCTTGCTCAGGTCGGACTGGGCGGTGGCCCCCTCCGGGCTTTGGAGGGTGACAAGAACCTGGCCCCTGCGAATTCGATCGCCGGGGCTCACCCGCACCGCGAGAACGCGTCCCTCCGCCGGAGCACCGAGCCGCGCCGTCCGGTCCTCGTCAGGGCCCAGCTGGCCAGGCAGGCTCGCCACCATCGACGGCGATGCCTGGCCGTCCGGTGAGGCTTCCGGACCCTCGGCAGGCGCCCACCGGATATTCCCGTGGCCGACCTGCGCCGCGGTGAGGGCGATTTCTCGGGTATCCCGCCGCTCGCCCTTGCCGTCTGCCGGAGGAGCTTCGCGTGAACATCCCGCCGCGAGTGCGCCATGCAGTGCCAGAGCCATCACTCCATATTTTTTCATCGGGGTATCCCCCTCGAAGCTGTTGGCCCGACCAATGCGGGAACTTCGCTGAAGAGATCACGCCCTTCGGCCACCATGAGCGCCAGGACGCTCTCGTGCTGAGAGTACAGGGTGCGGTAGTAGGTCATGCGGGCGTCGCCCCAGGTTCTGGCGGCGTCCAGCACCGAAAGCAGCGGCACGGCGCCTTCGCGGTAGGCGCCGAGCGCGATGCGCCTTGCCTCGTCGGCCCGGGCGAGATAGCGCACCCGCTCGCCAGGTGATGCCGTGTCTCCGGGCCCCCGTAACACATGGACTCGCTCGGTGAGCAGACGGGCCGCCTCGATCGCCCCGACAAGCTCGGCGTGCACCCGGCGCTCGGTCGCGGCGAGCTCGAAGGTCGCCAGGTCCCGCTCGGCCCGGGCGCGCGCGACTTCGCCGCGGTTCTGATCTACCAGCGGCAATGGCAGACTCACCCCGGCCAGGAGTGTGGTGGTACCGACGCTCCGCTTGAGTCCCGCCATCGCGCTCAGGTCCCGGATCAGCATGGACTGTGCAACCCCGATCCCCGCTCCGGCTGCAGCGAGACGTGCTCGAGCCGACTGCACTTCGGGGCGAATGCCTCTCGGCGTCGAGCCGCTGGCGGCCCGAGATTCCAAGGGGAGATCCGATGGCGCGACCGGTGCGCTTGCGGGGCCGGCCGCGGTTGAATCGCCGTAGAACGCGGCAACATCGGCCTGCGCCTGGATCGCCACCGTCTGCTTGATCGTGAGGTCCGCCGAGGCCCGGTCGCGCTCCAGCTCGGTGCGGATCAGCTCCGCTTCTCCTGTCACGCCCTCTGCCACCCGGTTCTGGTTGTACGTCACCAGCGAGTCGAGCCACGCCGCGAGATCCTCCGCGGTCGCCAGCTCCACCCGGGCCAATACTGCGCGATAGTAGGCACGGATGGCGTCCAGCGCGATCCCCTGGCGGTCCGCCAACGCGTCAGCGCGCGCGGCATCGACTTGCTCGTTGGCACGGCGGACTCGGGCGCCCCGCTGGTAGAGGAATTCGAGGGGGAGTGTCGCACTCGCCATGACCTCCCGGTTCATGCCGAAGACTGGCCCGCGTCCGGGGAGCGCGGCGTTTTCAACGCCGAGTCCCAGAATCGGGTTGGGAAAAACGCCGGCGGCCCGCCGCGCGCCCCGCGCGGCGGCGACCCGGGAGTCGGAGGCCCGCACCAGCGGGTGCTGCGTGCGTACCCTTTCCAGCAACGCGGGGAGGGTCAGTGGTCGCGCCTCGAGTGCCGAGGCCTGGCTCTGCGCCGCCACGAGGTTTGCGGTGACCAAGCAGACCACAGCCAGGACCGCGGGTGCTTTGCGGGTTATGCCGGTGCATGGAACGAACATGCCGAACCTCAGCAGATTGACGGGGGCGCGACGACGCGACATGCTCCGCCCCCTCGACAGGGGATACCGCGGATGGTCCTCGCGAACGAATGTGGGGCTTGCTGGGGTTACGGTTTGGGAGGGGGAACCGGCGGAGAACGGCCTTCAGTGGGAAGGAAAAGGTCCGGGGGCCGGACAGCGAGATGGTACTGGGCAGGGACGCTGACAATCGCGAGGCGCACGGCGCGGACCGCGTTCGGTGGCGTCGCGCATGCGTCGGCAAAGACACACTCGTGGGAGGTGTTGGGCGAGGACCAACCATCCCCGAGGTGAAAGTCCTCTCCCCCACCCGCCCCGGGCATCGGACATCCCGCTTCCATCTGATCTCCCTCGGCTCCACTCATGGCACTACAGAGGGCCACGCCGAGGATCGGCTGAAATTGGAGGAAGAGCAGTGCAGTCGCCAGGATTGCCCGCATATCCAAAGGTAGTCCGGCGGTGATCCTTGCGCGAGCCGACGGCCATTCAAGGTGACCGGTTGGCGCACGGTCCATGCACCGGCGCGCCCACTATTCCGCGCAGCAGGAGAGCTTGGCCGGGTCCTTGAAACGAGAGATCGCCACGATCTTCAACGCTTCGGCCATCGTCGGATAGACGTGGAGCTGGTCGATGAAGTCTTGAAGCCTGGCGCGGAACCGCAGCGCCATCGCCGCCTCGTGAATAACCTCGCCGGCGCTCTGCCCCACCATCGAGACGCCGAGCACTTCGTCCGTCTTCGCGTCGGCGACCATCTTGACGAGACCGCGGGTATTACGGATGGCGGCGGCGCGGGGGACGAGAGACATCGGAAGCGTGTTGCACCAGCACGCGTGCCCCGCCGCGACCGCCTCCTGTTCCGTCATCCCGACGACGGCGACCTGCGGATCGGTGAAGATAGTGCGCGGAATGACCCGATGGTCCACGGTGCGCGGTTCTCCATCGGACAGAGCGTTGTGCGCCGCGATCACACCGTCGTGGGCTCCCACCGGAGTCGCCATCTGGCTCCCCGCCTCTGAGCCGATCACGTCACCGGCGGCGAAGATGTGCGGCACGTTCGTACGCAGGTAACGGTCGACCGGAATCTCTCCCTTTTCGCCGGCCAGGACACCCGCCTTTTCGAGGTCGAGTTGATCCGAGTTCGGGCGGCGGCCCGTCGCGACAAGGAGCTTGGATGCCCGATGCTCCTCGACCCCGTTTCGGGTCTCGACTTCCGCGACGATTCCGGAGCCGTCTCTCCGAACCGAGCGGGTGGTGGCCCCGGTCACGACCCGAATGCCCTCCTCTTCCAAAATCGCCCTCACCACCGGGCCGATTTCTGGCTCGTATCCTCGCGAGAGGATTTCCTCGCTGCGCTCGAGGATGGTGACGTCAGAGCCGAATCGGCGAAGCATCTGGCCAAGCTCCAGAGCAATGTATCCGCCGCCCAGAACCAGAAGCGAGGCAGGGAGCTCCGTTAGCTCCCCAGCCTCGCCGCTCGTCAGCAGGTCGCTCGTCAGATATGGAACGTCGGACAGTCCGTCCACTCCTTTCGGTTGAACGGGGCGAGCGCCGGTGGCGATGAGGATCGTGGCTCCTTCGAGTCTCTTTCCGCCGACCTCTACTGCGTGAGGATCGACGAATCGGGCGTGACCGCTCTCGATCCGGATGCGTCCGCCAACCAGGCTCTCGTATTTCTTCTTGCGGTAGCTTTGGATGACCTCGTCCTTTTGCGCTATGAGGCGGGCAAAGTCAAGCTGAGGGTCAGTCGGCGAGAGACCCGGATAGCGCGGGTTGCGCGCGTCGTGAAGTAGTTTGGCGGCCTCGATCAAATTCTTGGAAGGGAGACAACCGCGGTTGACACAGGTTCCGCCGACCGTGCGCTCCTCCATCATCAGGGCCGTCTTGCCCAGCTCTTGGGCCTGCAGCGCAGCCGCGAACGCGGTCGAGCCCGAGCCCAAGATCACCAGATCAAAGCGTTCGAAGTCCTTCACGGCCGCTGCGACTTGACAGCAGAGTCGGGGATGACGCGGGCTCCGTATCCAGTCCGACGGGTGAGTTCGGTGGCGATGGTGATGGGCTTCACTTTGCTGGAATCGTACCGAACGATTCCGAGGCTGTCCGCCAAGGTCACCTTCGCGGTGAGGACTCCCGGCACCTTCTCAAGTGCGATCCGTGCGGTTACCGGGCAGCTCCCGCACGTCATCCCTGAGATGTGGAGCCGAACCGTCGCCGTGTCTTGCACCGACGTGACGGTGGAAACGGCAGCCTGCGCCGCGGCCTTTTCGGGGCCGCAGACGTCGCACAGTTTCGCCGTGCCGAACAGGACGGCAACGGCAGCCGCGGCAATCTTCAGATGTACCATTGTGGAATTCTCCGTGTTTAGGACAGTACGAATTTCGACCACGCGGGAAACGTGGCGAGAACAATTACGAGGATCGTGGCGATCATCAACCAGCGCTTCATCCGGCGCCGCGCGACGGGGGACGCGCATGGACGCCCTGGTTCGCAAGCCCAACGGTCTTCCCGTTTCACCGTGACCCACCCCCACGTTAAACTTGCGGCTGCTCCGACAAGAAAGAACGGTCGAAGTGGCTCGAAGGTGGAAGCGAAGCCCGCCCCACTAACCCCCAACACAACCGCAACAAGCGGCCCCACGCAGCAGAGGGCAGAACCGACCGCTGCGAGTACCCCCCCCGTGGCCGCTGTGGCGGACCTACGTTCCGCCAACATATTCATCTCCCAGGAGATCGAGAATGGGACACTCTGTGGTGCGCTCGCGGGCCCTGCACGACGCCGCCAGTTTTCGGAGGATCGCTTGGAGTCGTGTCAGCTCGGTGATTTTGGTCTTGATCACGAGGATCTTTTCCTGGGCCTTGTGTTCAACGGCGCCGCACGCCGACGGGTCGGAAATGCGGAGTGCGAGGAACTCTTTGATGTCCCCGAGGGAGAATCCGAGCTCCTGGGCCTTCTTGATGAAACGAAGCCGCCTCACCGTCGCCAGATCGTATTGCCGGTAGCCACTCTTGGTACGGGGCGGTGGCGCGACCAGGCCGAGCCGCTCGTAGTACCGCACCGTCTGGATATTGACCGCAGCGGACTCCGCTAATTGCCCAATGGTGAGGACCATACCGTTCAGCCTCCACTGAGGTAGCATACACCCTGTAGTATGGTATAAGGTCAAGGGGCGCTTGAACGCGAGTAGTGGGTCAGTTTGATTTCGCCCGTGGCAGCTCGAAGCCCGAGGTACGCGATTGCAGGATTTGCCCGGACGACCCAGATTCTCCCCGCACACCAGCAAGGGTTGCTCATGACCGATCCTGTCGAGCTCCAAACCACGCTGGAGGGAGTGCTCAAGGACGAGATCCTGCGGATGTATCAGGAGGTGGCCGACAATCCCCGGAGCG
This sequence comes from uncultured Gemmatimonas sp., assembly GCA_964439025.1. Lineage (GTDB taxonomy): Bacteria > Gemmatimonadota > Gemmatimonadetes > Gemmatimonadales > GWC2-71-9 > JABFSM01. The sequence continues at coordinate 19,980 of CAYTMW010000014.1, read as the reverse complement.
AGTTCCACTTCTTCCATGGGCGCGAGGCAGCAGAGCTGTTCGAGTACGCCCCGGAGTGGCTCGACCGCGCGCCCCCTGGAGCAGTCGACTCCTTTGCGGGTGTCGGGAACCCGCACCAGCGGAGCAACCTCCAGCCCGGCGAAACCGTGCTGGATCTTGGCAGCGGCGCCGGGCTCGATTCGATCATCGCGTCCTGGCAGGTCGGGCCGACGGGGGCAGTGATTGGCCTCGACCTCAATCCCTCGATGTGCCGGAAGGCCGAGGCGCACGCGGCGGCAACGGGCGCCCGGATGGAGTGCCGCACCGGCGCGATGGAGAATATCCCCCTCCCGGATGCCGCGGTGGACGTCGTCCTCTCCAACGGCGTGATCAATCTGTCCTTTCGCAAACGCCGGGTTCTTGAAGAGTTGTTCCGGGTCCTGAGGCCGGGTGGGCGGCTCTCGATCACGGATATCGTCAGCGCCAAGCAATTGTCGCAATCCATCGTGAACGACCCTAAACTCTGGGCCAGCTGAATCGGCGGCGCTCTCCCGGAGGGAGAGATGTTCAGGCTGCTGGAGGAGACCGGCTTCACCCGGGTGCGCTCCGCGGTCGTGCCGCGATTCCGTTTTCGCAAGGCGTCGACCCAGGCCTCGGCGGAAGCCTTCGGCGTCAAGGCGGTCATGATGACCGCGCTGAAGCCAGTCGGCACCTGACACCGGGGTCAGGAATCATACGATGGCTTCCGCATGTTGCTGCGCCTCGGCCGACCGCCATTTCACGTCGGTTCGCGCCCAAACCGAGCTCCGCCGATACCAGCGCCGGGGACCAACGGGAACCGCCCGGCGCCTTTTGCGAATGCTGGCCGAATCGCAGGTGCGAGCGGATACCCTGCTCGACATCGGCGCCGGGATTGGGGTTCTCCACCACGAGCTCCTCGCCCGCGGCACCTTATCGGCAGTTCACGTCGAGGCAGCGGTCGCCTATGTGGAAGCCGCGCGGGATGAAGCCATTCGGCGAGGGCAGTCGGACCGGATCACGTTCGTACATGGCGATGTCGTCGACGTCGCCCCGCAACTCACACCCGCCGACCTCGTCACGCTGGACCGGGTCATCTGCTGCTATCCTGCGCTCCAATCCCTCGTGCAGGCAACGGCAGCGAAAGCGCGCCACTATTGGGCGGGAAGTTTTCCCCGCGACCGCTGGTTCACCCGGTTGATGATGCGCTGGGAGAACTCCCGGCGGGCCCGGGCGGGGAATCCGTTTCGGAGCTTCGTACACCCGGTACCAGTGATCTACGCGCTGCTCGGGGCGGCCGGAATGGCTCCCCTGAAGATTCATCGAGGGCTTTTCTGGGAAGTCGTGCTCTGTGCCCGAACGAGCGCCGCCTAGGCCCCGTGGATAGCAAAGCTCACTGGGACCGGGTATACCGAAGCACCTCACCAGAGCACGTGAGCTGGTATCAGCCGGAGCTCACGCTATCGCTGGGCTTGATCCGGCGCGCGGCACCCGACACCTCCGCGGCGATCATCGACGTGGGTGGGGGTGCATCGACGCTGGTCGACGGCCTTCTCGCGGCAGGCTACCACCGACTCACGGTGCTCGACCTCTCCGGACTCGCGCTGGCTGCGGCCCGGGTACGTCTCGGCGCAGCGGTCGCGCCGGTGACGTGGCTCGAGTCGGACGTGCTGGAAACGCCGTTCCGCGCGGGCGAGTTCGATCTCTGGCATGATCGCGCGGTCTTTCACTTTCTGACCCGCCCTTCCGACCGACGACGATACGTTGCGCAGGCTCGGCACGCGGTGCTGCCGGGAGGACATGTGCTGATCGCCACCTTCGCGCCGGATGGACCCGCCCGGTGCAGCGGACTCGACGTGGCACGCTATGCGCCGGAAGAGCTGCAGGCGGAGCTGGGCGCCTGGTTCCGTCTCCTCAGCAGCCACCGCGAGGAACACCACACCCCGGACGGCCGAACGCAGGCGTTCAGCTACTGTCTCTTTCGGACTGGGGACCCCCCGGCTCCAGCGGGCTGACGTGATGGATCGGCTGACGGGGTTCGGGCTGTTCGCGGTGACGGCGATGCTGGTGACCTATGGGCTCGAGGCGAAGAGCCGGTGGTACATTCTTGGCTTTGCAGGGGCATGTGCGCTCGGCTCGGTCTACGGTTTTCTGCAAGGGGCGTGGCCGTTCGGGCTGATCGAGGCGATCTGGTCACTGGTCGCGCTGCATCGTTGGCGTCAGCGGCGCGACCGCGCTATCATTTTCCCATGCCTCGGCCCGGACTGACCCGCATTCTCTCAGTCGCGCTGCTCCTCGTGGCGGGTTCCTTCGAGCCCGCATGGGAGCTTGGACACGCCGTCCTGCATCTCGAAGCGGCCCACGACACGCACGAGATGTCGGAGCACCCCCGGTACCCTGCGGACGCAGGCTCGCCTTCCATTCTGGCCTCAACCGAGGAGGCGGGCCACGAGCATCCCGTTTCCCAGTCACCGGTAAGACCGGGCGGAAACCTCATTCTCGCGGTCGTCGCGCCCCCCGCCCCGGGTTTGGAACTCCCGATTGAGACCCTCACGGTTCGCAGCCCGGTCTTCCCGGGCGCTCCAGCCCGCGCGAGTCCAATCTTCGCTCACACAACCCAGCCCCGCGCCCCTCCCCGCGCATAGCTCTCTGCCGGGTGCCCGGTATTCCGGCGCGCCTGAGCCACCACAGACAACCTGACATTCTTGCGGGCAACGTGAGACGGCACCATGCCGCGCTCGCCGCCTACCACCATCTCCGGGCCAGCCCGGGGTTTATCGATACGGAACTCGTATGTGTCATTGGCGCCGACGTTGGACGATGTGCGTCCTTATGACCTCGGGCCTTGGGGTATCAACACTCCCGGCCCAGGTACTCTCCCTCGAAGAAGCGCGGGCCCGCGCGATTCAGACGAGTCCCGACCTCATCGCCGCTCGCGCGGCCGTGGAGGCGGCGGCCGCGCGGGAACGCCAGGCCGACGCCTTCCCGAACCCGGTGCTGACCTACGCCCGTGAGCAGACCTCCGGCGGCGGGCTCACCAACTGGCAGAACATCGCGCTGTTCGAGCAGCGGCTTGACTTCGGCGGCCAGCGCGGCGCCAGGCGTGAGGCAGCAGGTTTGCGGCGAGAAGCCGCCGTCGCTCGGCTGGCCGTTCGCGAGGCCGAGCTCACATATGAGGTCACCCGCGCGTACGCGACGGCCGTCGCGGCCGATCAGCGGGCCGCGCGTGCACGCGAAGCCGCCGACGCCTTCGTTCGCGCGCAGCGCGTCACCGCCGATCGACTGGCGAGCGGGGACATCTCCGGCTACGCCAGCCGCCGGATCGGGCTCGAGGCGGCGCGCTACGCGACGCTCCACGCGCAAGCGGAGCTTGCCAGCCGGACCGCGCGGCTCGCGCTGGCCGCGCTTCTTGGCGCCGCCGGCGATTCGGTCCTGACGCTCGGACTTCGACTGGAGGATGCACTCCCGATTCCTCCGGCGACGCCACCGCTCGATTCCCTTCGGGCCATCGCCATCCGGTCTCGCCAGGAGGTACGCGCCGCCCTGGCGGAAATCGAAGCGAGTGCCGCGGACGCCCGTGCCGCCCGGCGGGAGTCGTTCCCCGGCCCGTCGGCCGGCCTCGGATTCAAGAATGAGCGAGCCGCCGGCGGGACCTCGAACAGCAACGGCTTCGTCCTCCAGCTTTCGCTGCCGATGCCGCTCTGGGACAGCCGCCGCGCCGCGTCGTTGGCATTCGAAGCCGAAGGCCGGGAGCGCTCCGCCGAGGCGAATCGTATCCGTCGAGGCGTCATGAGAGACGTGGCGTCGGCCTGGGCGGCGATGCACGCCGTCCAGGAACAGATCGAGGCGATTCGTCCCCAGCTCGGCGAGGCTTCGCGCGCCGCGCTTCGCGCCGCCGAAGCGGCCTACACCGAAGGGGAGATCTCCCTCGTGGAATGGCTCGACGCCGTGCGCGCGTATCAGGAGGCCGAATCCGGCTTTGCCACACTCCAGGCCGAATATGTCATTCAGCGCGCCGCCCTGGAACGGGCCGTTGGCGCCCGTCTCAACTGAGGATCCGATCATGTCACTGCGCTCAGTGTTTCTGCTCGCCGGTGTGACCATCGCGGGTTGCGGAGGCGGCTCGAGCGCTCCTCCCGAGGCGGACGCCGCGCCTCCGGGCGGCTCAGTCACCCTCTGGACCGACTCGACCGAGCTCTTCATGGAATACCCGGGGCTCATCGTGGGCCAGTCGGCCAAGTTCAACGTGCATCTCACCGACTTGACCGACTTTGCCCCGCTCAGGTCCGGCAAGGTGTCCTTCCGGTTCGATCCCGAGGGGGGTGGCGAGGGATTCACGGTCGTCCAGGAAACGCCGCGTGCGCCGGGCATTTATGGCCCCGCACCGGAATTCCCCAGGCCCGGAGTCTGGAACCTCACCATCACCATCGAGAGCCCCCAGACTCGCGATGTGATCTCGGTTCCCGGGCTCCGGGCCTATACAACTGCCGCCGAGATACCGCCAGAGAGCGGAGGCGGCACCGGAGGCGTCGCCTTCCTCAAGGAGCAGCAGTGGAAGATTGAGGGCTTTCGCACGGAATTCGTTCGCGAGGATTCGCTGATGGAGTCGTTCGAGGTCACCGGCAGTGTGGTCCCGGCGGCGGGCCGCTTTGCCCAGGTGGCAGCGCCGATTGCCGGGCTGCTCGACGCCGGAGGCGCGGCCCGATCGCCCATCCCTGGGCAGCGGGTGGCGCGAGGCCAGGTGCTGGTCTCTCTCATCCCTTCGCTGGGCGATGCCGGGAGCGCCTACGCGGAAGCGCGTGGCGCACTCCGGGAAGCGGAAGCCGAGTACGCCCGGGCAAAGCGGCTGTTCGCCGTCGAGGCAGTGCCCGAGAGGCGGGTGCAAGAGGCGGAGATCCGGCAGCAGGTGGCCCGGGAGGCGCTCGCCGGCCTTGCGGGAGGCGGCGCGCTCACCGCCGACGGGCGCCTTCCGATCCGCGCCCCAATTTCCGGCGAGGTGACGGCACGGCACATCGTGCCGGGCGCACGAGTTTCCCCCGGCGACGTGCTGTTTTCCATCGTGGACCCGTCGGTGGTCTGGCTTGCGGTGAACGTCCCCACCGCGCGCGTGGGCGACGTGCGCCCCGGCTCGGGCGCCGTGTTTCGGCTCGAAGGATCGGAACGCATCCACGAGGCCCGCCGGATGATCTCGCGCGGCAGCATGCTGGATTCGATGACCCGGACCATCCCGGTGGTGTACGAGATCGCCAATCCATCGGGCGCCATCACCATCGGAGCCAACGCGCGCGCCGCCGTCCGGTCCGGGCGGCGGGTGATCGGTCTGGTGGTTCCCGCTTCCGCGGTGCTCGATGAGGACGGCCGGCCCATCGCCTATGTGCAGGTTGAAGGGGAGCTGTTCGAAAAGCGAGAGCTCCGGCTCGGCGGGCGGGAAGGGGATCGCGTCTTGATCCTGGGCGGACTCAAACCGGGTGACCGGGTGGTCACCGGCGCCGCCTACCAGGTTCGCCTGGCTTCACTCTCCACCAGCGTCCCCGCCGAGGGTCACGCGCATTAGGAGCGACAATCAATGCTGAGCAAGCTCATTGCGTGGTCGCTCCGGAACCGGGTGCTGGTGGTGGCGCTCGCCGCGCTGCTGCTGGCGACCGGTACCTGGACCGCCTCTCGGATGCCGGTGGACGTTTTCCCCGACCTCACGGCACCGACCGTCACCGTGCTCACCGAGGCACACGGGATGGCTCCGGAAGAGGTCGAGGCTTTGGTCAGCTTCCCGATCGAAACGGCGGTCAACGGGGCCACCGGAGTCCGGCGGGTACGCTCGTCGACCGCGCAGGGCATTTCGGTGGTCTGGGTCGAGTTTGAGTGGGGCACCGACATCTTCCGCGATCGGCAGATCGTCTCCGAGAAGCTTCAGACCATCGCCGGCGGCTTACCAGCGGGCGTTTCACCGCCGATCCTGGCGCCGGTGTCGTCGGTGATGGGCGAGATCATGATGATCGGGCTCACCGGCACCCAATCGCCTCAGGAGCTCCGCACCGTCGCGGACTGGACCCTCCGCCGCCGGCTCCTCGCGGTGCCGGGCGTGGCACAGGTGGTTCCTATCGGCGGCGAAGTCCGGCAATACCAGGTCCTGGCCGATCCGGCGCGCATGCTGACGGCCGGGGTCACCCTTGCCGAAATCGTGAAGGCCGCCGGGGCGTCCAACGCGAACGCGCCCGGCGGCGTGTTCATGAGCCAGGGGCAGGAGTATGTGGTCCGCGGCATCGGACGGATCGAGAGTGTCGACGATATCGCCCTCACCGTGGTCAAGGTCCGGAACGGCGTGCCGATTTTGCTGGGTCAGGTGGCGGATGTCTCGCTCGGGGTGGCGCCTAAGTACGGTGATGGGTCGATCAACGCGAAACCCGGTGTGGTCCTGGCGGTTCAGAAGCAGCCCGGCGCCAACACCCTGGAGCTCACCCGCCTCATCGAGGCGGAGCTGATGGATATCCAGCGGACGCTGCCAACGGGGATGGTGATTCACTCCGAACTCTTCCGGCAGTCGAGCTTCATCCAGGTGTCGATCGAGAACGTGCTCGCGGCGCTCCGGGACGGGGCGGTGCTGGTGGTGGTGATCCTCTTTCTCTTCCTGTGGAATCTTCGCGCGACGGCGATCTCGCTGCTGGCCATTCCGCTCTCGCTGGTGGTCGCCATCTTCGCCATGAAACTCCTCGGCATCACCATCAACACCATGACGCTGGGCGGGATGGCGATTGCTATCGGGGCGCTGGTGGACGACGCCATCATCGACGTGGAGAACGTATTCCGCCGGCTTAAGGAGAACCATCACAAGCCGCCCGAATCGCGGCAGGCGGCGCTCACAGTCGTCTTCGAGGCCACCCGGGAAATCCAGGCCTCGATCGTCAACGCGACCCTGATCATCATCGTGGTGTTCCTCCCCCTCTTCTTCCTCGGCGGGGTCGAGGGACGGCTGCTGCAACCGCTGGGCTTTGCCTATGTGGTGTCCATTCTCGCGTCGCTGGCGGTAGCGGTGACGGTGACGCCGGTCCTGTGCCTGCTGCTGCTGCCCAACTCGAAGGGCGTGCGGCTGGAGCATGAGAGCCGGCTGGTGACGTGGCTCAAGCGGCACTACGCCAACATCCTCGAGGGGGTGCTCGCCCGTCCCAAGGCGGTGCTGGCAGGGGCGGGGCTCGCGCTGGTCGGCACGCTCGCGCTCACTCCCCTTCTGGGAAGCTCCTTCCTGCCGGAGTTCAACGAGGGTGCGCTGACCGTGTCGGTGGTCACCGTTCCCGGCACCTCGCTGGCGGAGGCCGACGCGATCGGGCGCCGGGTCGAGGAAATTCTGCTCGCCAATCCGGCCGTGGTGAACACCGACCGGCGCCAGGGCCGGGCCGAGCTCGACGAGCATGCCCAGGGTGTCAACGCGGCGGAGCTGGACGTCACGCTCAAGCCGGATATCGACAAGGAAGCGCTTTTCGACGACCTGCGGCGGGAGTTCGCCGCCATCCCGGGCACCAATGTCACCATCGGCCAGCCGATCGGGCACCGGATCGACCACATGTTGTCGGGTACCCGCGCGAATATCGCGGTCAAGATCTTCGGACCTGATCTCTATCAGCTCCGGCAGATCGGCGGCCGGGTCCGCGACGCCATGGCAGGCGTTTCCGGCGTTGCGGATCTGCAGCTCGAGCAACAGATCGACGTTCCGCAGCTCCGGATTCGCGGAAACCGGCTCGCGCTGTCCCGCTACGGCATGACGGTGGGGGATCTGGCGGAAGCGATCGACGTGGCCTTCAACGGTGAGGTGGTTTCCCAGGTCCTGGAGCAGGGCCGGAGCTACGATCTGGTGGTGCGTTTTCCGGAGGCGCTCCGCTCGAGCGCGGAGGCCATCGCCGGTGTGATGCTCGATACGCCGGTCGGCCAGCGCGCCCAGCTCTCGCAGCTCGCCGACGTGACGGTGGACCGGGGCCCCAACACCATCTCCCGCGAGAACGTGCAGCGGAAGATCGTAGTGCAGGCCAACGTGAGCGGCCGCGATCTCGGCGGCACAGTGGCTGACATCCAGCGGGCGGTCGCGGCCCAGGTCGTCATGCCGGCCGGCTATCATGTCAGCTACGGCGGGCAGTTCGAGAGCCAGGCGTCCGCCACCCGGACGATCGGCGCCCTCTCGGTCATTTCCCTGGCGCTCATTGTGCTCATTCTCTACAGCGAATTTCGCTCGGCGCGGTCGGCCGCGCTCATCATGGCCAACCTGCCGCTGGCGCTGATCGGCGGGGTCCTGGCGGTGCTGCTCACCAGCCGGATTGTCAGCATTGCCTCCCTGGTGGGATTCGTCACCCTGTTCGGCATCGCGACCCGAAACGGCATCCTGCTGGTGGCGCACTACCAGCGGCTGCTCTCCGAAGGGCTGCCGCTGCGAGAGGCCATCGTGAAAGGTTCGCTGGAACGGCTCTCGCCGATTCTCATGACGGCGCTGACTGCAGGGCTCGCGCTCATTCCGCTGGCGATTGGCGGCGGCAAGCCGGGAAACGAGCTGCAGACCCCGATGGCCATCGTGATCCTGGGCGGGTTACTCTCGGCGACCGCGCTCAACATGCTGGTGCTGCCGGCACTCTATAGTCTGGCGGGTCATAAGGCATGACCAGATGGCTGACACTCACTCTAACCGTCGCCTTCCTGGCGATGGCCGGATTTCCCACTGAGGCCGTTGCCCATGGGGTGGCCGCGGGAGATAAGGGATACCTCCAGGAGGTGTCCGGCGTGCTGCTGGTGCCGTTCGCCTATCTGGGCGCCAAGCACATGGTCACCGGCTATGACCACCTCCTGTTTCTGTTCGGAGTCATTTTCTTCCTCTACCGCCTCCGCGATGTCGGTCTCTACGTCACCCTGTTCGCCATCGGCCACTCGACTACGCTGCTGATCGGGGTCCTGACCGGAGTACGCGTCAGCGCATATCTTGTCGATGCCATCATCGGGTTATCGGTGGTCTACAAGGCGCTGGACAACCTGGGCGCGTTCAAGGCGTGGTTCGGCTACCAACCGAGTACCAAGGGGGCCACCTTGATCTTCGGCTTCTGCCACGGGTTCGGCCTGGCAACCAAGATCCTGGATTTCCAGGTCTCCCCGGAGGGGCTGGTTCCCAACCTGATCGCGTTCAACGTCGGCGTCGAGATCGGTCAGCTCCTCGCCTTGAGCGCCATCCTCCTCGTGATGGCCCACTGGCGAAGCACGCCGAGCTTCGGGCGGCACGCCTGGACTGCAAACGTCGCCCTCATGTCGGCAGGATTCGTGTTGATGGGGGTCCAGTTGACCGGCTACTTCCTTCTCGGGTAAGGTTTCGGCTATGTCCAGTCCCCAGATGATCCCGATCGCGCCGGCGTCTCCGCGGAGACTGCTGCGCTCGACGCTGATCGCCCTCGCGGTCGCAGTGCTCCTGCTGGTCACAGTCGTCTTGCCTGCGGAATACGGCATCGACGCGACCGGGGTCGGACGAGTCCTCGGCCTGACCCGCATGGGCGAGATCAAGACCCGATTGGCCAAGGAGGTGGCGGCGGACGCGGCCGCCGATGCGGCAGCGGCCTCGGATAGCACGACTACATCACCCCAGCAGTAAGGAGAACTCATGTTTGCACGGAATCGGAAGACCGGACGCGCCGTTCTGCTTGGCGCGGGCCTCCTCCTCACCGCGGTCACCGTCGCGGCGGCGCACGACCTGTTTCTCAAGCCGACCAGGTACTTCGCCCCGGAGAACTCCGAGGTGCGGGTGCGGGTGCTCAATGGCACCTTCACGAGGAGCGAGAATTCCATCGCGCGGAACCGGCTGGCCGACGCAAGCGTCCTGACGCCGGTCCGACGGATCGCGCTCGATACGGCGGAATGGTCGGTCGCCGGCGACACGAGCACCTTTCACATTCACACTCGCGGGGCGGGAACATACGTCATCGGGGTGTCCACCCGTCCCAGCGTCATTGACCTTTCCGCGGACGACTTCAACATGTACCTCAAGGAAGACGGAATCCCCGACGCGCTCGAGGCGCGCCAGAAGGCGGGCGAGATGGGAAAATCGGCGCGCGAGCGGTACCACAAGCACGTCAAGGCCCTCGTCCAGGTGGGGAGTGCCCGAAGCGCCCACTTCGCGACTGCGCTGGGGTATCCGGCGGAGATCGTGCCGGTGGAGAACCCGTATTCGCTCGGGAGCGGCTCGTCGCTCCGAATCAAGACGCTGGTGGATGGAAAGCCCGCCGCGAATCAGTTGGTGATCTACGGGGGGCTCACCGCAACCGAGACGAACATCGAGCCGAAGAGCGTTCGATCAGACGCCCTGGGGGTGGCGACGATCCCGTTGAGCACACCGGGCACGTGGTACATCAAGTTCATCAACATGACCCGGGTGCAGGGCGACAGCGTCGATTACGAGTCCAAGTGGGCATCGCTCACCTTTCAGGTGCGCTGAGCCAGTCCGCGTGCATCCCGGGTCGATCCGATGCGGGTGCTGCGGGTGGATTGAAAAGCGGAGGTTTGCTGCGTGCTCGGTCGCTCGCCTAGACCGTCGCCCGCCGCATGAGCTGGGCGTTCACCGCGACCACCACCGTGCTCACCGACATCAGCACGGCCCCGATGGCCGGAGAGAGGACGATGCCGATCGGCGCCAGCACTCCCGCTGCGAGCGGGATGGCGACGATGTTGTAGCCGGCGGCCCACCACAGATTTTGGATCATCTTTCGATAGCTTACCCGCGACAGCGTCACTAGCCGGGGAATGTCCCGAGGGTCGCTCCGGACCAGGACGACATGCCCCGCTTCGACCGCGACGTCCGTTCCGGCACCCATTGCGACTCCAACGTCCGCGGTCGCAAGCGCTGGTGCGTCATTCACGCCATCCCCCACCATGGCAACACGCTTGCCCTGCCGTTGCAGCTCCTGAATCTTCTCGGCCTTCGCTTCGGGGAGAACCTGGGCGAATACCGTGGTGATGCCGAGCTCGCGCGCGACGGTGTCGGCCACGGCTTGCGAGTCCCCAGTCAGCAACGCGACCTCGATTCCCAGATCCCGCAGCTTGGCGACCGCCTCCGGTGCCTCGGGCCGGACGGCGTCCGCCACCGCGAAGCCAGCGATCGCCTGCTGGCCTTCGACGAGATAGACCACGCTCTGGCCGCGCTCTGAGGCCTGCGTCGTGAACTCTTCCAGATTCGGCGGCAGCTTCACGCCGCGCTCCCGGAGAAGGTTCGGCCCCCCGACCGCGAGGGCCCGACCTCCGATCGACGCCTCCACCCCCTGTCCGGGAATCGCCCGGAAGCCGGACGCTCCGGGTATCTCGAGGCTCCCCTCCCGGGCGCTCGCCACAATCGCCCGAGCCACGGGATGCTCCGAATCCCCTTCAATGGCCGCTGCGAGGCGGAGCGCCTCGGCATCGGTGATGTTCGCCGTGGACTGCTGGCCGACAACACGGTGCTGTCCCAGCGTGAGGGTCCCGGTCTTATCGAAGACAACCACCTGAACCAGACGTGCCTCCTCCAGTCCGCGCCGGTCGCGAACCAGCAGGCCCGCGCGAGCTCCCATGCTGGTGGAGATGGCGATGACGAGCGGAACCGCCAGGCCCAGCGCATGGGGGCAGGCGATGACCAGCACGGTCACCAGCCGCTCAACCGCGTAGGCGGTGGTGGATCCCGCCGCGAGCCAGGCCAGAAACGTGATGCTCCCCGCAGCAATTGCGATGAAGGTGAGCCAGGACGCGGCACGATCCGCCAGAACCTGGGCGCGGGAGCGCGAAGCCTGGGCCTGCTCGACCAGCCGCATGATTCCCGCGAGCGCCGTGCGATCCCCGGTGCGACTCACCCTGATCCGGAGAGAGCCGGCGCCATTGACCGTCCCGGCCACGGCGAGGCTCCCGGGACCTTTCTCGACCGGGCGGGACTCACCGGTGATCATCGACTCATCCAGCGTGCTCTTGCCGTCCATCACCTCGCCGTCAGCCGGCACGCGCTCACCCGGCCTGACCAGGACAACTTCCCCCTCCTGCAGCTGCGCGACCGGCACATCCTCCAGCCGCTCGCCGTCTTGTGCCTGGCTCACTCGGGTTGCGACGTCGGGAAGCAGCTTGGCGAGCTCGGACAGTGCGCCTCGGGCCTGGGAGATCGACCGCATCTCGATCCAATGCCCGAGGAGCATGATCGTGACCAGCGTCGCCAGCTCCTCCCAGAGCGGCATACCGGGGTAGCCGAGCGACACGGCGACGCTGAACCCGAAGGCCACCGAAATGGCCAGGGCGATCAGCGTCATCATACCGGGAAGGCGTTGCCGGACCTCGCGAGCCGCACCTTGCAGGAAGGGCCACCCGCCGTATCCGAATACCGCGGTGCCGAACACCGCCGGAATCCAATGAGAAGCGGGGAAGCTGGGGGCTGCATAGCCCAGCGCCCCCTGCAGCATATGGCCCCAGATCAGGGTGGGGATCGTGAGAAAAAGTGACAGCGCGAAGCGATCACGGAACATCGCGACGCTGTGACCGGAGTGCCGGTCGTGTTCAGCGCCGCCGGGAGGATGTGGGTGCCCGGCATGCGGCGTCTTCGCGACGGTAACCTCCGGCCTGGGCTGGTGTGAGCCATGGCCGGAATGAGCGTGCCCGGAATGTTCGATGGGACTCAGGATGTCTTGGTCGTCACGGGGTGTGGCCCCCAAGGCCCCCCTCGGTGAGGTGCTTGACAATAAACAGCACGACCAGCACGAAGACGATGATCCCGGCCACGTAGACCCAGCGTGGGGTGCCGGCGCTGAATCCAGGGCCGGGCTCCACACCGGTGTTGTCGATGGCGCTGCGCTGCTCGTGGTGCCTGCGCTGCCCATATGGGGTCATCCCCCGCGGCTTGTACATCGAGAGCCCCGTGGCAACGAGCAACGCCAGCAGGGCGGCTCCCGCGTCGGCCACGAGTTGGACCCGTAGCCCGGCGAGCTCACCACTGGCCACTGTCGTCGCCGCCACTACGCGTGCCAGGTGTCCCACTGGCTCCATGTGCACCAGCAAGAGAATCGTGGCAAGGACGCTTATCATGAGCTTCGCCAGGATCCAGTAGTGCCGGAACAAGCCCCATTCGGTGCCCAGGGACATGACCAGCCCGGTCGGCAGGGACGCGAGGCTCAACGGGACGATGACAAACCAGCCGGTCACCTTCATGGCGAGGTAGGCAGCACGCACCATCTGGGCATCCTGGCTGGTCAGACCGGCAACGGCGAGAGCCAGGAAGCCGGCGACTGCGCCGAGCCAGCCGACCGAGGCAGTGACATGGGCCGTGAGCGCGAACTTGCGGAGGCCGGGTGTCATGGTCATCATGGCAAGTGGTAGCAGGACGTCGCCGGGGTCACGGTTGGAACCGGCGCGGCATTCCCGAATGCACCGCCTCCACCATCTTCCGGTACTTCGCCACCTGGTCCGGCCTGAGGATGTGAACTATTTCCTGCAGCGTCGAATCCAGCATTGCGTGCACCTGCGGTTGCAACGCGTGCCATGTTGAATCCACCGTCCCCTGGCGGCGAGCGAGGATTACGGCGATCGCCTCGTGTTGCGCGGAGTCCAGCCCGAGGCCGGCTTTCAAACGGTGCATCACGTGGTGAGATTCCATCCCCGCCGGGCCATGGACCGGCGTCCGACGGCGTTCGTACCCCACGCCTATAGCCACGCCGGCGGTCAACGTGACGGCGAGCAACAACGTTCCCCTCACCCAGGCCGGTACCGTCACCTCACACCACCGCCCTGACCCCCGAGCAGCAGCGCGCCGATTGCAGGGGGACCATCGTGCAATACGATCGCCCTTCCGACATCGTCCGCCGGAGCAAGCGCCTGCGCCCATTCCGCGCTGAAACTCCTCGCGGATGAGGTCCGAGCGGGGAGCACCATGAACGCCAGCGCCGTCGCCAGCAGAAGGGATGCGGCAACCCAGCTGACGCGCGAGTGCGCGAACCAGCGAAAGCCACTCCCTTCTGACCCGCGTGCCGCGTCTGCTGCGACTCGTTCGGCCAGAGCGTCCCAGTGCCCGGCGTCATCACGGATCTGACTCGTATCGAAGAGATCAGGCATGGTCACGTCTGTCGAGCACACCCCGAAGCGCCGCACGCGCGCGGAACACATGCTGCCGCACCGTGGATTCGCTGATTCCGTGCATCGTCGCCACCTCTTTGGTCGACAGCTCTCGAACGGCCACCAGCTCGAAACATGCCCGCTGCATGGGTGAGAGCTCCTCCATGGCATGCCTCGCGGCCGCGGCATCCAGGCGAGCGAGAAGCGCATCGTCGGGCGGTGGCGAGGCGGAGGCAGCGAGGGTTCCCCTCCCCCACAACCGCAACAATCGCGCCCGCCGCAAATCGCGTGACCGCCGGTTCGCCGCCAGCCGCCGGACAATCGCAAACAACCAGGGGGGGAACGGACGCTCGGCATCGAACGTACGCCCATTCTTGTACACCACGGCAAAAGCGTCCTGCACTATGTCCTCCGCCTCGTCGCGGTCCCCCAGCAGCTGCGCGGCCAGCAATGTTGCCGCACGGATGTAGCGCCGCACCAGCACGGCGAATGCGGCCCCGTCGCCCCGCACTGTGGCCGCGAGAAGCTCCGCATCCGTGCGCCCATCATCGCTCACGCCGCGCAACCGCCGGGCCCGGCGCTACGGTCGCGCGCGCCGGAGCCGTTAACTGAACCGGCCGTCGCATCATCCGGTCTGCTTGCGCAGGACGAATGTCATCTCACCGTGTTCACACGCCATCGTCCCTTCCATCATCTCGGGGACCTGCGGAGTGGCAGGGGTCACGACGGCGCTCGCCTTGCACGATGCGCCCGACAAGTCCTGGGTCCAGCGAAATGTGGCGCCATCCATCACGAAGTTACTGGCGGCCCCGGCCCGGATGGGTTGATCCGTGCTCATCCTGAGCGTCACCCTCCGCGTATTGTCGTACCCGACAGCCATGTCCATGCCGCTGGAGAGGCCCTGAGAGGAGCTGAACGTTCCCTTCCAGCTCCCGTGCAGAAGCGCGTGCATGGCGGCGTGCTGGCCAGAATCGGGTCGAGTATGCCCGGGGCCATGCGGGTGCGTGCGGGCGTGGGAAGGCGAGTGCGTCTGGGCCAGCGCCGGGACGGCGCCGGCCAAGAGGAACGAAGCAGTCAGAGCGAGGCGGCGGATCATTGGAGACTCCCGTGAAATGAGTTTGAGCAGAGATTGCGACCCCCCGGACCGGCGCTGAGGTCGCCCTTGCTCATATAGATTCGTGCGAGTCTCGCGTCCGTTTACCCGTTCGGCGGCGATCAACCCGGCGGCGGGCGGCGCGAACGCGACGACCAGTGGATCGCGCGGATCTTCCACCCGTCGCGCTCGCGCGACATGACCATCAACTCGGCGCTCACGGAATTGATCGTCCGTCCGCGCAGTTCTCCCTCGACCGTAGTCGTCGAGCTTGCCCAGGCCACATCGCCGAGCACGCGCACCGTGATCGATCCTTGCCGGCCCTTGACGGCGCGGGCGAAAGCGATGTCCGCCGGGAGGTGATGCGAGCGGAACTCGGCGCGGGTTTCCCGGCCGCCGGACTCCAGGATTACCGCGTCGTCCGCGAGCAGGGCCAGCAACCCAGCGCTGTCGCCCGCCGCCATCAGGGCATCGAATCGCTGGACCAGCACCGCGACGTCGCTCGAATCGCCCGCGGTGCCTGAGCCCCCGTTTGCGGCCGGGACGTTGAACACCAGCGTGGCGAAGTAAACCTCCCACGTGTCGCCTCCCGCGGGAGCCCCCTGCGTTGACGCAGCATACAAGGTCCGCACGTTCCAGAGCCCCGCCTCTCCCACAGGGATGCGGGCCGTCCCATCTGCCCCGGTCTCCACCCCGACGTCCTGACGTGCGGCCGCCGCCGCCGGTACCGAGTCACTGGTCGGCGTGATGCCCGCCGGGGCCGCCCCAGCATGAAGGTGGGCGCCAGCCACGGGCCGATCGTGATAGATGAGACGCACCACGAGGGTGTCGCCCGCCCGGAGCCCCGCGGGATCGTTCAGCGGGACGAGCTCCAGCGCGTGGCCGATCGCCTTGGCAAAGGCGCGCGGCCCGTCGCGGCCCACCTCCACGAGCGTCTTGGCGAATTTCGCCGCGACCTGGGTCACGCTGTCGGTCGTGGGGTACGCTCCCTCGCGCGCATAGCGCTCGGCCAGCTCCGGGGCGCCTTCCAATGCGATATAGCGCTTGAGACGCTCCGGGGTGGTGCGCGTTGAGCGCGCGGTGAGCGCGAGCGCCACGATGCGCTGTCCCGGCGTGGTCGGCCGGTGGCGAATCAGCAGCGACTTGCCGCTGGTGGAAAAATCCCGGATGCGCTCGTCGCTCGTGGAGCCGACCAGCCTCGCTTCGGCGACCCGGTCGGCAGCGACTGCGCTCTGGCTGATCGGGAACCTGCTGCCGGTTTGCCCCCGGACCTCCAGGGTGCCGCCCGAGGCCACCTGAAAGGCGTCGGGCACTATCCAGAAGTCGTGCGCCGAGAGAATCCCGGCAGTCATCACGATCGTCAGTGCCGCCATGACAGGCGCCTTCAGTCGTCGCAACGCAAAACCGGACATGGAAAAGTCTCCCGTAATCAGGTGAATTCACCGCCACTTTACCGTACCTCGAACGTCAGCGTGGTCCGCTGCGATTCGTAGTTGAGACCTCGTACAATAGAAGGACGCATCTTCGCAAATTTGACATACCAGCGGCCCGCACCCGTGAGAGGGAGGTGCGCGATGCCCTCCGCGTCGGAGGTGAGGCGGACCTCCTTGATCGTCGCTCCCCGGAGCCCCTGCCCGCCTGCAGTCACCACCAGACCGCTCGCCGGTTGGCCATCGACCAGGCAACGGAGCCGAAGTGTCGCATCCCGTTTCAGCCCGATTGGATTGTCCACCGGGACGATCTCGGCGGGAAACCCAAGAACGGCGGAATAGGCCTCGGACGGGGTGGCGCCGACCTGAAAAACGGCTTTCACGTGCGTGGCGTACCGCCGCTTGCCCGAGTCCAGATTCCCGCTCCGGATCCGCTCGGCGAGGACGTCCTCGTATCCCTCCGCCTTCAGGTATTCGTTGAATTGCGGCCCTACATAGTCCACATCGCGGGGCTTGACCGAGAGGCCGAGGATGTAGGTACCCTCCGATCCGGTCCGAAGACTGATGAAGCTGGTATCGCCCCGGGCAGTGAGGGCCAGGGTGTCGAGCGGGGTTGAGCCCCCGGGACCAACCAGCGTAAGTCCGGCGACCCGATCCCGGGCAACCACGCTTTCACTTTTGCTGAAGGTGCCGTTGAGCACCGGCACCCGGACGGCGGTGTTTGCCGGCAGGAAGTAGGTGTTAAGCTTGAGGAACAAATCGTGCGCCGCCAGTGAGGACGCGGCCAGGGTCAATGAACCAAGGACGAGGAGCGTCCGGCGCCGAGGGGTGGTCACGGGGCACCGGCCTTTCGCTCGAACTCGGTGATTTCCGCGAGCTGATCCTTTTTCATCTGCTCCGCCATCGCCTTCACATCGGCGCGGACCGCCCTCGGCAGATACTCGTCGATCATTGTGATGGCCCGCCGGTGGTGGGCGACGACGTTACGGTAAAACATCGATGCATAGGCACGGCCCGACTCCTGCTTGAGGGCATCGACGGCCGCTTGATCCATGGGCATGACTTTCGGCTCGTAGGGGTCTTTCCAATTTGCCTCGAGCATTTTCACCATCTGCTCCAGCTCCCCGTCCTGCTTGGCATCGAGCTTGCTGCCATCCGATCGCGATTCCGGCGTTCCCCGCGCCGCTTCCATCGTTTCGTGGGCCATGGCAATGAGCCCCTTGTGGTGGTCGCTCATCATCCGCAGAAAGTCACGGTCCGCATCACCGGTCATCGACATGCCCGCCATGTTGCCCATGCCCGAGCTGTCCGAAGAGACTGTCGCAGCGGAATCGGCGGCGACGACCTTCGTGTCCTCCGCCTTCTGGCGGCAAGCCACGGCGAAGAACAGCACGAGCACGGTCGCGAAGCGCGATGTGTTCACGAGCAGCCTCCTTTCGAATGACGCCGCATCAGGGACCACGCGCGGCAAGTGGAGTGGGGAGGGCGACGAGTATCGCGGTCACCAGCAGGACAGCGGTCGCGACCGCCACCTCGATCGTGGCGGAGCGCCGGATCCGCCGCGCGCCGAGCTCATCCCCGAGGACAGGCCGGACCTTCCGCCAGTTGAACGCGCCGGTCCCCGCGACCACCGAGAGTATCGCGAGCTTGAGCAGGAGGACCTGGCCGTACTCCGTCTGCCAGAGATCCGGGATGCGCCCGATGTGGATCACCGCCGCCAGGACACCCGTGGCGGCCGCCGTTCCCGCGCACACCAGCGCCACAGGCGAGAAGGCGTTGACGAGATCGGCGGCGGCCGCCCCACGGTCCGGCTCCTCCATCCTGAGTGCGGCCGGGATCCCGGCGATGACTAGGACAGCGAGGGTCCCAAGCCAGCCCGCCGCGCTCAGGACGTGAATGCCGTCCGACAGCACAGCCAGCGGGATCCATCGCTCGGCGGCGATCGCGTGTCCCGCGAAGGCGGGCGTGAATGCCAGCACCACCGCCGCGACGGCGGCCAGACCCCACCCGCCCTGATCTCTGCTCGCACGGCGGAAGGCTGCATAGGCCAGGATGCCCGCGCCAAGCTGCGCGAGCCAGCTCCAACCCCACATAGTATGCGCGAGCATGCCGGTGACCAGAGCGACGTCAAACGAGTCGGCGGAGCCGTGCATGGCCACGGTCTGTGCCACCAGACGGCCCGGCACCGAGAGCAGAAAAACTACCACCGCGGCACGGCCCACCCCGCCCGCGCGGGCTCGCACCATTTCGGCAAGCCGCTGGCCGGCTTCACCGCCCCGGCGCCGTATCAGGGCCAGGACGATCCCATGAAATACGACGCTGCCGATGATCCCGAGCAGCCCGAGGTACATGATCCAGCGCAGAGCGACAAACGCGGGACTGCCAGCGTCAAACCCGGTCTGGTCAGCCGCCGTAGCTGTGTGCGGCATGCCTGGAGTCGTGGGATCGTGGGGGGCCGGCACCGCTCCGGCAGCTTCTCCCCCGTCAGGCTTCGCGAGCACCGTGAAGGCGAACTCGCCCCGGATGATGTGGCCGTCATCGCCCGCCGCCTGCCAGCGAACGATGTATCCGCCCCGCGGAAGCACGCCGGTGATGGGCGCGATCACGATCCCCAGCGAGTCCGGAACGACTGCCAACACTCCCAGCGATCGGGGCGCGCCGTCGGGACCCACCAATTGCACCCTGGTGAAGCGGAGCTCGATCGGCTCGCTGAAGACCAGCCGGAGCTGCGACGGGCCCGTGGCGAGTGTGTCCGATGCTGCGGGGATCGAACGACGCAGAAATGGATGCGCCGATGCGCGCCCCGGAAATGAGGCGAGGATGCATGCTGCCAGGAGTGTGCCGAATCCGAGTCGTGCCCCCCTCGGGATCATGGATGTTTCATTCCCGGCATCGGCTTCATCGGCGGCTTGGGAGCAGTCTTCGGTTTCGGCTTGACGGCGGGCTTCGCCGGCGCTTTGGGCTTGCCGGCGGGCTGTGTCGGCGTCCCCGAAACTTTTTTCGCGCCCATCATCGGCATTCCCATAACCTGCTGCATCATCCTCTGCATCACGGTATCTCCTGCTATGCGTTTGCGAATGACGGGATCAGCCATCAGGCGTTCATGCAGCTCGTGCATCCCCTCCATCCCCGCGTGGCCTGCCATGGTATCGGGACGCGCCGGGGTGGCGTGCTGGTGTGCAGAAGGGGCCGCAGCCTTGGTGGGTGCAGAATCCGGCTTGGGCATGATGCCCCCCATGGCCCCATGGTCCATCCCTTTCATGGCCGAGTCCACGCCCGGGGCAGTGGACAGGGCAGGCAGCAGTCCGGTGGCCGGGCCGCCCATGACGCCGATCCCCCCCATCATCTCCCCCATGTTGCGCCACTCATCCATCGACATGACGTTCTTGGTCC
>CAYTMW010000013.1:4241-88147 GCA_964439025.1 uncultured Gemmatimonas sp. | reverse complement strand
TCGCGTCGCGCTGCTTTCACCACATGAAGAACGAGCGCTGCGTCACCGAGCTCCCCTTGCTGCGTTCGCTGGGAGTGAGCCGGGTGGCCTGCCACTACGGCGAATATCCAAGCTCCGTCGCCTTCAGCGAAACAGCCGAAACCAGAATCTGAGCGCACCATGGACCCGCTTGGTGAGCCAGCCGCGGCGCCAGGTATCCGCCGCCTGATCGCCAGCAGGCCAACGAGCGCAGCTGTCCTCCGGTGGGGAAATACCGGTCGGACACCGGGGATTGAAGAACGGTTGCGCGCCGGTGAGACGTGGCGCCGATCAAGCGCAGGACGCCTAACGTCTCGCGTTCACCTGCAGGCGATCGAATGGGACGCCGCCGCGGACGGCGACGCACCTCAAAGATAGATCCCGCGGGTTGCCGTCAATCGCACTTCGAGGCCAGTGCGCGTGGGGGCGGGTTTCCGCTCCCACGCGCGCAGATGCGCTTTAGTGCACCACGACCCTACCCGTCATGCCGGTATGCAGGGTGCACTCGTAGTCGAATGTCCCAGCGGTGTTAAACGTGCGACTCACATTCGCGTTGGTGATGTTCCCAGTGTTGGCCGGAACTCCCGTGCCACTAGCGAACGTCACGTTGTGCGTCAGTGACTGGAATACCCAAGTCACCGTGCCGCCCAGGGCGATGTCCACTGAGTTCGGATTGAACTGGGAATCCGTTCCCGCCACGACCTGCGCCGTGCCCGGGAACTGCGCCGCCGTCACGGTTACGGCGGACTCGGCGAACTTGGTCGCGTCGGCCTGTGCTGTGGCGCGGAGGTTCGCCGTGCCGGCGGCGACCGCGGTGACCTTCCCAGTCTGGTCCACCGTTGCGACCGCGGCGCTGGAGCTGCTCCACGTCACCTGCTGTGAGGCGTTGTTGCCAACGGTAACCGTCGCGGTGAGCTGGCCGGTGTTACCGACGGCCAGAGGGAGGGTCGCCGGCTGCACCGTCACCGAAAGGACAATCGCTGTCGCGTCGATGCGGATGGTTGCAGATCCCTGCTTGGTCGGATCGGCGACCGACGTGGCCGTAATAGTCACGTTCCCCGGCGCTACGGCAGTGACAAGTCCACTCGCGCTGACCGTGGCGATGTTGGCGGCGCTGCTGCTCCAGGTCACCGCCGTGGATGCGCCTCCCACAACGGCCACGGTCGCCGTGAGCTGAGACGTCGTTCCCACAATCAGGGCGGCGGGCGCGCCGGACAGCGTTACCGAAAGAACAGCAGGCTGTGGGATCACCGTTAGGCTGGCGCTACCGCTCTTGGTGGCATCGAAGCCGGATGTGGCGGTGATGGTCGCCGTGCCAACGGCCAGCGCGGTGATCTGCCCGGTCGCCGATACCGTGGCGACGGAAGCGTTGGACGTCGACCACGTGACGCCGATCGGGGCACCGCTCACCACCGTGACGTTTGCTGTGAGTTGGAGCTGATCGCCTACCAAGACAGTGGCATTGGCCGGCGTCACCACAACTGACACGACCGCCGCCGGCGGCGCACTCACGACCACGGGAACGGTCGCCGACTTTGTAGCATCGGCCACCGAAGTCGCCGTGACGCTCGCGGACCCGATCGCAGCGCCGGTGAGAGTACCGGTGTTGCTGACCGACACGATGGCGACGTTGGAGGAAGACCAGGTGACCGCTGTCGAGGCGCCGCCCACCACGGATACCGTAGCAGTGAGCGGCAGACTCTGTCCAACGACAATTGCCGGTGCGGCGGGAGCGATGGACACCGAAATGACGGCAGGCTGCGGGTTGACCGTGACTGAAGCCGTGCCGCTCTTTGTCGCATCGAAGCTTGAGGTGGCGGTGATGGTGGCCACGCCTACGGCCACGGCCGCAACCTGACCGCTCGCTGAGACCGTGGCGATCGACGCGTTGGACGTTGTCCAAGTGACCGCCGTCGAGGCGCCATTGACCGCGGTCGGGGTGGCGGTGAGCTGCGTCTGACCCCCGACGACCATGGTGGCAGTGGCGGGAGTGACCGACACCGAGGTGACCCTCGGTGTCGTGTCCGGGGCCGGACCGGAGGAGTCGCCTCCGCCACCGCAGGCAGCGACAACAAGAGAAAGGGCGAGGGGGGTGCGTAGCGACGCCACCCAGAACGCAGTCTTGCGTGGACAAAGGAGGGGCATGTCGATCATCTCCGTCAGAGGTGGAACTACGATCGCGGCGCGCGGCGACGCGGGCACAGTCGCCCAGCAGCGCCCGGCTATAGAGACAATACGCGCGCAGCCGTTTGGGGATCGTCAGCGCCAGTCGAGGCTGCGGTTTGGACGCCCGCGACTGGTTTGGAAGCCGTTGACCGATCCTGCCGAGGCGGGACAGCGGTTGCGTGGCTGGCCGCTGCCGCGACCGCAGGTCCTACCGCAAGCCGGCCCGATACGCCGCGGGCGTGACGCCAAGGGTACGGCGGAAGACGTTGGTGAAGTGGCTCTGGTCGTAAAACCCAGCCCGCGAGGCGATCTCGCTCAACGGCTCGGTCGTTCCGGTCAGCTCGCGCGCGGCGTGCTCCACCCGCAGCCCACGGATTCGCTCACCGACGGTACAGCCGAAGCGTCTTCGATAGGCGCGCGCAAGCGTGGCCGGGTCCACACCAACCTCGCGCGCGATCTCACCGACTGACGTTGCGGTCGGGTACCTTTCGCGGAGAAGTTCCTCCGCCGCGATCAGCCAAGCCGGCGTGTCCCGCTCCCGTCGCGGAGCCCGCACCCGAGCGAGCTCGGCCAGCAGCTCCAGCGCCAATCCTTCCGCGGCGATGGGCCCGGCCGTATCGGCCGCGGTCAGCTCGCCCATCATCCGGCGGGCCAGCTCCGCAACCCGCCCCCCCGAGGTATGCCGCCGCTCATCGAGCGCGAGAGAGATGGCGGGCACGTCGGCGAAGCGGCCGCGGTCCACTTCGATTCGCAATCCCAGAGTCTCAGCCCCGCCGAAGCGGTTCGAGTGTGGCTCACCGGCCGGCATCACCTTCCATGTGGCCGCCCGGCAATCAGCGGCCTCACCGCGAGAGTACTCAGTAAAACCGCCTCGCAGCACATAGCAGATGGTGGGGTCGTCGTGAGAGTGTCGGGCTATTTCCGACCCTCCCGGGTGCGCTCCGATCCTGAAAACGAAGCCCGGGACGAGCACGGTGTGCGACTGAGGCATCAGTGCTCCCTCGGTGCTTGGCACCAGCTACTTCGCTCCCTTCACGAGACCGGCGACAAGGAATCGTTTCATGAGACCCTCCCCGCGTGAGGGTTCCCGCGCCAAACTCCATCGTACCCGCAGGGTTCATTCCAGATTCCTGCCCCTCATCAGCTCACGTCCTGACAACGACTTAGTCCCGGAGCCACGCGGCTGATCGGAGGGATTCGTGTCGGACTGACACGCATCGCGTACAGGCATTGGGAGGGTGTGGGATGACGCTTTCGTATCGCAGACACTCCCTTCAGGGCACGAATGCGTGCCCGGTGCGCACGGCATGGTCAGCTGCGTCCAATGCATGCGGCATACAAGACCCGTGCGAGCAGCTCTGGTTACGCTACAGCCTGGCCCACGATGGATTCAACGAGGCGCGACTCGCGGGGCGCGACCTTGGACACACCGCGGATCGAAGGAACACGAACATGCGGATCATTCCGGGTACCACGGTCCGCTGGGTGAACGCGGCGTCGATACCCCACCACACAGGCGGGACCATGTCGAACACTCGAGCGCTTTGGCTCGTCCTCATCCTCGCCGGCTGCGGCGGGGGCTACTCCACCTCCCCACCACCCGCACCGCCACCCCCGCCTCCGCCGCCTGGAGGCGGCAATCCCTCGGCGGCCAATGTGGCGATGAACAGCAGCGATGACGGGTACGGCTCATCCGTGAATTCGTTCAATCCGACATCCGTCACGATTGCCGGCTCCGGAACGGTCGCCTGGAGCAACGCCACAGGAGTCCTGCACAACGTCACGTTCACGCCGGCGACGGGTTCGCCCGCGAACATTCCGAGTTTTGCGGCGGGCTCGGTATCCCGCAGTTTTGCCACCACGGGAACCTTCAGCTACCAGTGCACGAATCACCCGGGGATGTCCGGTCAGGTGATCGTGCAATGAGCCCAGGCATTGCGTTGACTCCGGCTTCCGGCACCGGGAGCGCCTTGGATGGCCGCCAGGACCTCGGCGGTCATGAATTCGCGGAACCGCTGGTACTCGAAGCCGGTTGGACCGAGCTGCTCACCACTGACGACGCCTGCCACCCCCTCCATGTCGGCGGAGATGACCACCTTGAGCGGGCGCTGCTGGGCGGCCGCGGCCGTCCAGGCCAGCAGCACGAGCACTCCGGCGAAACAGGCGGCACGGCAGGGTGCTGGCATACCGGCTCGCTCGAAGGGGAGGGGACCAAGGTAGCACGAGCGGATGGACACGGGGATAGGTCCCGGATACGATTCCAGCGGGGAGCAACACCCGAAAACTCGGCCGCTATTTCGGCGGCTGCATGGACTCCACCCGGATCGACGGGCTGGGAGTGCAACCGCTCAAGCCGCTGCTCGACCGGATCTCGGCTGCCGCGACGGCAACCTACGTCCAGGGTCAATGGGCCCCTCTCCAACCTGCCGGAGTTCGCGGCGGCGTTCGGATGCCAGCCGGGAGACGCCATGGTGCGGCCGGAGGAGCTGCGGGCTTCGATCTGGCAAGGGGAGCGCCCCATGCCGGCACCCGAGCCCGCCGCCTCCCTCCCCACTCCTCCCTGACCCGGAGCCACGCTCATGCATCTCTGGCTCATCGACGCCTTCACCGATACGCCGTTCGCGGGCAACCCCGCCGGCGTGTGCCTCCTCGACGAGAAAAGGCCCGACGCATGGATGCAGGCGGTCGCCCGCGAGATGAACCAGGCGGAGACCGCGTTTCTCCTGAAGCGGGAGAAGGGATTCGGACTCCGGTGGTTCACGCCCACCGTGGAGGTGGATCTCTGCGGCCACGCGACGCTGGCGGGCGCCCATTTCCTCTGGGGCGCGAAAAAGCTCAAGGCGAAGGAGACGGCAACGTTTCACACCAAGAGCGGCGTCCTCACCGCCCGGCGTGCCGACGACTGGATCCTCCTCGATTTTCCCGCAACCCCCGCTGAGCCGTGCCAGCCGCCCCCCTATCTGCTCGCCGCATTCAACGTGCTGGCCGCCCCGGTGTTCAAGAGCCGCTTCGACTACATGATCGTGCTGGAGAAGGCCGCGGCGGTCCGCGCACTCAAGGTAGATTTCCGGCTGCTCAAGGATATCGAAACCCGCGGCGTCATCATCACCGCGCCCTCCGATGAGCCCGGCGTTGATTTCATCTCGAGATTCTTCGCGCCGGCCGCCGGCGTCGATGAGGATCCCGTCACCGGCTCGGCGCACTGCACTCTCGGGCCCTACTGGGCAACGCGGCTCGGCAAGAATGCGCTCGTGGGGTATCAGGCCTCTGCACGGGGAGGGATGGTGCGGGTGGAGCACAACGGAGACCGCGTGCAGCTCGGCGGCAAGGCGGTGACCGTGGTGAAGGGCACCATTGAGGTCTGAAGCGTGAGCAGTGAGCGGTGCGCGGCATGGGACGAGGACCATTTTGGAGGGTTCCCCATGCCGCTCCGCTCCGTAATTCCACTGCACCACCGCGAGTGAAGCCGGTCCTCCGGCCCTGAATGGGTCGACGGCCTGCTCCCCTTTCCCGCCTTGATGGACGCGGGTCCACACCGGTCTCGGTCGGACCTCATTCTCTGGATCGAGCTCCCCCATAGCGCCGTCGTCGGCTATGAAATCCCCGAGCCCGGCGACCCGCCGCGACTGAGACGGGAGTTGGGGCTATCGGGGTGAGGCTCGACATCGCGAGCCGGCGCAGCCGCATGTTGTCATTGCGAAGCGGCGAAGCCGCCGAAGCAATCTCCTACCCCGGCGCGATCGCCAGCACCCGGAGCGGGCTCCCGCTCCCCCCCACGATCTTGAGCGGCGCCGCGATCACCACGGCGCCGGTGGCGGGGAGCTGATCCAGATTGGTCAGGCTCGCGAGGCCGAACTTCCCGGCCCCGTGCATCGTCGCGTGATTGGGAAACGGCGGGTCGAAGGTTCCCGCCTGACCCGCGTCGGTGCCCACCGTCTCCACTCCCACCCCCAGCACATCGCGGTCCCGGGCCAGCAGCTCGGACGAGCTCCGGTGGAATCCGGGACTGTGGGGTCCGTCGCCGGCGACGTTGAGAAACGCCTTGGGGTCGGTCCGCTTGCTCCACCCGGTGCGGAGCAGCACCCACGCGCCCGCCGGAATCCTCCCGTTCACCTTCTCCCACTCCACTATGTGTTCCGGCATCAACAGGAAGTCGGGATTCTTCGCCACCTCCGCCGTCACGTCGACGACGCAGCCGGGACCCACGAAGCGGCGGGCCGGGATGGTGTCGCAGGCGTTGCCGGGCAGGTCCTTGCCGGTGATCCAGTGCACCGGCGCATCGAAATGCGTACCGCTGTGCTCCCCCATGCGGATGGTGTTCCAGTACCACCCGGGTCCCTTTTCATCGAAGCGTGAGATCACCTCGAGCGACACTCCCGGCGACGAGGCGAACATCGGCGGGAGCCCGATTACCGGCGTCTCGGGGCCGAGCGGCTGGGTCAGGTCCACCACCTTGAGCGTGCCGGCATTCAGCTCGGCCATCAATTGGGTGAGCAGCGACATGGGCTAGCCCTTCTGGGTCAAGTCCTTGAGGTGACGGGCGAACTGATACCGGTTCTCCAGCAGCGACAGGTCGGTGACATAACCCGCGGGGCCCACCGCTTCCACCTTCGCCACCAGGGTGGTGAGATCTCCCGACTTCTGCGCGGCCTGGAAGGCGCCGCGGAACTCCTCGAGGGTTCGCACCGTCGCGGTGCGCGGCACCCCCGCCGCCTTCGCGATGGCCGCGAGGTCGCTGCCGGTGGAGGTGGCCGTCGGGAACCCGCCTACGGACAGCAGGCTCTCGTTGTCGAACACCACGTGCACCAGGTTCCTGGGCCGGTAACGCGCCAGCGTGGTGAGCCCGCCCAGGTTCATGAGCAGCGAGCCGTCGCCGTCGAGCACCACAACCGGCAGCTCGGGCCGGGCGATCGCGATGCCCAGCCCCACCGACGAGGCCAGTCCCATCGCGTGCTGTAGGTAGAAGAAGTTGGGCCGGTGGCCGATCGACTGGAGCTCCGCCGCCACCGCGCCCATGATGGTCACCACCACCGAGCGTTCCAGGTCGGGATAGATGGCCTGGATGGCATCGAGGCGTCGCATCAATCCTCCCACATCAGGTCGCGGCAGAGCAGCAGCGCCACCGGGCGGCTGGCGGAGTGGGCCAGCGTCTGTGCCTTGGCGATCCGCTTTCCGACGTGCTCCGGCGCCTCCAGCCGGTCGAAGGGGATCCGGAGTGCCTCGAGCACGTGCTCGGTCACCCCACCACCCTCGGTCTGCCAGGGGTCCTTCTCGCCGAAGGAGCCGCGCTGGCTGATCAGCATGAGCAGCGGAATCCGGTAGAGCTGCCCGCACGACACGATCCCGTTGATCGCGGCCAGGAAGCCGTGATTCTGCATCAGCATCGCCGACTTGACCCCGGCCAGGTGCGCCCCGGTGCTGATGCCGACCCCCTCCTCCTCCTTGGCCAGCCGCACCAGGGTCACCTCCGGGTCCTCTTCGGCCATCCGGATCAGGTGAACCAGCCAGGTCTCCGGCAGCGCGGAGACGATCTGCACCCCGGCCTCCTTGAGGCCGCGATAGATGAGGGTCGAGCTGGTAACGGAGACGGGCATGACCAACTATACCGCCTGAACGGCCCCCAGCACGCTGCTGAGCAGCCACCAGATCCCCACTGTCAGGATCCCCGCTGGAATCCCGAACCGTATCCAGTAATAGAGCCAGGGCGGCACCGGCCGCGAGCCTTGGGCGGAGAGCGCCGCGAGCGCGGTAGAGCGGTGCATGCACCAGCCGACGGTGAGCACCGCCAGCAGCGCGCCAAGGGTCTGCATGCCGGAGCCGAAGGTGAGGTCCCAGGGGACGAAGATCGCGTTGTTGATGGTGGGCGGGATCGCGATCAGAAATACCGCCGCGGCCATCGCCCAGACCGCGCGCTTCCGGGTGAGCCGGGTGTTATCGGTGAGGCCGGCGACCAGCACCTCGAATGCCGCGACGTCGGAGAGGTAGCCCGCGCCGAAGAGCCCGGCAAAAAAGAGCAGGCCGAAGAACGAGCCCAGGGGAATCGCGCCGAACACCTGCGGCAGCGTAGAGAAGAGCAGCCCGGGCCCCTGGGTCGGCTCCAGGTGGAGCGCAAAGACCGCGGGGATGATCGCGAGCCCCGCGAGCAGCGAGGTGCCGGTATCTCCGATCACGGTCCAGATGGCGGGACGGGCCACATTCTCCCGCGCGCTCAGGTAAGACCCGTACACCACCATGAAGGTGCCGCCCAGCGAGAGCGAGAACACCATGTGGCCGATCGCGGCCACCATCACGCTCGGCGTGAGGTCGGCGAGCCGGAACTTGAGGATGAACCAGCGCACTCCCTCACCCGCGCCGGGAAGCGTGAGCGAGCGCACCACCAGCACCACCAGAATCAGAAAGAGCGCCGGCATGATGATCGTGCTGGCGCGCTCGATGCCGGCGCGCAATCCCTTCAGCAGCACGAGGGCGCACGCCAGGATCACCGCCGCGGTGCAGGCAAGCTGCAGCAGAAATGACCTGGTCACGAAGCCGTGGTCGGGCGGCAGGATCAGCGCGGCGTCGAGCGAGAGGCCCAGCGCATGGGCCGCCTGTCCCAGCGCGTAGTAGAGCACCCAGCCGATCACGGCGGAGTAGTATCCCGTGGCCGCGATCACGACGCAGAAGAAGAACCAGCCCACCTGCCGCCCGAAGGGGAATCCTCCGGCGGCGAAGGCGCCGACCGTGCCACGGCGGGTGTGGCGGCCCAGCGCGTACTCCGCCATCAGCGCCGGCACGCCGATCACCACCGCCACGAAGATGTAGAACAGCACGAACGCGGCACCGCCGAACCGGCCGACCATGTAGGGAAAGCGCCAGACGTTGCCGAGCCCCACCGCGACACCGATCATCGTCATGATCGTGCCGAAGCGGGAGCCGAAGGTTTCTCGGTGCGGTGAGCTGGTCATCCGCTCCGCGCCACCTCCGCCAGCAGATCGAGGGCGGTATCCACGTCGTCGAGCGAGGTATAGAAGTGTGGCGCGAGCCGGATCACCGGCCCCCGCGCCGCCGGCAGAACGCCCCTGGCCCGCATCGCAGCCTCGACCCCGTGCGCATTCTCGACCAGGAACGCGGTGCTCACCGTCTTGCGCGACACGTCGTTCACGCCGTGCAGCGAGAGTCCCCGGGCCCGTCCTCCGTCGATCAGGCGCTGAGCGAGCACCTGGTGCCAGGCGCGGATCCGCTCGACGCCGAGCTCGGCGATCATCTCCATCCCCGCCCGCGCGATGTAAGCGTTGAGCACCGGCGGCGTGCCGGTGTCGAACCGGCGCGCGCCGGGAGCCCAGTCGAGCCGCTTGGGATCGAAGCTGAACGGCTGGACCCGGCCGAACCAGCCGGTGACGGTGGGGCGGAGTGCCTCCACCAGCTCCGGCCGCACGTAGAGGAAGGCAATCCCGGGGATCCCCATCAGGAATTTGAGATTGCCCGAGGCAAGAAAATCGACGCCGAGTGATTTGACGTCGATGGGGATGGCGCCGGCGGTCTGGTAGGCGTCGGCGTAGAGGAGTGCGCCGTGGGCATGGACCAGCTCGCCCAACGCCTTGAGGTCCTGCATGAAGCCGTTGAGGTAGTAGGCGTGGCAGGCGGAGACGATCGTGGTGCGGTCGGTGATCAGCGGTTCGTAGGCGGGCAGGTCGATCCGGCCGTCGGTGACCGGCACCCACGACACCTTCGCGCCCCGGCGCTCCTGCGCCAGCCACACCTGTCCCACCGTGGGGAACTCCGCCTCGGTCACCACCACCCGGTTGCGCGGGCCGGCAAAGTCCAGGGCGCTGGCCACCGCGCTGGTGGCCTCCGACACCGAGCTGGTCACAGCGATCTCCTCCGGCTCGGCGCCGATCAGCCGGGCGAACGCCGCCTTGGCCAGCCCCACCTCGACCATCCACGCGTCCCAGTCCATCCCGGTGCGGTTCCACGAATCGAGGTACTGCTCGGCGGCGGCCTTGGTGGCGGAGGCCTGGGGTGCCTGGGAGCAGTTGTTCATGGGAATGCACGACCCGAGCAGTGGGATCTGCGCGCGCCAGGCGGCGAGGTCGTAGGCGGGAGACGAGGGCAGGGCGATGGGAGGCGCTCCTGGGCTGGGGCTGGACCGGCGCGGCTCGAGGAAGGATGCAGGCGGGCCGAGGGGAGGGCAAGCGCAGGCAAGCCGAGTATACTCACGCTTGACGGAATCCCGCGCGGTTCTGCGCAATGTCACCAGGAGACCCACCCGGCTTTCGCGGCCGACCTGGCAGGATTCACCCCCGCAGGAGAGGATGGTCATGAGATTCAGGTTCTCTGGCGGAGTCATCGCCACGGCCCTCGCATCGCTCGCGCTGCTGTCGGCGTTTCAGGCCGCGGGCAAACCGGCAGAGGAATTCGCCGGGATCGTCGAGGCGTTCCTGGGCCAGAGTTTCGTCACCGATTGGGAGGGGGTCGAAAAGCTTCCGAAGATCAAGTGGGCGCCGCTCCCGCCCACCTCGCTCAAGAATTGCCTCCCCGACGGAGGGTGTTACACCCGTCAGGGAACGGCGAGCATCGGGGGCAGGAACCTGATCGTCATGGCCACCGGAGCGCGGACCATCGTCACCCACCTCTTTGTCCGGAACCCGTCGGCGGCGCTGGGCGAGGCGACGGTCGTCGCGGCCCTGAAGAAATCGGCACTGTCCCCCGAGCTTGCCCGGTGCCCGATCAGGAAAGGGGCCGGCGGCACGAACTGGTATAGCGTGAAGGGCGAGAAGGTGGAGCCGGGCCACCTCTCGATTCAGACGTTCTGCAGTGGGAAGGCGTGCGAGGGGTTCGTGCTCTCGCGGAGCGACAAGTTGCCCACCCTCCAGCCCAACCAACTGGCCCTCTACAGCGAACAGTGCGCGGCAGGTGCCGAGCGGAAGCCGGTTTCCACCACCAAGCCGCACGTGCAACTGGCCGAGACCATCAAGTCGCTCCTGCCGCCGGCCGCGGGCCCGGCCCTCTACAACTGGACAGCTCTGGCGGGTCTGCCGTCGGGGATCGACTGGATCGGCGACGGGCCCAAGCCGGCGAATCTCTCCTTCAAGAACGATCCCAACCCGGTGATGCAGTCGGGCGCGGTGGCGTTGTCGGGGCGGGAGTTTTCCCTGATGGCGAGCGGGACGCCGGCGCAGGTCAAAATCATCTACTTCGACGAGGGTGGCATGCACCCGCGCGGGGAGCATATGCTCGGGGTGCTCTACGAGAAGGGCCTCGCGGTGAAGCTGGTGCGCTGCGGCCCGGTCTACACCGAGTCCACCAACAACTGGTATAGCGTGACGAGCACGAAGACGCGACCCGTCATGGTAAAGCAATCGATCCGCTACGACGGCAATCAGGTGCAGGACGCCTATGAGGTGCGCCTCGACGGCAGTCTGCCGGCCCGGGACCCGCGGGACCGCAATCCGGGAGTAAGCGGCTGCTGACAAAGCGCCGAAGGCGAGGAGGCAGGGAAACCGGGGGCTCGCTCACGCGGCCCCCCGGCGAGGTTGGCCTGACATCGCAACAGCCGATTCCTCAATCTGTCCGGATCACGTCGATCGGATTGGCGTGCATCGCTCGGCGCGCGGGGAGCAGCGTGGCGATCACAACGGGCACCATGAGAACGAGCGGCACCGCGATGAACGTCGCCGGGTCGCGGGCGTCCACACCGTACAGGAGCGTCGCCAACACACGGCTTAAGGCCCCCGCAGCAGAAGCGTAGCCCGTTAGGCATTTGCGCACTTGCCTTCGGTGCGATCCCCCAGCGCGTGGGGTCCTCTGGTCCGCGTTGGGCCAAGCCGCTGATTAGATTTGAGGCATGGCGCTCGAGTTCGTTTGGAATCCGGCAAAGCTGCCGGGGTCCTAAACGCCGCAGCAGAAGCGCAGAGCGTCAGGCAGCCAGAACCGTGGTACTAGCCGGGATGTCCTATGCTCCCCGTGATCACTCTCCTCTCTCTCGCGATCAGCGGCAGCCCTCCACGCTGGGGGGTCCAGGGGCATCACCTGGTCTGCGAAATTGCCTGGCAGCGCCTCTCGCCGAAAGCCCGGGTCTTGGTGCAGCATCTACGCGACCAGGACCCAGACGCTCGCGACTCGTTCGCGAACGACTGCTTGTGGGCCGACGCCGTCCGATCGACAACCCACAAGTTCACCTACTACTATCACTTCATCAACATCCCGCCCAATACGACCGGCATGGATCGTGACCGGGACTGTGGCGTTTCGGATCGGCGTTGCGCCCCGTGGGCCATTAGACACTACGCGAGAGTCCTGCAAGACTCCACCGCTCCACCCCTCCAGCGAGTTGAAGCGCTCAAGTTTGTGGCTCACTTCGTCGGCGACCTGCACCAACCCCTCCACGCTGGCCGGGCAGCCGATCGGGGCGGCAACGACGTGCCGGTGTGGTTCTTCGGCGAGCGCGTCATTGGCGGCGATACGCTGAACTTGCACAGGATCTGGGATACGTACATTCTGGCTCGGGCAAACCGCTCGGCACCTCAAGGCGCGGTTCAGCTGAACGCCGACATCACCGTAGCAGAGGCGACTGAATGGAGCTCGGCCAGTCTCTCAACCTGGGTTGCCGAGTCATACAGGATCAGTGAGGGCCTCGTTTATGCGCTTCCTCCCGGCAATAGGATCGGCCAGCAGTATTACAATCGGGCGCTCAGCGCCAGCAAGATGCAGCTGCAGCGAGCGGGCGTGCGGCTCGCGGCCTTGCTCAACGCGATCGCCGATGGCACACTCACTCCAGCGCTGCTCGAGTTTTGAGCCGGACGGCGACCCGTGACGCGTGGGGTGTTTGGATCTACGCGTCACAGGGCACCAGTCAACGGTTAACGGTTTCTGCTTCCCCGGTAGAACACCCGCCAGATCCACCCCGCCTTGTCATCCGAGATATACAGTGAGCCGTCCGGCGCCTGGGCCAGCCCGAGCGGACGGTGTGCTGCGCCCGCCGGGGTCGGAACGCCGCCGGCGAAGTTATCGGCGAAGATATCGAACTTTCCAGCCGGCTTCCCGTGCCGCCATTTGTTAAAGGTCACGTTGTACCCGGGGCCCGCGGGTTGAAGCGCCGGGTCGAATCGCGAGCCGTGCCAGGCGATGAACAAGCCCCCTTCGTACTTGTCGGGGAACTGGGACCCGGTGTAGAAGAGCATCGAGAGCGGCGCCCAGTGGGCCGGGTAGGTCTCGATTGGCCGCTCCCTCGACGCGCAGCGACCAACGCGCTTCCCGTCACCGCCGTACTCCGGATTAAGGACCTTCTTATTACGCATCCCATCGTAATAGCAGTACGGCCAGCCGTACGCCTTGCCCTGTGATATTCGGAAAAGCTCTTCCGCCGGGAGCAGCGCGTCATCGCGCGCGGTGAACAGGGTGCCCCAGTTGTCGAACAACTGGTCCCGGCCATTCTGGACGCCGTAGAGCTTTCCGTCGTCCGGGTTGATCGCCAATGCGTTCATGTTGCGAAGCTCGGTCGCGAAGCGCATCCCGCTCGCCTGGGTCTGTCCCGGTGTGCTGGCGCTGAACCGCCAGACCCCCGCCCGAACCGGCAGCTCGGGGCAGGGATCGACGCCAGGCGAGAAGTCGACGCGATTGACCACCTGGCACGAGTTGGTGGCTGAACCGATGTTGACGAACATCTTGCCATGCTTGTCTACTACCACGGTCTTGCGGTGGTGGTCAGCGCCGGCGGTGAGACCCGACACCAGAGTGACGGGCGCCCCGCTCGGCACCAGCTCGTTGCCCGAAAAACTGTAGCGCAGAATCCGGTCGTCGGGGGCGAAGTACAGGTGACTGCCGTGCCAGTCGATGCCGTTGCCTCCAGTGGGGCCGAATCGGACCTGAATCTCGGCCCGGCCGTCGCCGTCGGCATCACGCAGAGCCAGCACAGCTCCGACGGGGTCATTGTTGGGCCCATTATCGATAGCCACATACAGGTCTCCGTTGGGGCGGACCGCCATCTGGCGGGCGCGGACAGCGTTTTTGGCGACGACTACGGCACAGAATCCGGCCGGCAGGGTCAAACCACCGTTATCGAGGTCACAGGCCGGAACAGGCCTGTTGCCTGCACGCCTGCTTGCGAGTTCCGTTTGAGGGTCGGGGGCGCTGGCTGGGTCGGAGCACGCGCCGAGCGCCATCGTGACGGCCAGCGCGACGGCGGCAGCGACACGGTGAGGAGGAGAAGAGATGGACATACGGCACTCCTGAGTCTCGGAGGCCATTATTCTTCTTGGCCCACGGAAAAGAGGTTGAGCCCATGCAGCACTTGACGATCGAGGGTGACGCTCTCGGTACTGAGTTGACACACTGCGCGGGAACTGGAGCATTCTCGCGACGCTGCCGCTCTTGTAGGTCCATGACTTCCATTGGAGCCTCGTGATGATCCGCTTTGCCCGCGTTGCCCTCGTGACTCTGTTTGCTCTCGCTCCGCATCCTGCCGTGGGCCAGACCGCCTCCGACCGGGAAGCCGTCCGGCTCGCCGTGCTCGACTACGTGGAAGGGTTTTATGAAGGTGATACTGTTCGCCTGGTGCGCAGTGTGTCGCCGGAGGTTCGCAAATACGGGTACGATCGGCCGACTCCCGGCGCCCCGTACGCCGGCGAAGCAATGCCGTTCCGGGAGTTTCTGGCATACGCCAACCGAGTGCGAACCGGGCGGAGTCGGACTCCCGCGGGCGCGCCCAAGGAAATCGTCGTCTTCGACGTTCAGGATCAGACCGCGAGCGCCAAGCTCACCGCCTGGTGGGGCACCGACTATCTCCTCCTGGCCAAAGAGCAGGGGCGCTGGATCATTCTTCACGTCCTCTGGCAGAGCCCACCGCCGAAGTAGCGGCGTCGATGGCGCGTCGCGATCTTAGCAACGGAGCCCTATATGAAGATTGCACTCACCAGCGTCTTCGTTCACAGCCCGAACGATGCATTCAGGTTCTACACCGAAACGTTGGGCTTCCTGAGCAAGCTGCACATGCCGGAGGCCAACCTTGCCATCGTGGTCTCACCGGAAGATCCCGAAGGTACGGCACTCCTGCTCGAGCCGAACGACAACCCCATTGCGAAGACCTACCAGGAGGGAGTCTATAAAGCCGGAATACCGGTGATCGTCTTCGGTGTGAAGGACATCCATGCGGAGTACGAGCGACTCATGAAGCTGGGTGTCGTCTTCCGCAAGAAGCCCAAGAAAACCGATTGGGGCACCCAGACGATGTTCGAGGATACCTGCGGGAATCTGGTGCAGTTGCATCAGGCCTGAGACGCGAAGGCGCAAAGGCGCAAAGACTCGAGGACGTGAGCTTATTCCGCTACATAGCGCCAGGGATCCTTCGGACTCGCACGGCGCCAGATAGTGAAAAACGGGAATCCCGCGGGCGCTACGCCATCCGCGGTCTTGGCATTCGGCCGCATCATGCCGATCGTCACGCCGAGGTCGCCGCTTCCGGCGACGATGACCCGATCGGGCGCCCAGGAGACCGGACTCGCACCCGGCGGCCCGCCCGCCGAGACCGCCCGGCCGATCGCTTCCGACCCGATCACGAAGCCCGGCTCGTTGGGCCCGCCCATGTTGACCGCATCGGCGGTGCCGTACTTCACGAAGGCCGCTTCGAGTCCGATCTTCTGCGCCTCATCGGAAAACGCGCGCTCGGCCTGGTCGAGACTCTCACGGAACCGCTCCACCGTCGCCGCATCGGCGGACGGAGCGACCATCCTCGGCGGAAGCGCCGCGGGCATCAGCGCCATGGACACCTGACCCTCGGGCCGGCGGATCCGTTTGTACACCGCGACGCGCCACCGCAATTCCGCCCAGGACGAGTATCGGATGGCTCAGCAGCCTCGGCACTGCAGCGCTCGATACTCCCGCGACGATCAGCACGATGGACGGAACCAGTGCGAGGGCGCCCAGGGCCGCCGCGGCGAGCGCAAACCGCCGCCGCGGAACGATCGCCCCCGGCATCACACCCCCGGCCCGGTCTCGCCCGGCAGTGCCAGTCGCCGGCGGCGCTGCACCAGGATATTCCCCGCCCCCGGCACGAGGTAATCGAGTCCGCCGTCCCACGTCACGATGAGCGCGGCGCCCCGAGGACGCGCCTCCCTGGGGAACCGAAGCTCGAACGAGGACTCGGCGCCCGCGGCCAGTGGGGTATCGGGAATCTCGTTGAGCGGATCGAACTCGCGTCCTGCATCGTCCCGAAGCCGAAACCGCAGCTTTCCCGGCCACTCGGAAGCACGCAGGGCGTTGCTCGCGAAACGGACCGTGACGCCGAGTTCGGGTCCGGTGTGAACGCCGGTGACAGACACGTGGAGATGACAATCGAGTCCGCAAAACCGGATTTCGGAACCCGGGGAGAGAATCGTCGTCGGCGCGAGCGCGAGCCCCAGAATCCAGAAGAAGGCGTAGACACCGGCCATTGCGCCACCGGCAGTCAGGGCCCGGCGCCGGAGCAGTGGCCGCTTCGCGCGTCCGGCCCAGAGCGCAACGACGAGCGCCGAGACGATGATGGCGACGCTTCCGAGCAGGAGCACCGCGCCGAAGAAAGGGGGCAGCATGCGAGTCTCCCGATCAGCGTGAGAGTGTGAGATGACTACGCGCCGCGGGCAGGCGCGTGACACCGCCGAACCGCCGTTCGCGGGCACGGAATTCGGCAACAATCTCCTCCAGCTGGGCCCGCGAGAAGTCCGGCCACATCACATCGGTGAAGAAGAGCTCGGCATAGGCCGATTCCCAGAGAAGAAAATCGGAGAGACGCTTTTCACCCCCGGTACGGATGAAGAGATCGACCGGCGGGACGCCTGCCCGGCCATGATCGACCTGCGCGACGAGCTCCCCGAACCGGTCGCGGTCGAAATTCCCCGCTTCCTCACCGGCCTTGATCGCAGCGCGGACAATCGCGTCACGTCCCGAGTAATCGACCGCCAGCCGGACGTGCAGCAGGGTTCCCCCGGAGGTGACCGCTTCGGTCTCGGCGATTTCCCGCAGGAGGGGGACCGGCAGCCGGTCCCGCCGGCCAATCACCTCGACAGCCACACCGTTTCCGATTGCCCGCTCCCGCTTGCTGCGGAGATAGCTTTTGAAGAGTCGCATGAGCGCGGCCACCTCGGGCATCGGGCGGTTCCAGTTGTCGCTGGAGAATGCGTAAAGCGTGAGTGTGCCGATGCCCGCGCCGGGCGCGGCTTCCACGATGCGTTCGACTGCGCCGGCGCCGGCCTTGTGCCCCGCCGTCCTTGCAAGGCCGCGCCGCTCGGCCCAGCGACCGTTCCCATCCATGATGATGGCCGCATGCAGCGAACTACTTTGTCTCACAAAGCTTCTCCCGAAAAAAAGGGATCAGGATCCCGCGCGAGTCGAGCGGATCAACCCTTCCATGTGCGACAGATAGCGCTCCAGCGCCTCCCGGCCCGTCCGGGTGAGCCGGAACTCGGTCTTCGGCATCCGCCCCTCGAACGACTTGAGGCACTCGAGATAGTCGGCTTCTTCGAGGCGCCGGGCGTGCACGCTGAGGTTGCCGTCGGTGGTGCCGAGGAGATGTTTCAGCTCGTTGAAGGTGAGCGACTCGTTCACGGCCAGCGCGCTCACGATCGCGAGACGTACCCGCTCGTGGATGAGCCGGTCGAGGTCGAGCGAGGCCTTCGGCGACCCGCCTCCTCTGATCGCGGAAAGTCCGGGCGCCGGCGCCGGCGCGTGCCGGTTACGAGCCGCCGCGCGCTTACCCACCGTATTTCCTCGCGATCAGAAGACCGAAGCCGATCTGAAGCCCGCCGAAGCTCAGCCCCATCAGGTAATCCCCGGCTCCGCTCGGGAGGAGAAAGGCGAGCACGCCCATGGCCATAAAGCTCATACCCAGGAGCGGTACCACGCGGACCGAGGTCGAGCCCGCCACCGTCACCGCCGAGCCATAGAGAAGCATCCAGAGGCCGGGAAGGCGGCTGGTCAGTCCTGCCTGATAGAAGACCGGCGTGAGCACGACACCGGCCAGGATCGGGGGGACGAAGGAGCGCACGAAAAGCTTGCCGGCCCGGGTAAAGAGCGGGGTCCGGCTGGTGTCGGCTTTCCGGACCATGGCGACGCCGCCGATACCCAGCGCCAGGACTGCCTCGGCCAGCCAGACCGCCAGCCATTCCGCGCCAGAGGTCTGCCGGGACGCGATCCAGCCGGCAACGAGGGCGGTGACGCCCATCGCCACCCCGCCCCATCCCGGAACCGATGTGACGGTTCCCGCCCGCGCCATCGTGTCGCGGATAAAGGTGAGGTCTTCGAGGGCCCGATCGTGGAGGGGGATGGGGTCGCTGGCGAACCGGGAAGGCCTCGGTCTGGGGGCGCTGGACATGGCAGATAGTCTACCCGAGCCAAGGGATTCTGTCAAGTACTTTGTTATGCAAAGTATTTCGGGCGCCTCGCGAGGGGAATGATTTCTTCGGCTCCAGGAGAGAGCCGGTCATCTCCGTGCGTGGGGGCAGGTCCCGTTCACTGTTCACTGTTCACGCCTTAACAGCTCCCTCCCCCTCTCGTCCTTCATGCCATGACTCCACGACATTTGCTCCCCCTGCTGGCCGCGCTCTCGGCCGCTCCACTCGCCGCGCAGCCAACCGTCTCCACCGCGCGCGACAGCGCCCTCCATGTGCTCAACCGGCTCGCCTACGGGACGACGGCGGGACTGGTGGACCGGATCGCGCAAGAAGGGGTGCTCCGCTGGATCGACCGGCAGCTCGCCGTCTCCGCCACCGATGACCCGGGGCTCGGCGGCGTGCTCGCCCGCTTTGATCTCCTCACAACGTCCCAGGAGGAGCTCGTCCGGTCGTACTTCGTGGTCCAGCGCGAGCGTCGGGCCAATCGGCGCGAGGCCACACCCGATAGTGCCCTGAACACGATGAGCCCCGAGCAGCGCGAGCGGATGATGCCCCCGGAGGCCCGCGCGCTCCGGGGCAAGATCGGCCAGGCGCCGCAGCTCGTGGTGGTGCGCGCCGTGGCGTCCGAGCATCAGCTCGCCGAAGTGATGGCGGATTTCTGGAGCAATCACTTCAACATCTTCATCGGAAAAAACGTCGCCCGGGTCTATCTCCCCTCCTACATCGAGGAAACCATCCGGCCACGGATCTTCGGCCGGTTCGAGGATCTCCTGGTCGCCACGGCAAAAAGTCCCGCGATGATGGTGTATCTCGACAATGCCCAGAGCATCATGCCCGGTGCCCGCCCGCCGGAGCAGGTGCGCCCCGCCGGCCGCCGTCGCGCCATGCTCGGGCTCCGTGGTCGCCCGGGAATGGGCGCCCGGCTCGATTCGGCACGGATGGCGCTCGAGGAACGGCGGCCCAGCGGACTCAACGAAAACTATGCTCGTGAGCTGATGGAGCTGCATACCCTCGGCGTCGATGGCGGGTATTCCCAGAAGGACGTCACGGAAGTGGCCCGGATCCTCACCGGGTGGAGCGTCGCCCGGCCGGCGCAGGGTTCCGGATTCGTCTTCAACGGCTGGGCCCACGATCGCGGCGCCAAGACGGTACTCGGCGTCGAATTCCCCTCCGGGAGCGGCCAGGACGAGGGGATGCGGCTCCTCGCCATGCTGGCGGACAGCCCCAGCACCGCGCACTACGTCAGCGTGAAGCTCTGCGCCCGTTTCGTGAGCGACACACCGCCCGACGGGTGCATCGACAATGCGGTCGGCGCGTGGAAGCGGAGCGGCGGCGAGATGCGCGAAGTTCTCCGCGCGATCTTCCGGTCTCCCGATTTCTGGGCTCCGGCCAACCGCTCCGCCAAGGTCAAGAGCCCGCTTGAGTTCGTGGTGAGCGCGGTGCGCGTCCTGGGCGGTGTTCCCGACACGACGGTGCGGCTCGCGGGCGCCGTCGGCCGCTTGGGCCAGCCGCTCTATCAGCACGTCGCCCCGAACGGGTATCCGGAGCACGAGGAAGACTGGGTCAACAGCGGGGCACTGCTCAACCGGATGAATTTTGCGATGCAGCTGGCCGCCAATCGCCTGCCGGGGGTGACCGTCGACCTCGACCGGGTGCTCCCGCCCACCGACGATCACGCGGCCCTGGTGAACGCGGTCGATCGCATTGTCCTCGGTGGAAAAATGACGGCGCGGACACGCAGCGTGATCACCGAGCAGATTGCCCAGATCACCAATCCGGTACAGGCGCGCGCCTTCGCTCTCGGCCTGGCCATCGGCGGGCCGGAGTTTCAAAAACAGTGAACGGTGAATCGTGATCTCCCGAAGAATCTTCGTTCGCGCCGGCGCCATCGGCCTCGTCAGCTTCGGCCTCGACCCGCTCTTCCTGAGCCGGGCGGCGTACGCCAGCCGTCCGGCCTTCCAGCCGTCCAGCCGCAAAACTCTCGTTTGCCTCTTCCAGCGCGGCGCCGTGGACGGCCTCAGCATGATCGTGCCGCACGGCGACGAGCAGTACTACCGAGAGCGGCCGCGGATCGCGATTCCGCGCAGCGCGGTGGTGGATCTCGACGGCTACTTCGGGCTCCATCCACGACTCGCGCCCCTCAAGCCGTTCTGGGACGCGGGTTCACTCGCGGTGGTGCCCGCCGTCGGCTCACCTGATGGGACCCGATCCCACTTCGACGGGCAGGATTACATGGAGTCGGGAACACCCGGGGTCAAATCCACCACCGACGGCTGGGCCAACCGGTATTGCCAGAACGCGCGGGAGCACACCGATACCCCGTTCCGCGCCGTGGCGTTCGGCCCCCAGCTTCCGCGCATCATGGCGGGCACCGCCCCGGCGCTCGCGATCGATGACCTCCGCACCTTCGGCGTGGGGGGCCGGGCCGGAAACGGCGACCGACTGAGCCGCGCGTTTGAGGCCCTCTACGAGGGATCCGCCACCGGCCTCCTCGCCAGCTCCGCCGAGGAAAGCTTCGAGGCGATCCGCATGCTCAAGTCGGCGAACCCGCAGGCGCAGAGCGCCGAGCACGGTGCGGTCTATCCCCGTGGCCGGCTGGGTGGTAGCCTCCAGCAGATCGCCCAGCTCATCAAGGCGGGCCTCGGCATGGAGATCGCCTTCGCGGATATGGGCGGCTGGGACACCCACGTCAATCAGGGCAACGATCAGGGCCAGCTCGCATTACGTCTGACCGACCTGGGGCAGGCGCTCAGTGCTTTCGCAATCGATCTCGGCGAGCGGATGCGCGATGTCTGCGTGCTCACGATGTCGGAGTTCGGGCGCACCATCAGGGAGAACGGGACCGGGGGCACCGACCACGGCCATGGGACCGCGATGCTGGTGCTGGGCGGTACGGTCGCCGGAAAGCAGGTGGCCGGGCGGTGGCCCGGGCTCGCCGCCGAGGCGCGGTACGAAGGGCGCGATGTTGCGGTCACGACCGATTTCCGCGATCTCTTTGGCGAGATCCTGACGAGGCATCTGGGCGCGCGCGATCTCTCGGCTGTGTTCCCTGGGTATTCAACAGGAAAGTTCCCCGGAGTGATTAGAGGCTGACGACGAGGGTGCTAGTGAGCGCGGCGAACTCGAGCGCCCCCGGAGGCCAGCCCGCTCCCGAGCCCGCGGAGAGAATCGGGGGTCGGCCCCTTCGGCTGCTCCGCAGCCTCAGGGTGACAACGCCCCGCGAAAGGAAAGCCGATAGCCGGACTGATAGCCGATAGCCGAATGCTCTCCTCCCAGCCGGGATCTTCCCTTAACATTCCTGCGTGCCCCGTAAGCGAACCGCGGGGAACCCCCTGCGAGGCGCGCATGACTGCTCCGGTCCAGCGGCCGAGTCTCTCGATCGTGATCCCCGCTTACAACGAAGCGGAGGGGATTGCGGCGATCATTGAGCGGGCCCTGCGGGCGCGGAGCCTGATCCGGGAGCGTGCTGGCCTGTCGGGAGTACAGGTGATCGTGGTCAACGACGGCTCCTCCGATCGGACCGCGGAGATCGCCCGCGGGTATCCGGAGGTCGAGCTCGTCAGCTACCAGGCACGGCGAGGCTATGGGGCGGCCATCAAGCTCGGCTTCCGGAAGGCCACCGGCGATCTCCTTGGCTTCCTGGATGCGGACGGCACCTGCGACCCCGAATTCTTCGCGGTCCTCTGTAACGCGCTCGAGGCCCAAGAGGCTGACGTCGCCAGCGGCTCCCGCCTGGGCCCGGAGAGCGAGATGCCTCCGCTCCGGCGGCTCGGCAACCGGATCTTCGCGGGCATCATCAACCTCTGGGGAGGGACCCGGATCACCGATAGCGCGAGCGGCATGAGGGTGCTGAAGCGCTCCTCGCTTCCCCGGCTGTTTCCCCTGCCGGACGGGATGCACTTCACTCCCGCGATGAGCAGCCTCGCGATCTTCGACCCGCATCTCAAGATCGTCGAGGTGCCGATGCGCTACAGCGAGCGCACCGGAAAATCCAAGCTCCGGCTAGTGCGGGACGGGGTGCGCTTCCTGCGAATCATCATCGAGACCGCCCTGACGTACCGGCCCTTGCGATTGCTCGGCGCGGCAGGCGTTGCCGCGCTGCTCCTCGGCCTCGGTTACGGCCTCTACCCGGTGATCTTCTATTTGCGCGAGCACCGGCTGGAGGAATGGATGATCTACCGCCTCGTCGCGGTGGCAGTCGCCATCACGACGGGCATCAATCTGGTTGCCGTCGGGGCGATCAGCCAGCAGACGGTCGCCATGATCCATGAGGATCTGGAGCCGGCCCGTGGGCCGCGCCGCTGGTTGAACCGGATCCTGCTGAACTTCCTCATCCCCTGGGGTATGCTCGCCGCGTTGGCAGGTGTGGCGCTGAACTGGTCTTCGCTGCTGCAGTATGCCCGGACCGGTCAGGTGACGTCTCACTGGATCTATGTGCTCGCCGGGGGACTGCTCGTCACTATCGGTGTCGCATTCATCTCATTCGGGGTGCTGGCCCGGGTGCTCGATATCCTGGCCAGAAGAAAGGCTTTCGGGCGGGAGT
This sequence comes from uncultured Gemmatimonas sp., assembly GCA_964439025.1. Lineage (GTDB taxonomy): Bacteria > Gemmatimonadota > Gemmatimonadetes > Gemmatimonadales > GWC2-71-9 > JABFSM01. Next base: position 65,080 of record CAYTMW010000013.1, on the reverse strand, counting down.
CTGCGGAGCAGTGACCTCCCGACTCGACGCCGGACGGACCAGGCCGGACTGGGCCGGGATCGCCGCCGTTGCTGCCGTCGCGTTGGCGGCGTCGCTCGCGGGGTTCGCGAATGCCTTCGCCTACGACGACATCCACATGATCCAGCTGAACCCCCGGCTGCACGGCCTGGGAGCCTGGCGTGAGGTGCTGGCCTCGCCGTATTGGCCCCCACCCTGGAATCAGGAACATTATCGCCCACTGACGTCACTTTTCCTGGCCCTCCAGTTCGGGCTCGGAGCAGGGGCGCCGGTGGTCTTCCGGATCGCCAGCTATCTCCTGTACGCCGCCGCCTCCGTCGGCGTATTTGTCTTGGCCGCCAAGCTCCTCCCGCGGAGCCTCGCCCTCGCGGTAGGACTTCTTTTCGCGGCCCATCCGGTCCACGTCGACGCCGTCGCCCCGGCCGTGGGGCAGAGCGAGCTCGTCGTCGGTCTGCTCGCCCTGCTCATGACCACCCTTTATCTGGACCGCAGGCGGCGCGATGTCCTTGGTCCTCGTGACTGGGGCCTCCTCGGCCTCCTCTATCTGGCCGCGTGCCTCGCCAAGGAGCACGGGATGATCCTGCCCACGTTGCTCATTGCCGTTGAGCTGTTTCTGCTGCCGGGTCCCCTGGTCGCTCGCGCGCGAAAACTGTGGGCCGGCTACGCGTTCCTGGGGGCTCTCGCGGGAGCGGTGGTGGCCGCCCGGCTCGTGGTGCTGCAGGGACGCTTCTCAGGGCACTGGATCGCCGAGGCGCTCGAGGGTCTGCCGGCCGCAGGGCGAGCTCTCACCATGCTCCAGATAGTGCCCCATTGGGCCCGGCTCCTCCTCTGGCCCGCACACCTTCAATCCGACTATTCGCCCCAGGATACTGTGGCTTCCACACGGTTCGGGGCGCCGGAGGCGTTCGGGGCTTTCGTGCTGCTCGGTGCGCTCGCGGCCCTGTGGCTCTTGAGGAAGCGCGCCCCGGTCGCCTCCTTCGGACTGGCCTGGGCCGCGGTGAGCCTGCTTCCCGCGAGCAATCTGCTGACGCCGACCAGCACCCTGCTGGCGGAGCGCCAGCTCTTCCTCCCGAGCATGGGGTTTCTGCTCGCGGTGGGCGCCGCCGCCGCCGCGCTCTGGGATGGCGTGCTCCGGCCGGCCGGTCGAAGAAAAGTACTGGCGGGGGTCGTCGCGCTTCTGGTGGTGGCGGGAGTGGCGCGGAGCGCCGAGCGACAGCGGATCTGGCGCAACGAGGCCTACTTTGCCGTCAGGGGTGTTCAAGATGCGCCCCGGAGCTACCGGACCCAGCGCGGCTACGCGGAGGTGTTGTTCGAACTGGGGCAGCGGGCGCTGGCGGTGGCGGCATACCGCGAAGCGCTCGCCCTGGCGCCAGCAGGCCACCGCTGGCGGGTGCGGAACGATTTCGCCCGCCGGCTGCGCGGGCTGGGAGAAAGCGCGGCGGAGGTGGAGCAGCTCGGCGCGAGCCTGGCGCAGCACCCCGATCAGTTCGATACCAGGGGCAATCTGATTGCGGCATATCTCGCGCTGGGCCGCTACCCGGAGGCCGTAGCCCAGGCGGATACGGCCCTCGCGCGCGGGGGCGACTCCGCGGTCTTCGTCGGGCTGAGGGCCCTCGCCGACAGCGCTGCCAGGGCGGGTGCGGCTCCGGGCACGATCAGGATCCGGATAGTCACGACGCCGGCCTCGTCGGTTCCTCCGGGCCGCTGACCCTCCACTGGCCAACGTGACGGATCAATCGCCGGCCGCCCGGGGTGGACTCTGATTCTCGCCGTCGTCGCAGTCGATCTGGCGGCGGAGCAGCTCCGGCAGAGCCTGAACGAAGCGCCGGATCAGGAAGAAACCCGTCACTACCTAATTGTGGCCTACCTGGCGCGGGGAGCCTATCGGGAGGCGGTGGCGGAGGCCGATTCGGCACTCTCGCGCGGAGGCTCACCAGTCCTGTTTCGCGGGCGCAGGGCCCTGGCAGCCCTACGGCTTGCCCTTCTTCACCAGCGTGAGCAGAATGGCCCCTCCATTGGCGCTGATCCCGAACTGATCCTGCGCCTTTGCAGGGTCCAGGTAGCGCACTTCCTCGACGTCTAGGGCCATGATCGTCTTGAGCCCGTTGAGCTCCCCCCATCGGTTCCCATCCATGTAGACCACGGCCTCCTGCGCCGGAGCGGCTCCGAATGTGCGGGCACCCCTAGGCGGTGCCAGGAAATGCGGCCGGAGGCTGCGGACCGCCTGATAGATGTCGTCGTTCTTCTTGGCGGAGTTGAGGATCTCCTCCCGGGTGATCAGGTCCCGCTGCTTCTTCTGGGCCTGGGCGGAATCCAGACTCGACATCGCGAGCATACTGCCCAGTGAAATCCCGACCAGTCCCAACCGATATGCCAGCATAGGTTCTTTCCTCCTCACCAGAACGATAACGCGGTACCCACCCGTGGGGGACGCCTCGCGGCGGTGGGCGTGTCAGAGCAACGAGAAACGGGCCGCCGGGCAACCTGCCGCCCGACGGCCCGAATCATTAGTCGGCACAGGCGCCGCTAGAGCCCGGCTAGCCGCGGCGGGCGGCGGTCCCACACGAAGATGATGCCCGGGGTGGTGAAGTTGGTGGCCAGGCTCCCGGCGACTGAGCGCGGGAACACGATCCCGCTCACCCCGGACCCGGGCAGCGTGGTGCCGGGCAGCGCGTCCCGGTCACAACCCGTGGTGGAGGGGGGACAGAGCACGCCGCCCGGACCCGTGGCCGGCGCGCCGGCAAGCGCCACGGCATCGGCGAAGAGGGCCGTTCCGCCGCCGGCTGGCTCGACCCGGTAGCGGATCGCGCCCGGCGCGGCCGCGACATAGGTGGAGACAGTCAAGGGGGCGACGTTGGCCCAGGTCGCGGTGGCTGGAGCCGCGCCGGTGCTGGGATACTGCTTCCCATCGATCGCCGCGCCGGTGGCGTTGAGGATGCGCAGCGCCACCTGCGAGCCCGGATCAGCGGGGTCGTCGGTGAGGATGGTCAGCGTCATGGCCGGTGTGGAGCCGGTCCGCGCGTTGCCCCAGATGATGAAGGTGTAGTTCTTCCCGGGCTCGAGGGTCACGTCGATGTCCTTGACGACCGTGGACGCCACCGCTTGGGTGTTCCCATTCATGAAGATGCGGAACTTCCGCGCGCCCGCTCTGGCGTTCTTGTAGTACAGTAGCGCGGTGCTCCGGAAACCGACCTGGTAGAAGTGGGTGTTCTCCACGATGTCGACCGGCCGGAAATCCATGGCCCCGGTGTCCGGGACGGCGTGGACGAAGCGAACGCCGGCCGTGGGGGCGGTCTCCGTGGGAATCGTCTCTTCAGGCTCGCACGCGGTCACCACGCCGGCAGCCAGGCACAACACCGAGAGCTGGAAAATCCGTCGCATTAGAAACTCCGTCGAGGTTGAAGTGCCGGACCGAAGGTCATGGCCGTCCTAAGCGGGTCTGTCCACACGTGTCGCAGGGCTTCGGATTATCCTCGGAGCCCCCACCGAGCAGGGAGCGGGTGGCCAGGAACGCGGTAAAGCCACCGATGCCCACTACCCCCAGGCCGATGGACCGCCCCAGAGAGAAACGGCGCTCGTATGCGGTGCCGAGAAACTCGGATTTGACACGCACCTGTTCGCCGTTCCATGGCTGCTCCAAGCCACGCAGTAACCGGAGGGTGGTGACGGAGAGCAGGTAACCCTCACTGTCTTTTTCGACCACCTTGCCTTCGATCTGCGCGATCTCCGGCCCCACCATGCCGCCCAGGGCCACTCGTCCCGCATCGTTCACGTCAAAGGCGATCCTGTTGCCAACTTCAGGGCTGGTGCCCCTGACGGGCTGCAGCGTGTAGCAACCCGCCAGGATGACCCCAACCGCCGTCAGGCTTGTCAGACGCTGCCGAACGCTCCTGCTCACCAGCCGTACGTGCCCTTGACTGCCGTACAAATGTTGCCCGTGGCAAATCCACCGGCACTATAGATCTCGTGAACTTCGCCCGGCTTCGAGCGGGCCTGCAGATCTTCGTACGGTGTAGCCCAGCAGACACCGGTTCCTTCCGCGATGTCACCCCAGCCGCGCCCGTCCAGCAGCCAGGTGGCGAAGCTCGTATGCTGGGTTTCGATGCGCTTCTCGTACTTCATCGCCTCGTACATGTTCCCGCAGGCGATGGTGTTGAAGCTCGGGCCCACCGGAACCTTCGGCACACAGGCGTTGCCGCCCGGAACCGGCGAGCTGCCGTCGAAAGCCGTGATGGCGGGAAGCCCGGCCAGCGTGCGCGTCTTGTTGATGAGCGCAGCCGCCGCCGCGAAGTTGTTCTTGTTGAGGTGTCCTTCGGCCTCGAGCAGGTCGAGCTCCGCCTTCAGGAAATAGGGCAGGAGGCCGTTCCGGGGTGCCCCCGTCCCGGCGGGATTGAGGGCGGACGCTCCGTTGACGTTAAAGGGGTGGTACCGGATAAAGTCATACTGCGACCAGCCCCAGGATGCGCCGGTGAGCTGGTCCGGGGTGGTGCGGTTCCGGAAGTAGCGCTTGCAGGGCACCGTGGCGCAGTTGGGGTGGGGCATATCGAGCCGCTGGGCGGCGCGGGTTGCCCCCTGCGGGTACCGCAGATCGGGCGTGGCCAGGATGAAGGGCTCCGTGGCCGAGGCCTGACGCTCGTCGAGCGGGGTCGCAATATAGTCCGCGTAGGACCCGGACGTGTCGGCCATTCCGATGACGAACGGCGTCATCTGGTGCCAGAGCCCGAACCCGTTCCACTGCTGCATCCAGGCGTCGAACGGGCCCGTCGTGGTGTTCATCAGATTGTAATGATCGTCCGTGTTGCCGTTCTGCGCATCCGCGATGACCAAATCCCAGTTGGCCGCGTCCCGCTCCGCTTTGGTACGGGCGAGGTTGGCGCGAAAACGGGCTCGATAGCTCCGGGCCAGCCGGACGAAATTGGCGGCACTAAACGAGGTGTTGCTCGGGAGCCACGTTGCCGGGAGCGGGAAACCGTTCCCACCCGTGACGGTCAGGTTGGCCGCGTCGATGGCCTGCTGCAGGGCGCTCAGCGCCGTATCCATCACTTCCTGGTAGCCTTGCAGCACACCCGCGTCCTCGGTGCCCTGGCCGGGGCTGACGGTCGAGGCTGAGTCGTAGATCAGGGCGAGGTAACCGTGCGACAGTCCGCGCAGGAACTCCGCGAACGCCCGGGCGCGCGCATTCTGCGCCGTTTCACCCGCAGAGCCCAGGTTGAACGTCGGATCGTCGAGCTTGGTCAGCACGTTCGAAGTGACCCGGGCCACCTCGCTCAAAATGAAATACATCCGGCGGTGCTCCGGCGCGAAGCCGTTGCCGACGGCGTTATTGAAGGGCGGCCGCGGGATGCTGATGACCTGGCCCTGGCCGTTGTTGGCCAGGCTGGAGAAGGTCTCGAACGACGAGACGTTGGCCATGCCCCGCACATTCGAGATGCTGCTGCCGTACACTCCGGCGTGCCACCGGAGGTACTGGGTGCCGAGCAGCGACTCCACGTCCTTGGGCGACGCCAGCACCCGCTCGGTCTCGGGGTTGTTCTCGTTCACGACCGTGAGGTCGCACGCGCCGAGGCCAATGGCCCCGGCGAGTGCGCCACAACGGATCAGGGATCGGATCATAGAGAACGGCTCCTAGAAGCGCGTGGACAAGGAGAACGTAAAGGTACGGAGCGTCGGGAAGCCGAACGCATCGGTCTGGTTGATGAGGCCAGAGCCCGTAGAGGTGTCACCGCCAATGCCCGTTTCCGGATCCAAGCCGCTGTATCCGGTAAAGGTGAGCAGGTTTCGGCCGATGACACCCAGCGTCCAGTCACCCACGCCCGCCACGGAGCCGACCTTATAAGTCAAGCTCACCTCGCGCAGCTTGGCGAAGGAGCCGTCTTCCAGGCTGTAGTTGTTCACGCCGAGGACGTTGTAGAACCCGCCCGTACCGGCCGCGTTCTCCGGCGGACCCACCCGCCAGCCGTAGCCGGAGGGCTTTGCGGTTTCGACCGTGCTCTCGCCGCGGTCAAAGTGCTCGGACTGGAAGTCGAACAGGCCCCACTGCTCGCTCTGGTTGTTGATCCTGTGCCCGATGGTGCCGTCGAGCAGGGCGTACAGGGTGAGCTTCTTGTACTGAATGTCGTTGCTGAACGTGAACCGGAATTTCGGGAACACGTTGCCCAGGATCTGGCTGCTGCCCGTTCCGGCGCCTGGCTGGCACTGGATCGTACCAGTGAGCCCGCCCTGGTCGTCCACGCACAGCGGCCGGTCCACGATCGGATGCCCGAAGCTCAGCGGAACGCCCCAGGGGTTGCTGGAGGCCGGATTGACCACCTGCCACAGGTTCTTGGTGATGCCGTCCCGCCAGGAATTGCCCTGGCCGACCCACACGATCCAGCCGTCATCGTTGATCTGGTAGCTGGTGGTGGCGCCACCGCAGTCGTTGCGGACGGCCGCCGGAAGCTCGTTGCAGGCTTTGAAGAACCGCCGGCCCCACGCGTTGCCGTAACGATTGAGCGGCAGGCCGGTGCAGTTGGGACGCGCCTCGCCGACGGCGTACCCCGCCTCGCCCGGATAGTGGCCCACCTCGCCCGGGAGACAGGACTTCCGCGAGTCGGCCGACATCACGAAGAAGCTCTCGGTGCCCTGGCCGGTGCCGCCGGTATAGACGAAGTCGGGAACCAGCAGCTCGGAGATATAGGTCCTGGTGCGATCCCAGGTGCCGCGCATCTTCCAGTAGAGGCTCTTGCTGTTCACGATGGGAACGTTGAGCCCGACCTCCCAGGTGCGGTTCTGCAGGGTGCCGGCGTTCTGCCACTGGGTGGAGAAGCCGAGTGACGCCGGGGTGTTGACCGGAAGGATCTGGTCCACCGTCTTGCCGTGAGCGTAGGTGACCTCGACGCCGAGCCGGCGGAACAGGGTGAAGTCGGTGCCGACCTCGAACTCGGTGGTGGTCTCGGGGCGGAGCTGGGAATTGCCCGCCTGGCCGAGGGTGATACCCGTCGCGCTCACGTTGTACGTCTCGTACTGCGCCGAGAACCGCGGCGTCGAGCCCGCGGTGCCGCGGGAGGCACGAAGCCGGAACTCATCCATGAAGCCGATGTTCCAGAAGGGCTCCTCGGACGCGATCCAGACCGCCGAGACCCGGCCGAACGGCGACCAGCGGTTGCCCGAGCCGAAGAGCGAGCTGCCGTCATACCGGAAGGAGCCTTCGAGGATGTAGCGGTCCTTGTAGTCGGCCGTGGCGCCGGCAAAGAGCCCGACGTTCTTGACCGAGGTGTTGCTCGACCTGGTCTCGAAGTTGGTGCTGGTGTTGCTGGTCTGATAGATGTCGATGACCCGGAAGATGTCGCCTTCGCTGGCGTTGCTGTGTACGCGGTTCTGGTCGTAGATGCCGCGGAAGCTGATCTTGGTGTTGAGGTCGCTGCCGAGCTTCTTGCGGAACGTGGCGGTCAGCGCCGCGTTGTACGACTCGTTGCGCTGGTTCGACAGCTCCATGTTGCCGCCGTTGGTGGTCAGCGCGATCGCGGTGCTGCGATAGCCGATCGGAAGGATGGCGTTATCCTCGCGGTTCCGCTGGTCGTAGGCGACGGTGCCCTCGAAGGTGACCCAGTCGGCCGGGAAGTAACGGGCCGTGGCGCTGCCGAGGAACCGGGCGGAGGACCGGTCGGCGAAGAAGTTCTCGGTGTCATACAGCGGGGCGAACCCGCCGTTGCCGCTGCCGCGCAGTCCCGAGCCGCCGCCCAGGAAGATCCGGCGGCCGTCGGGGAACCGCTCGGACCGCAGGGTGTCGCGAGCCAGATAGTTGGTGCCGGCCGGCGCACCGCGCAGCACCGACCCGAAGGCGATGCCGCGGAGGTCGTTCTTCAGCCGGTCGTACATGGTGCTGATCGAGACCTTGAGGTCGGAGCGGGCGTTCCAGTCGAGGTTGATCCGCCCACGCTGGTTCTGGATCCCGTTCAGGCCCAGGATGGCGCCCTGCTCGTCCTGAAAGGAGGCGCTGGCGTAGAAGCCGACGCTCCCGACCTTGCCCGTCGCGTCAAGCGCGGTGAGCACCGTCGGGTTCCGCGTGGCGAGCTGCGCCATCGTGTTGTAGTACTGGTTCGGCCAGATCTGCGCCTGATAGATGTTCTTGAGGTCGAGCACGTTGGGGGAGTTGTAGACGACCTGCTGCGGGGAGCGGACGGTGTCGGTGGCGACGTTGTTGATCCGCAGGATCTCGGTCATCCAGTCGATCGTGCGGGCGCAGGGCGCGCCCCCCACCACCGCGGCCACGCAGAACCGCTTGCCGGTCTCATCGAGCTGCATGTGGTGGAAGACCGGCTGCCCGTGATTGACGCTGTTGAGGTCGCTCAAGCCGTACTCGGTGCGCAGGTTGAACCTGACCCCGTCCTGCCCCGACGACCCGCGCTTGGTGCGGATGGTGATGACCCCGTTGGCCGCCCGGGAGCCGTAGAGCGAGGCGCCCGCGGCGCCCTTCACGACTTCGACGGACTCGATGTCCAGCCCGCCCAGCTCCTCGAAGCTGCCCACGTTCATGATCGCGTCGTCCACGATGATCAGCGGGCCCTGACCCCGGCCGTCGGCGTTGATCGAGGTCGGCCCGCGCAGCAGGATTTCCGGCGTGCTTCCCGGCTTGCCGCTGGTCTGCGCGATGCGGACGCCCGCCACCTTGCCCTGCAGGGCGCGAAGCGGGTCGAGGGCCGCCACCGGCATTTCCTCCGTGGTGAGCCGGCCGACCGCGAAGGGCACCTTGGCCCGCTCGGTGCCTTCCATCACCCCGGTGACGATGACTTCCTCCAGCCGGTTGATGTCGGTCTGGAGCTTGAAGTCGACCACCATTTCGCCGGCCCGGATCAGGGTGCCTTGCCGCACCGACTTGAACCCGATGCCCCGGGCGGTGATGAAGACGGGCTGGGGAGGGATGCGGGCCGCGGGAATCGTGATCACGTACGTACCGCGATCGGAGCTGAGCACCGAAATAGCCAGCTCGGTGATCACGATATTGACCCCCGCCATCGGCTCGTTCCGATCTTGCGAGGTCACGGTGCCGCGGATTACGGCGTTCTGGGCCAGGACCGGTGCCACGATCAGCGCGCTCAGGGAAAGCGCAGCCAGCCCGGTCAAGACCGTCCGACGGAACGAAGGGCCGATCATACTCGGAATCCTCGATGAGGAGTGGGACTCACGCCGACTGCCACATGCTGAATTGGAAACCCGAACGTCGCTCTAAAGGCCTAAGTTGTGCCAACCCGATTGCTTGGGCTATCCACTTGAGCCACAACGCGATAGAGCGGTGGCCCGGGCCGTGGCGTGTCGTTTCGCCACAGTCCGATCCGAACACCTGAAACGGAACGACACGAGCCTGTCGCTCCCCTTCAGTGAGCTCAATCCGCCGTCAAATGAGTCAAGATGGAGACAGTATATCACTTTGCCGGCTCCGTTGCCAACACCTCGAGCGCTGCGTTTCTTACAGCCCATGAGCAGTCCCTCGGCGCAGGTCGTCCGGGTCAGCCCCGCGTCCATCTTCTCCCCGATCATCGACTTTCTGTGTGTGGGTGGGCTTTCGCTCCTCGTGCTCGTGCCGCTTCTACTGAGCCGCCGGGACGAGCTGGATTTTGTGAGCCTCGGGGCCCTCGCCTGGGCCCAGATCCTCATCAACATGTCACATTTCATGGCCTCCTACCGGATCGTCTACCGGGACCGGCAGATGATCCAGCGGCACAAGTGGGCCGCCATCTGGGTGCCGCTCATCCTCTTGCTCTACGTGCTCCTCGCCATCTGGCAGGCCCAGCACGGGAGCCCGCTGCTGGTCGGGTTGCTGGTTTTCATTTCGAGCGGGTACCTGGCCTGGCACTACACCGGTCAGGTCTGGGGGATGATGGCCTCCTACGCCTACCTCGACGGCATCCGCTTCGAGCCAGGCGAGCGGCGTCTCATCCGGAGCGGCCTCCGGATTCTGCTGTTCTGGCACCTCATCTGGGCCGTACGCATCTGGTTGGCGCACACCGCACTGCAGCAGCCCTTCTGGATCGAGCCGTTGTATCAGGCGGCGAGCGCGGCGATGCTGCTGGCCTTGCTGCTCGGAGTCCTGGGACTCTGGCAGGTGCGTCGTCGCGCCGGGCGCTTCCCACCGGCGCGGGCCCTGGTGGCCTGGATCGCGATCTTCGTCTGGTATCTGGCGATGGCACGTTGGGGACTGCCGGGATTGTTCCTCGTTCAGCTCGCTCACGCGATCCAGTATCTCGAGTTTCCCGCCCGGGTCGAGCTCAATCGGGCGGCCAAGAGCTCCGCTTCCCACACGGTCCGCCACATGGCGTTGTATGCCGCCGCCGTCCTGGCCGTGAGCTTTCTGGTGACGCTGGCCGTGCCCGGCCCCGCCATGAGCTCCGTGGCCGGGTTCCTCGACGACCAGCCCAGGAGCGTGGCGCCGGTGCTGATCCTCGCGTTCATTAATATCCACCACTACTTCACCGACGGGGTGATTTGGAAGATCAGCAATCCGGAGGTGCGGAGGGAGCTGTTCGCCCACCTGATGCCGGGTCCACCGGCGGCAACTCCTGCCACGGGACCGGGTCCCGGCGGGCCCTTTTCATCGCGGAGACGCTAAGATTAATTATTCCGGCCAAAAAACCGTGTCCCTACACCGACGACCTCCATGATGCCCAAGCGACTCTATTTCGCGGCCGCGATCGCCGTGGCTGCTCCCCTCCCGGCCTGCAGGCAGGCTCCGGACGCCGATCCCCTCATGGTCTCCGAGTGGATTCACACGCTTTACGGTGTGGTCCGCGCCGAGCGGCTGACCCCGCCGGTCGCCGCACGCTTCCTTGGCTATGCGGCAGTGGCACTGCACGAGGGACTCTCGGCAGCTACCCCGGGCCTCCCCTCCCTCGCGGGTGTGCTCAACGGGCTCGGCGAGCTGCCACGCGGAGAAGCGAACCGGGACTACGACCCGACCTTCGTCGCCCTGGAGGCCGAGCGGGTGGTTCTCGACTCGATGCTGATGGAGGCCTTACCCAGCAGCAAGGCGACCCTGGCCGGGCTCCTGGACTCTCTCGGGCAGGCGCGGGTGGCACTTGGCGTGCGGGAAGACGTCCGCACCCATTCGGAGGAGCTGGGCCGGCGCATCGGGACCGCGATCATCGCCTGGTCCCGGACCGATGGGTTCGACAGCACCCGCACCATGCAATATGTGCCGCCGGTCGGGCCGGGTCTCTGGCTCAACGATTCGCCCGGAAGCGTCTATGCCTCGCAGAGTAGCTCGGGAGCCACCGAGTTCGTGGCACTCAATAACCCCACGAATGCCTTGCGCGCCGGGAACGCGAGCGACCGCGATCTGATCGTGAATCGCCCCAAGCAGACCGGACTCGCGAACCTGCCCGCAGTGGACATGACGGGAGCGACGGAACCGTACTGGGGCCGGGTCCGGCCCTTCTTCCTCACGACCTGGGACGAGTGCCCGATTCCCGACCCACCGGCCTACGCCACGGCCCACGACTCCCCCCTCTACGAGCAGGCAAGAGAAGTCTACGACGCCAAAATGAACCTCACGCCGGAGCAACGGACGATCGCCCTGTACTGGGCCGACAATCCTGGCGAGACGGCGACTCCGGCCGGACACTGGATGGCGATCGGGGCGCAGATGGTGAGCTCGCGCAATCTGTCCGCAGGCAAGGCGTCCCTCCTCTTCGTCGCCACCACCTCCGCCGCGGCCGATGCCTTCATCGCGACCTGGGGTTACAAGTACAAGTTCAATCTGCTCCGGCCGCGCACCTACATCCGGCAGGTCATCGACCCAGCCTGGGAACCGCTGATCCCGACCCCACCGTTCCCCGCGTATCCCTCGGGACACTCGACCCAGTCGGCGGCGTCGGCGGTGGTGGTGAAGGGACTCCTCGGCGACATGGCGTTCGAAGACAGCACCGAGGTCCCCATCGGCCACGCGGTCCGCAACTTCAACTCATTCGGCGAAGCGGCCGAGGAGGCGGGATGGTCCCGCATCTACGGGGGGATCCACTTCCACGTCGACAAGTCCGCCGGCAAGGCCGTGGGCGAGTGCATCGGCGCGAAGATCATGGAGCGGCTTCCCGCCGTTCGCGCGCAGTGAACCGGCGCATCGGAGCGCTGGTCACGATCGCGCTCGGGACCGCCGCCTGCGATCAGGCAGCCCCCCCTCCGTCGTGGAACCAGGAATCCGGGTACCGCTGGCGCGAGCTTCATGTCTCCGGGGCCAATCCCGGCTTTACCCGGATGGACGGCCAGAAGACTGGCATTCGCTTCCAGAACGAGGTCAGCGATTCCATCCTGCTCGGAAACCGGATCCTGGCGCAGGGCGCCGGCATCGCCCTGGGCGATGTGGACGGCGATGGACTGGTGGACGTGTTTCTCGCGAAGACGGAGGGGCGCAACGCGCTGTACCGGAATCTGGGTGGGTGGCGGTTCGAGGACATCACCGATAGCGCCGGTGTCGGAGCGCCGGACCGGTTTTCCACCGGGGCCGCCTTCGCCGATACCGATGGTGACGGCGATCTCGATCTGCTCCTGCTCGCAACCACCGGACCGAACGCGCTGTTCCTGAATGACGGGCGGGGGCAATTCACCGAGCACCGCGAGGATGTCGGCATCGATCCCGCGGGCAAAGGCGGCACGACGCCCACGATGGCGGACGTGGACGGTGACGGCGACCTCGATCTGTACATCGCCAATTACAAACCCTTCAGCCCCGCCGATTCGATCCCTCCGCAGCGGCGCGCCTTCAATCAGGTCGTCCAGGAAGTCTCTCCCGGCCATTTCGAGGTTCGCCAGGAGTACCGGCGGGATTTCAAGCTCGTCATCCCTCCCGATCTCGGCGGAGTGTACCTCAGCATGCGGGCCGATCCCGACGACTTCTATCTGAACGACGGGGGCCGGTTCACCCGCGTTCCCTTCACCTCCGGCCGCTTCAAGGATGCGGCGGGCCGGCCGCTCACTGCCGAGGACGAATCGTTCGGCCTGGGAGCCAAGTTCGCCGACCTCAACGGCGACGGCGCGCCCGACCTCTACGTCGCGAACGATTTCGAGGATCCCGATCTGTTCTTCCTCAACGACGGCAAGGGAGAGTTCCGGCTGGCCGAATGGACCAGCCAGCGCCAGATGAGCAACTCGGGGATGGCGGTGGATGTGGGCGACGTCAACGGTGACGGCCTGCCCGATCTCTACGAAGTGGACATGCTCAGCAACGACTCCCGCCGCCTGAAAACCCAGATGCCGACCCACACCGCCGTCGCCAAGCTGCCGGGGGACATGCGGAGCCAGACCCAGCTCCAGCGTAACACGCTTTTCCTCAACCGGGGCGACGGCACCTTCGGCGAAGTGTCCGAATTCGCCGGCGTGCAGGCGAGCGGCTGGTCCTGGTCCACCATGTTCATGGACGTGGACCTCGACGGATGGCAGGACATTCTCATCGCGACCGGGCACGCCTGGGACGTCATGGATGCCGACACCCAGGAACGGCTGCAGAACCGGCTGAACGACGTATCCTGGCAGCGCCACCGCTGGGAGTATCCGCAATTGCCGCTGCCCAACGTCGCCTACCGGAACCGCGGCGATCTGACCTACGAGGACGTGAGCGCCAGGTGGGGGTTCGGCACCGAGGCCGACATCTCCCACACGATGGCGGCGGGCGATCTCGACGGCGACGGCGATCTCGACATGGTGGTCAACCGGCTCGGATCACCGGCGCTGGTGCTGCGCAACAATGCCGCGGCGCCCCGCATCGCGGTCCGGCTCGTGGGCGACGCGCCGAACACCCGTGCGGTCGGCGCCAAGATCCGGGTGCTCGGCGGCGCCATTCCGATCCAGGAGCGCGAAGTGGTGGTCGGGGGGTTCTACATGTCGCACAGTGACTACCTCGCGAGCTTTGGCACCGGATCGGCGGAGCGGGTAACGATCGAGGTCCATTGGCGCGACGGGCGGCGATCGGTCATCGACAGCGCGCGGCCCAACAGACTGTTTGAGATCTCGCAGACTGGCGCAGTAGACCCGGATGCGACGCTCCCTCCTGCCCCCTCCCCGCTTCCCCCTTCCCTGTTCGTGGATGCCACCGCAGAGCTCCGAGGCCATAGTCACACCGAGAATACCTTCGACGACTGGAACCGCCAGTTCCTGCTTCCGAACGCGCTCTCTCAGATGGGCCCCGGCATCGCGTGGTTCGACCTGGACCGCGACGGCGATGAAGACCTCGTCGTGGGGACCGGAAAGGGGGGGAGACTCGGGGTGTTCCGGAACGACGGCGGCCGGCTGACGCCGGGATCCGGCCAGGGCATCGTCGCCCCAGCGGATCTCACAACTATTCTGGGCCTCTCCGCGGAGGGCGGCACCCGCCTTCTCGTCGGGGTGTCAACCTGGGAGGCGCGCTCGACGCCCGAGATGACCGACCAGCCCGCGGTGGTGAGCGTGCGTGCCACCGGCGCCGGGCTCGCACCGGGCGCGGAGGAGCTGGTCGGATCGCAAGAGTCCGCCATCGGTCCGCTGGCCCTAGCCGATTATGACGGGGACGGAGACCTCGACCTGTTCGTCGGCGGGCGCGCCATCGCGATGCGGTATCCCACAGCGGCCTCGTCGGGTCTCTTCACGAACGACGGCGGCCGCTTCGTCCTGGACACGGCGAACAGCGAAAGACTCCGCAACGTCGGCCTGGTTTCCGCGGCGCTCTTCGCCGACATCGACAGCGACGGCGATGCGGATTTGCTCCTGGCGCGCGAGTGGGGTTCCATCGCACTGTTGCTCAATCAGGGCGGGCAGCTCACGCCGGCGCCCGAATCCTGGGGACTCGGCCGGTGGAGCAGCCGCTGGAACGGCCTCGCGGCCGGCGACCTCGACGGAGACGGGCGGCTCGACCTGGTGGCAACGAGTTGGGGGCGGAACACGGCCGCAAAGGCCGACAGCGCCAGGCCGCTGTACCTGCTGCACGGCCCCTTCGGTGCGGTCGGCGAAGAGGAGATGCTGCTCGCGCGTCACGATCCCCGGGTGGGTGGGCTCGCCCCGCTCAACAGCTATGCGCGGGTCCGGGTGGCGCTCCCATCACTGGCGACCCGGCTCCGGAGTTTCGGCGCCTTTGCCGATGCAACCGTGGAGCAGGTCCTTGGGCCCGCCGCGAGCAGCGTGAGCCGGCTCGAGGCGGTGTCGCTGGACCACATGGCGTTTCTCAATCGCGGGAATCACTTCGAAGCGATGCCGCTGCCCGCTGAAGCCCAATTCGCCCCGGCCTTTTACGCCGGGGTCGCGGACTTCAATGGGGACGGTCTCGAAGATGTCTACTTGAGCCAGAATTTCTTCCCCACCGTGGTAGGAACCCCCCGCTACGATACCGGGCGTGGTCTCCTGCTGACCGGTGACGGGAGGGGAGGCCTGGCGCCCATGTCCGGTGTGCGCTCCGGCCTCGTGGTGTACGGCGACCAGCGCGGCGCGGCGTATAGCGACGTTGACGCCGACGGCCGTCTCGATCTCGTGGTATCGCAAAACGGCGCCGGAACCAGATTTTTCCGGAACCGCGGAGCCGCGCCAGGGATTCGGGTGCGGCTCGTCGGGCGCGCGACCAATCCGGACGGCGTGGGCGCCCAGATCCGGATCGTCTATGGAAACCGGATGGGGCCGGTGCGGGAGGTTCAGGCCGGATCGGGGTACTGGTCGCAGAATGGGGCGGTGCAGGTGTTCGGGATGTCGGAAACCCCGAGCGCGGTGTGGGTCCGCTGGCCGGGCGGATCGGAGACCCGCACCCCGGTGCTCCCCGGAGCTCGTGAGGTCGTCGTGCGGCAATGAGCAACCTTCTTCGGACGATCTCCATGCGCGAATCGCTGGTCGGCCCCGTTCTGATGATGCTCACGCTCGGGCTCTCGGCTGGCTGCCGGAAGACCGATTACCGCGCGTCTGCCGTCGTCGCCGCTGACCCGATCGTGATTCGGGATGTCGGATTCATGACCCCCGAGTCTGTGCTCCACGACCCGCTCACCGACGCGTACCTGGTCTCCAACATCAACGGATCGCCGCTCGAGGCGGACGACAACGGGTTCATTTCCCTGGTGTCGCCCGAGGGAAAGGTGTTGAGCCTGAAATGGATCGACGGCGCCGCGGACTCATTGACGCTGAATGCCCCGAAGGGAATGGCGGTGGTCGGGGAGTATCTCTACGTCGCGGACCTGACCGTGCTGCGCCGATTCGACCGGCAAACCGGCGCCCCGCGCGGCGAGTTCACCATTCCGGGCACGACCTTCCTCAACGACGTGGCCGCCGCGGAGGATGGCTCCGTCTATTTCACCGACTCCGGGCTGCGAGGAGGCGCCGCCGGGTTCGAGCCGTCGGGGACCGACGCGGTGTACCGGCTCTCCTCCGGGGAAAAGCTGGACACGATCGCCCGCGGCGACTCGCTGGGCCGGCCCAATGGCATCGCCATCGCGGGGGACTCGGTCTGGGTGGTCGGTTTCGGGTCCGGCGAGCTCTATCGTATCGCCGACGGAGCCAGGACCGACATCGTGAAACTCCCCGGCGGGGGCCTGGATGGACTGGTCATCGCTTTCGGAGAGTTTTTTGTATCGAGCTGGGACAGGGGGGCAGTTTTTCGGGGATCCCACGCCGGCCCATTCGCGGAAGTCGTGCGCGGGCTCAATGCGCCCGCCGACCTCGGGCATGACATGTGGCGCAACCGCCTCCTGATCCCGCTTTTCAACGACAACGCGATCCGGATCGTCCCGCTCGCGCTGTGAGCCGGCCAACTGGCGCGAAATCCTCAGCACACCCTTCTGGCCTCCTCCGTACTCCGAGTTTCTCTACCGGCCGCTCACCTCACTTCTGCTGACCATCGAGTACGCGCTGGGCGATGGCGGTCCGGTGATCTTTCGGTTGTGCAGTTATCTCGCCTACGCCGCGGCGCTGCTCTTCGCGGCACACCCCCTCCATGTCGAGGCGGTGGCCCAGGCAGTGAGCCAGGGCGAGCTGCTGGTGGGCCTGATCGCCCAACCGGGAAAAGAACGGCGGCGGAAGAGGTTTCCCTCCTCCGCCGCGAGCTGGTGACCCTTACCCGTGGTGAACTGACCCTGGGCGTCTCGGCCTCGATCAGCCGGGTCTCCACGACACGCCCGTGTCCGATGGACACGTCCAGCTAAGGAACCAGACCGAAGCCTTTGCCGGGTGGAAGTACCCGGAGGGCGCCTCGATGACGGGCCAGGTCCGTCCGGTAATCCGGCAAGCTAACCAAATTCCGAATCTCCCACGAGTCCCGGCCCAGGTGGTAGAGCTCTTCGCTGCCGTCACCGTTCAGGATGTATTGCAGACTGTCGAGGACGACCGATCGCATCGAACCCTTGAGGACCGGCGCCGGGGGCCACTTCGGCATCAGCCGGTGGTAGTCGAGCACGGCGAACAGCGTGTCGGTGACCGCCCCCGCGGCTTGGGTCCAGAGGGGCGCCAACGAATGTCCCGGAAATCCCGGGTTCGGAATCCGCGCGAGCTGCAGCAGCGTGGCCGGAAGGTCTCTCAGCGAGGCGAGCGAGGCCACCCGCGCCCCTCGGGGAACCCGTCCAGGCGAGAGGAAGAACAGCGGAACGTGGAGGACCGGGAGGTACAGATTGTTCCGGTGCCCGAGGATCCCGTGCTCCCCAAAAAGCTCGCCGTGATCCGACGTCACTACCACGATGGTGCTTCCGAGCCGCCCACGATCCGCCAGCGCCCGCAGCAACGCGTCGACCTGCAGATCGAGATAGGTGATCGCTCCGTCGTAGGCATCCAGTCTGGTGGCGAGACTCTCAACCGGCAGCGGAGGCGGACCATAGGCTCGCTGGAGTTGTTCCCAGTAGCGGTCCACCGGCGGGTCGGGCTTTCCCACATACATCGTGTCGAAGGGCGCGGGCGGAAGGTAGGGACCGTTGGCGTCGAAGTAATTGAGGAAGGCGAACCAGGGCCGCTCTCCCTGGCGATCCAGCCAGCGAAGGAAAGACTCGTTCAGCTTCGAGCCCTCGACCGATTGAACCATCCGCCGTCGTCCGACCAGCGCGGCAACCCGGTCGATGCCGAGCAGGCGCCCGAGCAGCGTGGTCTGCCGGAGGATCGGGATCGGGCGGAGCGGATAGTCCTCGTAATGCACGAACCCCTTGGCGAGGCCGGTACCGCGCCCGACCTCCAGGTAGTTCCCGACGAATCCCGCCGTCGAGTAGCCGGCATCCCGCAGCGCCTCGGCGAGAGTCGGAAAGCTGCCTTCGAACGACGTGCGCCACCCGACTGAGAGCTCGGTCGGGTATCGCCCCGTCCACAGCACGGCGTGCGAGAGGGTCGTCCAGGGCGCTGGGGCCAGTGCGCGCTCGAACACGGCGCCCTGCGCCGCCCACTGGTCGAGCTTGGGGCTCGTCGGGCGCCCATAACCGTAGAGCCCCAAGTCCCAGCCTCTGACCGCGTCCAGCACGAGCACCAGGATGTTGGGCTGGCCGGAGGGAGCTTTGGGCAAGGCGGCTAGCGTCCGGCGCTCGGACGCGGCGCGCACCAGCCGGAGGCCTCCCGCGATCAGGAGGAGAAGCAGGAGAGCGGCCGGCACTCCGATCCGGGACCCCCCCCGGAGGCGCTCCCTCGCGGGAAGAAGGGCCCGGGAGAGGGCAACGCCAAGGCCGGCGGCCAGCAGGACTTGAGCCGCGGCGTGGATGCGATCGGTCAGGAGAAGCGCCGAGAAAACGGTGAGCCCGGCGAAGACCGCGAGGACGATTCGCGGCGTCCGCAGCCGCCGCCACGCCAGGCCCGCGAGGACGAGCAGCGCCGCCACGACGAGAAAGGTGACCCCGTCGGCGAGGGGGAGTTGCCACACCAGGTCGGGACCCATCAAGAGGGTGCGCTGCATCACCCGCTGACGAATGACGGCCGCAAACGCCTCGATTGCGCCGGCCAGCAAGCCGAAGCCGGCCGCCACGAGCAGCACATCGCCCACGTTCCAGGTTTCCGCCGGAGCGGAGCCGGGTGTCGGGGCCTTGGCCATGGATTCGCTTCCTCTAACGAACAGGGCGGCACGGTTGCCCGTGCCGCCCTGCTGCGTCGCGGTTGCAGGCGCGACTTAGAAGCGCCGCAGGGTGCTTGGCCGCCGGGCCAAGTACTCCTTCCAGATTTCGCGAACCGACCGCACCCTGTTGCCGCGGCCAGTTGCCCCATCTCTGGCGACCGACATGTCGGGCCTGGGTGCGTCGCCGCCAAACGAATAGACCTCACGCCGGAGCACGTCCATCTCCTTCGCGGGGACCGGCATGTGCCTGGGAGTCCCGGCGATCAGCCCGTCGATCCGGCGCCGGTTGAAGAACGGGGTCGGTCCCTGCCCCATGAACTCGATTTCCTGCTCATACTGCAGCGCCGCGAACAGTGCGGGGAGGCCCTCGCCGCCGGTAAGCTGCGACAGCCCACCCCGGCCGACGCGGCTGTTGTTGATGAGCTGCGCCGCGAGCGCCGGGCTGCCGGACCCGCGCAGGAGCCCCTCGGCCCACAGCAGGTCGTTCATCTGGCGGGTATAGAACGGGTCCTGACCGGTGCCGTCGAAGCCCGGCAGGTTCTCGCCCCGGTAGGCCAGGTGCTGGTAGCGGATGTGCTGCAGGTTGCTCTGGTGGTACTGGCCGCGCGCCGGGTCGAAAATCGGCACCGTAGAGCAGGCGTAGTCGGTGCCGGCGTTGGGCGTCTCGGCCAGGGTGCCGGCGCCACTGAAATCGTCCTCGGGCCCGTAGGAACCATCGCCCACCCGCAGGTCGGCTGAAATCGTCGGGCAGGGATTGCCGCCGGCCGCTTCCGGCCATGGATTGACGTGGTTGGTCGTGAGCAGCGCGGCCACCCGGTTGTCCACCCGCATGGTGAAGATGGAGTTGCCCCAGGTCTTCACACAGTCCAGGCCGCATTCGCGGCCGGTGATATCGATGAAGAACTGCCAGTCGAACGGGGTCCCGGAGCTGACACCCTGCGAGGCGTAGGTCACCACCTGGCCCCAGGCGACCTGGCCGTTCTCCGCGGCATTGCGCGGAAACAGGGCGAGCAACTCAGCTTGCATGGTGCGGATGACCTTGCGGATCTGCTGGTTGCTGTAGGATGTCCCGGTACCGACCCCCATCCACTCACTGGGCGTCGACCAGGTCTTGAGCCCGGCCTCGGTCCAGGCTTCCTCGAACTTCAGCAGCGCCGCATCCCTCATTTCCTCGCGGGTGCTGAACGGAATCGAGGCGGGAGTGCTCAGGTCGCTCTCTTCGTCAACCGCAAAGCCCTGGTCGTAGACCAGCGCAATGCCGGCGAAGGCCATCCCCTGCAGCATCTTGGCGACCGCCGTGTTGCGCGAAGTCAGCGTGTTATCCGTGGCGCAGTTGGAGTCGAAGCACAGGTCGTTCGCGACGGCGAAGAGGACATCGTTGGCCGAGGAGAGCACGGTGTTGTACCCGTACCACTGGGACTCGACCGACGGGCCGCCGGCGGCTTCCGCCGCCGTGGCGCTGTTGTTCCAGCCGCAGCGCGAAGCGCACCCGTCCGCGCCGACGGAGGAGTAATGGCGGAGTGCCGCGTTGTTCCACGAGGCCGTATAGTTGTCGGCCATCGCGGTCATGGGAAGCGCGCCGTAGTAATCGCCCCGGGTCTCGACCCAGGTCCGGAACGCGCCGCCCAGCAGTTGCTGTAGCCCGGACGGGTCGACCAAGGCCCGCTCGGCGTCGGGCGCGTTCGGGTTCTCGAACTCCATGTTGCACCCGCTCAGCAGGCCGGCAGTCGCCAGGGCGACGCACAGGGAAGACATCCGTTGCATGGGAATCCTCGAGTGTCGGTTCATGACGGGCGCCTCAGAACGCGATTTCAACGACGGCCGTAAAGGTCCGGAACTGCGGATATTGGAACCAATCCATCCGGACCTGGAATGGATCGCCGAAGATGCCCTGGACCTCGGGATCCAACCCGGTATAGTTGGTGATCGTAAAGAGGTTTCGGCCAATTAAGCCGAGCCGGACCTCGTTCAGCCTGCCCAACCCGACCTTCCGGAGCTGATCGCTCACAAACGTGTAGTTGACCGAAAACTCCTTGAGCTTCGCGTACGATCCATCCTCGACGAAGTAGCTGTCGGGATCGAGACCGTTGTACAACCCGACCTTGTAGTAGGGAAGCGCCTTCCTTTCCGACTCAGGCTTGTTCGCCTGATCGATGACCCGATCGCGGTTGGCCTGGAACGACCACTGCCGGGTCCCGTTATAGAGGTCGCCGCCCTGAGACCAGTCGAGCAACCCGTTGATCACGAATCGCTTGAAATTGATCGTGGTACCGAAGCTCAAGTTGAAGTCGGGGTTGGCGTCGCCGATTTTCGAGACGTTGGTGGTTTCCGCGCAGGCGCCGGTTGAATCGAAACGTTTGCAGAACACGTATGCGAATGGGCGCTCGTCCGGCGTCCGGTAGTCAGCCGTTCGCACAACCAAGCCGTCTTCGTTGATCATGTATTTGGCAGGGTCCCATGTCTGGCCGGGCCCGGACAGCGCTGCCTTGTCGGGATCATCGTACAGGTCGTCGATATTCGTTATCCAGCGCTGGCCATACAACACACCGAGATTCGAGCCCTTTCCCAGGAAAAAGGCGCTCGGCATCTGCTCGAAACTGTAGAGCCGCTCCGGAAGATCCCACTCCGTGATCACCTGTCGGGTGCGGTCACCCACGATACGAACGGTCCAGGCGCTGGAACGCGTGTTGACCAGCTGGGCGGCAAAGCTCACCTCGTGGGTCTTTGCCTCGAGTCTGCCGGTGTTCTGCCATTGCTGCTTGAAGCCGGCTACGGCCGGGAGATCGACCAGGAGGATCTGGTCCTTGGTCTTCTTTTGGGCATAGGTGTACTCGAGGGCGACACGGCCGCCCGCGAACTCCAGGTTGGCGCCCACTTCGAACTCGGCCGAATGCGCCGGCTTCAGCAGCGGGTTGCCCAGGGTCGACTTACTGAAGCCGCCGCCGGTGACGGTGAGGATCTCGTACTGGTCGTCGAACCGGGGCCGCAGCCCCGCCGTACCGTACGAGGCCCGGAACCGCAGCTCGTCGATGCCCTTGATTTTCAAGTCCTCATTGGCTCGCCAGGCGCCGGACACCCTGTAATACGTGCTCCAGCGGCTCTCCGGTCCGAACAGCGACGACCCGTCGCGCCGGATCAATCCATCCAGGATGTACCGGTCGTTGATGTCGAAGGTGGTGATCGCGTAGAAGTTCCGGCCCCGGATGTGCTCATCGCGGGAGGCGGCCCGCTGCGAGCTCGGGTCGCTGCCGCCGAACTCCGGCACCCGCTCCACGATCAGCCGGTTGGAAAAGGACTCGAGGAACCGGTTTTTCTGATCCTCGAAGGTTGCGGCCAGCTTGGTGGTGTTGGTCACCTTCCCGAAGCTCCGGGTGGCGCTCAGCGTCACGCCGGCATTGTACTGCCGGTCGTTGTTCTGCGCCTTAAGGAGGGATCCTTCCGTTTTAGTGCCCGACGAGGTCAAAAAGCCGAACGGTCTCACGTCCGAGAAATCCTGCGCCTCCTGATCGTAGGCGAAGCTGCCCTCGGCGGAGAGCCAGTCGGTCATCCGCCACCGGGCCCGAGTCGACCCGCTGAACCGGTTCCGATCTTGCCGGATCACCCGATTGGCCAGCTCGTAGAGCGGGTTGAAGTCGTTGGCCACGTCCCCGCTCAGCGGGACTTGGGCTCGATACGGACTGCCGTCCGGATTCAGTGCCAGCATGTCGACATCCGGTTGCAGGAACATGAGCCCGAAGAACGGGCCGGTTTGACCCTCCGCCGCCCGGCCGTTATTGGAGGTCCCGTAGAACATGCTGAACGACATGTCGATCTTCGGGGAGAGTTGCTGGTCGAGGTTGATCCGGAAGTTTTGCCGATCGTACCCGCCGAGCCCGAAGATCACGCCGTCGTTGTCGGTGTACTGGACCGAGGCGTTGAAGTTGGTGGGGCCGCGCCGCTGCCCCACGGAGAAGTATCCGGTCCAGAACTGCCCCTGATTGACCAGCAGGTCCCAGTGGTCGTTATACACCTTGTACGGATTGTCGGAGATCTGGTCTAGCTCGACGATTCGGTTTCCCGACGTACTGAGCAGGTAGTCGCCGTTCGCGTCGACCTGGTAGGGGTGCGAGCGCGAGAACTCCAGCCGCCGCGGCATCTGGTTGACGCCGCCCTCGATCCGCGAGGTGACCTGGATCGCCCCGTCGGCCACCGCCTTACCGCGCTTGGTGAAGACCTGGACCACGCCGTTGGCACCGTTGGAGCCGTAGAGCGACGAGGCCGCCGCGCCCTTGATCACCTCGATCCGCTCCACGTCTTCGGCCGCGATGTCTCCCAAGCCAAACTGGGTGACCACCCCATCCACGATGTAGAGCGGATCCTGCCGGCCACTGATGCTGGTGGCGCCGCGGAGCCGCAGGCTCACCTCGCCGCCCGGCTGGCCCGAGTTCGGGATCACGCGGAGGCCGGCCACTTTGCCCTGGAGGGCGACCAGTGCGCTCGAGCCCGGCACCTCCTGCAACTCCGCCGCCCCCACCTTGCCCACCGCGAAGGGGAGCTTCTTGGCGGAGGTGGCCTCGGCCACGCCCGTGGTGATCAGCTCATCGAGGCGGAACGGGTCAGCCTTCAAGCTGAAGTTTTGTTCCTGGGCTCCGGCCCGAAGTGTGATGGTGCGGATGAGCTGTCGATGCCCGATGGCCTGCGCCATGAGGGCAACCTCCTGCCCTCGGACGGCTGCGGCCTCGACGGTGATGGTGTACGCCCCAGTGACCGTCGCGGTAGCGCCGAAGTTCGTGCTGCCCACGCGGACGGTGGCGCCACCCAACGCGTCTCCCCGATCGCTGGTCACCCGGCCGCTGATCACAGCGGTGCCTTGGGCGGCCGCTTGGCCGACGCCGATTGCCGAAAACGCCAAGCCCGCGGCGCCTAGCAGCGTAACCCACTTTCGACCGTGCATGGTCTGCCTCGTATGTTTGTTAGGGCGAACGATCGAGCCGAGCAAAATAAGAAAATTCGTGGCGCGCCTCAAAGTACTTCGAGAGCGCACATGGCGCCACACCACCGCTCCCCAAGGGCAGGATACGGGCCACCCCACCGGATCGTGCAACTCGTTCCGGCGCAAGCGAATGACCTGCACTGGACATTTGAGCCGAGTCGAAACGACACGTTCCGGAAGCCCTCGCCGTGTCGGACTTACACGCGGGACGCGGCGAGCTACTGGCTGGCGCGCCTCCACCCCGCTGTCGCAGTCAACGATGGTCTTTGTGCCCTATTGGTGCTAGTGTAAAGATGGGTGAATATTGCATCGGTCTCCCCGCCCCGCAAGCGCCGCGCGACCCGCTTCGTGATCGCCGCGGTGTGGCTCGCCGTGCTCAGCGCTCCCGGCGCGGCCCAGGAAACGGCCACGCTCAAGGGTCGCATCCTCGACGATGAGACCGGCGAGCCGGTCGCCAACGCGGTCGTTCGGATCAAGGGACGGCCGCCCCTCACAGCCAACAGCCAGGGACGCTTCGAGGTCTCCGACCTCCCGGCCGGACTGGTCGAGGTGGTCATCCAGGCGATCGGGTACGCGGCCCCGACGCACAAGTTCCCCGTCTCGGCCGGCCAGGTAATCGACCGGATTTTCCCCATGCAGTTCAACGGCACCAAGCTCCCCGACCTCGAGGTCAAGGTACGGGTCCAGCGGCTCGCGCCTCGCTACGCGGAATTCGAACGGCGCCGAGGCCTCGGCCTGGGGGCCTATTTCCGCTGGGATGAGATCGCGGCCCGTGGGTTCAGCACCGTGGGCGACGCCCTGCGGACAGTCCGAGGGGTGAAAATGCGGTGCGATCAGGCAGCCTTCGAGTGCTACGCCGTCATGGCCAGAAACACGCAATGCGCTCCCTCGTGGTGGATTGATGGAGTGGAGACCCGATCCTTCCACGAGAACACCCCCATCCGGGACATTTACGGCCTCGAGATCTACCGTGGGGCCGGGGAAGTGCCGGCGGATTATGGTGGATCGAACGCCGGCTGCGGGGTGATAGTGCTGTGGACCAAGTCGAGACCCTACCGCTGACGAGCCCGACCTCCCGACCTCAATTCGGCGCTGCGTTGTTTACGATGACCGAGCGAGACGCGCTGGCCCGGTTTCCCGAGAGGTCCTCCGCCTCGACGCGGAGCGTGTGCTGGCCGTCCGCAGCAGTGGTGGTCAGCCAGTCGGTGATGTATGGAGCGCTGGTGTCTTCGAATAGCAGCACCCCATCCACCAGGAACAGCACCCGAGCAACCCCGGTGTCATCCAGCACGTTCGCGCTGAAGTCCACCCGTCCTCGGACGAGCTGGGTGAGCGGCGAGGTAATCTCGACAACCGGTGAGAAGCTGTCGCCCGAGGGGCCGAGCCCGCCGCAGCCCCCGAGACCAAGTCCCATCGCTCCAAGCAGAACCGTTCGCGTCCGCAGTTTCATGGGCCGACCCTCCCTTAGCTCCCTGGCGCCCTCAGAATAATCTCCCACTGTCCCGCAGGCAGCGGCACCTCCTGGGTCTTCCCCCCCGGCCACCTAACCCATACCGACTTCGGCGCGCCCTGCAGGCCCAGCACCGGCACGGGTCCATCTACCGACCAGTAATTCGAGCCGGCGTGAATCTCCCGGAGGGGGCCATCCCGGTCCGCGTAGCGGACGCGGACGGCGGCCCCAACGGCGTTGGGGTTTCCCGCGGAGCCGATCAACCGCACCCGCAACCCGGGGATCGCCCCGGTGTTGTGATAGAGTTTCGTCTCCGCTGCGTTCTGTGATACCGCCAGATCCACCCGCCCGTCGGCGTCGTAGTCCGAGGCCGCGGCACCACGCTGGTCCCCGTACATCACGATGCCTGAACGCTGTCCAGTCAGCGGGGTGAAACCGCCCTGCCCATCCCCAAGCAGCAGGAGCCCTCGTCCGGCGTCGAAGCGCGGGGTTGCCACCTCGGTCCGGGAAAAGTTCTGCGCCAGGAAGAGATCTTCCTTCCCGTCTCCATCGAAGTCGGCCGCAACCGCCGCGAAGGCGGGCGCGAGCTGCGCCTCGGTGGGCAGGGCATGCGGCTCAAAGCGGTTGCCCCGATTCAACAGCAGAAGGTGATTCAACGTGGTGAGCTGGATCCGTTGAGCGCGCGCGACGGCGGGGCCGATGACCTTGTCGATCGGGGAGTCGGCGTACTCGGCGAAGGTGGGGATTCTCCGCCGCAGCTGCGGCATTGCCCAGGACAAGCGGGAGAACGACGCCAGGGGGGCGACGGCGCCGAGCCGGGGGTCGTAGGCCGCGGGAATGATGTCCACCTGCGGCGTCCCGCTGAAGTTCCCGACGTAGAGGAAGAGCGGCGCGGCGGAATCGGCCCTGAAGGGCACATTGCGGCCCCAGTTGGTGGCCACGAGATCGATCCGGCCATCGCCGTCGAAATCTCCCGCGGCAAGACCCTTCCACCCGCCCTGCCAGCGGGCCAGCCCCCATGCCTCGGTCACCTCGCTGAAGCGGCCTCCCTGATTGAGGAACAGTTTCACCGGGCCCCAGTCCACCGCGAGCGCCAGGTCGGGGTCGCCGTCCCCGTCGAGATCCGTAAAAATCGCGGCTGAGACGAGTCCCATCAGGCGGAAGACCGGATCGTTCCCGGCATCGCGCACGAACCGGCCATCCTGATTCAGGTAGAGATGGGAGCTTGGCGGCACCGGGTAGGCCGCGGCCGTCACCCGTCCGGCCACGAAGAGGTCGAGATCGCCGTCGCCGTCTATGTCGGCCAGCGCCATCGCGCCCGCGCTGGCGGTGTCGGGCCCGACCGCCGGAGTCGAGCGCAGCAACCGACCGGCCGGGGAGAGATCGAGATGGGCCACCGGCGCGATCCTGAGCGCCTCAGCAAAGCTCTTCGCGCGGTAGGTCGAACGACCGACCAGGAGACTCACCCCGCCCCCGAGCGGCAACCCGAGCGCCATGGTGAAGTCGAGGTCGCCGGCGGGGAGGCCGAGTGGGACGCGGGTGAACCGGCCGCGATCGTTGCGGTACCACGCGAGCTCTCCCCCAGCGCCGTCGGGGACGACCAGGTCGTCGTCGCCATCGGAGTCGAGATCGATCCAGCTCACGCCGGGACCGAGCTGGCTCAGCTGGAATTCAAGCAGCGGCTGCCGGACGAAGTCGTTGAACGGCTGCTCGGCGTGGCGGGCGTTGAGGGTGGAGGAGACGTCCTGGAAGAGGGGGTTGGGAGTTGGGACTTGGGGGTTGGGGTTGGTCCCGTTGACCGTTGACCGATCACCGTTCACCCTTTCGCGAATCTCGTAGAGCCGCCCCGCCCTCACGTCTTCCACCCGCGTCAGCTGCCCGTCTCGCCAGCGCACCTCGATGGTGAGCGCGCTGTTCCGCCCCGCCGCGAAGGCGTATTCCTGGTCCGAGCCCGACAGATAGAGTCCTCCTGCCGTCACCTCCCGCGACTGCTCGGGGACCGGACCGCCCAGCACCCGGATGCGCGCGCCGATGCCGGCTCCGTTGGGCGCCAGCCCGATCGGGCGCACATCGATCCGAGCCGCCCGTGCGTCGTTGCGCATGACGGCCACCGGGGCGTTGAGCCGGTTGACGACCACGTCGAGATCGCCGTCGCCATCGAGATCGCCGGCCGCCATGCCATGCGAAATATCCTCCTCGGTGCCCCACCGCCATGCGGTGCTCGCGTCGTCGAAGCTGCGGTCCCCCCGATTGCGAAAGGCCACATTCGCAAGCTTGAGCACGGGATGGAACTTCCGCTCTTGGCGCCAGTCCACCCCGGTCACGCTGCTCTTCAGCCGCTCCTGGGAATCCGCATCCATCAGGTCCCAGGTGTGCCCGTTGCCGATCAGCAGATCCTCGCCGCCGTCCAGGTCCACGTCGAGGAACATGGCCGACCAGGACCAGCCTGAGGCGGCGACACCGGCGTAGTCGGAGATCTCGGCAAACGTCCCGTCTCCCCGGTTGAGGAGCAGCGCGTTCCGCTGCCATTGCGCCCGCTCGGTGTATTCCCCGAGCTGTTTGGCAAAGGTGGTATGGGTGGGGACCTGGGTCTTGCCGCGGCGGCTGTCGTTGGCCAGCATGTCCACTTGGAACAGGTCCACGTCGCCGTCGCGGTCGATGTCGGCGAAGTCGACCGCCATGTTCGAGTTGGCGGTGCGACGGACGGCCTGCCTCGCGATCAGCCGGAAATGCCCGCTGCCGTCGTTGATCCAGAATTGATCGGGATCTTCGAAGTCGTTGGCGACATAGAGCTCGGGGGCACCGTCGCCGTTCACATCGTAAAAGCGGACCGCCAAACCGAAGTCTTCCGGCTCCTCCGCGAGAGGCGTGCCGTCCTCGTCCAGGAACCGCGGGTTATGGGCGATCGGCTCGCGGCGGAAGTGGCCCCGGCCATCATTCAGGTAGAACCAGTCGGGGTCGGCCCGTTGAATGAGGGTGACGCCGTGGAGGTCGGCGCGCTCCTGGAGGCGGTAGTCCGCCCGGCGCTCCGGGATCACCTCGTATCGGTCCCCGATCTTCTTCACGATCTGGTCGAAGGCGCGCTCCTGCGGCGAGAGTGAGTCGAGCATCGTCCGCGCCTTGTAGTTGGCGACGTAGAGATCGAGATCGCCGTCGCCGTCCACGTCGGCGAGCGCCGCGGTGGTGCTGCCCCGCCCTTCTTCCACGAATCCGGAGCCGGCGGTCGCGTCGGTGAACTTCCCGGTGCCGTCATTGAGGAAGAGCGAGTTCCGCCCGGCCATCGAGGTGACGATCAGGTCGAGGTCGCTGTCTCCGTCCACGTCCGCGAACACCGCGCCGGTCGAGGGTCGGTCGCCCAGGGCGACCCCGTGCTCGCGGGCGGCTTCGACGAACCGCCAGCCGCCCCGATTCAGAAAGAGCGCGTTAGGACCCTCGATCCGGCAAAGATACACGTCGGGCCGGCCGTCGCCATTGACATCGCCGATCGCTACGCCGGAGCCGTGCATCAGGTGGCGGTTGCGGTACGCGGCGGAGTCGGAGACGGTATTGGAGAACTCGATGCCGGTGGTGGAGGCGAAAAGCCGGGTAAAGCCATCCGTCCGGCGGCCGGCCGGCGCGAGCTCCCGCCAGCGATATCCCTGCTCTTCGTGCCAAGGGCCCGGCTCGGGCGAGCCGCCGCACGCGGTCCCCAGCACCAGCGCGCCAAGCGCCAGCCGCGGGCCGACCCTCAACCGCCGCTCCGGGTCCGGACCCGGGCGAGGACCGACCGGGCCACGCAGCGCCCGGCGGCCGCCCCGTTATCGTTGTCGCTGGGGTAGTGAATGCCGCCGTAGAGCCGGGAGATCGCCGCCTCTGCCGCGGCGGCGCGGAAGGAGGCGAGCCGCTTGACGGGGTGTCCCAGGTTCACATGCGTCGCATCCTGGTACTCGGTGCTGTCTCCGAGCAGCGCCGTGAGGATTTCGCCCGCCGCGCCGGACTGGGTCGAATGTCCCGCCGTGTAGGATGGGAACGGCGGGGTGTTGAGCAGGGGGTGCCACGTCCTGTCGATGTAGCGCTGAATGTAGCTGACCGGACGCAGCATGTTGTAGCGGAACTTCACCTGCCAGCACTCGATGAACGCGTCCGCGACTGCGATGGCGGTGAGTGCGTACAGCTCGACGGTCCGCTCGGGGGAGAGCCCCCGCTGACTCGCCAGCTGGCTGATCACGCTCATCCAGTGTCCCGCCGGGGTGCCCGATTCGCCCGGATTGTCCGCCCAGAAATAGGCGATCTTCTGCTGCTCGGGGGTGAGGTTCTTCTTGGCCTCGTACACCGCCATCGCCTGGGCGTGGAATGCAGAGCCGGGCTTTTCCGAGAAGGGGATCGGCGGCGGCGGCGCGCAGCTGTCCGCGCTCACGAGCGCGAACGGCCTCAGCTCCCCCCAGTGCGGCTCGAGCGCGTTGGTCGGATTGATCCCGGGAACGGTGCGATTGGGCCGTTTGGGCCGGTTCACCGTGATCGAGCGGTCCCCCATTTCCCCGGGGCGCGCGGCGGCGGTAGGATTGTCCGTGCCGACGAAATCGCGCTCCATCGAAAGGTTTTGCGAGCGGAATTCGGCCTGGGTCGCGGTGGGCACCCAGCGGCCCGACGCTTTCGACGGCTGGTAGGCCATCGAGCGGTTGGCGAATCCGTCCTGCACGGCCCAGGCCAGGATCGCAAGGCCGAGCTGCCGCCCGAACTCGAGCGAGCGGTCGCGGACCTCCGGGGACACGCCCTGCGCGGTCCGTGCCGCAAGCAGGGAATCGTGCAGCGTACTGATCGCCACCCCGGTGGAGGCGAAGCCCTCCGTATAGAGGTCGCGCAGCACCACGGTCTGCGCCTCCATGGCGGCCAGCGCGGGGTCGTAGCGCTCCTCGCGCCGCGGGCGGGGCAGCGAGTCGAGGCCGTTGAGCTGGCCCGCCAGGCTCTTGAGGCTGTCGGAAAACGCCGCCCAACCTTCGTAGAGGGCGATGGCCGCGTACGCCGACGTGCGTGACGCGACCGGCGGCGACAACCGCTCGGCGCGGGCGAGGGCGTAATGCGTCGCCGTCCATTTCGCCACGAACCCAGCATCGGCTGGAGGGAGCGTGGGCCCGCAGGCGGCGGTGGCGCACAGCAGCCCCAGCGTGATTGCTTCCTTGAGTGCAAACGTCATACTTGTTGATCCAGACGGCTTATCGAGGAGGGACTCGGAATGCGTAATATCATAATCATGTTTGTACTCGGAACCCTTGGATGCACCGGCGGCGCCGGCTCCCCCGCGCCGGTCGAGAGCACCCTCCGCGACTCCCTGGGCGCCGACGTCGGCCGGGTGACATTGCGGGAGCGGGGTGAGCGGATTCAGGTCTATGTGCGCGTTGCCGGGCTGACGCCGGGAGAGCACGGGCTGCACGTCCACGCCGCCGGCAAGTGTGAAGCCCCCGGCTTCCAGTCAGCGGGCGGCCATTACAATCCCCGGAATTTCCGTCATGGCCATCGCAACCCGCAAGGCCCCCATCTGGGAGATCTTGGAAACCTGTTGGTCGGATCGGACCGCCGCGGCGACAAAACAGTCGAGCTCACGGGGGCTGAGGTTCGCTCGGGTCTCCGCCCGTTCCTGGGAGAGACCGGGCTCGCCATCGTAGTCCATGCCGACCGGGACGATGAGACGACCGATCCGACGGGGAATTCGGGCGCGCGAATCGCCTGTGCGGCGATCGGGCCCTGAGCGATCGGTTCCTTCGCCACGGCTGGGATTTCTCACCCCCGGGCTCTGGTGGGACTCGCCCACGGGGCTGCGGGCCAACGTAATTCCCAACCTCACGCGGAGCCTTCACGGCCCGACGTCCCCTATGGCGAGCCCCACTCATCGCCCGGGTGAACCACGCAAATATCACCCTGAGCGCGGCAGTAGGCAGTTCCCGCTCACCGCTCACGGCTTATCGCTCACCGTTGACCGTTGACCGTTCACGTTCTAGTTGTTCGCTCGCTCCCCCATCATCCGCCGAATCGGCACCACCATCAGGCCGAGAACGGCCGCGGCGATGAAGAGCGAGAACGCGGTGCGCTGGAAGAGCTGCGGCATCTGCTGCAGGTTCTCCGGATCGACGTTCCCGCCGACCAGGCCGGCGATGAGATTGCCCAGCGCCGACGCCATGAACCAGACCCCCATCATCTGGCCCACGAATCTGTGCGGCGCGAGCTTGGTCATCGAGCTCAGGCCAACCGGACTGAGCGACAGCTCACCCAGCGTCTGCAGGAAGTAGCTGAAGATCAGCCAGAGCATCGACACCCGCACCGCCGCCCCGCCCCCTTGGATCACCCGGTTCGCGGCGGCGACCATCACCAGGAATCCGAGACCGGCCAGCAGCAGGCCGAAGCTGAACTTGCCGGGGCTCGAGAGATCGTGTCCCTTTCGGCCAAGCGCCACCCAGAGCCAGGCAAAGACGGGAGCGAGCAGGACGACGAAGAGGGAATTGGCCGACTGCATCCAGAGCGTCGGGACTTCCCACCCGAAGAGCATGCGGTTGGTGAAGTCGCGGGCGAAGAGGTTGAGTGAGGTCGGTGCCTGCTCGAAGGCGGCCCAGAAGATCGTGGCAAAGACGAAGAGAACGACAATGACGGCGACGCCCTTCTTTTCGTGGCCGGTCAGCCCCGCAAAGAGAAAGAGGTAGACAAAGTAGAGCAGCGCCATCGCGAGTATCACGACACTCATCTTTTCGGCCACGGAGACGGGATCGACTCGCAAAACCCCGAAGGTGGCCAGGAGCACGAGGAGAAAAATGAGCCCCACCCCGACCGCGGCGATCAGCTTGACCTTGCGCTGCTCCTCCGGTCCCGTCGTGGGCGACAGCCCGATGTCGCCGAGGGTATCGGCGGCGCGGAGCCGGAAGGTGAGCAGGCCGAAGAGCATGCCCACTCCCGCGGCCCCGAAGCCCCAGTGCCAGCCGACCCGCTCGCCGAGCAGGCCGGTGATGAGCGGCGCGAGCAGGGCGCCAATGTTGATGCCCATGTAGTAGATCGAATACCCCGCGTCGCGCCGGGATCCGCCCTCGGGATAGAGATCCCCGACGATCGCCGAGATGTTCGGCTTGAGCAGCCCCGTCCCCATCACGATGAAGACCAGGCCGAGGAAGAACGCCGTGTGGGCGAAGATGGACGAGAGCGCGATGCAGAGGTGGCCCAGCGCGATGAGGACGCCGCCCCACCAGATCGCGCGCCGCAATCCGAGCCAGCGGTCCGCGATCCATCCGCCCGGCAGCGAGGCGAGGTACACACACGCCGCGTAGATGCCGACGATCGCCGAGGCGGTCCTGCGATCGAATCCGAAGCCGCCGTCGAGGATCGCCGCCGACATGAACAGCACGAGCAGCGGGCGGATCCCGTAGTAGGAGAACCGCTCCCACATCTCGGTGAAGAAGAGCGTGGAGAGACCGCGGGGATGGCCGAAGAACGACGTCTCGGAGGGCTTCGCCACGAGAGATATCCTTAGCAGGAGGGACCGGGCCTGTGATCAGTGACCTGTGATCAGTGACCTGTGACCAGTGACCTGTGACCAGTGACCTGTGACCTGTGACCAGTGACCTGTGACCTGTGAGAGGTGAGACGTAAGGCCTTTCCCTCTTACCCCTCACCTCTCACGGTTTATTCAGCTTCTTCTTGAGCATCTCCAACTGCACTCTCACCGCCATCTCGGCGGCTTCCCGGTCGACCCTCGCCTTGAGCGCGTCGAATTCCCGATCGTTCAGCACGTCGGGTTCGCGCGGGGGAGCCGAGAGACCGCTGCTGTGACGGGCTGACTGATATTGCGCGGCCAGCGACGCATACTCCCGCTCCATATAGGCGATCTCGTCGATGACGACAGCGAGCTTCCGCTCCAGCAGGACCGTGCGCTCGCGATGGCGCTCGACAAACTCGAGCGCGATGCGCGCCGTTTCCGCGTCGCCGATGTTCTGCGCCAGGGCGCCGCGCCGGGTCGCATCCTCGAGTTGTTTCCGCTCCATCGCGAGTTCGCGCTCGGTGGCGGTGCGCGCCTCCCGGCTCACCGCGATGGCGGTTTTGAACTCCACCATCGCGCCGTGCAGGCCGGAGGCGCGGGCTCGCCGGTCATCGGAGCGTCCCTGATTGGCAAACAGGCTGTCGAGGCGGGCGCGCAATTCGTCGAGACCCATCGGGCCGTCGAGGGCAGGTGAGATCGAATGTTACAGTGCCGATGTATCTTTGGGAATCACGTCAGGGCCCCCAAGGAGGCGCTGCGCCCATGTCCGCCACCCCCCGCGCCGTTGTGCTTCCGCTCGCCGCGCTGGTCTTTCTGCTCGGTTGCGACTCCAAGAATGCCGGGAACTACGCCTGCGGCATGTACGCCGTCGCCGGCCAGAGTCTCCTGCTGGAAGAATTCACCCGGCCCGGAAAGACCCTCTCCGCGCCGCCCGCGGATCTCCCCGGCGTGCTGCCCGTCCGCATTGCCCTCGGACCGGCGTTCCGCGCGGTGGCCGGCCGGACCGATAGCATGCTCATTCTCGGCCTCGAGGGCACGCTTCCCGCGACACCCGCCGTCGATTGGGGCGCGCTCATCGTGAGCCCCGCGGGAGTCGCGCAAGGCGTGTTGCTCTACCAGGGCGATCCTATTCAGGGCGCACCACGCATTGGGACACTCAACGCGGGCGAGCGGAACCTCCCGCTCATCGGCCTCACGACGGACCTGGCCAACTTCCAGGACGCAACCTGCCCCATCTTTCCTGATTCCCTGCGACGGTGAGCCCGCTCGGCCGCCGGGTCATTCACCTCGCCTCCGGGCGGGAATGGCGGGGCGGACAAAATCAGGTGTTGCTCCTGGCGCGCGCCCTTGCCGCGCGCGGGAAGGACGTCGACCAGATCGTCGTCACCGGCCGAAAGACGACGCTCGAGGAACGGCTCCGCGATGCCGGCGTTCCGGTCCGCGCCGTGGGGTGGCGGGCCGGCCTGTCACCCGCCGCGCTGGCGGGAGCTTTGGTGGAGGCGGCCCGCGGTCCCGCCCTGCTGCACGCCCATGATGCCCACTCCCTCACCATCGCCGGCGCCGCCGGCCGGCTCACCGGCGCGCCCTACCTCGCCACGCGACGGGTGGAATTCCACCTCCGTCGTCCGGGGCTC
The DNA here is from genome assembly GCA_964439025.1 of uncultured Gemmatimonas sp. Lineage (GTDB taxonomy): Bacteria > Gemmatimonadota > Gemmatimonadetes > Gemmatimonadales > GWC2-71-9 > JABFSM01. The sequence goes on along the minus strand of CAYTMW010000013.1, from coordinate 30,523 downwards.
TGGCGCCGCGCAGCCCGGATCATCGCCATCAGCGACGCGGTGCGGAACATCCTCGTGTCGGACGGGATTGCGCCGGAGCGCATCGTCCGGGTGCATTCGGGCATCGATCTGGAAGCGGTGCGCCGGACCAGGAGCGGCGACATCCGGAGAGAGCTCAGGCTTCCGCTCGACGCATCGCTTGCGGTGACGGTGGGTGCATTGGACAGGCACAAGGATCATGCGACCCTGGTTGCTGCCGCCGCGGCGCTCGGGCCCGGGAAACCGGACCTCCATTGGGCGATCGCCGGAGAAGGCCCACTTCGCAGTGCCCTCGAGCACCAGATCGCGGCATACTCGCTCGGCGACCGGGTCCATCTCCTCGGCCACGTGGCGGAACCGCTCCGCTTGATCGCCGCAGCGGATCTCTTCGTCATGAGCTCGAAGGAAGAGGGCCTCGGAACCTCGGTGCTGGACGCCATGGCGCTGGACGTCCCCATCGCAGCCACGACGGCCGGCGGGATCCCCGAGATGCTGGAATCGGGCGCGGGACTCCTCTCCGCGCCGGGAGATGGCGACGCGCTCGCCGCTTCGGTCGCGCGCATTCTCGACGACGCCGAGCTCCGCGCCGCCCTCATCCAAAAGGCCCAGGACCGGGTGGAACAATTCAGTGCGACGGCGATGGCGGAAGGGGTCCTTTCCGTGTATCGTTCAATAGCGGAGAATGTTGACCTGAAATGATTTACGTCTGCATCCCAAGCCACAATGAGGGGCCCACGATCGGGCTCGTCCTCTGGAAAATCCGCAAGGTCTTCCAGGAGTTTCCGCGCGAGTACCAGATCCTGGTGGCGGACGACGGATCCACCGACGGGACCGCCGAAATTCTCGAGCCGTACACCAACGTCCTCTCGCTGAGCGTCATCCGCCATGCGACCCGTCAGGGTTACGCCAGGTCGGTGGAGGAGCTCCTCAATACCGCCCTCGAGCGTACCGACCGGCCCAAACGGGACAGCGCGATACTCATGCATGCCGATTTCGCGCATGGTCCGGAATTCCTTCCCGATTTCGTGCGCCGGCTCGATAGCGGCGCCGACATGGTCGTGGGTGAGGCGACTCTCGCCGGGGAGCCTTCGCGCGGCAGACGGCTGCTGCGCCGCTTCGCGCCGATGCTGTTGCGCCGGGCGGTCCGGGTCGAAGGTGTCACCGACATCGTGAGCGGGTTCGTCGCCTTCAGGCTCATGACCCTCCGCAACGCGCTGCGCCAGCCGGGCGCGCTCGGTCTCTCCACAGATGGGTGGGCCGCAAACGCCGAGCTGATCGGGCGGGCCGCCCAGCACGCGCGGCGCATCGAAACCGTCCCGGTTGTGGAGCGGCACGATCTCCGCCAGCGGGAAAGCCGGGTCGAGCCGTGGGCGAAAGCGCGTCAGGTCTGGAGCGCAGCAAGCAGTATCCGGCTGGGACCCTCACGAGCGATGGAGGATCTCGCTTCGTGAACGCCCTCGCCGTCGTCCTCACCGCGCTGCAGACCGCCATCGCCAATCCGTTGCCCGCCCCGGCGTATCCCTTCTCTGTCGGCGAGCGGTTCGACTATACCGCGAAGCTCGGCATGCTGTCACTCGGATCGGCGTCGATCGAAGTGGTGAGCATCGACACCGTGCGCGGACACCCCGCGTGGTACTTCAAGTTTGGCCTGACCGGCAGCGCCGCCATCTTCAAGATCACGAGCACGCTCGAGTCGTGGACCAGCCTCGACGACTTCCACTCCCTGCGGTTCCGGCGGGACAGCAAGGAAAACAGCAAACGGTATTTCCGGGAGTACGAAATTTTCTCCGACTCGGGCTACTACCGGCAACGCCAGGCCACCGCCACGGCACCGACGACTGCCGAGCCGCTCGACGACGCCTCCCTGCTCTATTTCATCCGGATCACCCCGCTCGTGGTCGGGCAAAGCTACAAGCTGGCGCGCCACTTCATGCCCGAGCTGAATCCGATCGTGGTCAACGTGGTCAAGCGGGAGTCGATCACGCTGCCCGACGGATCGAAGGTCGCGGCGCTGGTGCTCAACCCGGTGGTCGGGAAGGAAGGCGGCCTCTTCAGCAAGCGGGCCGACGCCCGGATCTGGGTCACCGACGACGCGCGCCGCATTCCGGTGCAGATCCGCTCGGCGCAGCCCTGGGGCAACATCACCCTCCGGCTCGACAAGATGACCGCTGGAACCGCCTCGCGCTGACGTGGCCTATCGCGAAGCCGACGTCTCGCGGCTCCGCACCGTCCCGTTCACCGGGCGGCAGAACAAGGTTGACCCTTCCACGATGGCCGCGGTGCCAGGCGCCGACCGATCCTTCCGGGCATTCCTCACTTCGCTTCCGGACGTCCTTGCCGCGCGTGAGCTGCGCGCGGTCATCGCGCACGTGGCCGCCGCCTGCCGGGCGAAGAAGGGCGTGGTCCTCCTGCTCGGCGGGCATGTCGTCAAGGTCGGACTCGGTCCGCTGGTCGCGCGCTGGCTGGAGCGCGGCGTCGTGAGCCATGTCGCGATGAACGGGGCGGCCGCGATTCATGACTTCGAGCTCGCCGCATTCGGCGGGACGAGCGAAGACGTGGAAGCCGGCCTCGCCGACGGGACCTTCGGCATGGTCGAAGAAACCGGCGCCGGGATGAACGCGGCGATCACCGCCGCTTCGCACGACGGGAAGGGGATGGGCGAAGGACTCGCCGGTGCGCTTGCCGCCCGCGGGAAGCTGCCCGGAGCGGAGGCGTCGATTTTGCTGGCGTGCCGGCGTCACGGCGTGCCGGTGACGGTGCACGCGGCCCTGGGGGCCGAGATCATTCACCAGCATCCCGCGGCGAGTGGCGCGGCGATCGGCGAGACCAGTCTTCGCGATTTCCGCCGGCTCGCCGGATCGCTGCCCGAGATCTCCGACGGTGGCGCGGTGCTCAATTGGGGAAGCGCGGTGATGATGCCGGAGGTGTTCCTCAAGGCGCTCGCCATCGCGCGCAATCTCTCGGAGGGCCGGCCCACCAACTTTCTGGCGGCCGACTTCGACATGATCCGCCACTACCGGCCCCGCGTCAATGTCGTGCAGCGTCCGACGAAACAGTCCGGAACAGGGTACTCGATCACCGGTCACCACGAGCTGGTCCTGCCCCTCCTCGTCTGGGGTGTGATCGATGCGCTGGACGCCGAATAGTCTGAGCATTCTGCTGCTCGCCGTAGCCTGCGGCGTCCGGCCCAGCGCGCCGGCGGGCCCGCCGCCCGTCTATTCCCCGGGCGTCGTCGAGGAGCCGATCACCGCCGTGCTGGTTGCCGCGCTCGATGCCGACCGCCAATTCACGACAGTGGACAGCCTGTGGGATCCGGAGGCCACCGTGGTGGCCAATGGAAGCCCGCGCTATGCCCCGCCTCGCTTCGCGGGGATCGATGCGGGAGGCGAAGTCGCCATCACTTCGAGCCGGCTCGAAGTCCGGCAGAGCCTGGTGTGGGTGTACTTCGACTATCGCTGGATTTCAGTGAAGGAGGGGATGGCGCGGGACGGGAAAGCGACAGTGTTGCTGACGCCGCGGGCTGGCGGCGCAGGGTGGAGAATTATTCACCTGCATAGTTCGACGGCGCAGTGAGGGATCAGAGATCAGGGGTCAGCGGTCAGGGATCAGGACACCGCTCCTCTGACCCCTGAGCCCTGACCCCTGAGCCCTCAGGTCGTCTTATCCCCCCGAATCGTCTCCCGCACCCGATCCGCGGTGGACGGGCTCAACACCCGCAGGATCAGGTAAATGATGAAGCCCCAGAACGCCAGCCACAGTAGCATCATGATGATGCTGATCGCGAAGCCGAATAGCCCTCCCAGGAGCTTCAGCGCGAGCACGGCCACCAGGGCCACACCAGCAAACCCGACCACGTTTCGGACCATGGTATCCTTCCTTCCGTATGTGCCGACTGATTTTGCTACCACGAGGTAGCAAAGTACAGTACGGCGGACGTTTCAAAAAGTTTCGTCGAGGCCGAAGTGGCGACTGCACCTGAGGTTGTTGTCGTCGGTGGCGGTGTCGTGGGCACCGCCTGCGCGAGACAGATCGCCAAGCGCGGGCGGCGTGTCCGCCTCATCGAGCGCGGGACGGAGACCGGCGAGGCGTGGCGCGCTTCGGCCGGGATGCTCGCGCCCCAGATCGACGCGCCGATGGGCGACGAGATGTTCGAGCTCGGGATCATGGGGCGGGAGTTCTACCGCGACGCGGCGGGGGAGCTGCGCGAGGCGACGGGAATCGACATCGAGCTCTGGGAAGGCGGGATTCTGCAGGCCGCCACCGGTGACTCCGAGGTCGAGGCGCTCAAGGAGCGGGTGGCATGGCAGCGCCAGCACGGCCATCACTGTGAATGGCTCGACCCCGACGAAGTGCGACGAGACTGGCCTTGGCTCGGAGCGACCCACGGCGGCTTGCTCGCCCCGCGCGATGGCTGCGTTGATCCGGTGAAACTGGTCGACGCCCTCCGCGCGGACGCCCTCCGGCTCGGGGTCGAGATGGTCAAGGACACCATCACCTCGCTCACCCACTCGAACGGCCAAGCCAGCGGAGTGCAAGGCCGGGCGCGGCATCCGGCGGATCACGTCGTGCTTGCGGCGGGCGCGTGGAGCGGCCGGATCGCGAATCTGCCGCGGCCACTATCGGTCGAGCCGGTTCGCGGCCAGATGGTCGCCTATCCCTGGCCGCGTGGGGCAAGGCCGTCGATCGTCTTCGGCCGCGGCGGCTATCTGCTCCACCGGAATGGGGAGGGTCTCGCCGGATCCACCATGGAGCATGCCGGCTTTGCCTCCGAGGTTACCGAGGCGGGCGTTGCCGAAATCCGGCAGCGAGCGGAGTCACTCGTCCCCGCGCTCGCAGACACCAGCATCCTCCGTGCGTGGTCCGGGCTCAGGCCGGGGACGCCCGACGGACTGCCGATCGTGGGCCGGGAACCGGACCTCAAAGGACTCTGGTACGCGACCGGCCACGGCAGAAACGGGATCCTGCTCGCGGGAATCACCGGCACCATCATCGCCCAGCTTCTCTCGGGAGAAGCGACGCTCGAGGAGGTGTATGCGCTCAGGCCGGAGCGGTTTTGGAGCTGGTGAGGTGGGACGCGGAGGAGATCGTGCTCGATGCCTTTGCGCAGGCCTCGCTGTACGGCGCGATCGCCGCCCCGCAATGACGAGAGCGGCGCGAGGCACGACCATCGGCGTGGCCCTCGTGCTCCTGGGGGGCGCGCTGACGTTTCCGGCCGTGGCCCAAACCAAAGCCACAGTGGTGCGGGAGCGGACAGAGTTTGCCGAGTGGCTGGGTACCTCGCCGGTCTCTCCCTGGCGAGCCCTCGTCGTACGGGCGATCGGCGGCGGCCTTACGCTCGGACCGGAGAGCGCCGACATCCCACTCACCGGCGTCCCGGCGGGCCGGCTGACCGAGCGCGATGGCCGGATCCTCCTCAGAACCGGAGGCGGCGAGATCGGCCTCTCCCGCGGGCGGGTGCGAACGGCCGAGCGGTGGCGACTCATTGTGAGCGGACCGCCGGGACGCGCGGCCGTCACGATCTTCGGGCCGGAACCGTCGGAGCAGAACAAGAAGCCGACCCACTACGGTTACGACCCGAAGAGCGTCCATGTCGTGACCCTCCGCCCAGCCACGAAACCCCGGACCCAGCGGCTGCTCGCGCCCGACGGCGTCGAGGTGGAAGCGACCGATGCCGGAACAGTGGAGGTCGCGCTGGGAGCGGTACGCACCCCCCTCAGGGTGATGCGTCTCCCAGGCGCCACCGAGGACGAGTCGGAGCTCGAGGTCTATTTCCGGGACGGCACTTCGGGAAAAACCACCTATCCCGCCGGCCGCTTCGTCTCGTTGATCCCCCGCTCCGATGGCAGGTACCTGCTCGACTTTAACCGGGCGCGGAATCCGTTCTGCGCCTACAATACCGTCTATCCCTGTCCCGCCCCCTGGCGTGGCAATGCGCTTTCCGTTGCCGTGAAGGCCGGCGAGCGCTACGCCGGTGGAGGCCTCGAGGTTCCGATTCCGTGAGAGCGATGCGCATCCCCTTCCTGTGTACCGCAATCCTCCTCGCAGCCGCAGCACCGCTGCAGTCTCCGATGACGGGCCGCTGGCGCGCGGTGCTGGACATCGCGGGTGGGGCGCTTCCCTTCGAGCTCGCGGTCGCGCGCGAGGGCAACGGGCTCGTCGCATCGATCTGTAACGGTCCCAAGTGCGCCGACCGGGCCGTGGTCACCACCAACAGCGGCAAGGTCGTGTTCGATATCGCGGACTACGCTGCAACGATCACGGCCGAGCGAAAAGGCGATTCGCTGATCGGTGTCTATCAAAACGTCGGCCGCAATGGCCCCCGGTCGATTCCATTTCGCGCCGGCCGGGGCGGATGGCCGAGGACCCAGGCGCCGGCGCCGGTGCTCGGGAGCTGGGATGCCTGGTACATCACCGATCAGCGCCGAAGCCCGCGGGTCCTCCACTTCACCATCGGGGCCGAGGGCCTGGAAGGGGCGGTGACGTCCAACACTGGCGATCTCGGAGTGTTCTGGGGCGGCGGAACCGCCGACAGCTTCTCGGTTGCGCGATTCGACGGCGTGTCGGTCTATCTCCTCGCGGGGCGCGTGACCGGCGACACGCTGCGGGGTGTCTTTCACGCCGGACTCCGCACCCAGACGCCCTTCGTCGCGGTCCGCTCCTCGGGCGCGCCACATCTCACCGCACCCACCGCGCTCACCTCGGCCGATACCACCACGCCGTTTCGCTTCAGCTTCCGCGACCTCCAGGGTCGACCCGTCTCCCAGGCCGACCCGCGACTCGCGGGAAACGTTGTGCTGGTGGACATCTTCGGGAGCTGGTGCGTGACCTGCCACGAGGCGACGCCGGACCTCCTCGACCTCTACCGGGAGTACCGGCCGCGCGGATTCGAGATCCTGGGCCTCGGCTACGAGGTCACCGGAGATTCGGCGAAGGACAATCCGCAGATCCGCCGGTTCCGCGACAAGTTCGCCATCCCCTGGATCCTGCTGCACGCGGGGGCGAGTGTAGTGGAAGAGACCGCCGCGAGCCTTCCGCAGCTGCGGGGCTTCGCCGCGTACCCGACGACGCTCTTTCTCGGGCGCGACGGGCGAATTCGGGAGGTGTACGCCGGCTTCCGGGGACCCGCGACCGGCGTGCAGCACACCAAACAGCTTGAAGACTACCGCCGCATCATCGAGCGGTTGCTTGCAGAGCGGTAGCTGTCGCCCCCAACGGGTGTATTCTTCCGTGCTCCACCCACTGGGGAAATGTCTTGGCGGCACCGCTGGTCCAGCTCACTCGCTCACTGCCGGTCCTCGAATCGAACCGTCCGATCCCGGTTCCTTCGTCGCCTGCTCGCAAGCCTTCCTGGATCAAGGTGAAGGCCCCGGGGGGTGAGAATTACATCCGGCTGAAGCAGTTGATGCGGGAGCTCGACCTCCACACCGTTTGCGAAGAGGCGCGCTGCCCCAACATCGGCGAATGCTGGGAGCACCAGGCCGCCACCTTCATGATCCTGGGCGACGTCTGCACCAGGAATTGCGCCTACTGCGCGGTCTCCCATGGCACCCCGAAGGCGTTTGATCCCCTCGAGCCGATCCGCCTGGCAGAGGCGGTAGCAGCGATGGGGCTGCACCACGTGGTGATCACCTCGGTGGACCGGGATGATTTGCCCAACGGTGGCGCGGAAGCCTTTGCCGACTGCGTCACGGAAATCCGGAAGCGCCTCCCCGACAGGACTGTCGAAGTGCTGATTCCGGATTTCAAGGGCTCGGAGACCGCGCTCACCATCGTCATGGATGCGCGGCCGGCGATCCTCAATCACAATCTGGAAACGGTCGAGCGACTCTATCGCCAGGCCCGGCCCGGTGGCCGCTACGATCGCGCGCTGGAGCTCCTCCTCCGGGCACGGCGCCTCGTGCCTGATGGCCTCACCAAGTCGGGGATCATCCTCGGGCTGGGCGAAGAATGGGACGAGCTGCTCGTGGCGATGCGCGACCTGCGCAACAGCGACGTCAACATCCTCACGCTCGGCCAGTACCTCAGGCCCTCCGACGGCCACCTTCCCGTCGCGCGGTTCTACACGCCCGAGGAGTTCGACGAGCTGGGAGACATCGGACGCGCCATGGGATTCACCCACGTTCAGGCGAGCCCGCTGACCCGCTCGTCCTATCACGCCTGGGAGCAGGCGCGGTCCGCGCGCCCGGTTCTCGCCGAGTCACGGTCCGCCTGATGGCTACATCGACCCGATCGGAACGCAAGAGCGACAACGCCGATACCGCGGAGCTGCACCGGCACTATCTCCGGCAGATGCTGCTCATCCGGCACTTCGAGGAAAAAGCCGGCGAGGCCTACAGCCTCGGCAAAATCGGCGGCTTCTGCCACCTCTATATCGGGCAGGAGGCGGTGGCGGTCGGGAGCATCGCCGCGCTCCGGCCCGATGATTACATCACCACCGCCTATCGCGATCACGGCCAGGCCCTCGCGCGCGGCATGACCCCGCGGGCGGTGATGGCGGAATTGTTCGGGAAGGCGGCCGGGTGCTCGCACGGCAAGGGTGGATCGATGCATCTCTTCGACGCCGGGCTCGGCTTTCTCGGCGGGCACGGCATCGTCGGGAGCCACATTCCCATTGCGGCGGGCGCGGCCTTCGCGATCAAGTACCGGGGCGGCAACCAGGTGAGCGTGTGCTACTTCGGCGAGGCCGCGGCCAACATCGGCGCCTTCCACGAGACGCTGAACATGGCATCGCTCTGGGACCTTCCCGCGGTGTTCATCTGCGAGAACAACGGCTACGGCATGGGCACCGCCGTTGCGCGCGCCAGCGCCGTGAAGAGTCTGTCGGTGCGCGGCAGTGCCTACGACATGCCCGCCGAAGCGGTGGACGGGCAGGACGTGCTGGTGGTTCGCGAGGCGATGGACCGCGCCGTGGCTCGCGCCCGCACCGAATCGAAGCCCACCCTGCTCGAGATCCGCACGTACCGGTTCGTCGGCCACTCGATGTCGGATGCGGCCCACGGGACCTATCGCACCAAGGACGAGGTGGAGGAGTACCGCCGCCGCGACCCGATCAAGCTGCTCGCCGAGCGGATGCGCGCCGACGGCATGCTCGACGACGCGCGATGGTCGGCGCTCGAAGCCGAGGTCAAGGCGGAGGTGGACGACGCATTCACCTTCGCGGAGGAGTCGCCGGATCCTGACCCCTCCCAGCTTTTCACGGATGTCTACGCCAAGGAAGTAGCGAGTAGCGAGAAGCGAGAAGGGGAAATGCACTCATGACTTCCCTCCTCGCTACTCGCTACTCGCTACTCGCTGCGCCATGCCGGTAGTGACGTATCGCGACGCGTTGAACCAGGCGCTTCGCGAAGAGATGCAGCGCGACGACCGCGTCTTTCTCATGGGCGAGGAAGTGGCGGAGTACGACGGCGCCTACAAGGTCAGCCGCGGGCTCCTCAAGGAGTTCGGCCCCAGGCGGATCGTTGATACGCCGATCGCCGAGCTCGGATTTGCCGGTATCGGCGTTGGAGCGGCAATGGTGGGACTGCGTCCGGTCATCGAGATGATGAGCTGGAACTTCGCGCTGCTCGCGATCGACCAGATCGTGAATGCGGCCGCCAAGATGCGCTACATGTCGGGGGGACAGTTCGGCGTGCCCATCGTCTTCCGCGGACCGGGAGGGGCGGCGCTCCAGCTCGGCGCGCAGCACTCCCAGGCCTTCGAGAGCTGGTACGCGCACATCCCCGGGCTCAAGGTCGTGGCGCCGGCGACAGCGGCGGATGCCAAGGGACTCCTCAAGAGCTCGATCCGCGATGATGACCCGGTGATCTTCCTCGAAGGCGAGATGCTCTACAACCTGAAGGGTGAGGTGCCCGAGGGGGAGCATGTCGTGCCGATCGGCAAAGCGGAGGTCAAGCGGGCGGGAAGCGACGTCACCCTCATCTGTCATTCGAAGACGGTGTCGGTGGCGCTCAAGGCCGCGGACCAGCTGGCCGAGCTCGGCGTGCAGGCGGAGGTCATCGATCTCCGCACCATCCGGCCGCTCGATACCGAAACCATTCTGAACTCGGTGACACGGACCAACCGGTGCGTCGTCGCCGAAGAAGGCTGGCCGTTCGCGGGCGTAGGCGCCCAAGTGGTGGATCTGATCCAACGGGAAGCATTCGACGCGCTCGACGCGCCGGTCCTCCGGGTCACCGGCGCCGACGTGCCGATGCCGTACAACAAGCATCTCGAGAAGGCCGCCAAGGCGGACGCCGGCAAGGTGGTTGAGGCGGCGAAGAAGGTCCTCTACATGGCGGCCGGCTGATGGCGACCAAAATCGTCATGGAAGCCCTCTCGCCGACCATGGAAGAGGGCCGTCTCATCGAGTGGAAGAAGAAGGAAGGCGAACCGGTCGCGGTCGGCGACGTGCTCGCCGAGGTAGAGACCGACAAGGCGGTGATGGAGCTGGTGGCGCGCTCGGCCGGCACGCTGCTCAAGCACCTCGTCGCGGCGGGCGCCACGGTTCCTGTCTCGTCCGCCGTCGGGTGGATCGGGCAGCCGGGGGAATCGGTGGCTGGCGGGGGCCCGGAGCCAAAAGCGTCAACGGTCAACGGTCAACGGTCAACGGGAAAAGCTGCACCAACAGAAGCTACCGCCCCGGCAGCATCCGCTGACCCGGCCCAGCCGTCCGATCCGGCGGTCACCCTGAGCGCCGCGAAGGGGCCGATCTCCGAGGGACGCATCAAAGCCTCCCCCCTCGCGAAGAAGATCGCGGGTGAGCGCGGAGTCGATCTCGGGGTCATATCCGGCACGGGTCCGGAAGGCCGGATCGTCAAGCGGGATCTTGAAGCGGTGAGCGCTGAGCGGTCAGAGGTGAGAGGGACCATTGCCGCACCGCTCACCTCTCACGTCTCACCTCGTACGGCGTTCACCGATACTCCGCTGACCCAGCTCCGAAAGACGATCGCCAAGCGCCTCGCGCAGTCCCTCGGCCCGATTCCGACCTTCTACCTCACGACCGAGGTGGACATGGAGCGGGTGGCGGACGCGCGGGAAGGTCTCAACGCCGCCGCCGGCGATCAGGGCAAGGTGTCGTTCAACGACATCGTCCTCAAGGTGGTGGCGACCGCGCTCGTACAGCATCCCGCCTGCAACGCCTGGTGGCAGGACGACCATATCCGCTACTGGAATACGGTGCACATCGGCATGGCCGTGGCCGTCGAGGACGGGCTCATCACTCCGGTGATACGCGACGCGCAGGTGAAATCGCTTCGGCAGATCTCCGCGGAAACGCGCGACCTCGCGAGTCGCGCTCGCGAGCGCAAGCTTACGCCGGAGGAATACACCGGGAGCACTTTCTCGGTCTCCAACCTGGGCATGTTCGATATCGAGCACTTCACCGCGATCATCAACCCGCCCGAGGCGGGGATTCTCGCGGTCGGCAGCATCGCTCAGGTACCAGCGGTCGTGAACGGCCAGGTCCAGGTCCGGCGCCGCATGCGGATGACCCTGTCGTGCGATCACCGGGTGATCGACGGCGCCACCGGCGCCAAGTTTTTGAAGACGCTGAAATTGCTCCTTGAGAACCCGTTGGCCCTTGTCTGGTGACCGGTGAGCGGTAAACGTCGAGCGGGCCCAGTCCCCCTCCCGCTCACCGCTCACCGCTCACCGCTCACCGCCCACTCATCAGGATCATCATTCATGGCACAATTCGATGTCATCATCATCGGCGGGGGCCCCGCGGGATACGTCTGTGCCATTCGCGCCGCGCAGCTCGGTCTCGCCACCGCCGTGGTCGAGAAGGACAAGCTCGGCGGCGTCTGCGTCAACATCGGCTGCATCCCGACCAAGGCGCTGCTTCACAGCGCCTACGCCCTGAACCTTATCAACCACGACGCCAAAGCGCTCGGCATCGAAGTGAGCGGGGTCAAGGGGGACTACGGCGTCGCGATGAGGCGCTCGCGCCAGGTGGCCGACCAGAACTCCAAGGGCGCCGAGTTCCTGATGAAGAAGAACAAGATCACCGTGCTCCGCGGCACCGGCGTGCTGCAGCCGGGAAAGAAGGTGAAGGTCGGGAACGACGTGCACGAGGCGACCAAGGCCGTGGTCATTGCCACCGGCTCGCGGGTCAAGGGCATTCCGCAGATCGGTCTCGAAATCAATAAGACCACGGTGATCAGCTCGGACGAGGCCCTGTTCCTGGAGAAGGCGCCGGCCACCCTCGCGATCGTCGGCGCCGGCGCGGTGGGCGCCGAGTTCGCGGACATTTTCAACGCGTTCGGGAGCAAGATCACCCTCATCGAGGCGCTCCCCCGCATCCTGCCGGTCGAGGATGCGGAGTGCTCCGAAGTCATCGCGAAGAGCTACCGCAAGCGGGGCATGACGGTGCTGGCGGGTGCGAAAGTCCAGAAGGCCACGGTCGGCGCCAACGAGGTCACGCTCGAAGTCGAAGCGGGCGGCAAGGTGGAGAAAGTCACCGTCGAAAAGGTGCTGATGGCAGCGGGCCGGGCGATGAACACCGAAGACATGGGACTCGAGGAGGCCGGAGTCCAGTTGACCGAACGGGGTTTCGTGAAGGTGAATCTCGCCACCCTCGAGACGACGGCCGCCGGCGTCTACTGCATCGGAGACGTGGCGGGACCCCCGATGCTCGCCCACAAGGGGAGCCGGGAAGGAGTCTTCGTGGCCGAGCTCATTGCCGGCCACAAACCCCACGCCATCAAGTACGACAACGTGCCCAGCGTCACCTACTGTCATCCCGAAGTCGCAAGCATCGGGCTGACCGAAGACCAGTGCAAGGAGAAGAAACTCGACTACCAGATCGGCCGCTTCCCGTTCACCGCAAACGGCCGGGCGCGGGCGTCGATGGAGACCGACGGCTTCGTCAAAATCATCCGCGACAAGAAGTATGGCGAAATCCTCGGCGCGCACATCGTGGCGAGTCACGCCTCCGAGATGATCCACGAGCTCGGGGTGGCCCGCGAGAACGAATACACCGTCGAGGAAGTGGAACTCATGATCCACGCGCACCCGACCCTCTCCGAAGCCATCGCGGAGGCGTGCCTCGATTCGATGGGGCGGGCGATGCACATCTGAGGGACGCGAGGACGCGAAGACGCGAAGTGGCAAAGAGGTTAGCTTTTTCCTCGTGCCCACCCCCCCGGTCCCGCCCGATCCGGTGTCCCTCGTGCTCCGCGCCCTCCCTTTCGGCGTGGCCGTGGGGGTGGGCTGCCAGACGTTGGTAACGTTCGGCGTCGACGTGCTCAAGGCCGGCGTGCCACTCACCGATAAACCGAGCCTCACCTCGCCGCACGCACTCCTTCTCCTCCTGGGCACACCGGCGGGGATCGCCGTGGCAGGGTTCGCCACGTGGTTCCTCCTCGCGCCGATTCGAAATCCCTGGCGCCAGGCAATGCTCGGCAGCATCGCAGGGCTCGGCTCCTTTGTCCTGTCCGTCCTGCTGATCTGGCCGGTCCACGCCTACTTCGGACGTCCCGGGCTGCTTGCGCTGGTGGCGGTGGCCGCGCTCGCCTGCCTTCGCATCGCCCGGCGCTCCTCCAGAATCCGAGCCGCGACGTGAGTGGAGCGATCGCCGTGCTGGATCTGGGCCGGCGACGCTACGGCGACGTCCTGGAGCTGCAGCGACAGCTCTGCCGGCAGCGCATGGCGGGCGAGATCACCGAGGACCTCGTCCTCCTCGTCGAGCATGAGCCGGTGGTGACGCTCGGCCGCGGGACGCGCGGCACCAGCCTGCCGCTCCCGGTAGCCCAGCTCGAGGCGAAGGGACTCGAGGTGTTTGACGTGGAGCGGGGGGGCGATGTCACTCTGCACGCTCCCGGCCAGCTCGTGGGATATCCGATCATCGACCTCACCGGGTGGCGGCGCGACCTCCACTGGTACCTGCGGCAGCTCGAAGAAGTTCTGATTCGCGGGCTCGGCACGCTGGGCATTGCTGCGGGGCGGGATCCGGGCCGCACCGGTGTCTGGACCAGCGGACGGAAGATCGCGAGCATCGGCATCCACGTGAAGCAATGGGTGACCTTCCACGGCTTCGCGCTCAACGTCACCACCGATCTTTCCCTCTTCGACCTGATCGTTCCCTGCGGGCTCGCCGGCGTCACGATGACCAGCGTCGCACGGGAGAATCCCCGGCTGCCGGAGCCCTGGGCACCTACCCGGGAGGCGGTGATCGCGGCGTTCGGGGAGGTGTTCGACCGGGAAGTAGAGCTCCGCCCCTTCGCTTCCCCTTCGCTGCGCTCAGGGCAGCGGCTCAGGGTGACCTCCGATGGTCATCCTGAGGGGCGAGCGGCCCCGAAGGAGCCGGTCTTCGCTCCTCCCGCTGCGACATCCACTGGGTGACTTCGTGGAGCCGATTCGACAACCGGTTCACCGGCACGCCGGTGCGAAGCATCCTCGCGCTCGCCCAGCCGCTCCCGGAGGAGCACGGCGGCCCGATCCGTCTCCTGGTCCCGCACCTGTATTTCTGGAAGAGCGCCAAGTGGGTGACCGGATTTGAGCTGCTCGCCGAAGACGACCCCAGGCTATTGGGGGGGAGAACGGGTATCACATGCGGGGTGATCCCTGGCAGGAACAGCGGTACGGCCGGCCCGATCCGGCCCGGATGTGGCAGGGGCCCCGGCGCTAGGACGCCGTATTATCTTCGCTGGCATGTCGGAACCGCTGGATCGTGCCAAACTCGAGGAGCACGCCGACGCCAAGGTCGGGGACATCTTGCGCGCCGCGGCGAGCTGGGCGAAGGACGTCCCGCCCGCGCTCACGCCAGCCATTCGCGCGGTCTGCGTCCGGCTGGCAGAGATGGTCGCCGATCAGCGTCACTACCTCGCCCCGCTCCCCGAGCCGCAGGAAACCGAGCGCGCCACCATCCTGACATTGACCGCCGAGCGATTGCGGGCCAAGCCGGTCACCGATGGAATCGAACAGCTTCTGCAGGATCTGGCGGACATCGAGCTTCGGGCCACCGGCTCATGGTCGATCAATGCCGGCGCTCAGGCGCAATGGATCGCGACGGCGATCCAGTTCCTCGAGGCCAAGGTGTCCGATCTTCCTCCGGCTCAGTGCCCCGATCCCTACTGGGCCGATGATGTGGTGGCGGGGATCATCGCCTCGGTGCGGGCCCTGATCGGAGTGGATGAGCTGCATGCGCGCACTGAGGCGCGCTACTCCGGAGAGCAGAAGCGGGTCAGTCCGCCCGACGTAAACAGCGAATAGCGAAGAAACTGCCGCTTCGCTACTCGCTCTTCGCTCCTCCCTTTTCCGCAAAGCCCTGAAAAAACTTTCCGAAAATCTCGACCCCATCCCAGATCTGCTGCAGCGTCACCTTTTCGTTAGGTGAGTGCAACCCGTCGTCCGGCAATCCGATCCCGGTGAGCAGCACCGGTGCGCCACCGCGCTGAAGCTCCGGAACCACCGGGATCGATCCGCCCGCGCGAACCGGAACGGTCCGCCGGCCCACCACCGCCTCGAACGCCTCATCCAGCACGGCGAAGGCGGGATGGCTCACGTCACAGCGGACCGGATCCCCGCCGTGGAGCAGCTTCACTTCGACATCGGCATAGTCCGGCGCGAGCTTCTCGACCGCGCGGGTCAGCCACTTCCCGACCTTCTTGAACCCCTGATTCGGCACCAGCCGAAGGCTCACCTTCGCCATCGCCTGCGCGGGAATGACGGTCTTGGCGCCTTCGCCGGTAAAGCCGCCGCGGATCCCGTGAATCTCGAAGGTGGGCAGCGCCCACACCCGCTCCAGCACCGAGTATTTCTTGAGCCCCGTCAGCGCCCGGCCGGTGACTTCCTCCTCCAGGAATCGCGCCTCGTCGAACGGAAGCGACTTCCACGCCTTGAGCTCGGTTTTGCTCGGCGGCTCCACTGCCTTGTCCAGCTTGGGAATGTTGATCCGCCCCGAGCGACTCTTAAGATCCGCGAGCAGCCGCACCAGCGTTTCGAGCGCGTTCGGCGCCGCCCCGCCGTAGCTCCCCGAGTGAAGGTCCCGCCGCAGCGTCCGGACATGGATCTCCGCGTAGCAGAGGCCCCGGAGCCCGGTGTACACCGCCGGAATGCCGGGCGCATAGTATCCCATGTCGGCGACGACGACCGCATCCACCGCGGTGCGCTCCGGCTCCGCGCGCAGCCGGTCGAAGATCACCCGCCCGCCGCATTCCTCCTCGCCCTCGATGATGAAGTGCACGTTGAGCGGAGGCATCCCGCCCTCGTCGAGCACCGCGCGATAGGCCTCCAGCAGCGTGAAGACCTGGCCCTTGTCATCCACCGCGCCGCGGGCGTACAGGTTGCCGTCACGGACGGTCGGCTCGAAGGGCGGGGAGACCCACTCCGTGAGCGGATCGACCGGCTGCACGTCATAGTGCCCGTAACACAACACCGTCGGCTTCCCCGGAACTCGTGGGCTCTCGGCCCACACCACCGGATGGCCTTCGCCCTCCAGCAGCTCGACCACCGGGCAGCCGAGCGAGCGGAACTGCTCCATCAGCCAGGAGGCGGCACGGCGGCAGTCATCCCGGTGCGCGGGGAGCGTGCTGATGCTCGGGATGGCGAGGAATTCGTTGAGGCGGGAGAGCTGGTCGTCGCGAGTCATGGGACAGGGAGCCAGAGAGTCAGGGAGCCAGGGAGCCAGGGAGCCAGGGAGCCAGGGAGCCAGGGAGCCAAGGAGTCAGGGCCTAAGATAGTGCGATACCCTACCCTCCGCCGGGACGCGAGGAATCTCCCAGGGCCCGCTGCATCCGGGCAAACGCGCTGTCACCGGGGACCTTCCGCATCAGCTCCTTGAGCGCCGCGACGCTCAGCTGGACCGAGCTCCCGTGGCCAGCATACCAGCGATCGAACCAGTCGAGGTGGGTGCGGTAAATCCGGACACCCACGAGGGTCGCATTGTTGATCGGACGCTCGGCCAGGCGGCCGACCCGCACCGAATGAAACCGGGCGGCGTACGGTCCCTCCAACTGCTCGCGCGACCACGTGGCGATCGCAGCCCGTCCGGCTTCGAGCGAGTCCCCCGTCGGTTTTCCGGCGTAGAACGCTTCGAGCCGGGTGAGCAGCGCATCGTAGAACTCGCCGAGGACAATTTCATCGTACCAGCGGTCGCGAGCCCGATCGGCGAGCGCGCTGTCACCCCGGCCGCGGAAGAACTCCTCCGCGGAGCGGTATCCCACCAGCTGCGCGAAGCTTTCGTTGAACGGCGTCGCGCTCTTCACGTACAGGCTATTGTGCGCGATCTCGTGGAACACCAGCCCCGCGAGCTCGACCGAGTCACGCACCATGGAGGTGGAAAGCAGGGGATCCTCGAACCAGCCGAGGGTCGAATACGCCGCGGCCGGCCGGAGTGAGACGTCGAAGCCACGACTCGCGAATTTGTCCGCCTCGCGCGTTGCCATCCCCACGTCGAAAAAGCCCTTGTAGGGAACCCGTCCCACGATCGGGTACTTCCACAGATGCGGGCAGATACAGTTCCTGGGTGACGCGGAGAGCACCAGCAGGAGCGTGTCCCGTCCGATGTCCGCATAGGTTGTAAAGGTCTCCCCCGCATCCAGACCGAGTTCCGCCGCGTGGGTCCGCACCGCGAGCACCAGCGCGAGGTATGCCCGCGTTTCGGCGGGAATCGAGGAGTCGTTCACCAGCCGCTCAATGGGCTTCCGCTTCTCGAGAATCGCGGTCTGCTCGATGCCTGCCCGCGTGAGGTAGCGCACGTCTTCGCTCGCCAGGTACGCGGTACCGTACCCCAGAATCAGCGCGACCGCGGTGATGAGGATGCCCATGAAAACCTTCCGCCGTGTCACGGCGTCCAGCGCATGCCGGCCAGGTGCACATCCCGGCCGATCGCACTCCGGCGCTGGAAGGCGTAATCGATCCGGGCACGGCCCAGCAGGAGACTCGCGCCGAAGGTGGTGTTGGAGAGGAGGCCGCCGGCCAGACCCGGCTGGCGTCCGCTGCCAATGCGGGCGACAATGCCGAGACCTCGGATCGCGGCGCCGGCTTCGAGGCCGAGCACCGTGCGGCCACGGTCCTGCTCCGACCAGACGCTCTCGATCGTGGCGAGCAAACGGCCATTCGAATAGGTGTCGAGCAGATTCAGGCTGAAACCGAGGTGGAGGGCGTCGGGAAGATTCAGTCCGCCGCCGCTGAGGCGGGCCTGCCCCAGGTTCTGCAGGCTCAGCGCCAGCGCGGCGATATCGAAGAAGGCCACCTGCACCGCGAGGCCGCTGGTGAGCGACCGGGTAATCGGTCCGTCGCGCTCCTCGACCGAGACATACTTGCCGCTGGCGCCAAACGCGATGCCCCCGTACCGGTATACCACCGCCCCGACCAAAGAGAGATTGTCGTAGGTCGGCGACTCGCCGGGAAACCTGAGGTACCGCGCGCCGAACCCGAGATTGAAGCGGCCGATGCGGCCGGCGGCGGCCGCCATCCCGTAGGTCGCGCGGTCGGGAGTCCGCGAAAACCCCGCCTCGATGCTGAGCACCCGGATCGGTGCGATCCCCGCGGGGTTGACGAACAACGCGCCCGCATAACCCGGTAGCCCCACCCCGGCTCCCGCAAGGCCCGCCGCCTGCACGCTCGTCGGAAAGCCGAGGATCACCGGCACCGGGACGGGCTGGGCCGGAAGCGCCGCGGGCAGCAGCGCCGCGAGTAGAAACGCGCCACCGCGCCAGCGCATCGTCAGCGGATCCTTACCACTCCGAGGCGGGGTTGCAGCAGGGCGTCGATCAGGACGTTGGCTGTCGTGCGGACCGCAAGCATGTCGATCGCCACCCCGTTGCTCTGCTGCACCACCAGGAAGTGGCGTCCCGATCCGCCGCGAAGCGTCCCGGAATGGGAGAAGCTTCCAGCAATGCGCAGCGGCGTGAGCGGAACTCCGCTGAACGGCCCGTCGGGGGCCTGATTGAGCGGATTGGTCCAGATGGCGCGAAGGCCCCAGCTCTTGTAGCGCAGCCGCCCCGTCGGCTCTTGGGGAAGGTCCGGGCCGTCGTCGAGGTAGACCGCCATCAGCCATTGCGGCACCAGAGTCGCCAGCGTGGTTCCCGTGACCGACTGGATATTCGCCGCGCCAACAAGGGACGTCTGAACCAGCGCGCGGGTCAGATCGGTCCCGAGAATCGTGTCGGCGGCGAACTGGTCGGCGATCCAGCGCACGAAGAGCCACGCCGCCCCCCGCTCCTCGAGTGTCCCTCCCGAGGAATTCGGGAAGACCAGGAAATGCGCTTCGGTATCCCTGAGATAGTCGTAGGCGTTGAGGATGTCGCCGCTGGTGTACTGGCTGCGGCAGGACGTGAAGCTTGGCATGCACTCGGAATTAGGAATCAGCCGCCCGCCCAGCTCTTCCGCGAAGTGCGACATCCCCTCGTTGAGCCAGGTCTCTTCCGAATTGCCCCGCCGCACCAGGACGTGCTGGTTAAAGCTGATCATGTGCTGAAATTCGTGGATCAGCGTCGGCTTGAGATTGTTGATGGCTTGCCGCCGGGTGATCGCGGTGCAGCTCCCGGTTGAGGGAGCGGGCACCAGGGTATAGAAGACCTCGCCGTTGTTCGAATTGGGCCCCGTGAGCAGATCGCCTCCGAAGAAATACCCGACCACTCGCCCGTTGGTGCAATCAGGGGTGAGATCGTTCACGGCATCGGTCATCAGGATGATGACGACGCCGTTCTGGTCGAGGTCGGATTCCCGGCCGAACGCCGTCGTGTCGATCGGGTAATGGTAGGTGTCGAACGCGGTGCCCAGCTCGGCGGCGTCGGCCGGCTGCAGCGGATCATTCTGGGGGGCGGCATTGTCGATGAATACCGCGGCGTGCTGGCCGACGAATCGGGCAGTGGCCGACACCGTCGCGAATCCGCTGCACTGGAGATTGGTGCAGACCTTGAAGCTCTTGACTTCCCCCACGACGGGTGGCGCCGCCATGGCACCTCCCAGCGGCGGGGCCGCGGGCACTGCTCCCGCCGCGGCCAATTCCCGCTCCCGCTCTCGCAGCATCGCCTCGAATTGCGCGGCCACCGATCGGCGGCGCGGCGTCACGACGCCCTGGGTCGCCGCCGTGGATTGGTCGGCCGACGCACTTGCCGGGGAGCTGGCCCTCAGCATATAGGGCCCCTGAATCCCCGAGGTTGACCGGGATCCGGTCGTGGACGCCACCACCACGAGGTGTTCCGCGCCAGTCGCTCCCGCAGCGGGGAATCGCAGGCAGCCGGAACTACTGTTGGGGTCGATGATGACGTGCTGCCCGATGCTGAGCTGCGTCGTGGGTTTCGAGGCGCAGACTACGCTCGGCGTCCCGGCAGGCGGAGGCGGTGGTGGCGGCGTGATGGGATTGCCACCGCACCCGGCGGCAACCGCGGCCAGGGCGAGCCAGAGCACGTGGGATGGGCGAAAGATCATGCTTGGCGGCTGGTTCCCGGATGCAGGATGCTGGATGCTCCTTACTGGAAGCTGTTTGCGGTGCTGTTTCCAGCATCCAGCCGTCCAGCATCCAGCGCCCAAGTTAAGTGCTCCCAACGACTTTTGACAATCATCCTGCGGGCCGGTAGCTTCCCCTCGCCCGCGCCGGACCCTATGTGACAATGCGAGGGAGACGCGCGGCGCGGCTTCCTGCCGCACCACCCAAACCGTATCTCCGGTCCCCCTGTCGTGGCCCGCTGGCCGCACGGCCCCCCCCAGAGGTACAGGTCGTCTGCATGGCGTTCGTACATCTCCACACCCACAGTGAATACTCTCTCCTCGACGGAGCGAACCGGATTCCGGAGCTCGTCGGTCACGTGCAGAAGCTCGGCATGGACAGTCTGGCCGTTACCGATCATGGGAATCTGCACGCCGCGTGGAGCTTCTATTCCGAAGCCAAGGCGAAGAAGCTCCGCCCCATCCTGGGATTCGAAGCCTATCTGGCCTACGGCGACCGTCGCGCCACCCAGAAACCGGCGGACGCTCCAGCGCACTACAGCCATCTGGTGCTGCTGGCGCGCAACCAGGCCGGATACCGCAACCTGATCCGGCTCTCCTCGATCGGGTACACTGAGGGGTTCTACCGGCGGCCCCGCATCGACAAGGCCACACTGGAGAAGTATTCGGAAGGCATCATCTGCCTCGCCGCCTGTCTGTCGGGCGAGGTGGCTCACGCGCTGCGCCGCGGACGCTACGAGGAGGCCCGCGCCTCCGCCGAGTGGTTTGCGAAGCTCTATGGCAAGGACGGATTCTGGCTCGAGATCCAGGATCACGGCATCGCCGAAGAGAAGCTGGTGACGGAAGGGATGCTTCGGCTCGGAGGGGAGCTGGGGATCGGGGTCGTGGCCACCAACGACGCCCACTATCTCCGGCGAGAGGATGCCGAGGCGCACGACGTGCTGCTCGCCATCGGCACTGGGGCAGACCTCGACGACCCCAAGCGCTTCCGCTTCACCGGACAGGAATCCTACGTGAAAAGCGAAGCGGAAATGCGCGCGCTCTTTCCCGGCCACCCGGAAGCGTTCGACAATACTGCCCGCGTGGCGGCGCTCTGCGAGTTCGATTTCGAGAAGCGCTACCACCTCCCGAGCTTCCCACTGCCGCCGGCGTACCCAGACGAAAACTCCCTGCTTCTGGATCTCGCGTCCACGGGCGCCCGCGCGCGCTACGGCGATCCCCTCCCCGCCCCGGTCGAGGAGCGCCTTGGGTACGAGCTCGGCGTGATCACCAGGGCCGGATACGCCGGGTACTTTCTGATCGTCGAAGATTTCATTCGGGCCGCGCGCGATCGTGGCATTCCGGTCGGTCCGGGCCGCGGTTCCGCCGCCGGCTCGCTGGTGGCGTACGCCCTCCGGATCACCGACGTCGACCCGCTGCGGTTCGACCTCCTCTTCGAGCGCTTCCTGAATCCGGAGCGCGTCTCGATGCCCGACATCGACGTGGACTTCTGCTTCGAGCGGCGCGGCGAGGTGATCGAGTACGTGCGGGAGCGCTACGGCCGCGACAGCGTGGGCCAGATCATCACCTTCGGCACCATGAAAGCCCGGGCCGCCCTAAAGGACGTCGCCCGGGTGCTGAAGATCCCGCCCGGTGAGGCCGACCGGATCACCAAGCTGATCCCTTCGGGGCCGGCCTACAGCCTCACGATCCCCGAGGCAATGAAAAAGGTGGACGAGCTCCGCGACCTGGTGAGGACCGCGCCGGTCTACCAGCGCATGGTGGATCTGAGCGGGCGCATCGAGGGCATCTCCCGCCACGCGTCAGTGCACGCCGCCGGGGTGGTGATCGCGCCGGGTCCCCTCTCGGAATATGTGCCCGTGTGCACCGCACCGAACCGCGGGTCCGGGCCGGTCACAGAGGGCGAGACGGCCATCATCACCCAGTACGAGATGGGAGCGCTCGAGCAGGTCGGGATGCTCAAGATGGACCTTCTGGGCCTCAAAACGCTGACGGTGATTCACGACGCGGCCGCGATGATCGCCACGCGCACCGGCACGGCGCCCGACATGGCGGGACTCACCCTCGACGACCCGAAGGTTTACGAGCTGCTCCGCCAGGGCCGCACCGCGGGGATCTTCCAGTTCGAATCGGCGCTGGCGACCGACACCCTCCGCCAGATGAAGTGCGATCGGTTCGACGACCTGGTCGCCGCGAACGCGCTGCTCCGTCCCGGTCCGCTCGATGCCGGGATGCACACCGTGTTCATCCGCCGGAAGCTCGGGCTGGAGGCGGTGAGCTATCCCGATCCGTCGCTCCAGGAAATCCTGGAGCCGACCTACGGCGTCATCACCTATCAGGAGCAGGTGATGCGGATCGCGAACGTGCTGGCCGGCTTCACGCTGGCCGAAGCCGACGTGCTCCGGAAGGCGGTCGGCAAGAAGGACTCGGAGCTGATCCGCAGGGAGCTGGAGAAGTTCGTCGAGCGAGCGGTGGCCAAGGGCCACCAGAAAAGGCTCGCCGCGGACATCGCCGCGCAGATCGAGACCTTCGGCCGCTACGGCTTCAACAAGTCGCACGCGGTGGCCTACTCGGTCCTCTCCTACCAGACCGCCTGGCTCAAGACGTACTACCCCGCCGAGTTCATGGCGGCGCTCCTCTCGTCGGAAATCGGCAGCACCGACAAGGTCGTGCAGTACATCAACGAAGCGCGGGAGCTCGGGCTCGATGTCCTTCGGCCCGACGTCAACGAATCGGGGTTCAAGTTCACCGTCGTCAGCGACACCCGGATTCGCTTCGGCCTCGGCGCGGTGCGCAACGTGGGCCGGGGCGCGATCGACTCGATCATCGCGGGCCGGGCGAGCGGCGCCTTCACGGACCTGGCGGACTTGGTGGACCGGATCGACTTCCGGCTCTGCAACAAGCGGGTTCTCGAGTCCCTCATCGCCGCCGGGGCGTGCGATTCCCTGGGCGGGTACCGGAGCCAGCTCATGGCCGGGCTGGATGCCGCGCTCGGTGAAGCGCAGCTCACCCAGCAGGAGCGGGAGGCGGGACAGGCTTCGCTGTTCGGCGAGTCGTCGGCCGCACCCCACCGGCCGCCGGCGCTCCCCGAGGTGCCGGATTGGCCGGAGGCGGAGCGGTTGACCCGGGAAAAGGAAGTCATCGGCTTCTTCATCTCGGGCCATCCGCTGGAGCCGTTCCGGACCGAGGTCGAGCTCTTCGGCACCCGGACGACCGCCACGCTGCATGAATGGACCGAGCACCAGGTCACCGCCGCAGTCGTCGTCACCGGCGTCAAACGGCAGCTCTCCAAGAAGACGGGCAAGGAATACGCGCGCGTCATCCTGGAGGACTTTCACGGCACCGCGGAGGCGATCGTCTTTCCGGAGAGCTGGGCCCGGCTCAATCAGGTGCTCCTCGAGGATGCGGCGGTCCTGCTGACCGGGGGGTACAGTGCGCGCGACCGGGGAGAGGACCGGGCGCCGTTCGTGGTGGAGACGGCCCGGCCCCTCGCCGAGCTCCGGCGCTCCGGCGCGGTCGGGATCGTCCTCTGCTGGAGCGCACCCGGCGCCCCAACCAGCGACATCCTCCGCTCCGCCGCGGCGCTCTGTGCCGGTCATCCGGGCCCCGCGCCGGTCTATATTGAATGGTCCGACGGCAACGGCGAGGTGGCCCGCCTCCGGGCTCGCCGCCTCCGGGTGGAGCCCGGTGAGGACGTGGTGCATGCCTTGCGGGATCTCCTCGGCGCGGACGCGGTCCGCTTCGTCAAGGTGGGGTGACCGGATGGCCAACGCGTACACGCTGGACTTTGAGAAGCCGCTCCTGGAGCTGGAACGGCAGATCGACGAGCTCAAGCGAGTGGGCGAAGAGCGCGAGATCGACGTCACCGAGGAGCTCACGACCCTCCAGGCCAAACTCGACTCGCTGCGCGAAGACACCTATCGCAACCTCACTCCGATGCAGCGGGTCAGCGTGGCGCGGCATCCGCGGCGTCCGTACACCCTCGACTACCTCGGCACGATTTTCACCGATTTCATCGAATTGCATGGGGACCGCCTGTACCGGGATGACCTCGCGATCGTCGGAGGGTGGGCCCGGCTCGCGGGAGCCTCGGTCATGGTCATCGGCCATCAGAAGGGCCGCGATACCCGGGAGAACATTCGAAGGAACTTCGGGATGCCGCATCCCGAGGGCTACCGGAAGGCGCTCCGCCTGATGCAGCTCGCGGCCCGGTTCCATGCGCCGGTGATCACGCTCATTGACACGCCCGGCGCCTATCCGGGACTCGGCGCCGAGGAGCGGGGCCAGTCGGAGGCGCTCGCGACCAACATTCTCGCGATGGCGATGCTCCAGACGCCGGTCGTGGCCGTCGTGATCGGCGAGGGCGGCTCGGGCGGCGCGCTCGCCCTGGGCGTGGCGGACCGCGTCCTCATGTTCGAGAACTCGGTGTACTCGGTGATCTCCCCCGAGGGCTGCGCCGCGATTCTCTGGAAGGACGCGAGCCAGCGGGAGCGGGCCGCGGAGGCGCTCCGGCTCACTCCGAGCGACCTCCTGCAGTTCAAAGTCATCGACGAAATCATTCCCGAGCCGCTCGGCGGCGCCCACCAGGAGCCCGATGCGGCGGGCGAGGCGCTTCGCGACTGCCTGATCCGGCACGTCACCGAGCTCCGGAAGACCCGTCCCGAAAAACTGGTGCGCCGGCGCGCCGAGAAGTACGCCGGCATGGGGGTGTATACCGAAGCCTGATGCCCACGACCGTCGAAGTTCGTTTCAAAGGCAACCGGAAGGATTACTTCCTCTGGACCGACGACCACGAGCCGCTCCGGATGTCGGAGGCGGTGATCGTGCCGGTGGAGCGCGGCCTCGACTTCGGCCGGATCTCGGCCATCGGGGAAACGGCCACGAAGAAGTGCGCGAGCAGCTGCAGCGGGTGCGCCGTCGGCGAGGTGAAGATTCCCGAGCAGACGATCGTGCGCCGCGCCACGCAGGAAGAAATCCGTAGCGCGAACGACCTGCGCCGCAGCGAGGAGGACACCCGGCGCACCGTGCTCGACAAGGTGCGGGTCCGGCAGCTCGACATGAAGGTCAGCGATGCCGAGTGGCAATGGGACCGCAAAAAGCTCACCGTGTATTTCACGGCCGAGAAGCGGGTCGACTTCCGGGAGCTGGTGCGGGACCTCGCGGCGGCGCTGCATACCCGGATCGATCTCCGGCAGATCGGCGCCCGGGACGAGTCGGCGCGCCTCGGCGGAGTCGGTCGCTGCGGAAAAGAATTCTGCTGCTCCTCCTGGCTCACCACCCTCGGTCCGGTCAGCCTCGCCCTCGCGAAGGATCAACACCTCTCGCTCAATCCGGCGCAGATCTCCGGCGGCTGCGGGCGCCTGCTCTGCTGCCTCAAGTACGAGCACGAGTTTTACGTCGCGTCACGCAAGCGATTCCCCAAGGAGGGAAAAGCGCTGCGCACCAATCGAGGGGCGGAGCGTGTCGTCGCGGTGGACATCTTCCGCGAGCGCGTCTTCCTCCGAAGCGACGAGCAGGGCCCGCGCATCGTGACGCTGGTCGAGCTCCGGGAAGAGCTCGAGCGCCTGGGTGAGCCCCCGCCCGAAGCGCGCGGGCCGCGGCCTGGCGGTCACCCTGAGCGCCCCCTCAGTCACCCTGAGGGCAGCGAAGGGGCGGCGCCCCCCCCGACAAGTCACCCTGAGGGCAGCGAAGGGGCAGCGCCCAGTCGGAGCCCGGCCGCTTCGGCGGCGCTGCCGCCTCAGGGCGACAATCCTGACGCCGAGTCCGAGCGCAAACGGACGCGACGCCGTCGCAAGCGCAAGGGGCCCCGCCCGGAGGCTGGCCCGCCGCCCGCGGAGTCCTGAGTGCCCAAGTTCTATCTCACCACCGCGATCGACTACGCCAACGGTGAT
>CAYTMW010000013.1:0-4141 GCA_964439025.1 uncultured Gemmatimonas sp. | reverse complement strand
GTCCTGAGTGCCCAAGTTCTATCTCACCACCGCGATCGACTACGCCAACGGTGATCCGCATCTCGGCCACACGCTCGAAAAGGTCGGCGCCGACTGCGTCGTCCGGTACCGTCGCCTGCGGGGAGACGCGGTGCATTTCGTCATGGGGATGGATGAGCACGGGCAGAAGGTGGCGCTCGCGGCCGAGAAAGCGGGGATGGCTCCGGCCGAGTGGGTGGACAAGATCAGTGAACGCTTCGCCTCGACCTGGCGGGCGCTGCACTGCTCGGAGGACGACTGGATCCGCACGACGGAGCCGCGGCATCACGCGTCGGTCACAGAATTTCTGCGCCGGATCCACGAGCATCATCCCGACGACCTCTACGTCGGAGACTACGAAGGCCTCTACTGCGTCGGCTGCGAGGAGTTCAAGCAGGAATCGCAGCTGGTGAACGGCCGCTGTGTCGAGCACCCGCAGCGGGAGCTCGTGCGGATGAAGGAGACCAACCACTTCTTCCGGCTCTCGCGCTACGGACCGCGCATTCTGGAGCTCATCCGCTCGGGGGATTTCCGGGTGGAGCCGGGGATTCGCCGGAATGAAGTTCTCAAGGTGCTGGAGGGCGGGCTCGAAGATGTGTCGATCTCGCGGTCGCGTTTTCCGTGGGGCATCCCGTTCCCGGGCGACCCGGACCACACCGTCTACGTCTGGTTCGACGCGCTGATCAATTACATCACCGCGGCCGGTTTTCCCCGCGAGGGATGGAACCGGCTCTGGCCCGCCGACGTCCATGTGATCGGCAAGGGGATCACCCGTCTCCACTGCTGCCTCTGGCCGGCGATGCTGCTCGCGGCGGAGCTGCCGCTCCCCCGCATGGTCTGGGCGCATGGCTACGTGCAGTGGGACGGCGCCAAAGTGTCGAAATCGAGCGGCACGGCGGTGAGCGTCGACACCGCGATGGCGCGACACGGGGCGGATGCGCTACGCTACTTCCTGCTCCGCGAAGTCGGGCTCGAGAGCGACGGCAATTTCACGTGGGAACGTTTCGACGAGCGGTACACCGCGGATCTCGCCGACGGCTTGGGCAACCTCGCCTCGCGTTCGCTTGCCATGCTGGACAAGTACCGCGGAGGAGTCGTCCCGGACCGACCGGCGACGACCTCGCTCGACCAGGCCGGGGCCCGCGCGCTGACGGCGTATGCCGCGGCGATGGACCGGTTCGATGTGCGCGGCGCGGGCGATGCCGCATGGAGTCTGGTCAGCGACGCGAACCAGTTCATCGTGCAGACCGCCCCATGGACCCTCGCCAAGGAATCCCGCGACAGCGAGCTCGATGATGCGCTCGCGAGCCTGGCGCGGTGTCTGTTCCGTCTGGCCGTTCTCGCCTCGCCCTTCATGCCCGAGCGAGCGCTGGTGCTGTGGCAGGCGCTGGGCAGAGGTGGCGCGCCTGGCGAGATCGACTGGACCGTCCTCGCGGAGCCGCCGGTCGCGGGCGATCACACCATTCGGCCGCCGGTGCTTTTCCCCAAGCCGGAGCCCGCAACCTCCTAGTGTCGTAACCTTCGACATTGCAAATATTTAGACGATAATCTCGCGGCTTGACAGACCGGGAATGGCGGGTCATACTATGCTCGTCGGCTCCCCGGAGTCGGCGCCCTGACCGCTCGCCGGCGGCCCTCGCGTCGCGGCGCTCTCGCAGTCATCAAAGCGTTTCGAAGGTAGCAGAATGTCCAAGCGTCGCTGGACCATTATCGTCGTTCCGCAAGGTTCGAGCGCCTCGAGAGTTCTCGAGGTCTCGTACACTGCGCTCAAGCTGGCAGGGAGCCTCGCGGTTGCCGCGTCCCTCCTTGCGGTGCTGCTCGGCTACGCCACCGTGCGCCGCTCCCTCAATCTCGCGCGCGCCGAGCGAGTCGAGGTCGAAAACGCGCGGCTTGCGAATGAGCTGAACCTCCTGCATGGCCGCGTCACCGGACTGGCCGATACCGTCTCCAGCCTCGAAGCGCGCGATACCCAGCTCCGTCTCCTCGCCAATCTCGAGCCGATCGAACCCGAGGTGCACGCGGCCGGCATCGGCGGCCCCCGCCCCGCGGGCGCGCCGACGCTCGAAGAGAGCGAGGTTCTCGGCCGTGCCGGCCAGGTCCGCGTCGATCTGAGCGCGCTGATCCGGCGGGCCAATCTGCTCGCACATTCGTTCCGGGAAGCGGGTGACAGTCTCGCCGAGCATGTCGAGCGACTCGCCGCCACGCCGTCGATCATGCCGACGACCGGCTGGCTGACCAGCGCGTTCACGCGGATGCGCTCGCATCCGATTCTGCATGTGGCCCGGGCGCACCAGGGGCTCGATGTCACCGCGCCGAGGGGCACGCCGATCGAGGCGCCGGCGAAGGGCACCGTCATCCAGGCCGGATGGGAGGCGGGATATGGGAACACCGTCACCATCGACCATGGCTACGGAATCGTCACCCGGTTCGCGCACGCGTCGCGGATCCTGGTCCGGGTCGGGACGCGGGTGCAGCGGGGCGAACGGATCGCGCTGGTCGGCAACAGCGGCCTCTCGACCGGTCCGCATCTCCACTACGAAGTCCACGTCAATGGGCGGCCGGTGGATCCTCGGAGATACATCCTGCCAGGGGTGGTGACCGACTAGGGGTCAGTGGTCAGGGATCAGGGAAAAAACAGAGGGGGCCCGGTGACGTGAGTCGCCGGGCCCCGTCCATTCCCCCCCTCACCACTGACCACTGACCACTGACCACTGACCCCTGTCCTCTAGAATTTGACCTTGGGCACAGCTCCAGATTCCGGCGTCGTCAGCTCGAAGTATTCCCTCGGCTTCCCGAGACCGAATATTTTCGCCGTCAGGTTGTAGGGAAAGCGGCGGATGTACGCGTTGAAGTCCTCCACCGCCTTGTTGTAGTCCTGCCGCGCCACCGCGATCCGGTTTTCCGTCCCCTCGAGCTGGTCCTGCAGCTGGAGATAGTTCTGATTCGACTTGAGCTCGGGGTAGTTCTCGACCGTCACCAGCAGCCGTTGAAGCGAGGACGAGAGCGCCGCGTTCGCCGCTGCCATCTCCTGCAAGTTTCCGCCCTGCACCGCGCCCACGAGCCGGCTGCGCGCCTCGGTGACCCCGATGTAAATCGTGCTCTCCTGCTTCGCGACTCCCTTCACCGTCTCCACCAGATTCGGAATCAGGTCGGCGCGGCGCTGCAACTGGGTCTTGATCTGGGACGCGGCGCTGGTGACCGCCTCGTCCTTGGTCTGAATCGTGTTATACCCGCACCCCGTGGCGATGAGTGCCGCCACCGCGAGCACCGGAAGCGAGCGCCGGAGCGTGGCCATCAGTTTCCTCCTCGAGAGAATGTGTCGATGACGCGCACGGCGGCAGCGACCCCCGAAAGATATCCTTCGAACAACTCCGGAGCGCATGGCGGTCCCTGGTGTACCCGGCGGGTCCACAGCTCGGTGATCGGCTCCGTGGCGATCGACATCGCCTGACCGGCGGCGGCGAGCGCGGCGGGAGTGCCGACCGGCGCGGCGCGTCCGTAGAGTGCGAGCGCCACCCGGAACAGGGCGGCCACCGACGCCACGGTTCCCGACGCAACCGCGCCGAGCGTTTTCGGATCGGTCGCTTCATGGGCGTAGGCCTGGCGCAGCCGGAGTAGCTTGGCGCGGAACTCCGCTTCCAGCGCCCGCCGCAGATCGGCGGGATCGACTACGCATCCGGCGACCGGATCCTCGCCGCGCATCAGGCGGTGCGCGATCTGCATGTCGGTCACTTCGATGGGAAAGACGTCGGTTGCCGCGGCCCATTCGCTTCGCTCGATCAGGAGCGGCGGGGGCTGTTGCTTCCCCCGGAGTCCCGCCAGCGCCGCGCTGAGCCGGCGCAGCGTCGAGGGGCCGAGCTCCTGGCAGATGAGAAGCAGGTTCACATCGGAAACGCCGCTCCGAAACTCTCCGCGCGCAGCGGAGCCGTAAACCAGCGCGGAGTAGCTCTGCCCCAGCACGCCATCGATCCGATCCAGCACCGGTGTCACGATCCCACCGACCGCGTCGTCCATCAGAACCTCCCTCCGGCGCCGCCGCCGCTGAAGCCGCCGCCGCCCCCGAATCCGCCGAACCCGCCACCGCCGCCGCCCCCACCGAAGCCGCCGAAGCCGCCGAAGCCGC
>CAYTMW010000012.1:9532-93185 GCA_964439025.1 uncultured Gemmatimonas sp. | reverse complement strand
CCGTTCCCATTCCGAACACGGTCGTTAAGCCCCGCAGCGCCGATGGTACTACGACTGCGAGGTCGTGGGAGAGTAGGCCGTCGCCAGCCATCCCAAAACAAGAAACCCGGGTTCCGAAAGGAACCCGGGTTTCTTGTTTTCGGGCTACCAGCTATCAGCTATCGGCGATCAGTCCAGCTATCGGCGGCCGATAGCCCGTCCGATAGCCGACAGCCGATAGGGCTATGTTTTCCGCATGCAGAGATCCGGCCACATCGCCCTCGCCGGCAAACCCAACGTCGGCAAGTCCTCGCTGCTCAATGCGCTGGTGGGCGAACACCTCGCCCTGGTGAGCCCCAAGGCCCAGGCCACCCGGCTCCCCGTCACCGGCCTCCGCACCGACGGCGACATCCAGTACGTCTTTCACGATCTCCCCGGCCTCCTCGATCCCGAGTACGCGATGCAGGAGCGGATGCGCGCCCTGGCGCTCGATGGGGTTGAGCGTGCCGACGTTATCCTCTACCTCTATCCGGCCACCGACGCGCCGGCTCCCGACTTCGTGAAGCTGGCCGGACTCGAGCGGCCGCCCGCGGCGCCAGTGCTCACCGTCTACACCAAGGGCGACGTCCTCTCGCCGACCTGGCTCGGGGTGCTCTCGGCCGACGCGCTCGTCGTCTCGGCCACCACCGGCGACGGAATCGACGGCCTCCTCGCCGCCGTCGCGGCGCTGCTGCCCGAGCGCGAGTTCGCCTATCCCCCCGACGACCTCGGCGTGCAGCCGATGCGATTCTTTGCGGTGGAGTACCTGCGGGAAGGCGCATTCATGCATCTCGAGGATGAGCTGCCCTACGCGTTCACCGCCGAGATCGAGGAGTTCCGCGAGACGACCGACCCGGTGTACATTCGTGCGTCGCTGTTCGTCGAGCGCGAAACCCAGAAGGGGATTCTCATCGGCGAGCGCGGCCGCACGCTGAAAGCCATCGGGACGCACGCGCGGCAACGGCTCGAGCAGCTGCTCGGCCGCAGGGTCTACCTCGAGACGTGGGTCAAGGTGCTCCCCAAGTGGCGCCGTGATCCGGCGCAGCTCAGCCGCTTCGGATTTCCCGATCTTCCCACGGAGCGCCCATGACCCTTGCCCCGGAATTGCTCGACCTCCTGGTCTGCCCGAAGTGCAAGGGCGATCTCGAGTATCGCCCCGCCGATGCGGTCCTGATCTGCCACGCCTGCCGCCTCGCCTATCCCATTGAAGACGACATTCCCATCATGCTGATCGACGAGGCCAAGCCGGTTTGACCGCTTCCGATCTCGCGCGGGTCATCGAAGCCGCGCGCGGCACGGCCGCGGCGGCCAATCACGCGTTTGTCGGCACCGAGCATCTGCTCGCCGCAGCGCTCTCGGACGCGGATGGTGCCGCCGAGCGCGCTCTTACCGACGCCGGGGTCACGATCGACGGCCTCGCCGAGGAGCTGCTGGCCGGGCTCCCCGCGGCCGCCGCCGATGCGCCGATGCCTCCACCGATGAGCCGGTTCGCCGAGCGCGCCGTCGCCGAGGCCGAAAAAGCCGACGGGAATCTCCTGCTGGTCCTGCTCCGCGCTCCGCGGGGCCGGGTCGCCAGCGTCCTGGGCAACCGCGGCGCAAAGCTTTCCGAGCTCCGAAAAACACTCGAGCCGCCGCGCGCGGAGCAGCAGGCAAAGCCGCCGAGGCCCGCGAAACCCGAGAAGCCGGCGAAGACGGTTTCCCCCGCGCTTCCCGCGTCTTCGCGCCCCAGGCATGAACGCCGGCCCGCGCCGTCACCCGAGCTTTCGGACGACGAACCGGTGCGGGAGCGTCGCCTTCCCCCGCATCTCGATACCAAGCGCCGGCACTCCCCGACCGCCCGGAAGTTCCCCTGGTCGCTAATTCTCCTGCTCGCGGTGCCGGCCAGCGTGATTCTCAACGCGCAGCACGCCTCGCCCCTCCTGATCTTCGCGACGGCGTGTCTCGGCGTGCTCCCCCTCGCCGGATTGATGGGGCGGGCCACCGAGCAAATCGCCGAGCGCACTGGACCGACGATCGGCGGCCTGCTCAACGCCACCTTCGGCAACGCCGCCGAGCTGATCATCGCGATCGTCGCCCTCCGGGCGGGACTGGTCGACCTGGTCAAGGCATCGATCACCGGGAGCATTCTCGGAAACCTGCTGCTGATTCTCGGTCTGTCGCTCGTCGCGGGCGGCCTCAAGCGGCCGATCCTCAAGTTCAACCGGACGTCGGCCGGAATGAGCTCCGCCATGCTGGCGCTCGCGGTGGCCGGCCTGGTTTTTCCCGCCGTCTTTCACTCGCTGCATCCGGGGGCACTGACCGCCAGGCTCGCGTTCTCCGAGCTGCGGCTCTCCGAAGCCGTGGCGGTCATCCTGGCCATCACCTACGGCTGCTCGCTCCTCTTCTCCCTCCACACCCACAAATCGGTGTTTGGAATGGATGCGGGTTCGACCCCCGAGGGCCCCGAGTGGGGTCTCTTCAAGTCGGTGGGGATCCTGGCGCTCGCAACCGGCGCGGTCGTCGTCGAATCGGAGCTGCTGGTGCGTACCGTGGAGGGCGTGACGGCGAGCCTCGGGCTCTCCGAGGTCTTTCTGGGCCTCATCATCATTCCGGTCATCGGCAATGCCGCCGAGCATGCCTCGGCGGTCATGCTGGCCCGGAAGGGAAAGACCGACTTGTCCCTTCAGATCGCCCTCGGGTCGAGCACCCAGGTGGCGCTCCTGGTCGCCCCGATCCTGGTGCTCGCGGGGGTACTCATGGGGGAGCCGATGAACCTGGTCTTTTCGAGCTTCGAGGTGATCACTCTGGCGGTTTCCACCATCGTGGTCGCCATGATCACCCTGGACGGGGAGTCGCACTGGTTCGAGGGAGTCCAGCTTCTTGCCCTCTATGCGATGGTCGCCGCGGCCGCCTGCTTCCTCTGATTTGACTCGGACGCTCCAAGTCCGTAAGTTGCTTGGGGATAAACTCTTACGAAGGATGATGGGTGCGAACTCGTCCGACCATTCTCTATTTCGGACCGGTCGGGGGAGTTGTCCCTGACCTGGTGCGGCAGTGGGCCGAGGGGAAGAGTTTTCCTCTCGAGGTCCACGCCGATCCCGCCGTGGTCGAATCGATCGTCCTCCGTGGCCACCCCTCCTTTCTTTTCATCGATGCAGACGGCATGGGCGATCTGGGCCTCCGCCTGGTGGACCGGCTCAAGAGCGATCCGCTCACCGCGATCATTCCCGCGCTCGTCCTCTCTGGAAATCACGAAGCGGACCAGATCCAGCAATGGTTCGCCGCCGGGGCGGACGAGATCTTCACCGCGGTCTTTCCTCCGGCAGAGCAGCGCGCGCGGCTCGAGGCGCTGCTGGTGCGCACCCAGCGCGACGTCTCGGTGCATCCCTCGACCCGGATGCCCGGAACCACGGAAATCGAGCGCGAAATCCGGCGCCAGCTCGAAGGCTCGCAGGAGTTCGCGGTCTGCTACGCCGATCTCGACCACTTCAAGGAATACAACGACCGCTACAGCTACTACGATGGCGACCGGGTGATTTACATTCTTTCGCGGATCCTTCACGACGTCGTGAAGGGTCTCCTCGGCAGCCGGGGATTCGTCGGCCACATCGGGGGCGACGATTTCATCTTCATCATTCCGGCGGCGGATATCAGCCCGGTGTGCGGAGAGGTGCTGTCCGTGTTCGATACCCTGGTACCGTTCCAGTACAACGAGCAGGATCGCAGGGCCGGCTACTTCTTCGGGAAGGACCGGCGCGGCCAGCTGCACCGGGTTCCACTCATGACGCTCTCGGTCGGCATCGTCACCAATCGCCACCGGGTGTTCGCGCATCCTGCCGAAGTCAGCGAGCTCGCGACCGAAATGAAGAGCTACGCGAAAACGCTTCCCGGATCGGTCTACGTCGTCGACCGGCGGCAGAGCACCGCGGGGCAGGACCGGCCCAGCGGTTCGGCGGCGGCACGCGAGGGTCCCGGCGAACCGCAATGAACGTCACCTGCACGCAGTGCCAGACAGTGTTCCGGGTGGATCCGGCCAAAGTGCCGGAGGCGGGAGTGCGGGCGCGCTGCTCGGTGTGCACGGGAATCTTCTGGGTGCGGCGAGAAGCGGAATCGGCCGCGAGCACGGCGCCGATCGCGGCACCGGTTGCCGCACCGATCGTCGCGGCGACGATCGCAACTCCGCTGGCGCTTCCGCCCGCCCCCGCCCCCGCAGCGGCGCCTGCGCCTCGACCGGCGGCCGTACCGATGCCTCCCGTATCGCCGATTCGAACTGCGCCCCCGGGGGGCTGGCCCCCGTTTCGTCCCGCCACGCCACCGGCGCCGGCGTTCCGTGCTCCTCCGGCAGAGCCTCGTGCTCCGGCGATGCAGCCCGCCGCCGCCGCTTCGCCGCCCCCGGCGCCCGAGGCGGTCCCTCGCCGCCGGCCGACCAACCCATTCCTCTCCCAGGACCCCGAGGCTCGCGCCCGCCGGCTGGCGCGCGCCCTGGTCAGCGACATCGTCGTGTACCACCCGGCCAAGCGCCGGGACGCGCTCCGGGACGGCTCGCTCAAGCTGCTCTTCGAGGAGGAAATCCGGAAAAGCTGGGACGAATACGTCGACCAGGTGGGCCGGGAGCTCGCGGACTCCACCACGTTCTTCACCGACGCGCTCAACGAGATCCTGGCGGACGGTCAGCCCGTTTTTCCCTGAGTTATGTTTCTCCACACTGGAGCGAGCCGTTCCAACGCCGACCGGCGGGGGGCGGCTCGCATCGTAAGCGCATTTTCAACCGCGGGCGGGATGATGGCGAGTAACGAAGAGCGGGTGGACGAGCTGGAGCGGCGCCTCCTCGAGCTGCGGGAGTTTCTTTGACCTCGCTCGCAAGGAAGCGCGGCTGCGCGAGCTCGACGCGGATCAGGCCGGCGCCGGATTCTGGTCCGATCCCGAGCGCGCGCGCGGAGTCGTCAAGGAGATCAAGACGCTGAAAACGTGGCTCCTGCCGGCGGAGAGTCTCGGGCAGCGGCTCGCCGACGGGCGCGGCATGGGGGAGCTCCTGTCCGCCGAGCCCGACGCGGGGCTCGCCGCGGAGCTCGAGCAGGAGATCGAGAGCATTGCGAGCGCGCTCGGGTCCTTTGAGCTCAAGACGCTGCTCTCGGGTCCCGATGACCCCGGCGATGCGATCCTCACGATTCACCCTGGGGCGGGGGGCACCGAGTCGCAGGACTGGGCGCTCATGCTCTCGCGAATGTACCGGCGCTGGGCGGAGCGGCGCGGATACCAGATCACCGTACTCGACCTCATCGAGGGCGACGAGGCGGGGATCAAGTCGGTGACCCTGGAGATCAAGGGCGAGTACGCCTACGGTTTTCTCAAGGCGGAGAAGGGTGTCCACCGGCTGGTCAGGATCTCTCCCTTCGATTCCCAGGCTCGGCGGCACACATCGTTCGCCTCGGTGTTCGTCTATCCCGACATCGACGACACGATCGAAATCGATCTGCGCGAGGAAGACATCAAGATGGACGTCTACCGGGCGTCGGGCGCGGGCGGCCAGCACGTCAACAAGACCTCCTCCGCGGTGCGCCTCACCCATCTCCCGACCGGACTCGTGGTGGCCTGCCAGCAGGAGCGGAGCCAGGGAAAAAACAAGACCACCGCAATGAAGATGCTGCGCGCGGCCATCTACCAGAAAAAGCTCGAGGAGCAGGAGGCGGCGCGCGCCGTCGTCGAGGCGACCAAGACCGACAACTCGTGGGGCAACCAGATACGGTCGTACGTCTTCCAGCCCTACACGATGGTCAACGACCACCGCACCGAAACCAAGGTCGGCGACGTGCAACGGGTGATGGACGGCGATCTCGACGAATTCATCCAGGCCTGGCTCAAGCGCTCGGGAGGGGCAAAGTGACCGGGCCCGCCGACCGCGGCTACGTCGAGGCGGCCCGGCGCAAGCACCGCGATGCCCTGCTCGCCCGGGGCACGCCCCCCTACGCCTATCGTTACGAGCGCACCCATCTCGCGGCCGACGGGGCGGCGCTCTACACCGACGCGATGGGCGACGACGGCCCCATGGTGGCGGTGGCCGGCCGGCTGGCGGCGCTCCGGGTGCAGGGGAAGACGATGTTCGCGCATCTCGAAGATCCCTCGGGGCGGATTCAGCTCTACCTGCGGCAGGACGCCCTGGGTGACGGGTGGGAGACGGCGCAGCTGCTCGACCTGGACGATCATGTCGGGGTCACCGGAACGCTCTTCCGGACCCGCACCGGTGAAGTCACCGTCCGCGCCCTCGTGCTCCAGGTGCTCGCCAAGAGCCTGCGTCCCCTGCCACGGGGAAAGACCCGGCAAACCGGGGAGGGAGCGGAGACGTTCGGCGGGCTCGCCGATCCCGAGGTGCGCTACCGGCAACGCTACGCCGATCTTGCGGTGCACCCCGATGTCCGCCGCGTCTTCGAAACCCGCGCCCAGGCGATCCGGTTCTTCCGCCAGTATCTGGAAGAGCGCGGCTTTCTGGAAGTGGAGACGCCGATCCTGCAGCCGCTCTATGGCGGAGCGGCCGCCCGCCCGTTCGTCACCCACCACAACGCCCTCGACATGCCGCTCTACCTCCGCATCGCGGACGAGCTGTATCTCAAGCGGCTGATCGTGGGCGGATTCGAGCGGGTCTACGAGATCGGCCACGATTTCCGGAACGAGGGGATGGACCGGACGCACAATCCGGAATTCACCATGCTGGAGTGCTACCAGGCGTACGCCGACTACAACGACATCATGGAGCTCACCGAGGGACTGGTGGCGGGCGTCGTCCAGCATTGCACCGGCGGTCCCGGCGTCACCGTGGACGGCCGGGCGATCGACTTCACGCCGCCCTTCCGCCGGGTGGAGTTCGTCTCCGCGCTCAAGGAGCGCACCGGGCTGGACGCGCGCACCGCCCCGGAGGCGGAGCTTCGTGCTGCTCTGGTCGCCTCGGGCGTCCCCCGCGAAGAGGCGGACGGGGTAACCGGGGCCCGGCTGGTGGACGAGCTGTTCAAGGCCTGCGTGGAGCCGCACCTGATCCAGCCGACCTTCGTGGTGGACTATCCCAAGGCGCTTTCTCCGCTGGCACGGGTGCACCGGACCGACCCGGCGCTCGCCGAGCGGTTCGAGCTGTTCATCAACGGCAGGGAAGTGGGCAACGCTTTCAGCGAGCTCAATGACCCCGATGACCAGCGGGCACGGTTCGAAGACCAGGGGCGCCAGCGCGCGGCGGGTGACGATGAAGCCCAGCCGTTCGACGCCGACTACGTGCGCGCGCTGGAGTACGGAATGCCCCCCACCGGCGGACTGGGAATCGGCGTGGACCGCCTGCTCATGCTGATCACCGGCCAGCCGTCGATTCGCGATGTGATTTTGTTTCCCGCGATGCGGCCGGAAGCAGGGAGCCAGGGAGCGGGGGAGCCGGGGAGCCGGACGCCATGAGTCAACAACCGGTAGCGGTGAGCGGTTAGCATGCTTATCCCGTCTCCCCTCGAGCGCGCCATCGCCGTCCGCTATATGCGGGGACGGAAGCAGACGCGCTTCGCCACGCTCACGACCATTATCGCCGTCGGCGGAGTCGCCATCGGCGTAATGGCGCTGATCGTGGTGCTCGGCGTGATGAACGGGCTCCGGGACGATCTGCGCGACCGGATCCTGGTGGCGAATCCGCATCTCCGGGTGCTGACCTATGGCGCCTCGCTCAAGATGGAGAGCTGGCGCGAGGCGCTGGAGACGGTCCGCCGCCATCCCGATGTGATCGCCGCGGCACCCGAAGTGCTGACCAAATCGCTGATCCTCAACTCCGCGAACTATCCCTCGGCGGTGGATGTCGTCGGATTCGACCCCGACACCGGGAGCATGGCGGTCACCACGCTGGCCGACAAAGTCACCGCCGGCAGCCTCTCCTTTCACACCAAGGCCGACAGCGTGGACGGCGGCATCGTGCTCGGATACCGGCTCGCCAGCAGGCTCTCGGTGTACGAGGGGGACGTGGTGAGGCTGGTGTCGCCCGCCTCGGTGCAGGTCAATCGCGCCACCGGGCAGCCGATTCCGAAGTACTGGTTCTTCGAAGTGACCGGCACCTTCGACACCGGCATGTACCAGTACGACGACGGCTTTGCCGTGATGGACATGGGCACCGCGCAGCAGTTCGCGGGATTGGGCGACGCGGTCACCGGGATTCAGATTCGGCTCCGGGATCCGTGGCAGGCCCCGGTGGTCGGCGACACCTTGCAGCGCCGGCTCGGATATCCCTTCCGCTCCTTCGACTGGCAGAGCCAGAACCAGAGTCTCTTCAGCGCGCTGCAGCTCGAGAAGCTCGCCATGGGGCTGATCATCTGCTTCATCATGGTGGTGGCGGCGTTCAACATCGTCGGCACGCTCACCATGCTCGTGGCGGACAAGACCAAGGAGATCGGCATCCTCCAGGCGATGGGGCTTCCGCCCGGCGGGATCGGGAGAATCTTCCTGGCGCAGGGCGCCATCATCGGCGCCGCGGGCACCGCGCTCGGCCTGGTGCTCGGGCTCGTCGTCGCCTATCTGCTCGACACCTCTGGCCTCATCCGGATCGATCCGGCGGTGTATTTCATCGATCATCTCCCGGTGCACGTCGAGGTTCCCGACGTCTTCGCCGTCGTGCTGTTCAGCTTCCTCGTTGCCGTCGTCGCCACGCTGCATCCCTCCCGCGCCGCCTCCCGGCTGACGCCGGTCGAAGCGATCCGGCACGAATGACGATCGTCCTCGAGGCTCGGGGCCTGCGGAAGTCTTATCGCGGGGGTGACGGCGGCACCATCGAGGTGCTGCGCGGTATCGACCTCACCGTCGTGACCGGCGAGTTTGTCGCGGTGACCGGCGAGAGCGGCTCGGGCAAGAGCACGCTGCTCCACCAGCTGGGGGCGCTCGACCGGCCGACCTCGGGCGAGATCGCCCTGGACGGCATCTCCTACGACCGCCTCGACGCCGATGCCCTGGCGGGCATCCGGAACCGGTGTATCGGATTCGTCTTTCAGTTCCACCACCTGCTGCGCGATTTTTCCGCACAGGAGAATGTCGCCATGCCGCTGCTCATCGGGGGCGTGGCGCCGGCATCGGCGCGCGAACGGGCGCGCGCGCTTCTGGATTCGGTGGGACTGTCCGCCCGGATGACGCACCTCCCCGCCCAGCTCTCCGGCGGCGAGCAGCAGCGGGCGGCGGTGGCGCGGGCCCTCGTGACG
The DNA here is from genome assembly GCA_964439025.1 of uncultured Gemmatimonas sp. Classification (GTDB taxonomy): domain Bacteria; phylum Gemmatimonadota; class Gemmatimonadetes; order Gemmatimonadales; family GWC2-71-9; genus JABFSM01. The sequence goes on along the minus strand of CAYTMW010000012.1, from coordinate 83,985 downwards.
GAGCCGGCGCTCCTCCTCGCCGACGAGCCGTCGGGCAATCTCGACGAGCAGAACGCGGAGCAGCTGCACGGCATGTTCGCGGGACTGGCGCGCAACTTTCGTACGGCGGTGGTCGTCGTGACCCATAACCGCGCGCTCGCGGGGCGCGCCGACCGGATTCTGCGGCTGAGTGAAGGGGTCCTGACCACCGCGGTCCCCGCCGGCCTGCCGGAGATGGCGGAATGAAGTGCAGCGCGTGCGGAGAGCGCGAGGGCGTGGTGAGCCTGACGCAAATCGTCGAGGGAGACGTGCGCACGGCGAGTCTCTGCGCCAAGTGCGCCGCCGAGAAGGGAATCGAAACCGGCATCGGCCTCGCCGACACGCCGCTTGGCGGATTCCTCGCCGCACTGGGCGAGAGCGCCGATCCCGATGCGCCGCTCGGCGCGGCGCTCCCGGCGGGGTGCCCGTCGTGCGGGGCGACGCTGCGTGATTTCCGGGAGACCGGGCGGGTCGGCTGTCCGGAGTGTTATCGGGCGTTCGACGCGCCGCTGCGGGAGCTGTTGCGACGGCTGCATGGCTCCACGCATCATACGGGGATGCGCTACCAGGGCACCGAGATGGCACCCGTCGTCCCCCCGCCGGTGGGCGCTGCGCGCGAGCTGCGCGAGCAGCTCCGCCGGGCGATCAAGTCGGAGCAATTCGAGCTGGCGGCTGAGCTGCGCGACCGGCTCCGGGAGCGAGAATGATCGATCTATCGCTGCTGCCTGATGGCGGGATGGCCTGGCTCGAGGCGAGCGGGCCGGGCAGCCATCTGGTGGTTTCTACCCGGGTGCGCCTGGCGCGAAACCTCGACCGGCACCGTTTCTTCACCCGGACCGACCCCAGAGAGCGGGAGGCGATCCTCGCCGAAGTGGAGAGCGCTGCGAGCTCCACCCCCGGACTCGGACGCGCCATACGGTTCCGGGTGGACCAGCTCGATCTGGTGGACCGCCAGCTGCTTCACGAGCGCCACCTGGTCAGCCGGGAGCTGGCCGCCCCTGAGACCGGCGGGAGGGTCCGGCCGGGGGCGGGATTGCTGATCCAGGACCGCGCCAGTGTGATGGTCAACGAGGAGGATCACTTGCGCCTCCAGGCCCTCCGCTCCGGCTTCGCCCTGGAGGCAACCTGGGGGCACGTCTCGGCGCTGGACACCGAACTGGGGCAACGACTTGCCTTCGCATTTCACCCCGAGTTCGGTTACCTTACGAGCTGTCCGACCAACGTCGGAACCGGGCTTCGCGCGTCGGTGCTGGTGCACCTTCCGGGACTGGTTTTGACCAAGGAAATCAACAAGATCCTGCAGGGTTTGACGCAGGTTGGGCTCACCTTTCGGGGGCTCTACGGGGAGGGCAGCGAGGTCGTCGGCAATCTCTTTCAGTTGTCGAACCAGACCACGCTCGGCAAGACCGAACACGAGCTGCTGGACCGCCTGGGCAAACTGGTCCGCCAGGTGATGGAGTACGAGGAGCGGGCGCGGCAGATTCTGCTGCGGGATGCGACCGCGATTCTCGAGGACAAGGTGTGGCGGGCGTTCGGCCTCCTCCGCTACGCGCGGACGTTGTCGTTCGAGGAGACGATGAACCTGCTGAGCGGTGTACGGCTCGGTGTGGGGCTCGGACTCATCCCGAACGTCGGTATGTATACGTTGAACAAACTCCTCGTCTTTACCCAACCCGCGCATCTCGCCGCCGCACAGGGCCGAGTGCTTGCCGACGAGGAAGTACCGGTTCGCCGGGCGGCCTACGTGCGGCAGGCGCTCGAAGCGGAAGTGGGGCGCCGCGGATCGTCCGCGGAGTTGCCACCGACCCAGGGATAACCACGCGATGAACGGCTACAACTTCACCGACCGGGTCCGGAAGGTGCTCCAGATGGCTCGCGAGGAGGCCGCCCGACTCCATCACGAGTACGTCGGGACCGAGCACATCCTGCTCGGGTTGATTCGGGAGGGTGAAGGGGTCGCGGCGGCTGTCCTCACCAATCTGAACGTCGATCTCGACGACATCCAGCAGAAAATCGAGGAGACGGTGAAGAAGGGGAAAGCGGCCGCGGCGCCGGGCCCCGATCTTCCCTACACCTCTCGCGCCAAAAAGGTGCTCGAGCTCGCCATGACCGAGGCGCGCGAGCTGAATCATTCCTACGTCGGGACCGAGCACCTCCTGCTCGGTCTGCTGCGCGAGGAAAAAGGCATCGCCGCCCAGGTCCTCACCGATGCCGGGGTGACGCTGGAGCAGTCGAGGGCCGAGACGCTCCGTCTCCTCGGCAGCGACATGCCCCAGACGTCCCAGGGCGGGGCGGCGGCGGCGACTCCTCCTGCGGCCGCGCCCAAGTCGGAGAAGAAATCCAAGACGCCGGCCCTCGATCACTTCTGCCGCGACCTCACCCAGCTCGCCGCCGAAGGGCAGCTCGATCCGACCATTGGGCGCCAGAAGGAAATCCAGCGGGTTATGGAAATCCTGGCGCGCCGCAAGAAGAACAATCCGGTGCTGATCGGCGAGCCGGGGGTCGGCAAGACCGCGATCGTCGAAGGACTTGCCCTGCTGATCGCCAGCGGCCAGTGTCCCGACGTGCTGCACGACCACCGGGTCCTGTCGCTCGACATGGCCGCGGTGATCGCCGGCACCAAGTACCGGGGCCAGTTCGAGGAGCGGCTCAAGGCGGTGATGAACGAGATCGCCCAGAGCAAGAACATCGTGCTCTTCATCGACGAGCTGCACACCCTGGTGGGCGCCGGCGCCGCGGAAGGCGCCATCGACGCCTCCAATATGCTGAAGCCGGCCCTCGCGCGGGGGGAGCTCCAGTGCGTCGGCGCGTCCACGCTCAACGAGTATCGCAAGTACATCGAGAAGGACGGCGCGCTCGAGCGCCGCTTCCAGGCGATCATTGTCGAGCCGCCCTCGGTGGACGAGACGCTCGAGATTCTGAAGGGCCTCCGGAAGAAGTACGAGGACCACCACCGGGTAAGCATCCCCGATTCGTCGCTCTCGGCCGCGGCCGAGCTGTCGGACCGGTACATCACCGACCGGTTCCTTCCCGACAAGGCCATCGACGTGATCGACGAGGCCGGCGCCCGTGCCCGGCTGGCCTCGCAGGCGCCCCCGGCAGAGATCGGGACGCTCAAGGCTGATCTCGAGAAAGTGAACCAGGAAAAGGAGGCGGCGGTCCGCGACCAGAACTTCGAGCGGGCGGCGGCGCTGCGCGACAGCGAGCGCGATCTTCAGAACCGCATCCGGCTCCGGCAGGAAGAGTGGGAGCGGGAGCGCCAGACCAAGCGGCCGATCATCGACGAAGAGGCGGTGGCGTTCATCGTCTCCCGCTGGACCGGGATTCCGCTCACCCGGCTTCAGGAAGCCGAGACGGCGCGGCTGCTCCGCATGGAGGACGAAATCCACCAGTCGGTCATCGGCCAGGACGAGGCGATCACCGCGGTGTCGCGGGCCATCCGCCGGAGCAGGGCGGGGCTCAAGGATCCGAACCGTCCGATCGGCTCGTTCATCTTCTCGGGGCCGACCGGCGTCGGAAAGACCGAGCTGGCGAGGGCCCTGGCCAAGTTCCTCTTCGCCGATCCGGCCGCGCTCATTCGGGTGGACATGTCGGAGTACATGGAAAAGTTCTCGGTCTCCCGGCTGATCGGCGCCCCTCCGGGGTACGTCGGGTACGAGGACAGCGGTACGCTCACCAAGGCGGTGCGGCGGAAGCCCTACTCGGTGGTGCTGCTCGACGAAATCGAAAAGGCGCACCCCGACGTGTTCAACATCCTGCTGCAGGTGCTCGATGAGGGACACCTCACCGACAACTACGGGCGGGTCATCGATTTCAAGAACACTGTAGTGATCATGACGTCGAACGTCGGCGCGCGGGACATCACCCAGTCCAAGGCGCTCGGCTTCCACGGCGGCGACCGGGCCCGCACGTTCGAGAAGATCGCTGAAATGGTCAAGGAGGAGATCGGCAAGGTCTTCAATCCGGAGTTCCTCAACCGGCTGGACGAGGTCATCGTCTTCCACCCGCTCGAGAAATCGCATATCGCGCAGATCGTGGGCGTGGTGCTCAAGGACGTCCAGCGCCGTATCGGCGACGAGGTCAAACTCACGCCGGCCGCCACCGACTTCCTGGTGGAGCACGGGTACGATCAGACCTACGGGGCACGGCCGCTCAAGCGGGCCATCCAGCGCTACATCGAAGACCCGCTGAGCGAGAGGATTCTGACCGGCGAGTTCACCCGGGGTGACGAGATCGAAGTCGATGTCGCGCCCGGAAAGGACAAGCTGACATTCCGCGCCCTCACGGGCACGCGCGCCTAACTGCAGAGATCAGTGATGAGGGTTCAGGGGTCAGGGCTGCGACCCTCCACTGACCCCTGACCACTGACCACTGATTCCTTTCACGATGAGCCGCTTCCGCTTTCCGCTCTCCATTGCCGCCTTGCTCGTGACCGGAGCGGGGCAGGCGTCCGCCCAGGAGGCGGTATCCCCGCCGGTCGACAGCATCATCGTCGAGGGCGCGGTCCGGAACACTCCGCGCCAGGTCATCAGCTTCTCCGGGATTCAGCTCGGCCAGCCGGCAACCTACCGCGGCATCCAGCGCGCCATCCAGGGCCTCTTCGCGACCGGTCAGTTCGACGACGTCCGCGTCGACCAGCGCCAGGCCGGCAACACGCTGATCCTGATCCTGGTGGTCAAGGAACGGCCGCTGCTTCAGCGCTGGGCGCTGCGCGGCGTCGAGAAGGTGGAAGAGGGCTCGGTGCGCCGGAGGATTTCCCTTCCCGAGGGCCGGCCCCTCGACCGCGCCGCGATGGAGCGCTCCCGGCACGCGATCGATTCGGTCTACCGGAAGCGCGGCTATTACGCCGTGCAGGTCAAGACGATCGAGCTGCCGCAGGAGAACAACCAGGTGCGGGTCGTCTTCGACGTCGTCGAAGGTCCCCGCGTCGTGGTGGGCCAGGTCGTGATCGAAGGGAACACCCGCTTCACCGATGAAGATGTCGTCACGGGAATGACGACGCGCCCCGAGGGCTTCTGGTGGTTCCGCAAGGGCGAGTACAACGAGGAAAAGGTCGAAGACGACATCCGCACCTCGATCCCCAACTGGTACGCCGACCGCGGGCACGTCGATCTCCGGGTCCTGAGCGACACCCTCGTGGCGGACACGGTGCCCGGCAAGGCGATCCTCCGGATCACGGTGGATGAGGGCCCCGCCTACCAGGTCGGCCGTTTCGAGGTGAGCGGAAACCGGCGCTTCTCCACCGAGGAAGTCAGCACCTTCTTCCCGTTCGGCAAGGCGGTCGTGGCCGGCTCGGGCGACGCGATCGGCGATCCCTTCAGCCGCGCCGCCTGGGCGGCGGCGACCGAGCGGCTCTCGACGCTCTATCAGAACAACGGCTACATCTACAGCTCGGTGACGCCGGAAGAAATCCGCCGCGTCGGGCCCGACAGCGTGCCCCACGTCGACCTCAAGTGGTCGATTCGCGAGGGCCAGCCGGCGGTGATCAACCGGATCATCATCCTCGGCAACGACGTCACCCACGAGCGGGTCATCCGCGAGGCGATCGTGCTGCTCCCGGGGCAGACGTTCAACCGCGACCTGCTGATCCGGTCGTACGAAAACGTCTCCAACCTGAATTTCTTCGAGCAGCCGCTGCCGTCCCCGAACGTGGATCCGTCCGAGAACAACGTGGACGTGGACATCGTCTTCCGGGTCACCGAGAAGCGCACCGGCAACATCAACTTCGGCGCCTCGGTCGGCCAGGGGGTCGGCGTCGGCGGCTTCATCGGCCTCGAGGAGCCGAACCTCTTCGGCAAGGCCAAGCGCGGCAAGCTGCAATGGCAGTTCGGCCGCAACATCAACGATTTCAATCTGAGCTACACCGATCCCGCGATTCTGGACACCCGGACGTCGGGCACCATCACGCTCTTCAATTCGCGCCGTCGCTACACCATCGGCGATCTTGGACGTCAGCGGCAGCGGGGGTTCCAGCTGCAGTTCGGCTTTCCGCTCTTCGGCTCCCGCTACACCCGCATGTTCCTCTCCACCGGCGTGCAGCAGATCCGCTACAGCGACGCCGCGGCGGACATCAGCCAGGCCTTCGCTTGCGACAACTGCACCCGGTCGTCGCTCGGCATGAGCGTCGCGCGGGACACCCGGATCGGCCTTCCCTTCGCGATCGCCGGATCGTCCGTGACGGTGAGCGGCGAGCAGAACGGCGGCGTCCTCGGCGGCACCGGCAACTATCAGAAAATCGACCTGGAAGGACGCTGGTACACCCCGCTCGGACGCCTCGGCGGCGGCGACCAGTTCGGAGGCGGGGTGCAGTTCACCCTCGGCCTCACCGCCAAGAGCGGATTCATCATCGGCGATCCGGGACCGTTCTACACCGAGCTGTATTCGATGGGCGGCGTGCAGTTCGGCATCCCGCTGCGCGGCTACGAGGAGTTCGGGATCACTCCCGGCGGCTTCGATGCGTCGGCGGGCGGATCGCAGGCCCGCCCCGAATCCTTCGGCAAGGCGTACGCGGCGTTCACCGTCGAGGCCGGCGCGCGGATCAGCCAGGCGCTCTACGCCAACGTGTTCACCGACGCGGGCAACGTCTACCGGCGGATGCGGGAGTACAACCCGAGCCGTCTCTTCCGCAGCGTGGGCTTCGGGGTGGCGATCATCTCGCCGCTCGGCCCGATCGGACTCGACGTCGGCTATGGCCTCGACAAGACGGATCTGCTGGGCAAGCCCAAGCCGGGCTGGCAGCTGCATTTCCGCCTGGGGAATTTCTTCTGAGTCGCGGCTGACTCAGCTACTGCGGGACCCACTGAGGGAGGAATCAGGAATGATCGTCGCTGTCCGGAGGCTCGTCATCGGCCTCGCACTCGTCACCTTGGCGGGGGCGGGATCGGGCGCTGCCCAGGCGCCCCAGACCCCAGCAGGCGGGCCGGGACGCATCGCGTTCGTGAATGCGCGCGCGATCCTGACGGGCATGGTCGGCTGGGCCAAGGCCGAGAGCACCTATACCAAGGAACTCCAGACCGCCACGGCCGAGGCGCAGAAGCTGCAGGCCGTGATGGATTCGGCCTTGAGTACCTATCAGCAGTCGCAGGCGATGATGTCGCCGTCGGCGCGAACCGCGCGCGAGAAGGCGCTCACCGCCCAGCGGGATTCGCTCGAGGGCAAGCTCCAGAAAATGCAGGAACGGATGGGGGCGAGGGAGCGTGAGCTTCTCTCGCCGATGCAACAACGACTCACCGCCATCATCGAAGGAATGCGCGCCGAGGGGAACTATGCCATGGTTATCGACCTCGGCAATCCCGCGGTGGGACAGTTGATCGTCTCGTACGACAAGGCGCTCGATATCACGGATCGCGTCGCGCGACGGCTGTTGCAGAGCAACTGATCGTGCCCCGGGCGCCCGTCCCGCTCACCGTGCAGGCGCTTGCCGCGCTGGTCGGCGGGCGCGTGGTGGGCGAAGGCGACCTCGTCCTCTCCGCCGTCGGTCCCCTCGAGGGGGCCGACGGCGAGACGCTTTCCCTCCTGAGCAGGGCCCGCTACCTCCCCGAATTCCGGTCCTCTCGAGCGGGGGCGGTCCTGCTCCGGGCCGCCGACCTCTCCGAGCCCGCCGGTCCGCGGGTGCGGATCGTCGTGTCCGACCCCCAGGGCGCGATGGCCGACGCGGTGGCCGCGATGTTCCCCTCCACCCGCAGTCCCGGGTGTGTCCACCCGACCGCCACCCTCGCAGCCGGCGTGCGGCTGGGCCGCGAAGTCGTCATCGGCGCCCAGGCTTCGCTCGGGCTCGGGGTGGTCCTGGGCAACCGGGTGCGGGTGGGCCCTGGTGTCGTGCTCGAGGAAGGCGTGACCGTCGGGGAGGACAGCGAGCTCGGGCCGCATGTTGTGTGCTATCGCGGAACCCAGATCGGTCGGCGCTGCATCGTGAAGGCCGGCGCGGTGCTCGGGGGCACCGGTTTCGGCTACATTTCAGGACCCGACGGTCATCGGCGGATTCCCCACATCGGGGGGTGCGCGCTGGGGGACGACGTGGACGTCGGCGCGAACAGCTGCATCGACCGTGGCAGTATCGACGACACGATCATCGGGTCCGGCACCCGGATCGACAACCTGGTGCACATCGGCCATAACGCGCGGCTCGGTGCGGGGTGCCTCCTGATGGGCGGTGTGGTGATCGCGGGGAGCGCGGAGCTGGGGCAGGGCGTCGTCGTGGCGGGGCACGCCGCAGTCGGCGGCCATTTCCGGGTCGGCGACCGGGCCCGCATCGGGGCCAAGGCCGGCGTGATCTCCACGGTGCCCGCGGGCGGCGACTTCAGCGGTTTCCCCGCCCGGCCGCACCGCGAGTTCCTGCGGGCCCAGGCGGCACTGTACCGCCTGAGCAAGATCACCGACGAGCTGGAGGAGCTGGTGCGAACCCGGAGCGGCGATGCCTAGACGGACCATCGAGCGGGCCGCGGAGCTCTCCGGCATCGGTCTGCATACCGGCGCCACGACCCGCGTGTCAATTCAGCCCGGCACCACGGGTCGCGGCATCCGCTTCCGCCGGATCGACCTCACCGCGCGCCCCGAGATTCCCGCGAGCGTGGCCGAGGTCGAGGCCACCGAGCGGCGCACCGCCATCGGCCATGGCGAGACCACCATCCACACGGTGGAGCACCTGCTTGCGGCGGTGGTGGCCCTCGATCTCGACGACCTGCTGATCGAGCTCGACGGCCCCGAGCCGCCGATTCTGGACGGCTCCTTCGGCCCCTGGTTCGATGCCCTCGATGGCGCCGGGATCCGGCTGCTCGACGGAGAGCCGACCAGCTACCGTGTCACCCGTCCCTTCACGATCGCCGAGGGCGAGGCCACCTATGTGGTGTCGCCGGCGGACGGTCTCCGGCTCACCACCACGATCGAGTGGAATCACCCGCTGATCGGCCGCCAGACCGGCAGCTGGGACATCAACCCGGAGAGCTTCCGCACCGACCTCGCGCGGGCCCGGACGTTCGGCTTTACCCATGAGGTGGACGCGCTCAAGCAACGCGGCCTCCTCAAGGGCGGCTCGATGGACTCCGCGGTGGTGCTGTCCGACAGCGACGTGCTCGGCGGCCCGCTCCGTTGGCCCGACGAGTTCGTGCGGCACAAGGCGGGCGATATCATGGGGGATCTCGCGCTGGTCGGGGGACGGGTGCGGGCGCACATCGTCGCCAACCGCCCGAGCCACCAGGGCAACGTCGCGGTGGCGCGGATGATTGCACGGACCGCCGAACGGGACGGAGGGCGGATCCTCGACATCAACCGGATTCTCGAGGTGATCCCGCACCGGTATCCGTTCATCATGGTCGACCGGATTCTCGAGCTGGAACCGCGGCGCCGCGTGGTCGGGATCAAGAACGTCACGATCAACGAGCCGTATTTCCAGGGCCATTTCCCGGGACACCCGGTGATGCCGGGGGTGCTGATCATCGAGTCGATGGCGCAGGCGGGCGGCATGCTCCTGATGGACGAGCTGGCCGGCACCGGGGACAAGGTCGTGTACTTCATGTCGCTCGACAATGTGAAGTTCCGCCGTCCGGTGCTCCCCGGTGACCAGCTCCGCTCGGAAGTGGAAATGATCCAGTTCCGCGGGAAGACCTGCCGGCTCAAGGGTGTGGCCTACGTTGACGGCCAGGTGGTGGCCGAGGCGGAGATGCTCGCGCGCGTGGTGGACCGGTGAGCGCGCGCATCCACTCCAGCGCGGTGGTAGACCCCGCCGCGGAGCTGGCGAGCGACGTGGCAATCGGCCCCTTCGCGATCGTCGGGCCCGGCGTCACCGTCGCCGAGGGATGCCGCATCGGGCCGCACGCGACGCTGGAGCGCAACGTCCGGCTCGCCGCGCGGGTGCGCGTCGGGCAGGGGACGGTGATCGGCGGTGACCCGCAGGATCTCAAATACCGCGGGGAGGATTCCTGGGTGGAGGTGGGAGAGGGCACCGTCATCCGGGAGTACGCCACGATCAACCGGGGGACCTCCGCCTTGGGCGTCACTCGGGTCGGCGGCGGCTGCTTCGTGATGAGCTACGTGCATCTCGCGCACGACTGCCGCATCGGCGACGGCGTCATCATCGCCAACGGCACCCAGCTCGCGGGGCACGTGACGATCGAGGACAAGGCGACGCTGTCCGGCCTCGTGGCGGTGCACCAGTTCGGCACCATCGGGGCGTACGCCTTCGTCGGAGGATGCTCGCGGGTCAACCAGGATATTCCTCCCTACGTGAAAGCAGTGGGCAATCCCATCGAGCTCTACGGTCTCAACACCATCGGATTGCAGCGGGCCGATTTTCCCCCCGAGACGATCGCCGCGTTGAAGCGCGTCTACCGCCTCATCTTCAACTCCGAGCTCAACCTCTCCCAGGCCATCGACCGCGCCCGGACCGAGCTGCCGCCGCTTCCGGAAGTCGAGCGGTTCCTCGAGTTCGTTTCCAGCAGCCAGCGCGGCGTTCCGGTCTGATGGCCCGGCTCCCGGTCGGCGTCATCGGCGTCGGCGCGCTGGGGCGACATCACGCCCGCCACCTGGCCGGTTCCGCCGCGGCGTCGCTGGTCGGCGTGCACGACCTCGACGTGGCGCAGGGGCGCGCCGTCGCCGACGCGTGCGGCACCCGCTTCTACCCCGATGCCGACGCGCTCCTGGCCGACGTGGAGGCCGTCACCGTAGCGGTCCCGACCCCGGCGCATGTCGAGGTGGGACTGCGGGCCCTGGAGCGGGGCCGTGCGGTGCTCATGGAAAAGCCGCTTGCCGTCACGCTCGACGAAGCCGATGCGCTGGTGGCGGCGGCGGAGCGGATGGGCGTTCCCCTGCAGGTGGGACATGTCGAGCGCTACAACCGGGCGGTACGGGCCGCACGTCCCTTTCTGGAGGATCCGCGATACCTGGAAAGCGACCGGCTGGCGCCCTTCCAGTCTCGCGGGACCGATGTGGCCGTCGTGCTCGATCTGATGATCCACGATCTCGATCTGATTCTGCACCTGACCGGCGGCGTGCCGGTCTCCGACGTCCGGGCCAGCGGCGTGGCGGTGCTCTCCTCGCATCTCGACATGGCCAACGCCCGGGTGGAGTTTGCCACCGGCGCGGTGGCGAACGTCACCGCCTCGCGGGTGGCGCGCGAGCGGGTGCGGCAGCTCCGGATCTTCCAGCCGAACGGCTATTTCTCCCTCGATTTGGGGGCGGGGGAAGGGGTGTTCATGCGGCTCCGCGAGGGGTGGCGCCAGGCGGGGGGAATCGCCCTGTCGGAAATCGTGGAGCAGATTCCGCTGGAGGCGCCCGCCGCCGACGCCCTCGCGCTCGAGCTCGAGAGCTTCATCAGCGCGGTCCGGGGAGAGCCGGGCGCGGTCGTCTCGGGCGCGGAGGGGCGCGCGGCGCTGGCGCTGGCCCTGGCGGTCACCGAGGCCGTTCAACGCCCCTCCGCGGCCTCCCAGGCGCGCTAGACCGCGTCGTGGCAGGCACCCCACCGCGCATCTTCCTCTCCGCCGGGGAACCGTCGGGCGATCAGCACGGCGCCGCGGTCGTAACCGCCCTTGCGGCCCGGTTTCCGGGGGCGGTGATCGAGGCCTTCGGCGGTTGGCGCATTGCCGCGGCCGGGGCGCGGGTGCGGTTTCCGATGGAGCGGTATACGGTCATCGGGTTCGTCGAGGTACTGGGCAAGATTCCGGCGCATTTCCGGCTGCTTCGGACCCTGGAGGCGGACTTCCGGGCCGGCCGGTACGATCTCCTGATCGTGATCGACTATCCCGGCTTCCACATCCGGCTGGCCGAAGCAGCGCGGCGGCACGGAGTGAAGGTGCTGTATTACATCGCGCCGCAGCTCTGGGCCTGGCGTCCGGGGCGGGCGCGGCGGCTGGCGGGGGCGGTGGATCGTCTGGCGGTCGTGCTGCCGTTCGAGGCCGAGTTTTTCGCGCGGCACGGGATCGCCGCGGAGTACGTGGGGCATCCTCTGCTCGACCGTCCGCCGCTTCCCTCCCGTGTCGCGGCGCGGACCCAGCTCGGCATTCCGGGGAGTGCGCGGGTGCTGGGACTATTTCCGGGGAGCCGGATGCAGGAAATCGCCAGGCTGTGGGCGCCGTTCCGCGAGGCCGCACGGAGTGTCCTCGCCGCCGGCCGGTGCGACGCCGTGGTGGTGGCGGGGACGGCAGCGGGGCGGTACCCCGGCGGCGAGGGATTCCTGATCCACCGGGGGGCGCCGGAGCCGGTCTTCGCTGCGGCCGACGGCGCGCTGGCGAAATCGGGCACGACGACGCTGGAGGCCGCGCTCGCCGATCTTCCGATGGTCGTGGCGTACCGGGCCAACCCGCTGACGTCATGGATGGCCCGCCGGTTGCTCACGGTGCCGTGGATCAGCCTCGTGAATCTGGTGGCGGGACGGAGAGTGGTCGAGGAGGTGCTGCAGCGGGATGTGACACCGGGAAAACTGGCCGAGCGGGTTGCTTCACTGCTCGATGCGGACGATCCCGTCACCCGGGCGCAGCGGGAGGGACTCCGGCTGGTGCGCGAACGGCTCGGGGGCGGCGGCGCGGCGCGGCGGGTTGCCACCATCGCGGCGGAGCTGCTGGGGTGAAGCTGCCGTTCTCACCGCGCGTGGCGGTTCGCCTGGCCGGTCCCCTGGTCTCCCTGCTGGCCCGGTCGTGGCGCGTGGAAACCTCCGGGGAGGAGCGGTGGCGCGCGCTGGCGGATGCGGGGCGCCCCCACGTGTTCCTTCTCTGGCATGATGCGCTGCTGCCGCTGCTCTGGAAGCACCGCCGGCGCCAGGTGACGATCGTGGTGAGCGAGGCGCGCGACGGCCAGTACCTCGCCGAGTTTGCTCGCCGGATCGGATATCGCGAGGCGCGCGGTTCCAGCACGAGGGGCGGAGTCCGCGCGCTGGTCGGCGCGGTGAAGGCGCTCAAGGAAGGCGGACCCGTCGCCTTCACTCCGGACGGTCCGAGGGGGCCACGGCGGGAGCTCAAGGGCGGCGTGCTCCTCGCGGCGCAGCGAGGTGGGGCTCCGATTCTCCCGCTGCACGCCTCGGCAGACCGGGCCTGGCGCCTCGAATCGTGGGACCGCTTCCTCATCCCGAAGCCGTTGGCGCGGGTCCGGATCGCGTACGGAGAGCCGTTCATGGTCGGTCCCGGGGAGGCTGGCATCGAGGCCGCGCGCCGCCGCGTGGAGCGCGCGCTCGCACACCTGGTCGATGAGGTGGGATGGGACGACGGGGAGACCGTCACCGGCTGATGCGCTGGCTCTGGACGAGCCGGCGATTCGATGCGCGCCTTGCGCGGCTCGGGCTCCTGCCCTTTGCCGGCCTCTGGCGCGCCGGCATCGGAGCCCGCAATCTCGCCTTCGACCGCGGCTGGGTTCCGGTTCGGGAATTGCCCCTACCCGCCGTCGGGGTCGGCAACCTGACGGTGGGAGGGTCGGGGAAGACCCCCCTCTCCAGCTGGATCGCGGCCCACTACCTTGCCCGCGGGCTCGTGCCGGGAATCCTGCTCCGTGGCTACGGCCGGGACGAGGTCCTGGTGCACCGGCACCGGGTTCCCGGAGCGCGGGTCGTCGCCGACCCCGACCGGGTGGCAGGGGCGGAGCGGGCCCTGGCCCAGGGGGCGGAGGTGCTGGTGCTCGACGACGCCTTTCAGCGTCGCGACGTTTGGCGGGATTTCAATATCGTCGTGGTGAGCGCGGAAACGTCGCGGGCGGTCCGCTGGTCGCTCCCGGCCGGCCCGTGGCGGGAGGGCCTCGAGGCGCTGCAGCGCGCCGACGCGCTGGTGGTGACCCGGAAGCGGGCCGACGCCGCGTCGGCGCTCCTGTTGGCGCGGACTCTGGCGCCCTCCGTCAACGGGCCGGTGGGCGTTGTGCACCTCGGCGTGTCGCGCTATGAGGGGCTCGTCTCGGGAAACAGCACGCCCGCCAGTGCGCTGCTCGGGAAGCGGGTCGTCGCGGCCTCGGCGATCGCCGATCCCGACGCGTTCGTGGCACAGACCAAGGCGACCGGTGCGCAGGTGCAGGTCGCGAACTGGCGGGACCACCACGAATTCCGGGACGAGGACGTCGCCTGGCTCGCCAAGGCGGCGCGAAAAGTCGACTGGGTCGTGATCACCCAGAAGGACGCGGTGAAGCTGCGCGACCGGTGGCCGGCGAGCGTACCGGAGCCGCTGGTCGCGGTGCTCGATCTGGTGTGGGAAGACGGGGAAGCCGCGATCACGGCCGGACTGGACGCGATCGTCACCCCCGTCGAGCGAATGTGAACCTCAACGTCGCGCAGCGAACCACGCGGAGAGATCAATCATGGCACACGCGGTCGCGAGAGGTGGTATCCGGCCCGAGAAGGACACATTCCTCGGCGGGGAGAATCCGCTCCTTTCCATGATGGCGCGCTTCGACGAAGCCGCCCACCACCTCAATCTGGAGCCGGGCCTGCGCAAGATCCTGAGCGCGCCGGAGCGGCAGGTCATCGTCTCCATCCCGATCCAGCTCGACAGCGGCGAGGTCGAGGTCTTCACCGGCTATCGTGTGCTGCACAACACCGCGCGCGGACCGGGAAAGGGCGGGATCCGGTTCGATCTGCAGGTCACCCTCGACGAGGTCAAGGCGCTCGCCGCCTGGATGACCTGGAAGTGCGCGGTCGTGAATCTGCCGTTCGGAGGCTCGAAGGGCGGCGTCGTCTGCGATCCGTCCACCATGTCGATGGCAGAGCTGGAGCGGCTCACCCGGCGCTACACCGCCGGCATCATCGACGGGCTGGGGCCCGATTCGGACGTGCCCGCGCCCGATGTCAACACCAACGAGCGGATGATGGCGTGGATCATGGACACCTACTCCATGCACAAGCGCCACACCGTGACGGCGGTCGTGACCGGGAAGCCGGTGCAGATGGGCGGCTCGCTGGGCCGCCGGGAGGCCACCGGCCGCGGGGTGATGATCTCGGCGGTGGAGGCGCTCAAGCTCCGCGACCTGCCGGTCGCGGGCACCCGCGTGGTGGTGCAAGGGTTCGGCAACGTGGGATCGATCAGCGCCGAGCTGATGGCCGCGCAGGGGATGAAGATCCTCGCCGTCAGCGACAAGGAGGGCGGGATCTACAACAGGAACGGCCTCGACATCAAGGAGGTGATCGCGCACGTGAAGGAGCACAAATTCCTGAAGTCGTACGCCACGGCCGACCGGATCACCAACACCGAGCTGCTGGAGCTCGAGTGCGACGTGCTGGTGCCGGCGGCGATCGAGAATGTGATCACCGACGGCAACGCCGCGCGGATCCGGACCCGGATCATCTGCGAGGGCGCCAACGGGCCGACCAGCGCCGACGCCGACCAGATTCTCCAGGACGCCGGCATTCTCGTCGTCCCGGACATTCTGGCCAACGCCGGCGGCGTCACGGTGAGCTACTTCGAGTGGGTGCAGAACCGCGGCGGCTATTTCTGGGACGAAGAGACGGTCAACACCCGGCTCGAAAAGATCATGGTGAATTCCTTCCAGGAAGTCGCCACCATGGCGCAGCGGAGCAAGGTCAGCATGCGCATCGCAGCGTACATGGTGGCGATCGATCGGGTTGCCGGAGTCCATCGGCTGCGCGGGATGTATGCGTGAGGCAACGCTATCGGCTATCGGCTATCAGTCCAGCTATCGGCCGGACCGTTAGCTGAGAGCGGCGAACTGCGGCCATGGAGACATATCTGTTCGCGGTCGGGAAGTTGCGGCCGCAGTTTCGCCATATCTGCGACGACTATCTCATGCGCCTGCGACGGTACACGAAGATCGAAGAGCGGGAACTCAGGGAAGCGGCCCGGGCGCCGACACCCGCGGAGCGGCGGCGCGAAGAAACGGCCCGGGTCGAAGCGGCAATCCCGCCCCGCGCCACTGTGGTGGTGCTCGACATCGGCGGCGCGCCCTGGTCGAGCGAAGAGCTCGCCCGTCGGCTCACGCAGTGGCGGACCACGGCGGTCCCGGTCGCCCTGGTGCTCGGCGGCGCCTTCGGCCTCGACCCGGCATTCCTCGCCCGGGCGCCGCTCCGCTGGAGCCTCGGCGCCCTCACCCTGCCGCACGAGCTCGCGCGCGTCATCGTGACGGAGCAGTGGTACCGGGCGTGGACGATTCTGCGAGGCGAACCATATCACAAGTGATGCTGTTATCGGCTCGCCATGGCTGACTGGTATGAGGAATATTTTGGAGAGGAGTACCTCCTCCTCTACCCCCACCGCGATCTCGAGGATGCGGAGCGGCTGGTCGATCTGTTGTGCCGCACCGTCGGGCTTCGATCGGGGTGGCGGGTGCTCGATGTCGCCTGCGGCACCGGACGCCACACCGCCGCATTCCAGTCCCGCGGGGCGCAGGTGACCGGGCTCGACCTGTCCAAGCACCTGCTCCTGCGGGCCCGCGGCATTTCCCATTTTCCGGTGATCCGCTCTGATGTCCGGGACATCCCGGTCCGGCCCCGCACCATGGACTTCACGGTGAATCTTTTCACCAGCTTCGGTTACTTCGATTCCGACACCGAGCATGCCCGCGCCCTCGGCGAGATGGTGGCGACAGTCCGGCCGCGCGGGTGGTTCGCGCTCGATTTTCTGAACGCGGCGCGGGTTCCCGGCGACCTCGTTCCGCGGGAAGTGGGGAAAATGGACGGGGAGACTGTGCGCATCGACCGCTGGCTCGACGCCTCCCGGCGGCACGTCTTCAAGAGCATCACCCTGGCGGACGGCCGCCGGTTCGTGGAGCGGGTGCGGCTCTTCTCCGCGAACCAGATCGAGGGGCTCCTCGAGGCGGCGGGATGCGCCATCAGCATCCGCCTCGGCGACTACGATGGCGGCGCACTCGAGGCCGACTCCCCGCGGGTGCTGCTGGCCGGGCGCGTGGGATGAGCTTTTCCATTCTCGACACCCCGCTCGCCGAGCCGCCCGTCGGTCCGGGACCTCGCGAGGCGGCGTGGAACCCCGCGCTCGCGGACGCGATCGTCCGGGCGCCGGGCATCGAGCCGGCGCTGGCACGCCTGTCGCTTCCCGGCGCGCTGGTCGTCACCACGGGACAGCAGCCGGGACTCTTCACCGGTCCGAGCTACACCGTCTCCAAGGCGCTTTCCGCGCGGGCGCTCGCCCTCGTCCTGGAGCAGCGCTGGAACCGCCCGGTCGTTCCGGTGTACTGGGTCCCCGGCGACGATCACGATTTCGAGGAGGTCGCCGGCGTGTCGTGGCTCGGCGCCGATGGGGAGCTGGTGCGCGAGGCGCTTCCGCCCCGTCCCCCCGACGCGCCGCTCACGCCGATGTCGAAGCAGCCGCTGGGGAACGCGGTGCGCCGCGCGCTCGATTCCTTCGCAGCATCCTTCGTCGACACGGAGACGAGCGGGCCCACGGTGGCCTGGCTCGCCCGCCACTACCGTCCCGAAGCCACCGTGGCGGGGGCCTTCGCCGCCGCCATGGCCGAGCTGCTGGCCCCCTACGGCATTCTCTGTCTCGACAGCACTCATCGGGTGGTCAAGGCGGCCGCCGCCCCCTGGATCGTCCGCGCGCTCGCTACCGCGACGGCGATCGATCGCGACCTCGCTGAGCGCTCCACCCGTCTCGTCGCCGAAGGGCACGACCCCGGTGTGCCGGTGGGCGACGGAGCGTCGCTCGCATTCGTCGAGACGCGATTCGGCCGGGACCGGCTGGTCGCATCGGGGGACGGCTTCGTCACCCGCCGGGGGAGGGAAGCGCTCACCCTCGCCGAGCTGGAGCAGATCGCGCGCGCCGAGCCGAGCCGGCTCTCCGGCAATGTCCTCCTCCGGCCGGTCCTCGAAAGCGCCGTCCTTCCCACCGTCGCGTACGTGGCGGGCCCGGGCGAGCTGCGCTATCTCGCCCTCACCCCCCCCGTCTACGAGCGGCTCGGTGTCTTCAGGCAGCGCCCGGTTCCCCGATGGTCGGGGCTGCTGGTCGAGCCGAGGGTGGAGCGGATACTCGAGAAGTTCGGCGCGACGCTCGCGGAGCTGCTGGCCGAAGGAGGCGTGCTGGAGAGCCGGCTTGCGCGACGTGCGCTCCCCGCCGGAACCGATGCGGCGTTCGCGGCGCTCCGCGCGGGGATCGAGCAGGGGTACGCCCCGGTGATTCAAGCCGCCGACACCGTGGATCCCACGCTGGAGCGCCCTGCCGCCGCCGCCCGGGGCCAGGCGCTGCACGCGGTGGAGCGCCTCGCGAAGAAGCTGCTGCAGCACGCCCGCAAGCGGGAATCGGTCGAGCTCGGACAGGTGGCCCGCGCCAGACTCTCGGTGCGCCCGCTCGGCAAACCGCAGGAGCGGGTGCTGTCGATGGCCGGCTTCCTCGCCCGCTACGGCGCCGGTGTGGTGGACAGCTTTGCCGGGCACATCGCGTCATGGTACGCGCGCGCTCTTGAAGCTGGATCGCGGACCACCTAGACTCGTCGCCATGGCCTTTCTCGGCATCGTCCTGCTGATCGTTCTTCTGATTCCCATCTTCGCGATTCTCACCAATTCGCCGCTCGGGCGCGCCGCCGCGCGGCGGCTGGAGGGGAACACCTCGACGCCGCCGGCGGTGGAGGAGCTGCTCAAGCGGATCGAGCTGCTCGAAGGCGAGGTCGAAGAGCTCACCCGAACCACGGAAACCCTCCAGGAGGAGCAGCAGTTCTTCCAGCGTCTCCTCGAGGAAGGCGGTCAACGGCCTCCCCCGCCGTCCCACCAGGGATCTTGACTCCACGAAGGCAGGGCGGCGCGCCGCTGGTCGCCGCCGGCATCTTCCTGAGCCGTCTCGCCGGACTGGTCCGGCAGCGGGTGCTGTCGCACTATCTCGGGCTTTCGCTCCCCGCCGACGCGTTCAATCAGGCATTCCGCATCCCGAATTTTCTGCAGAATCTCTTTGGGGAAGGGGTGCTCTCCGCGTCGTTCATCCCGGCGTATGCACGGCTCCGCTCCGAGGGACGCGACGAGGACGCCCGCCGTCTGGCGGGTGCGGTGCTCGGAATTCTCTCGATCGCGGTCGCCATACTGGTCGCGCTGGGAATCACCACGACGCCGTGGCTGGTCACTCTCCTCGCCCCCGGCTTCGAGGGTCCCAAACGGGAGCTCACCATCGAGCTGGTCCGGGTACTCTTTCCCGGGGTCGGGCTTCTGGTGTTTTCGGCGTGGTGCCTCAGTATCCTCAACAGTCACCGCCGGTTTTTTCTCAGCTACGCCGCTCCGGTCCTGTGGAATTGCGCGATCATTCTGGCGACGATCGTCGCACCCACCGCGGGCCCGCTCGAAACCGTGGTGCTCTGGGTGGCGTGGGGCGCTGTTGCGGGGGGCGCACTCCAGCTCCTGGTTCAGCTCCCATCGGTGCTCCGCCTGCTTCCCCGGCTCCGTCCGAGCCTCGGTCGGGGGAACGGGGACATTCGCACGGTGCTCGGCAACTTCTTTCCCGCGTTCGTCACCCGTGGCGTGACCCAGATCAGCGCATTCGTGGACGGCATCCTGGCGAGCCTCCTCCCAGGTGGCACAGTGACCGCGATGGCCAACGCCCAGACGCTCTATACACTGCCCGTGAGCCTGTTCGGGATGTCGATCGCGGCCGCGGAGCTCCCGGAGCTCTCCGCCGCGGCGGTCGCGGGTGAGGGAGGCCACGCGGCGCTTCGCGCACGCCTCGAGGACGGCCGCCGGCGCGTGGCGTTCTTCGTGGTGCCCACCGTGGTGGCGTTTCTCCTCCTCGGGGAGGTCATTGCGGCGCTCTTTTTTCAGACCGGAAAGTTCACCGCCGCCGACGCGCGTTTCGTGTGGATGATTCTCGCCGGGTCGGCGATCGGACTCCTGGCCACGACGCAGGGGCGGCTCTATAATTCTGTGTACTTTGCGCTCCACGACACCCGCGCCCCGATGCGCTTCGCCACGATTCGCGTCACCCTCTCGATCGTGCTCGGTTACCTCGCCGCGGTGCCGCTCCCGCGGCTGCTCGAAGTGAATCCCCGCTGGGGAGCAGCCGGTATCACCGCGGCGGCGGGGGTGTCGGCGTGGGTGGAGTTCGTATTGCTCCGCCGCGGGCTCGCGCGGCGCATCGGGCCCGAGGCGCCGCGCGGGAGCTACCCGGTACGGCTCTGGGCCGCCGCCCTCCTCGCAGGGCTTGCCGGATGGCTCGCGTTGACGCTCGCCGGCGACCGTCTTGGACCGGTGGCGCGCGCCGCCGTCGTCCTCACGGCGTTCGGCGTGACCTATCTCCTCGGTACGGCGGCCGCCGGAATCCCCCTCGCACGACGGATGATCGGTCGCGCCGGCCCTCGGCCATGACCGCACGCGGCGTTCCCGACGCGCTCGCACGGAAGCTCGAGTCGCTCCCCGACGGTCCCGGCGTCTACCTCTGGAAAGATCGCGCCGGGGGCGTGCTGTACGTCGGGAAGGCGCTCAGCCTGAAGAGCCGGGTGCGGAGCTATTTCGCGAGCGACCATGGCGGCAGCCCGAAGAATCAGCTCCTGGTCCGGCTGATCGACGACGTCGAGACGATCGTGGTGAGCGGGGAGACGCAGTCGCTCCTGCTGGAGAACAATCTCATCAAGGAGTATCAGCCGCGCTTCAACGTGCGGCTCAAGGACGACAAGAGCTATCCCTCGATCGCCGTGACGCTGAAAGAACCGTTTCCCCGGGTTCTGGTGACGCGGCGGCGCGACATTCCGGGGGCGCGCTACTTCGGTCCCTACACCGACGTCGGCGAAATGCGCCGGGCGCTCGCGCTGGTGCGCCGGATCTTCACCGTCCGCAGCTGCGCCGATAATCTTCCGAACGAACGGCGGGAGCGGCCCTGCCTCGACTTTCACATCGGGCGGTGCCGCGCGCCGTGTGTCGGATGGCAGGAGGTCCAGGCGTATCGGGCGATGATCGACGAAGTCGTGGCGTTTCTCGAGGGAAAAACGGTCGACGTGCGGACCGGTTTGCGCAGCATGATGCAGGAGGCGAGTGAACGGGAGGATTACGAGCGGGCGAAAGACCTGCGCGATACTCTCCGCTGGCTCGACCAGGTGGAGCTCCCCTCCACTATCGAGGCGCTCGGCACCGGCGATGCCGACGTCATCGGGTACGCGCGCGACGGGGACGATGCCGTCGGGGTGTTGTTCCGGGTGCGCGAAGGGCGCGTGGTGCATCGGGAGCACCGCTTTCTCGAGAACGTCACCGAGGAATCCGACGACGCCATTCTCGAGGCGTTCCTGGTCCGGTATTACATCCCCGCCGAAGCGAAGGCCTCGCGGGTGGTGCTTCCCTTTCCCCCGGCGGAACTTCCGCAGATCGAAGCCCTTCTCCCCGGCGCTACGCTCGCCGTTCCCCAACGCGGGACAGCCTGGCGGTGGCTGGATCTCGCGGAGCGGAATGCGCGGCATCTACTCGAGAGCCTCCGGCTCGAATCGTTCGAGTCGGAGCAGCGCGCCGAGGACCCGGTCTACGCGCTGGGTCGCGATCTCGGTCTTTCGGTCGTCCCGAGGACGCTGGTCTGCGTGGATATTTCCACCAACCAGGGCAAGGACACCGTCGGCTCGCTGGTCACCTTCGAGGGGGGACGGCCGAAGAAGAGCGAGTACCGGAAGTTCCGCATCAAGGGGGAAGGACCGCAGGACGATTGCGCCGCCATCGCCGAAGTCGTCACCCGCTATCTGACCCGGCGTCGCGACGAGAACCGGCCGGTGCCCGACCTCATGCTGATCGACGGCGGCAAGGGACAGCTCGGAGCGGCGGCTGCGGCTGCCGCGGCACTCGGCTTTCCCGAGCTGCCGATGATCGGCCTCGCCAAACGGGATGAAGAGGTCTTCTTCCCCCGGCGAAGCGAACCGCTCCGGCTGCCGCGCCGGAGTCCCTCGCTCCAGCTGCTCCAGCGGGCGCGGGACGAGGCCCACCGCTTCGGGCTCGCGTACAACCGGAACCGCCGCAGCGCGCGCACCATCACTTCGGCGCTGCTGGAGATTCCCGGGGTCGGCCCCGAGCGGCGGCACCGTCTCCTCGAGCGATTCGGCAGCCTGGCGGGGGTGCGAAGCGCCTCCATCGCCGAGATTGCCGAGGTTCCCGGCTTCTCCACTGCGCTTGCGACCCGAGTGCGCGAGGCTCTCGAAGACGCCCGCGATCCCGCTCCTCCCCCAACCCCTAACCCCTAATCCCTTCCCCCATGGACTGGCATCTCGAGTGTTCCGCGTGCCGAACGACCGCACCGCCCACCGGCCTTCCGACGGTCTGCCAGTGCGGCCAGCCATGGCTGGTGCGCTATCCCGCCCGGCGCCCCAATCCCGCCGAGCGCGCCGCCGTGGCGGCCCGCCGGGGAATGTGGCGCTTCAAGAGCTTTCTCCCGCTCGCCGCCGGCGAGGAGCCGGTAACTCTCGGCGAAGGTGAGACGCCGCTCCTCGCGACACCGCGCCTCGGCGGGCAGATTGGACTTCCCCGTCTCCTGGTCAAGGACGAAGGCAGCAACCCGACTGGAAGCTTCAAGGCGCGCGGACTCGCCGCCGCCATAACCCGCGCCGTGCTCGGCGGGGCGCGGGCCTTCACGCTGCCCACCGCCGGCAATGCCGGGGTGGCCGCGGCGGCCTACGGCGCACGCGCCGGTCTGCCGGTGCGAGTGTACGCGCCGCGCAGCACGCCCGCGATGATCCTCTCCCAGATCACCGCCACTGGAGGCGATCTGCGGTTGCTCGACGGTCACATTGGCGATTGCGGAAAAGCGAGTCGCGCCTACGCGGCGGAGAGCGGGGCATTCGATCTCTCGACGCTGCGCGAGCCCTACCGCATCGAGGGAAAGAAAACGCTGGGCCTGGAGCTCGCCGAGCAGCTCGACTGGAAGCTCCCCGACGCGATCATCTACCCGACCGGCGGCGGCACCGGGCTCATCGGAATGTGGAAGGTCTTCCAGGAGCTCCGCGACGCCGGGTGGATCACCGGCGTGCTTCCGCGGATGTACACGGTGCAGGCGTCCGGGTGCGCACCGGTCGTGAAGAGCTTCGCGGAAGGGAGTGACCATTGCGTGCCCTGGCGAGACCCGTGGACGGTCGCCAGCGGGCTGCGTGTGCCGGGGCCCCTTGGCGACCGCCTCATGCTCGATGCATTGCGGAAGAGCGGGGGAGGAGCAATTGCCGTGAGTGACGAGGAGCTGAGCGCCGCCGCCGCCACCGGGAGCAGGCTCGAAGGGATCGATTTCGCACCCGAAGGTGGCGCCGCGATTGCCGCCGCCCGCAGGCTGGCTGGCTCGGGTGTGCTACGCCCCGATCAGCAGGTCGTCCTGTTCAACACGGGGGCCGGCTGGCTCTATCGAGCTGCTCCGGAATTGCCTCGGGGGTGATCTGGAGCGATATTCCAAGTCTATGGCGGGCCGCAAGTTTGCCATCATCGACCCGGCCGCCGGGATCAGCGGTGACATGCTCCTCGGAGCCCTTGTCGATATCGGCGCAGGGGAGCCATGGATTACCGGCTTGCCGGCGCGCCTCGGTCTTCCCGATGTCACGGTGGAAATCAGCCGGGCCGACCGGTCTGGAATTCTGGCCACCAAGGTCACTGTACGATCTCCAGACGGATCGGTGGAGGAGCCGGCGGATGTGCATCCGGACCCGAATCCGCACGTCCCTAGCCAGGTTCCCATCCAGCATCACGGACCCCACCGTCACATCGCGGAGCTGATCGGTGTGGTGGAGCGGGCGGAGATCTCGGAGCGCACGCGCGCACTGGCCATTCGGACCTTTCGTCTCCTGGCGGAAGCCGAGGGCAGAATCCACGGGAAGGCGCCGGAGAAGGTTGCGCTGCACGAAGTCGGCGCCCTCGACGCCCTGGTAGACATCGTCGGCGGCATCGAAGGCTTCGAGCGCCTTGGGATCGACGAGATCTATTCGCGGCCGGTGGCTCTGGGAAGCGGATGGGTCAGGGCGGCACATGGAACCCTCCCGGTGCCGGCGCCCGCGACCGGGCTCCTCGTCGAGGGGCTGGAGATCGCGTCGGGAGGGCCGGTCATCGGCGAGGCGACAACGCCGACCGGGGCCGCGCTGCTCAGGGTGCTCTCGCGGGGTGCCCCACCGGAGCGGTGGCGGGCGGAGCAGAGCGGGTGGGGCGCCGGCACACGAAATCCGCCGGGCTACCCGAATGCGCTCCGGTTGATCCTGGCGACAGGCGCCACCGAAGCGGCGACCGTGGTGGTGCTGGCAACCGATCTGGACGACTTGAGCCCCGAATACCTGGAGCCGCTCCGGGACGCACTCGCTGCAGCCGGCGCGCTCGACGTGCAGATGTGGACCACCCAGATGAAGAAGGGGCGGATCGGCTTCCGCATGGAAGTCGTCGCGCCGCCGGAGCGGGCCGACGAAATCGCGGACGCGATTTTTCGTCACAGCACGACCGTGGGCCTCCGGCGCATCACGGCCGAGCGGGTGACGCTGCCACGGCGGGAGTGGGCCCTGGAGACCGCGGCAGGGAACACGGTCCGGATCAAGACGGTGGACGCGCCGGGAGGACCGCGCGACAAGCCGGAGTACGAAGACGTCGTGGCGGAGGCGCGCCGGACCGGCCGCCCCGCCCATACCATCGCCCGCGAGTTACATGAGCAGGCTGGACGACACGCCCGCGCTTCCGCGGGAGGACCGGACGGCCGCCCCACCGCACCCAAGGAGACGGAATGACCACGCGTCCCCTGATTCTGGCCATCGCCTGCGCACTCGCGGCGAGTCCGCTCGCGGCGCAGGGCCGGATCAACTCTCGCCTCGCGCAGGGCCAGCCGGCCAAATTCACGGCCGCGCTCTGCCCCATCAAGGCGAACAACTCCAAGGTGGAGAAGGGCATTTCGTCGCTCAGAAAGAGCTACGACGCCAAGACCCCGGAGGACAAGACCGCCACGCTCGCCGAGGCCCGCCAGAACCTCCTGACGGCAATCACGCAGGAGGCGCAGGCCAACAACGCCGCGGCCTGGTACTACCTCGGCCGGGTGGCGCTGCTGCGCGGCGATCCGGTGGAGGTAGATTCGGCGTTTACCAAGGCCGAAGAGCTGGTGCCTTTGTGCGAGATCGACATCACTCAGTATCGGCAGAACAACTGGGCGATGCTGGCCAACGCGGGGATCGAGTTTCAGCGCAAGGGCGCGACGGACAGCGCCCTCGAGCTCTTCCGCGACGCCTCGACGCTGTTCCGCGGGCTGCCGCACGTGTATTCGAACATGGGCGTCGTGTTCGCCAACCTGAACCGGGAAGACAGCGCCGCGGCCTACTTCAACAAAGCGCTCGCGATCGCTGAAAAGGACACCTCGCTCACCGAAGACCGCAACACCGCGGCGCTCAACCTGGCGATCATGTACTCGCGCCAAGGCAAGCATGTGGACGCGGTCGGCATCCTGCGGCGCTACCTGGCATGGAAGCCGAACGACACCGACGCCCTCAAGGTGCTGGCCAGCTCGTTCCGCTCGTCCGGTATGGCGGACAGCGCCGAAGCCCTCGAGGCGGCGATGGTCGTGGAATTCTCCAAGACGAATCTCGATTCGCTCGACACCCAGGATCTGATGGCGGTCGGCGTCGCCGCATTCAATGCCAAGAAGTATCTGGAGGCGGAGACGGCATTCGCCAGGGCGGTCCAGCGGAATGCGTGGAGCCGTGATGCGCTCTACAACCTCGCGAACACCTACTTCGCGATGAAGAACAATGAAAAGCTCATCGAGTACGCCGGGAAGCTGCTTGAGCTGGAGCCGATGAACGAGGATGCCCTCCGTCTGCTCGCCCAGGGCCAGCGCAGCCTCAACCGCGAGGCGGACGTCATCAAGACCGCCACCCGGCTGGTGGTGTTGCCGTTCACCGTCGATATCACCGGTTTCCAGACCGGCGCCGCCAAGGCGACCCTGGCCGCCGAAGCGATCGGGCGGGAGCCGCAGGACGCCGCGGGCAAGCCGATCAAGCTGGCGCCGATGACGCTGGTGGTCGAGTTCGTGGACCTGAAAGGCGCGGTGGTCGACAGCGAAGAAATCACCGTGCCCGCGCTCGCCAAGGGCGCGAAGCACCCCATCAACCTGGAAGGCACCGGCGCGAACATCGTCGGGTGGCGGTATCGGGCGAAGTAGGAGGCAAGGAGGCGAGGAGGCAAGGAGGCAACGGGCGTCACCCCTGCCTCTTTGCCTCTGATCCTCATCTACAATTGACGCCACGGCCGGCCGCAAGCATTTTCCGACCACTTCGCGGGCGTAATTCAGTGGTAGAATGCCAGCTTCCCAAGCTGGACGTCGCCGGTTCGAGCCCGGTCGCCCGCTCTGGTCCGGTAGCACGACGGCTCCCAAATCCCGGGGGCCGTTTGCGTTCAGGGCGGGCGGTGCTCTCGCGGCGATCGTCCGTCGCGGCGTTGCGACCGATCCAGCTTGTCGTGCAGGGGTCGGACATCGTCGCCCCGCATTCCCCTCGGGAGGAAGAGGCGGTGAGCGGTGAGCGGTGAGCGGGAACTACGGGTGTGGCGGTAAGGGTGAACATCGCGTGAGTCACCCGGGCGACGAGTGGGGCTCGCCATAGGGGACGTCGGGCCGCGAGGGGTCCGCGTGACGCTGGGAGTCACGTTGGCCCGCAGGCCCCGTGGGCGAGTCCCACTGGAGCCCGGGGGCGAGACCGGCCCCTTTGCTTGGCTCAGGGTGACAGAGCGCGTCCCTCAACCCTGCGAAACGAGATGATTTGTGAACCTCTAACTCTTGATATTTGAGGTAATTAGCGACATCTTTCCCCTCTGATGATCAAGGTCAGCGCTGTGCACCCCGGATCGATTGCCGACGAGCTCGGCCTCAAGCCCGGCACCGAGCTGCTGTCGGTGAACGGCCGCGAGCTCGAAGATTTTCTCGATTGGGAGTTCCTCACCGCCGACGAAGAGTTCGGCCTCCACATTCGGCAACCTGACGGACAAGAGATCGAGTTCGAGATCGAGCGGCCGCTCACCGAGCCGCTCGGCGTTTCGGTCGAGCCTCCCCGCATCCGGCGCTGCGCCAATCGCTGCGACTTCTGTTTCGTGGACGGCCTTCCGGAGGGTCTCCGGGATGTGCTCTACATCCGGGACGACGACTACCGCCTCTCGTTCCAGTACGGCAACTTCGCCACGCTGACGAACCTCAAGCCGTGGGACGAGGCGCGGATCATCGAGTACCGCCTTTCTCCGCTCTACGTCTCGGTCCACGCCACCGATCCCGTCATCCGCCGCTGGCTGCTCCGAAACCCGACCGCCCCCGACATCCGCGAGCAGCTCGGCCGGTTCGCCGAGCACGGCCTCCAGTTCCACACCCAGATCGTGATGTCCCCCGGGGTCAACGACGGGGCGGTGATGGATCAGACGCTGGGCGATCTCTACGCCATGGGCAGTCCCATCCTCAGCGTGTCCGTCGTGCCGGTGGGCCTCACCGAATTCAGCAAGCACAGCCGGGTCCGCGAACCGACCACTGAAGAATGCCGTACAGCGGTCAGACAGGTGGAGCGCTGGGAGGCGAGGGCGCTGGCCGAGCGAGCCTCCCGCTGGGTCCACGGCGCCGACGAGCTGTACCTGCGCGCCGATCTGCCGCTGCCGGCAGAGGAGAGCTACGGCGACTTCGAGCAGGTGGAGAACGGTGTCGGCTCGGTGCGTTTCCTCCAGCGGCGGGTCCGCGAGAACGCGGGCCATTTCCGCGTTTGGGCGGGGAAGCGCATCGGCATCGTGACCGGCACCTCCATGGGCCGCCTGATGCCCCAGGTGCTCGCCCCGCTGGCCGAAGCGTCGCGGGCCCACCTCGAGCTCATCGTCGTGGAGAATGGCCTGTTCGGCCCCCGCGTCACGACCGCGGGGCTCCTTCCCGGGAAGTCGATTGCCGAGGCGCTGGCCGGCCGCAGCGACCTCGATCTGGTGCTCCTCCCCGGGGAGTCGCTCAACGACGACCATCTCTTCATCGATAACCTGGCGGCCGAGGCGCTCGCCGCGCTCGTCCCCGTGCCGATCCATTTCAGCAAGGATTTCAGCGACGTGCTGGACGCCGGGGTGGCCGCGTGAGCAAGCCGACCGTCGCCATCGTCGGCCGCCCCAATGTCGGCAAGTCCACCCTCTTCAACCGGATCCTCGGCGGGCGCGACGCCATCGTCTCCCAGCACGCCGGCACCACCCGGGACCGGCATTTCGGGGACGCCGAGTGGAGCGGTCGTCACTTCTGGCTGGTGGATACCGGCGGACTGGTGCCCGACTCGAACGAGGTGATGGACAAGGCCATCCGCCGCCAGGTGGAGCTCGCCCTCGCTGAAGCCGACCTGATCCTCTTTCTGGTGGACGGCAAAGAGGGCGTGCATCCCGTCGATCAGGCGATCGCGGAAAAGCTCCGCCGCGCCAGGCGCCCCGTGCTCCTCGCGGTGAACAAGCTCGACTTCGGCGACGATTCCGCCGTGCACGATTTTCAGCGACTCGGCTTCGGGGATCCCCAGGCGGTTTCGGCGACGGTCGGGACCCGGAGCGGCGATCTCCTCGATGCGATCGTGGAGCGGCTGCCGTCTCCCGGTCACGACGACGAAGAAGCAGCGGTGGACATCGCGATCGTCGGACGTCCCAACGCCGGCAAGTCGTCCCTCGCCAACAGACTTCTCGGTGAGGACCGCTACGTGGTGGACGAGGTGGCCGGCACGACGCGCGACGCGGTGGACTCGGTGCTCCGCTACCAGAACACGCTTGTGCGTTTCATCGACACGGCGGGACTCCGGCGGCGCGCCAAGGTCGAAGACGACATCGAGTTCTATTCCACCCTGCGCACCCAGCGGGCCATCGAGCGCGCCCAGGTCTGCATCCTCGTTGTCGACGCCGCACTCGGACTGCACAATCAGGATCTGCGCATCGCGACCGAAGCCTGGGACCGGGGGTGCGGGCTGGTTATCGCGGTGAACAAGTGGGACCTGATCGAGGAGAAGGACGCGAACACCGCCAAGCGCGGCGAGGAAATCCTCGTCACGAAAGCGCCGTTCCTGCAATACGTCCCGTTCGTCTACATCTCGGCCCGCACGGGACAGCGGGCCCGCAAGGTGCTCGACATCGCGCTCGAGGTCGCCGAGGCGCGCGCGCGGCGAATCGCTACCTCGGAGGTGAACCAGGTGCTGGAGAGCCTGGTGCAGCGGCAGCAGCCGCCGCAGCAGGCCGGCCAAGAGGTCAAGCTGCTCTACGCCTCGCAGATCGGCACCACGCCACCGGCATTCGCGATCGTCTCTAACCGCCCCGACGACGTGCCGGAGTCCTACCAGCGCTACCTGCTTCACGGTTTCCGGAGCGCCTGGGGATTCACCGGTGCGCCGGTCCGCCTCAAGTTTTCGGCGCGGAGCGGCCGGCGGTGACGCGGCTCGCAGCGTGGCTGATCGCGTCCTATCTCCTCGGCTCGATCCCCACGAGCTACCTCACCGTGCGGCTCATCAAAGGGCAGGATTTGCGGAAGCTGGGCAGCGGAAACCTCGGCGCGACCAATCTGTTTCGCGTGCTGGGTTGGAAGTATGCTGTCCCAGTCGGAATCTTCGACATGCTGAAGGGCGCGGTCCCGGTCCTGGTGTTCGCTCCGCTCGCGGGCGCCTCCGATCTCCGGGCGATTCTGCTCGGCCTGGCGGCCGTGGTCGGCCACGTCTTCTCGGTGTTCGTGGGGTTCAAGGGAGGGAAGGGGGTCGCGACCGGCGCCGGTGTCGTGCTCGGCCTCGCGCCCTGGGCGTTCCTCGTGGCGCTGGCCACCTGGGCGCTCGTCGTGAAGGCGAGCGGATATGTCTCCCTCGGAAGCCTCGTGGCCTCGGGAATCCTGCCGCTGGCGGTGTACCTCCTGCATCCGGAACGGCGGCCGCTGCTCTGGGTGTTCGGAGGACTCGCGGCGGCGATCGTCGTGTTGCACCGCGCCAACATCAGGCGGCTGCTGACCGGCACCGAGAATCGTTTCGGCCGGCGCACCGCATGACCGCGGTCGCCGTGCTCGGCGCGGGGAGCTGGGGAACCGCGCTCGCCAATCACCTGGTGCGGAAGCAGTACGACGTGCTGCTCTGGGCCTTCGAGGCCGAGGTGGCGGAGGCGATCAACCGGGATCACCGGAACCCGATGTACGCTCCGGAGGCCAGCCTCGAGCCTGCTCTCCGCGCGACCACCGACGCCGCCGCGGCCGTGCGGGGGCGCGAGGTGATTCTTTCGGTCAGCCCGAGTCAACTGGTCCGGCGGGTGCTCTCGTCGCTTGCGCCGGTCATCGATTCCGCCGCCCTCGTGGTGGGTGCAAGCAAGGGCATCGAGATCGACACACTGAAGACGATGTCGCAGGTGGCGGAGGAGGTGTTGCCCGGCCGCTCGTATGTCGTGCTCTCGGGGCCGAGTTTTGCCGAAGAGGTGGAACAGCGCCAGCCGACCGCGGTCGTGGCCGCGTCCCGCGACGCCGCATCCGCTGCCCGGGTGCAGCAGCTCTTCGCCGCTTCGACGTTCCGGGTCTACACCAGCGGCGACGTGATCGGCACCGAGCTCGCGGGATCGCTCAAGAACGTGATCGCGATCGCCACGGGGATGCTCGAGGGACTGGGGCTCGGCAACAATCCGCGCGCGGCGCTCATCACCCGCGGTCTGGCGGAGATCACCCGGCTCGGGGTGGCGCTGGGCGCCGATCCTCGCACCTTCGCCGGACTCGCCGGCGTCGGCGACCTGGTGCTCACCACCTGCGGAAGTCTTTCCCGCAACCGGTCGCTCGGCGTGGCCCTCGGCCGCGGTCAGACGCTTGCCGAGTTCCAGGCGGGGCATCGCGCGGTCATCGAAGGCATCGATACCGCGCGCGCCGCGGTACGCATGGCGGCACGCGCCGGGGTCGAGATGCCGATTACCGCCAAGGTTGCGGAGTGCCTCTTCGAGGCGAAGCCGGTCCGCCAGGCGATCGCCGAGCTCATGGAGCGTACCCTCAAGCCGGAGCAGTGGACGTGACCCCGCCGAGGCCGACACAAGAATTCTTTTCCATCGGGGAAGTGTGCGCCTTGACCGATCTCAAGCCGCACGTGCTTCGGTACTGGGAGAGCCAGTTCCGCTTCCTCAATCCCGCCAAGAACCGCTCCGGTAACCGCGTCTACAAGAGCCGGGAGGTCGAGCTCATCATGCTCGTGAAGCACCTCCTCTACGCGGAGAAGTACACCATCGAAGGCGCGCGCCAGCGCATCGATCAGTTCCGCAAGAGCGGGGAGCTCAAGGCGCACGCTTCCCGGGCCGCCTCCCGCACCACGCTACGCGAAGTACGCGAGCGGCTCGACCATGTGCTCGCGCTGCTCGATGGCACCGAGCCGCCGGACCCGCCGGAGGCCGCATGAACATCCTGGTGAGCAACGACGATGGCATCCTCGCGCCGGGGATCGCTCTCCTGGCTGACGCATGCCGCTCGGTGGGGCATGTCACCGTGGTGGCGCCCGATCGGGAGCAGAGCGGCACGTCGCATTCGCTGACGTTGCACCGGCCTCTGCGCCCCCACTGCCGCCACGACGGGTCGTTTCAGGTGGATGGGACGCCGACCGACTGCGTCCTGCTCGCGTGTGGAGCGCTGATGCCGGAAAAGCCCGCCTTCTGCTTCAGCGGCGTGAATCACGGGCCCAACATGGGCGAGGACGTGCTCTATTCGGGCACGGTGTCGGCGGCCATGGAGGCGGTGACCCTCGGGATCCCCGGTGTAGCAATCTCGTTCGCCGGCCGCGACCTCGAGCTGCTGGCGTCGTACGCTGGGCTCCTGGCCGGGCTGGTGCAGCGCATCGCGGGGGTCAGGGACTTTCCGCCCAACATGCTGCTCAACGTAAATCTCCCGGCGATCAACGCCGCCGACGTGCGCGGCGTCCGGGTGACCAAGCTCGGCAGCCGTTTCTTTTCCGCAGGGCTGACCCGGATGAAGGACCCCTGGGGCAAGGAGGTCTACTGGATCGGCGGGGGCGAGATCACCTGGACCGGCGACGACACCTCCGACCACCAGGCGGTGAAGGACGGGTACATATCGATCACGCCGCTCCACATGGACCTGACCAGCTACGGCCTCTTCGAAACGGTGCGGGGATGGTCGCTGGAGGGATAGGGGCGGGAGACAGCTACGGCGGATTCCGGGCCCGCCTCGTCGAGACGCTGCGCGAGAAGGGGATCGCCGACCTTCGCGTCCTCCATGCGATCGCCTCGGTTCCCCGGCACCGGTTCGTCCCCGAGTCGGTGCGACATCGCGCCTACGAGGACTCGGCCCTCCCCATCGCCGCCGGACAAACCATCTCCCAGCCCTACGTGCAGGCGCGCTCGCTGGAGCTCCTTCGCCTCGGCGGAAACGACCGCGTGCTCGAGGTGGGTGCCGGCTCAGGCTACCAGACGGCGCTGCTCGGTGAGCTCGCGAGCACCGTGCTGGCGGTGGAGCGCATCCCCGAGCTCGCCAAGGCGGCCCGGGCGGTCCTGCAGGAAGTCGGAGTACGAAACGCAACCGTTGTGGTGGGTGACGGGACGCTCGGGTGGAGGGCCTACGCCCCGTTCGACGGCATCGTGGTCGCGGCGGCCTCGCCGATTATTCCCCAACCACTCCTTGAGCAGCTGGCTCCCGGCGGACGCATGGTGATTCCCCTCGGCGACCAGGAGCAGCAGGTGCTGACCCTCGTTGAAGAGCGAAACGGCGAGTTCCGGAAGACATCCATTTCGGACGTGCGATTCGTGCTGCTACTCGGACAGTTCGGCTTCAATCCAGGACCAGGGAGCGGCGGGTGAGCGCCCCGGAACAGGGAACCTCATGGAGCTGCTGAAGACTACGATCGATTTTTTTCTTCACCTCGATCGCCACCTGAGCGAAATTATCACGCAGCACGGCACCTGGACCTACGCGATCCTCGCGGCGATCGTTTTCGCCGAGACCGGCCTGGTGGTGACGCCGCTGCTTCCGGGGGACTCCCTGCTCTTTGCGGCAGGCACCTTCGCCGCCCTCGGCTCGCTCGATCCGGTGGTGCTCAACGTCCTGCTGTTCGCCGCGGTCATCGCCGGAGACAACCTGAACTACTGGATCGGACGTTACATCGGTCCCCGAGCCTTTACGTCGACCTCGCGCCTCTTCCGCCGGAAGTACCTGGAGCGGACCCAGGCGTTTTTTGCCCGCCACGGGGGCAAAACCATCATCATGGCGCGTTTCGTACCGATCGTCCGGACCTTCACGCCGTTCGTAGCGGGGATTGGCGCCATGAAATATCCCCGCTTCCTCGTCTACAGCCTGGCGGGCGGAGCTATCTGGGTAACCGGCTTCGTCTGGGCGGGGTACTTCTTTGGCAACCTGCCGGTCGTCCGGGAAAACTTCGGCCTGGTGGTGATCGGGATCATCGCGCTGTCCGTCGTCCCCGTGATTGTCGGAATGCTGCGTGATAGGAGAGGCAGGAGGGAACAGGGAGGAGGCAGCAGGCAGGAAGCAGGAGGGAGGAGGGCAGGGGGGTGAGGAAGCGGTATCTGATTGC
Organism: uncultured Gemmatimonas sp.; assembly: GCA_964439025.1. Taxonomy (GTDB): domain Bacteria; phylum Gemmatimonadota; class Gemmatimonadetes; order Gemmatimonadales; family GWC2-71-9; genus JABFSM01. Next base: position 50,631 of record CAYTMW010000012.1, on the reverse strand, counting down.
CGGCCGAGTTCAGGGAGTCGGGTTCCGGTACTTCACCCGCCGGACCGCCCAGCGACTCGGCATCGCCGGCTGGGTGCGCAATCTCCCGGATGGGCGGGTGGAGGCGGAGGCCCAAGCGGGGACGCCGGATCTGGCCGTCTTCGAGCTGGAGCTCCGCCGCGGGCCGCCAGGTTCGCTCGTGACCGAATTTGCTTCTACCGAGATTTCGGATGAGCAGGATGCTGTAAATCGATTCGAAGTAAGCTGAAGCGCTACTTGCCTGAACCATCTCGGAAGGCTCTGGACGCTTGATTCTCAACGAGCATGCGGCTGCGGGATGGATTTTGGGCTTGCGCTCGGACTCAAAGGTCATAGCTTTCTAATGTAGCTACACATGACGGGAGGATTCTCTCCTGTCTACCTTATCGAGCGAGGGCGCTCCTGGGCCCGCGAGATGAAGGCGTGATCGAGCTTCTTCGGAAGCTTCGGATCGCGCCTTTATTGTTTTTTGGGGAGGATGAGCCATGCAGAGAACTCTACTGGCGGGCTTTCTGGTCGCGGCGCTTGCCGGCTGCGGGCGGGATGAGGACGTGGCGCTGGGCCGGGACAGCACGCTGGCCGGGAGCGACAGCACCTACGCCCTGAACGACCGTCCGGCGCCTTCACCGGCGCCAGCGCCCTCTCCCGCGGCGCCGGTCTCCCGTCCGGCTCCCGCGCCTCCGCCTCCCGCCCCGAGAACACTCGCGCTGACGGCGGGGACGCTGATCGAAGGGACGCTGGACCGGACCATCTCGTCCAAGAGCAGCAAGGTGGGTGACCGGGTCACCGTCCGGGTCGCGAACGATGTGAGGAACGGCAGTGGATTGGTCGTCGTGCCGGCCGGGTCCACGGTCGATCTGACGATCACCTCGATCGAGCCGGCGCGGGACAAGAGCCAAGCGTTCGGCAAGCTCACCCTCGCGGTGACCGGCATTACGGTGCGGGGCGAGAGTCATCCGATCCAGGCCGATGTCAGCTCTGTCGTCACCTCGATGAAGGGCGGCGGAATCGGCACCGGCGAGGCCGCGAAGGTCGGGGCAGGCGCGGTCATCGGCGGCATCGCGGGCCGGGTGATCGGCGGCGACAAGACCGGCACGATCATCGGAGCAGTGGTAGGGGCGGCCGCGGGTGCGGCGGTCGCGGTGGAAACAGCGAATCGGAACGTCGTCGTACAGGCCGGCAGTACCGTTGGAATCACACTCAGAGAACCCTTGCGGGTCACCCGTTCGTGACCGGATTCAATCGAAAGGAAGCGAACCATGCTGTATACCATCGCGGTCGTCCTCCTCGTGCTGTGGTTGCTTGGAATGGTGAGTGGCGCTGCGGTCGGGGGGTTTGTCCATATTCTCCTGGTGCTCGCGCTGGTGGCGATCGTCCTTCGCGTCATCCAGGGACGTCGAGTCATCTAGCTGGGAGTACCAATGCCTTGCCTGAGCGTCCTGGTGGTTCTGGTGATCGGAGGAGCGGGCGCCACCGGCGCCTCTCCACCGTCACCCACCGGGCGTGATTCGTTCAGCAGCTATCAGCTAACGGCCAACCGTCAGGCTATCAGTCGGGCACGTGCAAGGCGGGCATGGAGCGGGGTCATGGTGGCGGTGCCCCCGGCCCGGCGATTATAGTTATCCCGCGCCAGGCCCGCCGGGTCGTCCCGGCGGGCTCCACGCCCCCGTAGCTCAGGTGGATAGAGCAGCGGTTTCCTAAACCGTTGGCCGGGCGTTCGAGTCGCCCCGGGGGCACTCGCCCCGAACCCCGACCTCAGGACCCCGATGTCTTCGCCCGTCAAAACCACTGTGAACATTCCGAGCCAGGCCGGCGAACAGCACTCTCCGACCTTCGCATGGATTGAAAATCACCAGAAGCCGCTGACGTACGGGGCGGTGGGGCTGGCAGTCCTTGTCCTCGGCGGATGGCTCTTCCTCGAGACCGGTAAGCGGAAGGAGATCGCGGCCAACGATGCGATCGACCGTGCGCGCGGCGCCTTCGAGTCGGGCAACCTCCCGGCCGCGTCCACCGAGTTCCAGCGGATCGCGCAATCGTTCAGCGGCACCGACGCGGGATGGCAAGCCGAGCTCGCCCTCAACGAAGTCCGGCTCGCCTCGGGGCAGGCGCAGCTCGCCGCCGACGAGCTCAAGAAGATCACCGACCGGAATCCGCCGCCGCTCTACGCATCGGGCGCGTACATGATGCTCGGGGGAGCGCTGGAGAACCTGAAGAAGTTCGATGAAGCCGCCGCCGCCTACATGCGCGGGGCCGGTCTGGCCGCCGAGGACTACCGGCAGGTGGAGGCGCGGATCGGCGCCGCGCGGGCCACCCGTCTCGCGGGGAAGGAAAAAGAAGCGCTCGACATGCTGCGCGCGGTGGTAAGCAAGTATCCCAAGGAGACGGCGGGAGTCGCCGAAGCGGAGGTCCGGCTGGCGGAGTGGACTCGGGGGGCGATGTAGTCCGTCTACTCCCCCTTTGTTAAAAGCCGCGTATTCGTCCGGCGCTCCCGCCACGACCAGCCCAGGACGATGAGCGGGGCCGCAACGGCCGCCACCGCAAATCCGCCGACCTTCCCTCCTTGCCTCTGCCAACATGCGTATAAGATGTATTATGTTAAGTCGATACGTGGACAACTGTGGAAAGGTCGCCCAGAGCCCCACTCCAAACACTTGTATGCCATTGGGAATAAACTACTTGGATGATTCGACAACCCCTTCGAAGACCAGCCGTCCTTCCCCGCAGAGCCAAGGCTCCAGAACCGATCCTCCATTGATGCGGCCTGCTACGGAAAGGACGTTGCCTCCCCAGGACGCGATTCGCACCGGCAGCTCGGTCAGCCCGTGGGTTACCAAGGCCGCTGCAGCTCCCACCGTGCCGGTCCCGCAGGACAGCGTCTCCCCTTCGACACCCCGCTCGAACGTCCTGAGCCGCCACTCGGCGGCGTCCCCCAGGGACTTGGTCCGGCCGAGGAAATTCACGTTCACCCCATCCGGTCCGAAGGCCGGGTCCCGCCGGAGCGCCCCGCCCCGTCCCTCCACATCCACCTCGGCGATATCCTGGACCAGGACCACCAGGTGAGGCACCCCGACGGTGCACCGGGCCATCCAGAGCTCCCCGGACTCGAGCGGGAGGGTCTGCTCCTCCGGGACGTCGAAATCCGGGAGGAGGAGCTCAGCGGCCCAGCCGTGGCCTACGCACCGCGTCTTCAGGATTCCGCTATCGGTGTGGAGTTCCATCCCTTCCGCCGGAGCGATTCCTAACCGGGCGGCCAGCCGGGTACTGCAGAGGGCCGCATTGCCACACATTCCTGCCCGGGAGCCGTCGGCGTTGAAGTAGACCATCCTGGCCCTGAGCTCGCCTTCCGGAGACAACACCACGAGCCCGTCCCCTCCAATCCCGGTTCGCCGGTCGCACAGCGTCCGGATCGAAGCGGTGCTCCAGGCCGCCTCCGGCGCGCTTCGGCCGTCGAGAAAGACGAAGTCGTTTCCCGATCCCGTCATCTTGAAGAAGCGGACGTCGTTCACAGCCGGCCGAACAGGTTCGCGATCCGGAGCCACCACACCACCCACACTCCCTCGCGCACGATCGAGTTGCTCATTTTGCTGCTCCCCTCCACCCGGTCGGTAAAGACGATCGGGACTTCAGCGAGCCGAAAGCCCTTCTTCCAGGCGCGGAAGCTCATTTCGATCTGGAAGGCGTAGCCGTTGGACCGCACCTTCTCGAGCGGAATGGACGCCAGGACCTCCTTGCGAAAGCACTTGAACCCTCCGGTCGCGTCGGTGAGCGGCAGTCCGGTGATCCAGCGGGCGTAGAGATTGGCGCCGTACGAGAGCAGCAGTCGCGACATCGGCCAATTGATGACGTTGACCCCCGTCTTGTAGCGGGACCCCACCACGAGGTCGGCGGATGACGCCGCGGCGATCAGGTCGTTGAGGAACTTCGGGTCGTGGGAAAAATCGGCGTCCATCTCGAATATCAGATCGAAGCCGCGCTCGAGGCCCCAGTTGAATCCGGCCAGGTAGGCGCGTCCCAGGCCCCCCTTCTGGGTGCGGTGGAGGACGTGGACTCTCGGATTGACTCCGGCCAGGTCGTTGGCCAGGCGGCCGGTGCCGTCCGGAGAGTTGTCGTCCACCACCAGGATTTCGATCCGCGGATCCTGGGAGAGGATCTGCGGCACGATTCGAGGCAGGTTCTGGCTCTCGTTGTACGTGGGCAGGATGACGAGATACCGCTCAGGCATCGGTGCTTACCCTCGAACGGAATCTGGGCGCCAGCATCAGTCCCGCCGCGACGGCAAGCGCCAGAAGCGAGATCATCCTCCCCCGCTTGTACTCCGGCGAGGAAAACTCGAAGGTCACCTCCTTTGCTCCAGGCGGGACGACGGCGGAGAGGAGAGTGTGATGCGCACGGATGGCGGGTGCCGCGACGCCATCCACCATTGCGCGCCAGTCCTTGTACCAGTTCTCCCCGACCAGGAGATAGAGCGGCCGCTCGTCGCGCCCATCGATTGCGATCCGGATCTTCCCCGGTTCCCAGGCGGTCAGCCGGGCGGTCGCGGTGGCGGGCTCGGGCACCCGGGCGAGCTCGCCCGGAGTGACCGGAGCGCTGTCGCCGTACACCGCAACCGAGAGCACCGGGAACTGCTGGTTGAGCACGACTTCGGCTACCTGCGCTTCCGGAACCTTGACCGCCCCGGAGAGGAGCCGCACATAGGGCGGCACTGTGTCGGCTTCGTACAAGACCGCCGCGGCACCGGGCGTCGTCTGGGCCGGTCCGGCGAGAAAGTGGAAACCGGGAAGGTTTATCTGCTGTCGGACGGTGACGTAACGAACCCCGAATAGCTGGAGCAGCGCCACGTTGACCTGGTTCGTCCAGAGACCCTTCCCCCCCAGCAGCTCGTCGAAATTGCGGAGCTCGTTGCCGTGATAGCCGAGGAGCTGGGGCACTCCCGCGCCCATGAGCCATGACCCCGGGTACGTCCCCAGCTCGCGCTCGTACAGCGGTCCCTTCGGATCCCACACCCGGAATGGGAGCGGCGACTTCTTCATTTCGGTGATGAGCTGATCGTCCCCAAAGAGCTCCGAGGCGGTGCCGGCGAAGACGAAGAACCGGCGCTCGACGCTCCAGAGATCGGCAAAGACCACGGTGATCAGCGCGGCGGCGGCAACCGGGCCGCGAAGACGCGAGGACGCGATGGCAAAGAGGACCGCTCCTCCAAGCAGGGCGACGAGCAGGACGCGAATGCCCCCTTGCTGAATCAGCAGGGAATTCTGCACGACCAGGTCCTCCAGCCGTTCGGACGCGAAGAACCTGGCGAGACCGGTGAGCCCCCCCGCCGCGCCGAGGAGCCCGATCACGGCAAAGCTCCCCGCTCCGATCAGGATACGGCGCGCCGGGATCTCCCCGCGGAGGAGCCGCTCGACGCCGAATCCTGCATAGACGCAGATTGGAAGCGCGGTCAGATAGAAGGCCATGCCGGCCGCCCTCACCTGCTTCATCCGCGGCATCACCTCGTACCAGAAACGATAGAAGGGCGTATGACCGCCGAACGCGACGAAAAGGAAAAGGAGCCCAATCGCGCCAAGCACCAGCCGCTCTTTTCTGCGCTGCTTTCCTCCTAACCCGCAGACGGCGAGGAGAATAACCAGGAGGCCGAGGTGCTCGGTGTGATGCTTGAGACCGTTGCCGCCGGTATAGTTATCGAGAATCCCGTTGATCTCCGGATAGAAGGTGCTGAAGACCTCCGACGGCGGAAACGCAAAACCGGTCGCGTAGTCCCAGCCGCTGCTCGGACCTCCCTCCGCCCGCGGCGAGAACGGGATGTACGCGGCGAAGGGCATCGCCTGGATGGCGTAAATGGCCATCCCCAGGGCCACGGCGCCGAGTCCGAATCCGATCGCGCGGTACCGCTCGGATCCCTTCGGTCCCGCGTCGTCCCAGAAGACCAGGTAGGCAGCCCAGACCGCCGCGGCGACGAGCAGGTAGTAGCTCATCTGCGGGTGGCCGTGGAGCGAGAGCCCGATGATGAGCGCGGTGGCGCCATACGCGGAAATACTCCGGTGGCGAACGGCGCGGAGCAGTGCCAAGAAGAGCAACGGAGCCAGCGCGCTCACGAACAGCTTGCCGTCGTGCCCAGGCGACACCATGGACGCGACCAGGCCGGTGAGCTCGTAGGCAACACCCCCGGTAACGGCCGCCGCCCACCCGAGGCGCAAGGCCCGGAGCAGCGCGTACATCGCGATGCCGGCGAGGACGATGTGCAGCGCGAATCCGAGGTTCAGCGCCGTGCCGGTGGGGAGGAACCAGCGCAGCCACGCCGTGGGATAGAACACGTCGCCATGCATGCCACCGACGAACGGCATGCCGCCGAAAATGTAGGGATTCCACAGCGGTACGGCATGGTGGGTGCGCCAATAGTCTGCGGCGAACTGCCGGAAGCCATAACCCGCCACGTACTGGTCGGAGTGGGGAATTCCAATGAACTGGCCGGAGAGCATCGGCCAGCAGAGCGTGAGCGCGGCAACGCAGAAGATGGCGAAGGCGAGGAGCGCCCCCCGGCGCGGCTCTATCGCAAACGACCCGGCGGAGGTGGTGCCGTCAGACGGCATGACGGGCGGTCTCCTTGAAGGCGCGAACGAAGGGGAGCGCGGCCAGCACGTCGGCCGCGGTCATTCCGAGACGGGATACGGCGGCGAGCGCCAGTGCATTGCCGAGTCCGATCCTGGGCTCCAGCATGATCACGAAGACCGACTCCCTGACCCCGAGCCCGCCGGGCGCGAGGAGAAAGAGGAAACCCGCGAGGTAGGACGCGGCGAACCCGCCGATGGCCTCGACGAGTCCGAGTCCCGCGCCCGGCAGCACGCCGCGGGCGAGCAGCCAGAGTGCCACGCCATACGTCACCCAGGCGGTCGCATTGGCCGCGATCCCGAACCCGACCGCAGCGGCCGAGGGGGTGAGGCGCTCGGTCCCGCCGGGCAAGACCATCCGGAGCCATCGCCCCGATACGTTCGGCGAGAGCACCACCGCGAGTCCCGCGACACTGCCGGCAAGAAGGAGCCAGAGTGCCACGGTGCTGCCGGGGTGCTTCGCCTCGAGCGCGGCGATCCCGGTGATGCCGACGATCAGCGCACCGGTCGCAATCGAGACCACCTGCAGCAGGATCGCCGATGCCGTCGCTGCCCAGGGCGGCACGCCGCGCCGCTGTGCGAGCAGCGCCATTCCGGCGATCGCCCAGATCCTGCCCGGGATGTATTTCCCCATGCTGGAGATGACCCAGACACGGGCCGACTCCCACCAGCCGAGCAGCGGCCCCCATCCTGCGAGCATGCGGCGCCACGATTCGATCAGGATCGCATACGTTGCGAGCACCACCAGAAGGCTCGCGGCCACCCAGCCGGGGCGAAAGGTCAGGTCGAGCGGCGCCTGGCGCACCGCATCCCAGTTCCGGATCAGGTAGCGAACGACAAAAATGACGACGAGCGCCCCGCCGATGGCCTGGATCCAGCGCCACCATCCCCTATGCACGCAGCGCCTCGCGATACCATCCCTCGAACCGCTCCGCGACGACGTCGGGGGCCAGCTCCTCGCGCCAGCGCTCGCCCGCCGCGCGCGCCGAGTCGCGCCGGGCCGGGGTGCGCGAGGTGCGTACCGCACCCGCCAGGGCACCCGGCATCGGATCGGTGACGATGCCTCCCCCGTGGGCCTGCACCGCGGACACCACGCCGCCGCCATCCCGGCAGGCAACCACCGGAATACCGGCCATCAGCCCCTCAATGGCGGCGAGGCCGAAGCCTTCGTTCACCGCCGGGAACAACATGACATCGGCGGTAGCGAGTTCACGTGCGACGTCGGGTCCCGGCAGGAGGCCGGTGAACCGCACCCGGGCCTGCAGCTTGAGCGAGGCGACCAGCCGCTCGAGCGCGGGGCGCTCCGGCCCATCGCCGACAATGGTCAGCGGCCCGTCGAGCTCCGCCATGGTCCTGATGGCGAGATCGACCCGTTTCTGTTTGGTGAGCCGCGCCACGACGACGATTCCTCCCCCGCCCCGGCTCCACGGACGGTCACGGCTGTCGATCGGCATCGGCTGCACCCGGCTCATCACGTCCCGCCGCCCGGTGACCCGCACGGCGATCGCCGCGAGATCCTCGGAGACCGCGGTCACCAGTCGAGCCCGCCGGAGCACCCGGCGGCCAAGCCAGCGGAGCACGGCCCGCCGCTCCAGCAGGAGGCCGTCGGTGCCATGCAGGGTCACCAGCTTGGGGAGCTCGCGGGGAAGCGCCAGGCCGGCGGGAATCCACCAGTGCGCGTGAACGACCGTCTCCCCCTCCGCACCCGCGGCTTCATTGCGCGCACCGTCTCGCAGCGCGCGGATGAGGGCGTGAAGAGCCAGGAGTCCCGAAGGAGACCGCACGGCTCCCTGCATGTTGCCCTCGTAGGCGAGGTTTTCGCGCTCCGGCGTGGCGTAGTGGACGCGGCGCACCGGGACCCCGTCCAGCGTCTCGCGACCGTCGCGGCCGCGATCCGCGGGCGCGACCACCCGGACGTCCTGCCCGCGGCGAGTGAGCGCGGTGGCGAGAGGATGCAGAAAGGCGCCGGGCACGTCGCCGGCGTGACGGGGATAGTTGTGGGTCACGAAGACGACCCGCACCGCTACTCGTCGGTCTTCCGCTCGAGGCGGGCGAGATGTCCGGAAAGCTCCCGCATCTCTTCGCGCGAGCCCGCGATCATTTCCGCGACGAAGCCGAAACCGAAGAGCGAGATGCCGCTGATCACCATCGTCTCCACCAGGTTGAGCAACGGCCGGAAGCCGAAGTCGAACCCGATCCGGAGCACCAGGGCGACGATGCCGGCCAGGAGGCCGACCAAGAAGAGCGCCGCGCCCAGAACCCCGAAGAAGAGCATCGGCTTCCGCCCGAAGCGCAGCTGGAACCAGACCGACACCAGGTCGAGCACACCCACCGGAATCCGCTTCCAGGTGAACTTCGAGTTGCCGGCGCGGCGGGGATAGAGCGGCACGCCCCGGGAGGTGAGACGCCAGCCGTCGGCCGCGGCGATGACCACCATGTAGCGGTGCCAATCGGGACGGAGGGGAACGCTTCGGGTGATCTCGGCGCGCCATGCCTTCACCGAATTCAGATCCTCGACCTTGACGCCGAAGAGCCGGCGGCAGAGTGCGTTGTACACCCCGCTGACGAACGCCTTCTGGTACTTCCCCTGCTTCGTTCCGGTGACGATGTCGGCTTCGCCGGCAAGGATCGGGGCCACCAGCCCCGGAATATCCGACGGGAGGTACTGCAGGTCGGCGGGGTAGAAGACGAGGATCTCGCCCAACGACGCCTCGCTCGCGCTCCGGAGCGCGTCGGCGATCCCCCGCTGCCGCCGGTGGGTCACCACTCGGAGGAAGGAATACTCCGCCCGCAGACGCTCCAGCACCGTGGCGGTCGCGTCATGGGAGCCGTCGTTCACTATGATCACTTCGAAGCTGAACGGCGCGGGAGTGAGGGCTTCGGCGCACAGCCGGACGAACTCGGGGAGATTGTCCGCCTCGTCCTTGGCCGGTACGAGGAGGCTCACGTCCACGGCCCCGCTCATACCCGCTTCCGCATACGGGCGGGGAGAATGCCCAGCTGGTCGCGGTACTTCGCCACCGTGCGGCGGGCGATCTGGATGCCCTGCTCCTGGAAGAGGTGAACGATCTGCTGATCGGTGAGGGGCTTCGAGGGATTCTCCTCCTGCACCATCTTCTGCAGCTTGGCCCGGATGGAGCGGGCGCTGGCGTCCTCGCCGGACGCGGTGGTGAGCGCGCTCGAGAAGAAGTACTTGAGCGGCAGTACGCCGCGCGGGGTCTGGACATACTTCTCGTTGGTCACCCGGCTCACGGTGGACTCGTGCATGCTGATCACCTCGGCGACCTCGCGCAGGGTGAGCGGCTTCAGATACTCGACGCCCTTTTCAAAGAAGGCGCGCTGCCGGTCCACGATGAAGTTCATCACCTTGAGCATGGTCTGGCGGCGCTGCTCGATCGCCTGGATCATCCAGTTGGCGCTGTTGAGCTTGTTGGCGATGAACTCGCGGTTCTCCGGGGTGAGCTTCTTCTTGTCCCGGGCGACGTCCTGGTACGACCGGCTGAGCCGGAGCCTCGGGACTCCCCCGTCGTTCAGGCTGATATGATACACGCCGTCGACCTTGTCGACGATCAGATCGGGAATGATGTAGCCGTCGCTCCGGTTGGCGTACTTGAGCCCCGGCTTCGGATCGAACCGGGAGAGGGTATCGCCCGCCGCCTGGACCTTCGCGGCCTCGACCCCGAACCGCTTGGCGAGCTCATTCCAGCGGTGGGCGATCAGGTCCTGGAAGGCTTCCGAGATCAGGCGGTACGCCAGGGAGTCGGTGTCCCCCGCCTCGCGGAGCTGGAGGAGGAGACACTCGCGCAGGTCGCGCGCCCCGACACCCGGCGGATCCAGCTTCTGGATCACCGCCAGCATCTCCTCGAGCTCGGCGGCGGTGTAATAGGGTACCCCGGGGAGATCGCCCCGCGGGCGGGGGAGCGGGGCGTCCGCGGCCTTCCCGTCGTACACCGGGGCTTTCTCCTCGACGCCTCCCTTCTTCTCGGGGAGTCCGATCCAGGTGGGGCCGGGCGCCAGCTCGTCGCGCGCCGCGGCCTCCTCCTCCTCGTCTTCCCCCTCCGCGGCGGACGCCGGCGCCGCGGCGTGGCTCTCGAGCAGCTGATTCACCGAGTCGAGAATCTCCCGCATCGGCGCGATGAGATAGCCCTCATCGTTCAGATTCCCGAGGAACTCCTCGCTCAAGAGCAGCTGCCGCGAGGTGAGCTCCATCATCTGGAGCTGATCGCGCAGGTGATCGCTCAGATCCCTGGTTTCGACGCACACCGGCTCGAGATACTCCTGCTCCTCGTACTGCTGCTTCATCCCGCCGGCATCGAAGCCGTTGAGAAGAATCTCCTCCCAGTCGATTTCGTCTTCCTTATCGGCTTTTTCTTTCTCTTTTTCCTTTTCCTTTTCCGCGGTCTCCTTGCCCTCTTCTTCGTCCTCCGGCTCCAGCAGCTCGAGGAATGGATTGGTGAGCAGCTCCTGTTTGAGATGCTGCTGCAGATCCATCATCGGCATGTACAACATGTCCATGGCCTGGTAAAGCCGTGGATTGATCCGCAGCTCCTGCCGGAGCCCGGTATGCTGGGAGAGTCCGATCTTCACGCGCCCCGCTCCATGCGATTCCGCAACCGGGCCGTCATCGTCGGCCCGAGATAGAGTTCGGCCACCTGGTCGTTGTAGACCAGCTCGCGCACCGTGCCGGCCGCCCGGACTTCTCCCTCGTACATGATATAGGCGCGGTCGACGATTTCGAACATGTGCTCCACGCTGTGGTCGGTGATCAGCACGCCGATCCCCCGGTGCCGCAGCCCGGTGATGATCGTCTGAATATCATGGACGGCAATCGGGTCTACCCCCGCGAATGGCTCGTCGAGCAGCATGAACTTGGGCTCCGTCACCAGGGCGCGGGTGATCTCGAGGCGCCGCCGCTCGCCCCCCGACAGTGAGTAGGCCCGGTTGCTCCGCAAGTGCTTGATCGACAGCTCGTCCAGCAGCCGCTCCAGCCGTTCCTTGCGCGCGCTCCGCGACAGCGGAAGCGTCTCGAGAATGGCCTGGACGTTTTGCTCCACCGTCATGCGCCGGAATACCGACGGCTCCTGCGCCAGATACCCGATACCTTCGCGCGCGCGCCGGTACATCGGCGCATCGGTGAGATCCCGGCTGTCGAGCGCAATCCGGCCGGCGTCGGGACGGATCAGTCCCGTGATCAGGTAGAACGTGGTGGTCTTGCCCGCTCCATTGGGCCCCAGCAGCCCGACGATTTCTCCCTGAGAGACCTGAACCGCTACGTCCTTGACCACCATGCGCCGCTTGAATGATTTGCGGAGCCCGGTCGCCGACAGGACGCTCGGACTGGCACCGTTGCCGCTCATCGGGCGCCGTCCGGGCGCGGACGCACCGTGTCGCGCCTGGGGCGGAGGCTGTCGACCCGCAGCAGCTGGGGCTGGAGCTGCACCCCGTCCACATTCCCGGTCATTTCGACTTTCTCGACCTTGAGCGAATCGGTTCCCTGCATGGTCAGGACGATCCGGTCGGCGCGGGCGTAATTGATCGAGGGCTTTCCCCCGGTGGCGCCCGCCTTGGTCACCCGATAGAACGAGGCGGCCGACTGGTTCGCCTCCAGCCGCCGGAGCGCCGCCTTCCTGCCCCCCGCGCCCACCAACTCCGCGAACGAGGCGGTGATCGCGTCGCCAGAGAGCCAGTCGCGCTCGCCCTGCAACGTGTCGGGCCGAAATCCCAGCCACGCGCCGCGGAAGGAGCGCAGCTCCTTGAGCTGCTCGCCGGGGGTGTCGATGGCCAGGGAATCACCCCGAACCTCATAGTCGTCGGCCAGCGCCCGAGGGCGCGGCGCTTTGCCCCAGGCCAGGGTCTGGACCACCTTGCGATTCTGCAGCCGGAGCGAGATCGTCGCCGCGATCAGGTCGAGATTCCTGCTGGTGAGCGTGGTCGCACTGTCCTGTCCCGTGATCCCGGTCAGCTCCTTCTGGGTGAGCGCGAGATCGATACGCTTAGCCGCCATCGCGAAGCTGTCCTCCACGGCGCGCCGGATAGACGCGTGGCCAATGAGCGCACCGGCGCTTCCCTTCCCGGTATCGAGCTGCATCGAGTCGCTGCGGCCTTTGAGATCGCTCCGGTCGATGGTGACCGTCCCGCCGGCCCACATCAGATCTTCACCCCGCATCCGGATCCGGTCGGCGACGATCACGTATGGATCCGAGGGCCGGTTGGCGGAATCCCGAGCGGCCAGGGTGAGCGTGGGGCGTTGGTCTGCAGAGAGCTCCTCCTGCTCGCGGCTGCCGCGGATCCGCCGGCTGTAGTCCGCCGCCGGCCCCTTGAGCTGCGACCCGTCGCGGAGGTCGAGGTAGTTGACATTCCCGCGCGCTTCCCACCGCTCGGTGTCCTTGTAGTAGGTGCCGAAGTCGGACGTGACCTTCGCGGTTTCGTCCTCGTACCGGAAATTGCCGATGAACTGCACCACGCTGCCCTGGTAGGACGCGACGCTGTCGGTCCAGATCCGTACGTTCTGTCCCCGGCAGCTGAGCCGCACATTCCCGCCGGCAAAGTAGTTCGTGGTCGAGGTGCCGATGATGCTCGCCGACACGCCCTGCCGGTCAACATTGTCCACCTGGAGCTGGCAACGGCGATTCTGCGCCCACACCGGGTGGGCGATGGCCAGCGAGGCCAGTGCCAACGCGAACTCCGCCCGGGTCGTCATTTCTCCTGTCCGGGGAGCAGGAATCCCTTGCCCTTCTGGGCGCCCTTCGGCTGCCGCACGGTGATGTTGGTGAAGCCGATATCCGAAACCGCGTGAGTGCCGGTCAGACGGCCACTCGGGCCGTCGGCAACGAAGGCGGTATCGACGGTGATCTGATTTGCCTGCTTGTCGTAGATCAGGTGCTCCGTCGTCAGCCGCCGACCGTCCGGCGAGGTGACCACGACGTGCCCACTCGCCTCGAGCCGCTTCGAGAACGTACCCAACACCCCTTTATCGGCGACGAGCGTGCTCTTGAGATTCCCCTGCTCGTCGAAAAACAAGACCTTCACGCGCCGCAGATCGGTCAGCGCCTGGCTCTGGTACACGTACGCGGTCTCGGCTTCCACGTAGCTCCGGCGAACTCCCTCAGAGGTGATGGTCGTCGTCATCTTGAGCGCGATCTGATCGGCGCTGTCGGCCGCCTGGGTGACGGTGGGGCGGACGCCGGCATCGGTACACGCGAGGAACAGGAGGCAAAGAGGCAAAGAGGCCAAGAGGCAAAGGCGCACCGGTGACCCCGAAGGGCCTCCTTGCCTCCTTGCCTCCTTGCCTCCTTTCATACCGCCCCCGCCCGCATCAAGTCATGCAAATGCACCACCCCGGACACCACATCGCCCTCGCCAAGGGCGGGAAGCGCCACGATCCCGTGGCGCTCCATCAACCCCACCGCCGCCGCGGCGAAGTCGTCGGCGCGACAGGTCTTCGGGCTCGTGGTCATCACGCTCTCCACCCGAAGCGCGAGGAAATCGGGATGCCGCTCGGCGACCCGGGAAAGATCCCCCGCGGTGATCACGCCGGACAGGCGGCCCGCTTCCCCGACGAGCGCGATGCCGCGGTGGTGCGCCAGCGCCACCACCGCGTCGCGCATAGTGGCGGAAGGAGCAAGCAGCGGGGCCGGGAGATGCATCACGTCGCTCACCCGGAGGAGCAGCTTCCGCCCGAGCCGGCCTCCCGGATGGAGTCGGGCGAAATCTTCCCGCGCGAATCCCTTTTCCTCCAGGAGTGTCACGGCCAGCGCGTCGCCCAGGGCGAGCGCCACCGTGGTGCTCGTGGTCGGGGCGAGGTCATGGGGGCACGCTTCCTCCGGCACGCCGGCATCGAGCACCACTGTCGCGGCCTTCGCCAGCGTGGAATCGAGATCACCCGTGATCGCGATGACGGGCACCTGCAATCGCTGCAGCGCGCCGAGGAGCCCCACCAGCTCGTCGGTCTCGCCGCTCTTGCTCAGCACGATGGCCACGTCGCTCGGACCCACCATGCCGAGGTCGCCGTGCAGGCTGTCGACCGGATGGAGCCAGGTGGCGGGCGTGCCGGTCGAGGTGAGCGTCGCGGCGATCTTTCGGGCGATGAGTCCGGACTTGCCGATCCCGCTGACGATGACCCTGCCCTCGCTCGATTTGAGCAGCTCGATCGCGCGGACGAACCCTTCGTCGAGCGCGTCGCCCGCGGCAGCAAGCGCATCGGCCTCTATGCGGAGGACACGGCGACCGGCGGCGATGAGTCGGTCGGTGCTCATGTCTCGGTCTCTCCCCGCTCCCGCAGGTACCGGCGCACGGCGCCGGTCCATTCCCCTCGGACCCGCAACAGCGTCTCCACGACTTCCCGCACCGCGCCCTGCCCTCCCGGCGCCGTCGTCACCCAACGCGCCACGGCCTTCGCGTCCTGGGTCCCGTTGGCCACCGTGATGGGGAGTCCCGCCCGCCGGAGTATCGGCAGGTCGGCGAGATCGTCCCCCACGTAGGCCAGCTCGTCCCATGCAATCCCCTTTTCCGCCAGCAATCGCTCCACCGCTGGGAGCTTGTGCGCGCCGTCGTCCTGGATCAGCGTCGGGATACCGAGCTCCCGCGCGCGGAGCTCGGTGGCCTCGGAGTGCCGGCCGCTGATCCAGGCGACTTCGATCGCAGTGTACCGCAGCACCACGAGGCCGAGCCCGTCCTGGATGTCGAATCGCTTGAATTCCACTCGCTCCCCCGACACCGGTGCGATCCAGATCCCGTTGTCGGTGAGTACCCCGTCCACATCGAGCGCGAGCAGCTTGACCCGCCAGGCATCCTCCGGTGTGATCACGCCTGCTCCCGCGCCGCGCGCCAAATGCGCAGCGTCCGCACCAGGAGCTCCTCGAGCCGGTCGAGCGGCCATTGCGTGTTGGCGTCGCTCGGCGCACGCGCCGGATCGGGATGCGTTTCGACGAAGAATCCGTCAGCCCCCGCCGCCGCCGCCGCGCCGAGCAGCGCGGGGATGTGCGCCCGCGCGCCGCCACTCGATCCACCGGGGCCGTGACCCGGCTGCTGCACGCTGTGCGTCGCGTCGAAGATCACCGGGGCGCCGGTGGCCTCGCGCAGTCGGGCGAGACTTCGGAAGTCCACCACCAGGTCGCCATACCCGAAAAAGGTCCCGCGCTCGGTGACAGCGACACTGGGCGACCCGCCCTCGCGAACTTTTTCCAGCGCGCCCGCCATCGCCTCCGGCTGCATCCACTGCCCCTTCTTCACGTTTACCGGTTTGCCGGTCCGGCCGCAGGCAAGGAGCAGATCGGTCTGGCGGCACAGGAATGCCGGGACCTGCAGGACGTCCACGACCTCCGCCACGATTGCCGCTTGCGCCGGCTCGTGCACGTCGGTGAGCAGGGGGAGTCCACTCGCCGCGCGCGCCGCCGCCAGCAACTCGAGCCCCCGCTCTACTCCCGGTCCCCTCGCTGCCGCGAGCCGGGAACGGTTGGCCTTGTCGAAGCTCGCCTTGAAGCAGACCGCGATCCCGTGCCGCTGGCCAAGTGCGGCGAGCCGCTCGGCCACCCGCGGCAGCAAGTCTCCCTCCTCGACGACGCAGGGACCCGCGACGAGGAACGGCGGGGGGCCGAACTTCCATTCAGTCACTTCGACGATTCGATCAGCTCCTGCACCGCGCTGGTCCGGCCGGCGGCCGCGTCCGCGTGCTTCCGGGCGGCGCCGATGAAGGACGCGAACAGCGGATGGGGCCGGGTGGGACGGGACTTGAGCTCGGGGTGGAATTGGCAGCCCAGGAACCAGGGATGCCCCGGGAGCTCGATGATCTCGACCAGCCCGCCGTCGGGCGACTGGCCCGAGAAACGGAGTCCGTGCTCCGCGAGCAGATCGCGGTAGGCGTTGTTCACTTCCCAGCGGTGCCGGTGCCGCTCGCTGATCTCCACCGAGTTATACGCCCGCGCCGCGAGGCTGCCGGAGCGGAGCCGGGCCGGATACGCGCCGAGCCGCATCGTGCCGCCCATGTCCGAGACGTCGCGCTGCGATGCCAGCAGCGAGATCACCGGGCTCTCGCACTCCGGCTCGAACTCGGTGCTGTTGGTGCCGGTGAGGTTGCACACGTCCCGGGCGAACTCGATGATGGCGATCTGGAGACCAAGGCAGATGCCGAAGAACGGGAGGCCGTTTTCCCGGGCGTAGCGCACCGCTTCCAGCATCCCGTCGATCCCGCGCACGCCGAATCCTCCGGGCACCAGCAGGCCGTGCTTCCCTTCCAGCAGGCGCGCGGCGGCGGCCTGATCGGCGAACTGATCGCTCCCGACCCAGTCGATGTCCACGCCCACATCGTTGGGAATCCCGCCGTGCAGCAGCGCTTCCTGCACCGACTTGTAGGCGTCATGGAGATCGGTGTACTTGCCGACGACCGCGATCTTCACCCGGTCCACCGGGCGAAGGATCTTTTCGGTCATCGCCTTCCAGGCCGTGAGGTCCGGCTCCTTCGTCTCCAGATTCAGCCGCTCGCACACCACGCGGTCGAACCCCTGCTCCAGGAAGCGCACGGGGATCTCATAGATCGAGTGCACGTCGGGACTCTCGATCACGCAACCGAAATCCACGTTGCAGAAGAGCGCAATCTTTCGCTTGATGTCGGCGGACAGTGAGTGGTCGCTGCGGCAGACCAGGACGTCCGGCTGAATTCCGATTTCCATCAGCTCGCGCACGGAGTGCTGGGTGGGCTTGGTCTTGAGCTCGCCCGCTGCCGCGATGAACGGCACGAGGGTCAGGTGCACGAACAGCGCATTCTCCCGGCCGACCTCCTGGCGGAACTGGCGGATCGCCTCGAGGAACGGGAGGGACTCGATGTCGCCGACGGTGCCGCCGATCTCGATGATCACGACATCGAGGCCGGGGGCGGCGTTGCGGATGGCGCGCTTGATCTCGTCGGTGATGTGGGGAATGACCTGCACCGTCGCGCCGAGGTAATCCCCCCGGCGCTCCTTGCTGATCACATTCTGATAGACCCGGCCGGTGGTGATGTTGTTCTGCTGCGAGAGCGCGCGGTCGATGAACCGCTCGTAGTGCCCGAGATCGAGATCGGTCTCGGCGCCGTCGTCGGTCACGAAGACCTCGCCGTGCTGGAACGGCGACATCGTCCCCGGATCGACGTTGATGTAGGGATCGAACTTGAGCATCGTGACCGACAATCCCCGCTCGACCAGGAGGCGGCCCAGGGAGGCCGCCGCGATTCCCTTGCCGAGCGAGGAGACCACCCCGCCCGTGACGAAGATGTATTTCGTATTGCCGGGCCTCGTCGTCATGTGGTTACCCCTTGGGTCTCCTGCCAGTGAGCCTCCGCGCGGCGGAGGTCCTCGGCCGTGTCGATGCCCGGGAGGGCGGGCGCACGGAGGCGCGCGATACCGAACGTCATGCCGTGCTGCAGGGCGCGCAGCTGTTCGAGTTTTTCCGCGAGCTCGAGCTGGGTCGGGGCGAGCGCCACCCAGGCCATGAGGGCATCACGGCGGCAGGCGTACACGCCGATGTGCTGCCAATAGAGTCCGTCGGTGCAGTCCGCCGCGTCGCGCACATGGGGGATCGGCGCTCGCGAGAAGTAGAGCGCGCGGCCCGCGCCGTCGAGCACGACCTTGACCCGCGCGGGATCGCCTGCGTGCGCGGGGTCGAGCGGCGTCGCGGCGCTGCCCACGTCGTCGCCGCCCCGGACCCGGGCGATCGCCCCCGTCACCGCATCTTCCGGGACGAAGGGCTCGTCGCCCTGCACATTCACGATGAGATCGAATCGGGTGAATTCGGCCCGGCCGGCGACCTCCGCCACCCGCTCGATTCCCGTCTGATGCGCCGCCGAGGTGAGCAGGGCGCGGAATCCTGCCTCCTCTGCCACACGCGCGATGTCAGGGGCGTCGGTCGCGATGACCAGCATGTCGAGGCAACCCATCCCCCGAACCCGCTCCGCCACTCGGATGACGAGGGGCACGCCGCCCAACAGCTGCAAGGGTTTCCGAGGCAGCCGCGTCGAACCCAATCGTGCGGGGATGACGCCGAGGACGGGCATAGTCCAAAGTAAAAGCGCGGCCGACCCAAGTCAAAAGTCGTGCCGCGCCGCTTGACAACTGGCTAAGGACAGTTTTTACAATGGCTTAGGATTGGTCGGGGGAACGGCAGACGTGGGCTCCGCCGGGGCGACCGGCGTCTTCTGGCGCCGGCGGATCGAGTCGGCTCGCGCCTTGAGCTGGGCCGCGCGCTTGTCGAGACCTGCCGCCGTGACGGAATCGTCGTAGAGCCGCTCCAGGACCCGGGCCCTCTTGCCGACCTCCACCGCGATCGAATCTCCCACGCTCACCCGCATCCCGCCGGAGCCAGGCCGCTGAAGATCCGCCACCGCAGCGTCGGGAAGCAGGAGCGGAATCACCAGGGTGGGGTCGTTGTCGGGATCAACGAGGTACGCGGTCACCTCCCCGAACTGCTGGTAGCCTGAATCACTCGACAGGCAGACGAAGCTGGTGCGCTCGTCGAAGTGCTGGGCGTCGTTGACCGAGAGACGGCAGTCCCGCATCCGGGTGAATGCGGCGGTGTCGGAGAAACGGACCCGGACGTCGAAGCCGGCAATCAACCGTGGCTCCGCCCGGCGGATCCTGATCTGACGAATGCTGCCGACCCGGGCGCCGTCCAGCTTGAATGCGACGAACGACCCGAGCGGGATCGTGATGTCCTTGCTGGTAACGATCGAGTCCTTCACCTTGCGGCCAGCCGAGACGATCCCATAGCCGACAATGAAGATGAGCAGGGCGCTCAGGGTGATTTTGCCCCAGTATTTTCG
The DNA here is from genome assembly GCA_964439025.1 of uncultured Gemmatimonas sp. Classification (GTDB taxonomy): domain Bacteria; phylum Gemmatimonadota; class Gemmatimonadetes; order Gemmatimonadales; family GWC2-71-9; genus JABFSM01. The sequence goes on along the minus strand of CAYTMW010000012.1, from coordinate 31,215 downwards.
CATGGTCCTCCCCCGTCAGGCGGTGTTACAAACTGTAACGTAAATGGGGGGCCGGAAGTTTCGCTAGAGGGGAGAGGCAACGTGGCAAGGAGGCAAGGAGGCAAGGAGGCAAAGTGGTGGTCGGTCGTCAGTCCTTGCCGCTTTGCCTCTTAGCCTCTGGGATGAAACTGCCTATGCACGCTCCGCAAGTACTCCCGGTCCACGTGGGTGTAAATCTGCGTCGTCGAAAGATCGACGTGACCGAGCATCTCCTGCACGGCGCGCAGGTCTGCCCCGCCCTCGAGGAGGTGGGTGGCGAAGGAGTGCCGCAGCGTGTGCGGCGTGACGCGCCGGGTGATCCCCGCCCCGGTCGCGACCCGCTTGATGATTCCCCAGGCGCCAACGCGCGAGAGCGGTCCTCCCCGGGCATTCAGCAGGACCCGTCCCTCGCTCCTGCCGCGGTCGAGCGCCGGTCTCGTCTGGTTGAGATAGATCGACACCGGCCCGATCACTTTGCGCCCGATGGGAACCAGGCGCTCCTTCCCGCCCTTGCCGAACACCCGTACCAGTCCGTCCCCGAGGAGAAGATCGTGCACGGCGAGGGTACACAGCTCCGTCACGCGAAGCCCCGCCCCGTAGCCGAGTTCGAGCAGCGCGCGGTCCCTCCATGCCAGTGGGTGATCGGCGGAGGGGGCGGCGAGCATCGCCTCCGCCTCCTTCACCGTCAGCACTTCGGGGAGTGCGCGGCCCTTCCGCGGCGTTTCGAGTCGGTCGCTCGGATCATCGGTGAGATGCCCCTCGCCGATCAGAAACGCGAAGTAGGTATGGGTCGCGGACACCTGCCGCCGGATCGTCGCGGGAGAGAGGCCGAGGTCCTTGAGGGTGAACACGAAATCGCGAAGCATCGTCCGGGACACCGCCGCCGGAGTCCGGGCTCGCTTCATCTCCGCGAACTGCACCAGCCGCCGGATGTCCCGGAGATAGTTCTCGACAGTGTGGGCGCTGTTTCCCGCTTCCAGCGCGAGGTAGTCGCGGAACCCCTCGACCAGGAAGGCGCGCTCCACCTCGTCGCTCACGGCTCGGGGTCCCGGCTGATCCGCCGGCGCCGTGCCGCTTCGAGCTCCGCTCCGGAGATGTTCGGCAGCCCTTCGACAATCGGCACCGTCCGCTCGGGGTGCAGCGGATCGAACGGCGTGAGCCCCTCAATGCGCGCCCGGCGAAGCGCCTTCCGGTGCCGGAGAAACCAGAGCACCAGGAGCGCCAGGACGATGCCCGCGGCAACCCCGAGGCCGGTGTTGAGCCGGCGCAGGGTGGCGTTGATCGTCTCCCACTCCGAGCCGACTTTGGTGCCGAGCAGCGTGAGCGCGGCATACCAGGTGCCCGAGGCGAGCACGATCGGCACGAGCGCCCGCGCCGGGGGCAGATTGACGAAACCGGCGAAGGGCGCGACGACCGAGCGAAACGCCGGCAGCATCCGGAACACGAACATTCCGAGCATCCCGAAGCGCAGGTACTCCCGCTCGATCGCCGCGAAGGCGCCGGGACTGATCACCCGTCTGCCCAGGCGGGAATGAAAGAATCGGCGCCCGAACCGCCGCGACGCCCAGTACACCAGCACCGCCCCCCCGGTCCCAAAACCCCAGGCCACGAGAAAGATCGTGAGCGGCTCCATGGTGCCGCGATGGGTGAGGAAGGCGGCCAGCACCACGAAGACATCGGAGGGCGACGGTGGGAAAAAATTCTCGATGATCACCGAGAGGGCAATCACCGTGAGGATGAGCAAGGGTGGCCATTCCGCCAGCCGGACCAGGAGCGATTCGATCAGTGCCCCTCCACTGTGGCCACCGCGATGACGGCGACCCCTTCCCCCCTCCCGACGAAGCCCATTCCCTCGTTGGTCTTGGCCTTGATTCCCACGGCATCGGACGCGATCCCGAGCTCGCCCGCGATCGCCGCCGCCATCGCTTCCTTGTAGACGCCGAGGCGGGGCCGCTCGCAAATGATAGTGACGTCGGCCTGCATCGGACGGAAGCCGAGCCGGGCGATATGCTCGCAGGCCAAGCGGAGGAGCACCAGGGAGTCGGCATCCCGCCACTTGGGATCGGTATCGGGAAAGAGAGCGCCCATGTCGCCGGCGGCCGCGGCGCCCAGGATCGCGTCGGTGACCGCATGCGCCACCGCATCAGCGTCCGAGTGGCCGAGGAGCCCCTTCTCGAACGCGATACGCTGTCCGCCCAGAATGAAAGGGCGGTCGTCCACCAGACGATGGCTGTCATAGCCGATACCGACCCGGATCGGCACGGTCAGGCCGCGGCCTCCGCGGGTTGTTCGACGTACGAATAGTCCTGCCGGCGGCGCCGGGCTTCATAGCCGGCGTCGCGAATGCAGCGCTCCATCTCCGCGATCGTGGCGCGATAGGTGGTGCCCGCGGAGGAGACGACGTTCTCTTCCATCATGAGGCTGCCGAAGTCGTTCGCGCCGAAGCGGAGTGCGACCTGGCCGGCCTTGAGACCCATCGTCACCCAGGAGGACTGCAGATTCGGCACGTTGTCGAGGATGATGCGCGCCATCGCGAGGATGCGGAGATACGTCACCGCGTCGGTTTTCGGCTGGTCCGCCATCCCGGTGCCTTCGGGTTGCAGCGGCCAGCAAATGAATGCCGTAAAGCCGCCGGTCCGGCGCTGCACCTCGCGGACGCGGAAGAGATGCTCGATTCGGTCGGCGTTGCTCTCCCCGAGGCCGTACATCATGGTGACCGATGTCTTCATCCCCTGGCGGTGCGCCTCCTCCTGCACGCCGAGCCATTCTTCCGTCTGCGCCTTTTTCCGTGCGACCCGGCGGCGCACCTCGTCCACCAGGATTTCCCCGCCGCCACCCGGAATGCTGTCCAGCCCCGCGGCGCGGAGCTCGCGGATCACCTCCGCGACCGGCAGTCCGAACCGCTGGCTGAAGAAGACCACTTCCGAGGGCGAGAAGCCGTGGATGTGGATCGGATGATGGGCCTTGATGTAGCGCATCAGCTCGAGATACCACTCGAAGGGGATGTACGGGTTGTGGCCCCCCTGCAGCAGGATCTGCACGCCGCCGATCGCCTTGCATTCGTCGATCTTGGCACCGATGGTCTCGAAGGGAAGCACGTATCCCTCGGCATGCTTCGGGCGGCGGTAGAACGCGCAGAACTTGCAATCGGCGACGCAGACGTTGGTGTAGTTGATGTTGCGGTCGATGATGTACGTCACCACCTCGTCGGGGTGGTGGCGATACCGCTCGGCGTCGGCGAGGCGGCCGAGCTCGAGGAGCGGGGCGTGCTCGTAAAGATCCAGGTAGGCCTGGAATTCTTTCGACATGCGGTTGACTGTGTCCATGGTGTCCTCAGCTATCAGCCTTCAGCCTTCAGCCATCAGGCCGCGGTAATAAAACTCAGGCTCCCGTCGGGCACGGCGCCATCCTGCGCCAGCCGCCTGAAGAAATCGGTGAGCCCGGCAAGGTGCCGGTAGCTCAGAGCGTAGTCGAGATCGCCGAGATACGCCCGGCACACCGCCCGGGAGATGCCGGTGTTGGCCGACGCCGCATCCGCCAGCTCATCGAGGTGCCCGAGTCCCCAGGCGCGGCTTGCCAGCAGCGCTCGGTGGATTCCCTGCACCGCCCGGTGGTCCGCATCCCGGCGGGCGGCCCATACCGCGAACACGAACGGGAGTCCCGTCCAGTCCTTCCACGCCGTCCCCAGATCCACCACGTACGGGTAGCGCCCCTCCGAGGCGAGCATCAGCGCCGCATCACCAATCACCAGAACTGCTTCGTGGGGAAATCCCCGCAACGCTTCCAGATCGCTCGACTCGGCGCGGACAGTCGCGAACTTCGGGCGAACCCGGTAACGATGCCGGCAGAGCAGCTCCAGCAGCAGCACCGAGGTACGGGACGACGACGTACGCAGCACCGTCGCGCCGTCGAGCTCGTGCACCGGACGGCGCGAAAAGAGAACGACGCTATGGACCGGTCCGTCCGACGTGATGGCGAGATTGGGAAGCAGATGGTAGGCCGCGGCGTTGCGGGCGTATTCCACCGCCGAGACCACGGAGACGTCCAGCTCGCCGGCGGCGAGGAGATCGTTGAGATCGGCGGCGGTGCCGGTGATGAGCTCCGCCTCTGCCGGCACGAGCCCCCGGTCGATGGCGGCGTACACCGGGTAGCAGTTGATCCAGGGAATGCGGCCCAGGCGCAGCATGCTCAGGCCGCGTGGACCGCGGGAACGCCCGCTTCCGGTCCGGCGACCGAGGCCGCCGCATCGGGCAGGTCGGAAAAATCCTCCCTGATCGACTCGTAAAGACTGTTACGCTCCACCGGCCGCTTCCCCGCGTCGCGGATCAGCCCCACCAGCGCGGCATACGGCATGTGCATCGCCGTGGTGGCGCCGGCCTGGTGGTAGATACGCTCGTATACCACGGTTCCCTCGACGTCGTCGCAGCCGAAGCTGAGCACGATCTGCGACATGAAGGGCGTGACCATCGGCCAATGCGTTTTTACGTGCGGGATGTTGTCGAGATAGAGCCGGCCGATCGCGATGTTCTTGACATCTTCGTACCCGGTCGTCGCCGAGCCGACCCGGCCCAGCTCCTCTCCCAGCTCATTGTTTTCGGTGTGATAGGCGAGCGGGATGTACGTCAGGAAGCCCCCCGTCTCGTCCTGCAGCGAGCGCAACATGCCGAGGTGCTCGACCCGGTCGGCCGCCGTCTCGACGTGGCCGTAGAGCATCGTGCAGTTGGTGGGGATGCCGAGCTCGTGCGCGGTGCGATGCACCCGAATCCACTCCTCGCCGGTCAGCTTCCGGTCCGCGATGGTTGCCCGCACCGCCGTGCTGAAGACTTCCGCCCCTCCGCCCGGCATGCTGGTGAGCCCAGCATCCTTGAGCGCGAGGAGCACTTCGCGCTCCGTCGTCTTCTCGATGCGGGCCAGGTGCGCGATTTCCACCGCGGTGAGTGCCTTGATGTGCACCGCCGGATGCCGCTCCCGGAGCCCGCGGATCATGTCGGTGTAGTAGGCCAGTTTCAGCTTGGGATGGAGCCCGCCGACGATGTGGAACTCCCGGGTGGGACCTCCCCGCGCCTGCTCGGCCTCGTGGTACACCTCCTCCAGCGACCGGGTGTACGCGCCATCTTCCTTGGGCATCCGGGCGAAGGAGCAGAACGTGCATGTATTGCGCAGCACGCAGACGTTGGTGGGATTGATGTGCTGGTTGGCGGAGAAGAAGACCCGGTCGCCGTTGTTGCGGGCGTTGGCGAACGCGGCGAGCTCGCCGAGGCTCAGAATGTCGGAGGTCGCATACAGCGCCAGCCCGTCGGCCGGATCGAGCCGATGCCCCGCCAAGACTTTTTTGGCGATCGGCCGGAGCGCGGGGTCGCGGAACCGGGCCGGATCGAGGACAGCGGCCATTCTTCCTCCGGGCCATGACGACAGTCGTGATCCAGAGGGAAATCTAGTCGGGGGGTCCGGCACGACGAAGGGGCTGATCGGGTGATCAGCCCCTCCGGTTTGTCTCGTGCGAAGTCCCTCAGAAAGCGACGTTCAGCCGGGTGGCGTGGATCCGTAGGTCCCCAAGCTGGGGCCGCGCGAAGAGATTGTAGTTATAGCCGCTGACAACCCCGAAGACGAAGCCGGGCGGTTGCGGCATGAACGCGGCGTCCAGCAGCGTCGTACTCGGGCTCCTGATGTGGATCAGCGATGGAACACTCGAACCGAAATAGCTCCGCAACACGAGGTGAGTCACCTTGTTGGTGCCTCCAAATCCATTGGCCTGGGTGTACTTCGCGGACCAGGCACCCTGGTACAGCGACTGGAAGGCCAGGACGATGTCGAATTCGTAGTAGCCTAGGGAGGTGCTGGCGATGTTGATCGTGGGCGTGTTGAGCGCCTGCGGGAGCGCAACCGTCCAGCTGAACGGATTGGTGAAGTAGTACTTGATCTCTTCTTCCGTACTTGCGGTCGTCCGGCCGATCTTCTCCCACTGCATGACGCCGCTCGGAAGATCCATGCCGTTCAACGCGTAGTAATTCGTCGTCGGCGCACTGAAATTCTTGGAGTAGATCATCGTGTGCAGGTCTTCGCGGTGGAGACCTCCGGAGATGGAGAGCTGCGTGCCCGCGCCGACACCGTTCACCGTCGTTTGGACGCTGGTGTAGGCCTTGACCCCCATGCCGCTGAAATCGCACCCGTAGAAGCCACCATCCAGGTACGTGGACAAGCCGAGGATGGCGTTGACCGGCTCATCGGTCAGGCCGAACATGGTGCATCCGCCCACTATCGAGAATCCCGTCGGGACCCTGGACTGCATGATGTTGAACGGCGAGGTGTTGGTGGCGGGCCAGGTGGCCTCCCGGTTGCCAGCGAAGCTGATTCCCTTGCTGTTTGGGGGCAGCCCGCTGACGGTGAAGCTGATGGTTCCCTTCGGCGTAATGCCCAGAACATGTCCGTAGGTGAGGAGGTCGAGGGAACTCATCTGGTACACATACGTTATCCGGTCATTAGCGATGGCCTGTTGAATGAGGATTTCCATCTGGGCGGGAGAGATGCTGGGCACCGGCACGGTCGTGGAGCCGTCTGCTGCGACGGTGTGGGACTGGTACGCCCCCGTTCCGGTCTTGCTCAGCACTTTGGTCCACGGTCGGGTGGCATGCTCGTTGTTCTGAATAGTCAGGTTGGTCGTTCCACCGGGCCCTGTAACCGTGAGTCCGACGTTCTGGGTTGCATCGGGAACGCCCGTACCGGAGGCCGTCGCGGTCCAGGTGCGGGTGCCGGCCGGCTCATTCGCCGGTACCGTAAAGCTCACGCTCGCCTGGGTACTGCCGGACGCGATGGTCCCGCTGCCGCGAACCGTCCCGCCCTGGTCCTTGATCTGGATCGTGATGGGGCCGGTAAAGGTGCCGGTCCGGGTGATGACGAGCTGGACGGAGCCCGATCCCCCCTGGGTCACCGTTTGAGTCGACGGGGTGACCAGGAGTGAGATGCCGGCGCACGGGAGGCCGGGCAAGCCGGGCTGGAAGGATGGCGCGACGATCGTCGGGGTCACGCCGCCATTGAGCACGACGCCATTCCCTCCAGGGGGGCCGCCTGCCCCGGGACCTTGTCCGTCACCGCCATTTCCGCCGTTGGCAACCGTCGTGTAGCTGGCGGCGCCGGCAGTACCGTTGGCGAGCCCGGTTCCGAACGCGCCGTTGAAGCCGGCGATGGATCCGCCCATTCCGCCGGCCCCACCGGGCACGAAGGTCGGAAGGACGCAGTCGTTCCAGCCCTGTCCACCCTTGCCGTTCTTGACTTCCATGCTCCCGCCGTTCCCGCCGTTCGCGACTTTGGCTCCGCTCTGATTCTTGAGGTCCGCGTCCCCTCCCTTGCCGCCCTTCGCGGTCGGCCCGCCACCGATAGCGCCGGGCTTGCAAGTCTCTGCTCCTGCACCGCCCTTCCCCGCGGTCGCGGTAGCATTTCCTCCGACACCCGGGGTTCCACCCGTGACGGTGACATTCCCCAACCCCGTCACCGCGCCCGCGGAGGTGAGAGTCTTGTCGGGCGTACTTCCGCCCACCCCTGCAGTGGCGGTCGCCGGGCCCCCAACCGCCGGGGGACAGGGCAGGGCGTCATGGCCGTCGCCACCGATCGCGCTGGCGTCGCCGCCGCGGCCCCCGGTGCCGATCTGCAGGTTGAGCGCGCCGTTGAAGGCAATACTCCCGGTCTTCGCGACGGCGGTGAACAGTCCCGGGCTCCCTCCGGCGCCGCCGGTCGCCGTGCCGCTCGCGCCGACGTCCCCGCCGTGCCCGCTGCTTCCGTCGGCGGAAGCGTTGCCGCCCACGCCGCCATTGCCCGTTTTGATAAGGCTCCCGGCACCGATCGAGATGCCCCCGATCGCCTGAATCTTGACGGCGCCGCCCTTTCCGCCACTTCCTCCGTTGGAGACGGCCGCGGAGCTGCTGGTATGCGTGCCGTTTCCCCCCTTGCCGCCGTTCTGTCCGGTCAGCGTCAGGCTTCCCGAAATGACGATGTCCGAGCCGCCTTTGCATTGGAGAGTCCAGGTCGATCCGTCGGCCCCGATGGTGCCGTTGGGATTCCCGTCGTTCCCGTTCTTGGCGGTCGCCGGTTTGGCGGTGCCGCTATATCCGTTGTTGATGCATGGCTCACCTACCGAAGGGAACCCCCCGTTCACGCGGAGATTCGAAGGGGAGGGCGCCGTCCCGGGGGCGAAGTTCGCATCGCTGAGGGTCGGGTCATTGGTGATCTTGACATCTCCGCCGGCGGTGAACGACCCGGGCCCGTTGAAGGTGTAGCCGCCCTTCCCCACCAGGGTCATCGCGGGCGGGCCCGCGGCGGGGATCGCGCCATTGCAGCCGTTGTCGAGGTTGCCGGATACGGTGAGGGCGCCTTCGGCGTTGATGGTGAGGTTGAGGCAATCGCCAACGATATTGCCGGCGATGGTGACTGCTCCTGTGGCGTTGAGGGTGAGGTCGCCGGTCATCGTGACGGTCACGCCCGCGGGGATGTTGACGCTGGTAAACGCCTGAGTGCCCGAGAGACTCGTGTTGCCGGTCGGGTTGAATGAGGGCAACACGCCCGTCGCACTGAAGGTCGCGGGATTCCCGGCGATGCCCGAGCCGGCCACGGTCGCGGTCAGGGTGTTCGGCCCCGCCGCGGGCCCGAGGGTCCAGCTCCCGACGGTTGCGACCCCATCCGCTCCGGTGCTCGGCGTAGCGCCGGTCAAGCTTCCTCCGCCGCTCGCAACCGCGAATGTCACGCTCACCCCGGCGAGTGCAGCCCCCGTGGCGGTCGTAACCTTGACCGCCGGCGGTGTCGCCACCAGCTGCCCGATGTTTGCGGTCTGAGTATCTCCGCCCGGTTGTTTCGCGACGTTGGCGGGGGAGGGAGGCGGGGGCGGGGGGGGCGGGGTGGTTTCGCCGCCGCAGCTCGAGAGGATCGCGACTGCGGTGGCGATGGAAGCGAACGACCTGGCGAGTTGGCCCATGAGGCACCTTCCGGTGGGCGCCTTCCCACTGGCGCCATAGAACCGCTCAATGGATTCGTACGAGAATTGTGAGATTCTACTGCGGACTGCGCAGGGCCGCTAGAGGCCCCGATGGGTGCGTCGCTACGGAAGCCGCGAAGACGCGGGGAGTTTGCATCGCGTCCCCGCGCCCCCGCGTCCTTGCGTCTCTCAGGACGTGAACCCGCGCACGGCGAGGGTCACGTTGTGCCCGCCGAATCCGAACGAATTCGATAGCGCAGTGTTCACCTGCCGCTCCACCATGTGATTGGGGGCGCAGTCCAGGTCGCAGCGCGGATCGGGGGTGAACTGGTTGATGGTGGGCGGGATGTTTCCGGTGCGGACGACCAGGAGGGAAACGACGAACTCGAGCGCACCGGCACCGCCCAATAGATGCCCGGTCATCGATTTGGTCGAGGCAAAGATGAGCTTCTTTGCGTGGTCGCCGAAGACCGCCTTGACCGCGGTGGTCTCGGCGAGGTCCCCAAGTTGAGTCGACGTGCCGTGAGCGTTGACGTATCCGATGTCCGGGGGTGAAATGCCGCCGTCCGTGAGGCAGGCGAGCATCGAGCGCCGCGCGCCGTCGCCGTCGGGGGCGGGCGCGGTGATGTGATTGGCGTCCGCGCTCATCCCGTAGCCGGCGACCTCCCCGAGAATCGTGGCGCCCCGTGCGGTCGCGTGCTCCAGGCTCTCGAGCACGAGCACGGCGCCGCCGTCGGCCAGCACGAAGCCGTCCCGGCTCTCATCGAAGGGCCGGCTTGCCGTTTCCGGCGAGTCGTTGCGGGTAGAGAGCGCCTTCATGCTCTGGAAACCGGCAATGACGATACCGGTGATGGCGGCTTCGGCGCCCCCCGTCACCATGCAATCGGCCGCGCCCGACCTGATGAGCTCATAGGATTCGCCGATGGCGTGAGCCGACGAGGAGCAGGCCGAAACGGTGCAGAAGTTCGGGCCCTTGAGCCCGTACCGGATCGAGACGTGCCCCGAGGCGATATCGGGAATGAACATCGGAACGAAGAAGGGAGAGACGCGGTCAGGACCCTTCTGCAGGTATATGAGACACTGCTCTTCGAAGGTCGCCATCCCGCCGATGCCGCTGCCGATCACGACCCCAGTGCGCTCGGGAGACGGAAACTTCCCTTCGAGCCCCGCCTGCGCCACCGCCTGCTGCGCGGCGGCCATCGCGAACTGGCTGAAGAGGTCCATCCGCTTGGCTTCCTTGCGCTCCAGATAGTCCAGCGGATCGAATCCCTTGACCTCGCAGGCGAAGCGGACCTGCAGCCGGCCGGGATCGAACTTGGTGATCGGGGCCGCGCCGGACTTCCCCGCGAGGAGATTGGTCCAGGTCTCCTCGACGGTCAGGCCCACGGGCGTGACGAGGCCGAGGCCGGTGACGACCACCCGCCGCGCCATCCGTTACTTCCCGAGCTTGTCCTGTAGGTACTTCAGCGCGTCGCCGACGGTCCGAAGCTTTTCGGCTTCCTCATCCGGAATGTCTATGTCGAATTCCTTCTCGAACGCCATGACCAGCTCGACGGTATCGAGAGAGTCGGCGCCGAGGTCCTCCATGAAGCTCGCGCTGTCGGTGAGCTTTTCGCGCTCGACCCCGAGCTCTTCGACAATGATGTCCTTCACCTTCTCGATCATGTCGCTCATGCTTCCCTCAACGAAAGAGTGAATGCGGGCGGCGTCAGATGATCATGCCGCCGTCGACGACGAGCACCTGCCCGGTGATGTACGAGGCCAGATCCGACGCCAGAAAGAGTACGGCGCCCGCGATGTCGGCGGGCTCCCCGAGGCGCCCCAGCGCAATCTGCCCTAATAACGCGTCCCTTGCCTCCCCCGGCAAGGCGGCGGTCATGTCGGTGGCGATGACGCCGGGAGCGATGCAATTGGCCAGCACGTTGCGGCTGGCGTACTCCTTGGCCACCGACTTGGTGAATCCGATCAGCCCCGCCTTGCTCGCAGCGTAGTTGGCCTGGCCCTTGTTGCCGGTGAGGCCGACCACGCTCGTGATGTTGATGATCCGGCCCGCCCGGCGCTTCATCATCCCTCTGATCACTGCCCGGGTAGTATGAAACGCCCCCTTCAGATTGGCATCCAGCACCGCATCCCAGTCCGCTCCCGAAAGCCGGATGAGGATGTTGTCCCGGGTGAGCCCGGCATTATTGACCAGAATGGACACCGGCCCCAGGGCGCGTTCGGTGGCGGAGACGGCGGCTTCGACCGCGGCTTCGTCCGTCACGTCGCAGCCGAATCCCGCCGCGCCGGCGCCGAATCCCGCGGCGATCCGTTCCGCCTGCTCCGCCTGTCGCCCTATGATAGCGACCTTTGCCCCGGCCTCATGGAGCCGTTCCGCGATAGCGAGACCGATTCCGCGCGTGCTCCCGGTGACGAAGGCGACCTGTCCGTCGAGCGTGATCGAGGTCATGCCAGAAAGTACTCCACGTCGGAGGCGGTCGAGAGCGAGAGGCAGCTCGCCCCGGGAAGAATTCGTTTGAGCAGTCCCCCAAGTACCCCGCCCGGCCCGATTTCGACGAAGCGGGCGCCGGGAGCCAGGGCGGCAAGGGCGTGGACGCACTCCACCCATCGCACCGGCGCAGTGAGCTGGTCGGCCAGCAACCGCCGCGCCGCGCCGGAGGTGCGGACCGCCGCGGCGCTCGCGTTGGCGATCACCGGAAACCGGGGCTCGCGGAAGCCGGCCTGCTCCAGCGCCGATGCGAGCCCTTGGACCGCGGGGGCCATGAGCGGCGAATGAAACGCCCCGCTCACCTTGATCGGCATCACCCGTTTGGCTCCCGCCGCTTTGCACCCGAGGCCGGCGCGCTCGACCGCGGGGGCATCGCCGGAGATGACCGTCTGGTCGGGGGCGTTCAGATTGGCGGCAACCACCACCTCACCGCCAGCCGATGCGTCCCGGCAGGCCCGCTCGACATCCGCCGTCGCCAGGCCCAGCACCGCGGCCATCGCCCCCGGCCGCGCGCGTCCCGCCTCGTGCATCAGCTCACCGCGCCGCCGTACCAGGCGGGCCGCCTCCACCGCAGTGAGTGCGTCTGCCGCGACGTACGCCGAGTACTCACCCAGGCTGTGCCCTGCGGCGCCGGCCACCGGTCCGAGCCGATCCCGCACGACCGCCAGCACCGCGGCGGAATGCGCAAGGATGGCCGGCTGGGTGATCTGAGTCTGCTGCAGGGCATCCTCCGGCCCCTCCCACATCGTGCGCGAGAGGGGCATGGCAAGGGCCTGGTCGATGGCGGTGAAGGTCTCCCGCGCAGCCGGGAAGGCCACCGCGAGATCCTTCCCCATACCGACCTTCTGCGCTCCCTGCCCCGGAAAGAGCAGGATGCTCACCATCGCATCACGGCGCTGGCCCAGGTGAACCCCGCGCCGAACGTCACCAGGAGGAGGAGCGAGCCGGGCCGGATGCGGTCCTCTTCGATGGCCTGGGCGAGCGCCAGGGGGATCGAGGCCGCGGAGGTGTTGCCATATCGGTCGACGTTGACCATCACCTTGCTCATCGGGAGACCGGCGTGCTTCGCGGTGGCCTCGATGATCCGGAGATTGGCCTGGTGCGGAACCATGAGGTCGATATCCTCGGCGCGCACACCCGCCTTCTCGAGGGCCTCGTCGCACGCTTTCGCCATCGCAAGCACCGCGGCTTTGAAGACCTCGCGACCCGCCATCCGGATGTAATGGGTGCGCTCCCGCACCACCTTCTCGCTCACCGGCTCGGTCGAGCCCCCGGCGGGGATGTACAGCAGGTCGGCGAGATTGCCGTCCGATCCGAGAATGATCGAGAGAATTCCTCGGCCGTCGCCGGTGGCGGGGCTCAGGACGGCGGCGCCGGCGCCGTCGCCGAACAGCACTGCGGTGCTCCGGTCCGTGGTGTCGGTGACGGACGACAGCTTCTCGGCGCCCAGAGCGAGCACGTTCTTCGCGCGCCCCGAGGCGATCAGCCCCTCGCCGATGGCCAGGGCGTAAATCCATCCCGGACACGCCGCCGCGATGTCGAACGCTGCCGCGTTCACCGCGCCCAGCCGAGCCTGCAGCTCGCAGGCGGTCGCGGGGAGCCGGCGGTCGGGAGAGATGGTGCCGAGGACAATCGTGTCGAGCTGGTCGGGAGCGATGCGCGCGCCCTTCATCGCGATTCGGGACGCTGTTTCACAGAGATCGGTCAGGGTTTCCGGGCCGGCGATGTATCGCTGCCGGATGCCGGTGCGCTCCACGATCCACTGATCGGAGGTGTCGAGGTACTTCTCGAAATCGGCGTTGGTCACCAGCTTGGCGGGGACGGCGGTGCCCAGGCCGGTGATGGCCGCGATCGGAGTGGCGCTCACGCCCGCTCCACTGCCTCGCGCTCGGCGAATTCCGCGCCGATGTGGCCGGTGAGCTGAACCTCGACCGACTGCACCGCGACGCGGATGGCGTGGCGGATCGCGTTCGCGTTGGAGGAGCCGTGGCAGATGATGGAGACCCCCTTGACGCCGAGCAGCGGCGCGCCGCCGTACTGGGAGTAGTCGAGCATCCGGAATGCCGAGCGGATTTCCTTGCGCTCCCACATGTCGGGGGCGCCTTCCTCGGCGAGGTGCCGGACCAGAAACATCACCGACTCGTAGAACTTGAGGACGATGTTGCCGACGAAGCCGTCGCACACGACGACGTCGAGGCGGCCGTGGCGAGGATGGCCGCCGAGGATGTCGCGGCCCTCGAGATTGCCCAGGTAGTGGATCCGCCGGTCCTTGCGCAGGAGGCGGTGCGTCTCCTTGACGATGGCGGTGCCCTTCTCTTCTTCCTCGCCGACGTTGAGCAGCCCCACTTTCGGATTGGGGCGGCTCAGCACGTCCCGCATGTAGATCGTGCCCAGGTGGGCAAAGCCCACCAGCTCCCTGGCGGAGCAGTCCACGTTGGCGCCGGCGTCCAGCATCAGCACCGGACCGTCCACCGTCGGAAGCAGCGCGCCGACGGCCGCCCGTTCCACCCCGTTAAACAGTCCGAGGAGGACGGTGGAGGCGGCGAGCATGGCGCCGGTGTTGCCGGCGGAAATGAACGCGTCGGACTTGCCCTGGGCGACGAGGCTGGTCCCGATGACAAGGCTGGACTTCGGCTTCCGCCGAACGGCCTGCAACGGCTTCTCGGACATCCCGATGACGTCGGGGGCCTCGACGGTCTCCAGCCGGCTCGTATCGATGTCGGGGTGGCGCGCGAGCTCCGCCTCGAGCGCCTGCGTCTGGCCGATGAGCTGCACTCGAAAGCCGAGAGGGAGCTCGCGCAACGCGAGCGCCACCCCTTCGACTTCGGTGCGGGGGGCCTGGTCGCTCCCCATCGCGTCGAGCGCGACGCGGATCACGCTCAGCTGTCCTCGACCTCGAGCCGCTTCTTTCCAGCGTAGTAGCCGCACGACCCGCACACACGATGCGGGAGACGGGCGGAGCCGCAGCGAGGACAGGCCTGGGTGGGCATGCCGGCGCCGCTGTGATTGCCCCGGCGCAGCCGCTTCCTCCGCTTGGACATTTTTCTCTTGGGAACAGCCATGAGGTCCTCGAGTCTAGTCAGTGGGGGCGCACTCGCACGCCCCGCGATTCAGATCGGCCCCGCACCGCGGGCAGAGCCCGCGGCAATCTTCTCTGCAGAGCGGGTAGGCGTCCACCGCCAGCACCAGCTCCTCCCGCACCGCCGGCCGGACATCCACGTGGGTCAGACGCTCACTCAGCGGATAGACGCTGGGATCCTCTTGCAGATCCGGATCCGTCGAGAACACCACCTCGATGGCCTCGGACACCGGCGTGACGAATTCCGTCAGGCACCGCCGGCAGGTGGACCGCACCTGGCCGTCGAGACGGCCGTGCCAGTAGAACCCACTCGCCCCGGCGCGCTCGAGCGTGCCTCCGATGGCCAGCGGTCCTTCAAGCGGTACCTGAAGCCCCTCGAAAAGGGGATCGTTCGCCTCGAGCTTACCTTCGGTCACCACCGAACCGTGGCGAAGCTCCCGAACATCGACCTGGAGCATAACCCGTAAATCTACACGGCAGAGGCACTTAGTTCAACTTCTTAGAGCCCCGCCCGCTCCGCCTCGCTGAAGAAAAATCCAATTTCCCGGCTGGCGTTTTCGTCGCTGTCCGACCCGTGCACAGCATTCCGGCCCTTTGACTCGGCGTAGCGCTTTCGGATCGTGCCGGGCGCGGCCTCGGCGGGATCGGTCGCGCCGATGGTGGCGCGGAACGCCGCCACCGCGCCCTCACGCTCGAGCGCCATCGGAAAACAAGGGCCGCTCGACATGAAGGTGACCAGCTCGTCGTAGAAGGGCCGGCCGCGATGTACCTCGTAAAAGGCCTCCGCCTGCGTCCGGGTGAGCCGGAACACCCGGCCAGCACGGATCCGGTAACCCTCCCCCTGGAGGTGGGCCAGGATCGCGCCGAGGTGCCCGTTTGCGACGGCGTCGGGTTTGACTATTCCAAGAGTTTGATTCTCCATTCTTCGCTCCTAGTTGTTGAGCTTTGCTTTTACAAGGGACACGACGTCCACCGGCCGCTTCATCACGGCGACCCCCGCCTCTTCGAAGGCGTGGGTCTTCTCTTCCGCCGTTCCCGACGAGCCCGAGATGATCGCCCCGGCGTGTCCCATCCGCCGTCCCCTGGGCGCGGTCTGTCCCGCGATGAACCCGACGACTGGCTTGCGCACGTACTCGCGGACAAACCTGGCGGCGTTCTGCTCGTCGGTCCCGCCGATCTCGCCCACCATCACGATGACATCGGTGCCGGGATCGTCCTGGAATGCCCGAAGCACGTCGATGAAGTTGGTCCCGATGACCGGGTCGCCGCCGATACCGACGCAGGTGCTCTGGCCGATGCCGTTCCGGGTGAGGTGGTTCACGATCTCGTAGGTGAGGGTACCGCTTCGCGACA
The DNA here is from genome assembly GCA_964439025.1 of uncultured Gemmatimonas sp. Taxonomy (GTDB): domain Bacteria; phylum Gemmatimonadota; class Gemmatimonadetes; order Gemmatimonadales; family GWC2-71-9; genus JABFSM01. The sequence goes on along the minus strand of CAYTMW010000012.1, from coordinate 15,315 downwards.
CCAGCCCGACCCGGCCCGCCGCGCAGATCGATCCGGGAATGATGCCGACCTTGGCGACGCCGGGTGTGATCAGACCGGGACAGTTGGGACCGAGGAGGCGGGCGCCTTTTTCCCGGACGAAGGGCATGACCTTCGCCATGTCGAGCAGCGGAATCCCCTCGGTGATGCAGACGATGAAGGCGATGCCGGCGTCGGCGGCCTCCGCGATCGCGCCTGCAGCCATCGCCGGCGGGACGTAGATCACCGAGCTGTTCGCACCGGTCCTGCGCACTGCGTCGGCCACCGTGTGAAAGATCGGCACCGAGCCGTCGAAGGTCTGCCCGCCCTTGCCCGGCGTGACGCCCGCCACGACCCGGGTGCCGTACTCGATCATCTGCTTCGCGTGGAAGCTGCCGTCGCGCCCGGTGATTCCCTGCACCACCAGCCGGGTGTCCGCGCTGACCAAGATGCTCACGCGGCCTCCTTCGCCAGCCGGACGGCCTGCTTCACCGCCTCATCCATGTCGGACAGCGCGCGCATGCCCGCACCCTTGAGGATTTCGAACGCTTTTTCCTCATTGGTGCCGGTGAGCCGGATCACGATCGGGACGTTGACCGTGAACTGGCGGGTGGCCGCGACGATGCCATTGGCCACATCGTCGGTTCGGGTGATCCCGCCAAAAATATTGAACAGGATCGCCTTCACCGCCGGGTCCGCGGTGATGATCTTGAGGGCGTTGACCACTTTCTCGGGATTCGAGCTTCCGCCGATATCGAGGAAGTTTGCCGGATCGCCGCCGTAGTACTTCACCAGGTCCATGGTGGCCATGGCGAGACCGGCGCCGTTCACCACGCAGCCGACGTTCCCGTCGAGTTTGATGAAGGTGAGCCCGGCCGCGCGGGCGAGCACCTCGCTGGGCTCCTCAGCGGATTCATCGCGGAGCGCCGCGAGGTCGGGCCGGCGGTCGAGCTCATTGTCGTCCACGGAAATCTTCGCATCGAGGGCGAGCACTCGTCCGTCGGGGGTTGTCACCAGCGGATTGATCTCCGCGAGGGAGGCGCCGTTGGCGACGAAGACGCGATAGAGCTGCTGCATGATCGTGGCCGCGGCGCGAACCTGCGCGAAGTCGCGGTAGAGATGGAGCGCCAGTCCCAGCGCCTGGTGCGGAAAGAGGCCGTAGCGTGGATCGACCGCGAGACGCACGATCCTCTCGGGCGTGGTCGCGGCCACTTCTTCGATGTCGATCCCACCAGCAGCGCTCACCATGAAGACCGGGCGTTGCGTGTCCCGGTCCATGATCAGTCCGACGTAGCTCTCGCTCGCGATATCGGCTGCTGGCACCACGAGCACCTTGTGCACCACGAAACCCTTGATGGACATCCCGAGGATTCTCGCGGCGTGCTCGCGCGCCTCCCCCGGATCCTTCGCGAGTTTGACCCCCCCGGCCTTGCCGCGCCCGCCGGCATGCACCTGGGCCTTGACCACGACCGGCCCCTTGAGGCGCTCGGCGATCGCGCGCGCTTCATCGGGTGTCGCGGCCACGTCGCCATCGGGCATGGCGACTCCCGCCGAGCGAAGCAGGGCGCGGGCCTGATATTCGTGGAGATTCACGGGGGCCTCATGAGCGGAGATCTGGAATCGGACTGGCAGCTATCGGCTATCGGCTATCAGCTACAGCGGCTAGCGGTTTGCCAGAAGCCGCCGTCCCGAAACGGAGCCAAAGGTAGTGGCAGCCCTAACCGACTGCAACCTCTGGACTTAGGTATTCAGAAGTTACCTCGGGGGATTCAGCAGATCGAGCAGATAGGCGAGCGCGCGGCCCAATCCCTGAAGATCGCCGCGCTTAAGAGCGGAGTCGGCGCGGAGCATCAGCAGGCGCGCCTGCTCCAGAGTGGCCTCCGCCCCGGAGCCGATCGCGGTGGGCGAGATCTGACCCCGCAGATTCAGCCACGCCTCCTGCATCGTCCGCCCCGCACCGACGCGGCGCCCCGATGTGGTGCTCAGGAGGGCGACGTTGACCAGGACCAACTGAGCCCGCCCCGACGGAGCGACCGCCCAGGCGGGCTGATAGGCGGCGAAACCATCCTCGGCCAGCGCATAGCGAACCTGGCCCAGATGGAAATCGGCATCCGTCGCCGTCACCGAATCCTTGAGCTGTCCCTGGAAAGGAAACCGTTTCCATCGCTCCGTCAGGAGCGTCGGACCCTCGATCCGAAGCGTATCGATCCGGAGGAGATGGAGGGAATCCCCCGCACCGGTGCGGCGGATCTGCAAGAACGCGGAGACCTCCCGCGACTCGGCGGTCACGAACGGCGCGAGAACTTCGGTTCCCCCGGCGGAGGCGGGAGGCGGAACCTCTGTCGCTTCCGTGGAGCGCTCCAGCCGGCCCGCGTTCCACGCCGGCCCCTGCACCACCCGTGCCTGGGTCAGCAGCAATTCTTCCGGATAGGGCTCACTCTCCCGCACTCCGGGCGGCGTCGCGGTGGCCGGTTCGATGAGCGGCGCCACGATCCGCGCCCAGGCGGCGGAGAGCGAGTCTGCCGCATCCCTCCGGAAAATCCGTACGCCACCGGAGGTCGCATCGACGATCCCGAGGAACGCCGGACGCATCATCGAGAGGTTGCCGGAAGCCCCAGTCAGACGGGTCGAAGAGGGGAAATGGCTCGCGGTGAGAAGTCCATCGCTCGTCCAGACCAGCTCACCATCGAGCACCTGCGGCCGGGGCGCCGACCACTGCGCGAAGGGCGCGATGGTGCGCAGTCTGATCCCGGGGTCGAGTCGCCAGGCGAGTCTCGATCCGGCGGGCGCGGAGAGGGCGGCAGGCGCCTGCAACGCCCACGCAAGCATGAGGCGCTTCGGCCAGCCATGGAGCTCCACTCCCCGCGCCGCTGATCCCCAGATAATCCTCGGCGCTCCCGGGCGCAGTGTCTCGAAGCTCAGTTCCCGGTAGACCCGCGATCCCGGTGCCGGCGCGTTATCGCCCTGGCTCCATGCCAGCGGTCCCCCCGCGGGAGACACCTCATCATCGGCCACCGCGAGGAGCGAGGGAGCCTGGTCGCGCACCTGGCGCACGATGAGCCAGACCGGGCGGCGCTTCCCCTCCCCCAGTGGAATCCACCCCTTCGAGGCGCCGAGGACCAGCGCCGAATCGCCGGCGATTGCGGGAACCATCGGGGGATCCCAGAGCGACGGCACCAGCTGGCTCAGGGACATGCGAGCGACGGAGTGATTCCCTTCGACGGTCGCGAGACCGAACGCGACCGAATCGAGCGCCCGGGCGGAGGCACGCCATCCATCATCCGTGATAGCGGCCTCGGTGCGCAGCGGCAGCACGTGTCCGGCCAGCAGCGCGAGTCCGTAGAGCAACCAGACTCCGAAGGCGACGGCGCCACGGATCCGGAGCCACCAGAAGAAGCTCACCACCGCGGCGGCGGCGCCGAGGCCGGCTTCCACTTCGGCGACGAGGGTCCGCAGCAGGAATTCGGAGGAGAGGAGCGGTCCCCGGAGCCCAGCCGCGAGGCGGAACGGCTCGAGCACCGAGCCCCAGGCGAGCGTGAGTCCGAGAAATGCGAGGAGGATCGCGAGATGCCCGCGCGCCCGTGACGACACCCAGAGCCGCCGGTCCATGATCCTGAGCGCGCCACCCGCGATGTGCAGCAAGACCACGCCGAGGAGTGCCGCGCCACAGAGGAGGGTGGCGCGCGCCTGGAGATGCATCCAGAGCGGAAAATCACGGAGGAAGACTCCGAGATCGGCCCCCAGCAGCGGGTCCGGCACGCCCAGACGGACGCCATCCAGGGTGAGGAGCACTTCGTCGAGCCAGGTTTCGGCACCACCGCCCAGCAGCACACCGAGCACCACCGCCACCGTGGTCAGCGACCAGCGGGGCAGCCGGTCGGGCCACAACCTGGCGTGCTCCCGCTCCGGCGGGGGTTGATCGGGCAGCGCCGCGCGGCGGGCGATGGTGAAATGGACGATGAACCAGGCGACCGAGAGGAGTATGACGGAGAGCTCGAGCCCGAGCGCGAGCAGCGCGCGCCGCGAGCCTGCGGCGGCCACTGGCTCGGAGACCGTCGCTTCCCACAGCCGGTCGGCGAGGAAGAGGGAGCCCCACCGCCCGAGCGACAGGGCGAGGGCCAGCGCGACGAGGGCGATCGCGATCCGCCGCGCGCGCGGGCTCATGGTCTCAGGCGCGCACGCCCTGCGTGGCGAGCCATCCGGTGACCTCGGAGCGATACTGCGCGAGTGCCTCGGCGCTGGTCGCCTCGAAGCGCATCACAAGCACCGGCTGGGTGTTCGACGCGCGCAGGAGGCCCCAGCCGTCGGGGAAAGCGATCCGGACTCCGTCGATAGTGTTCACCGCGTAGCGCGACGCGAAGTATGCCGCCGCGCGCTCGACCAGGCCGAACTTCACATCGTCGGGACACTCGACGCGGATTTCCGGCGTCGCGAACGTCCGGGGCAGATCGGCCAGGAGACGGGCGAGTCCCGGAGGGCCGGCGCTCACGATCTCGAGCAGCCGGGCGGCGGCGAACAGCGCGTCGTCGAAGCCGAACCAGTCGCCGCCGAAGAAAATGTGCCCGCTCATCTCCCCCGCGAGCGGAGAACCGGTCTCCTTCATGCGCGCTTCGATCAACGAGTGACCGGTCTTCCACATCTCGGGGCGGGCCCCCGCGGCGAGCAGCGCCTGGGGAAGCAGCTCGGAGCACTTCACGTCGAAGATCACCGGCACGCCGGGCCCGAAGCGGCGCACCGCATCCCGGCCGAAGATGATGAGGAGCTGGTCCCCCCAGATGATGCTGCCGTTCTCGTCCACCGCGCCGATACGGTCGCCGTCGCCATCGAAGGCAATCCCCAGCTCCGCCCCAGTAGAGCGTACCGTGCGCTGGAGATCGACGAGATTCTCCGCCACCGTCGGGTCGGGATGGTGGTTCGGGAAGGTCCCGTCCGATACGGCGAAGAGGGGGGTGACGAGGGCGCCCAGTGCCTCGAGCGTGCTGATGGCGATGAGACTCGCGACGCCATTGCCACAGTCGGCCACGACCTTGACCGGCCGCGCGAGCGTATGCCGCGCGATGATGGCCTCACGGTACACCGGGAGGACCGAGGCAGCGGCGCTCTCCCGGCCGGCGCCGGTCCGCCATTCCTCCTTGACGATCATTTCGTAGAGCTCGAGGATCTCCTCGCCGTGAATCGACTCGCCGGCGATGACCAACTTGAATCCGTTGAATTCGGGCGGGTTATGGCTTCCGGTTACCTGGATTCCACCGTCGGTTCGCAGGTGGTGGAGGGCAAAGTACAGCGCCGGCGTCGGCAGCTCGCCAACGTCGACCACCGTCGCGCCGGCGTCGACAATTCCGCGCCGGACGCCCTCCGCGAGGGCAACACCCGAAGGCCGGTTGTCCCGCCCGACGGCGAGTATCGGCGCCCGGCCGACCCGGTCCCAGGCGCGCGTCGCACACGCGCGCCCGATCGCCCGCGCCAGCGCCGGGGTAAGCTCCCGGTCCACCAGCCCGCGCACGTCGTACTGACGGAAGATGTTCTTCGGGACGTTCACGGCATACTCCTCGACCGGGTGAGACCCTGCTACTGCCCGATGCCCGCGATGGGTGCCACGAGGGCCTGCGCCAGCGTGCCGGCGGTTGCGATGGCCGACGAGAGCGCCGCCGAGGGAAGCACCCCGAATACCAGCACGACCGCGATGGCGACCGCGATGGTGACCGCGGCCGTGCGCGGGAGGCGCGCCTGACCGTGCGACTCCGCCGACTCGGGCTCCCGCATGTAGGCGGCCATGATCACCGGGA
>CAYTMW010000012.1:0-9432 GCA_964439025.1 uncultured Gemmatimonas sp. | reverse complement strand
CCGTGCGACTCCGCCGACTCGGGCTCCCGCATGTAGGCGGCCATGATCACCGGGAGATAATAGCCGGCGGAGACGAGGCTGGTCACGACGAGGATGACGGCCAGCGGAAGCTGGCGCACCTGGACGACCGAGGCCAGGATCGCCCATTTACCGACGAAGCCGAGCGTGCCGGGGAATCCGAGCAGCGAGAGCATGCACACCGAGAGCGCAAACGCGAGCCACGGGCGCCGCCGCGCCAGCCCCGCGATCGAGTCGAGGGTGACATCCCGTTCCCCGCCCCGCCCCAGCACCGCGAGAATGCCGAATGTGGCGAGCGTGGTGAGGGCGTACGCGCCGAGGTAGAGCAGCGTTGCGGCGGCGCCGAGGGTGCTTCCAGCCCACACGGAGGTGAGCAGATACCCGGCATGGGCGATCGAGCTGTACGCAAGCATTCGCTTGATCGATCGCTGCGACAGCGCCACGAGATTGCCGAGCACCATCGACGCCACGGCAAGTCCGGCGACCACCGGTTGCCAGGCCTCGTGGGCATGCGGAAATGCGATATTGAGCACCCGGACCAATGCGAAGAACCCGGCGGCCTTGACCCCCGTGGCCATGAAGCCGGCGACCGGCGTCGGAGAGCCGTCGTAGACGTCCGGGACCCACATGTGGAACGGCACCGACGCTACCTTGAACCCCATCCCGATCAGGAGAAGGCCGAGTCCGATCTTGCCGATGACCGGGAGCGCCGCTCCCCCTGCCTGGCCCGCGCCGATCGCGGCGAACGAGGTGCTGCCGGTGGCGCCCCAGACCAGCGCAATTCCGTAGAGCAGAAAGGCCGAGGCGAAGGCTCCGATCAGGAAATATTTGAGGGCCGCCTCCGCCGAGAACACGCTGCCCCGGTTGAACCCCGCCAGGACATAGACCGAGATCGACATCACCTCGAGCCCGAGGAAGAGGACGATCAGGTCCTCGGCCCCGGCCAAAAACATCATCCCGATCGCGGCGAAGAGCACGAGGGCGTAGTACTCGGGAGCGATCAGCCCTTCCCGCTCGAGGTACCCCAGGGAAAGAAGGATCGTCGCCGCGGTCGCCACGAGAATCAGCGCCAGCGCGGCGAAGCGGAAGCCGTCCACTGCCACCATGAACGGCGCCCCCTCGGGACGGGCGCCGCCGGTCCAGAGCAGCACGAGGGCGAGCGCGCTCGGGACCAGACTCGCGAGAGCGACGTAACCGGAGAGCCGGCTGTCCGCCGGCGTCTGGTGCCGCCAGGCATTCACCAGCAGGACGACGAGCGCCCCCGCGGTGAGGGTGATCTCGGGCATGAGGGCCAGGGTGACCCCGAACGGTGTCCGCAGATCGAGAGGCATCAGGGGCGGGCTCCGAGGGTCCGCTCGGAGCGCTCGAGTGCCGCCATCGGGCCGCGGACCGTTTCGACATAGCGCCGGGCTGCCGGCTCGATGCGCTGCAGCACGGGGCCCGGGAAGAGTCCCAACCAGACGATTCCGACGACCAGCGGCAGCAGCACAACGAGCTCGCGGCCCGTGAGATCGGTGAGGCTCTCGTTCTCCGGCTTGTCGAGCGGGTTGTAGATGAGGCGCTGGAGCATCCAGAGGAGGTACGCGGCGGCGAAGATGACACCAGTCGTCGCGATTCCGGTGGTGACGGGATGCTCCCCAAAGCTGCCGATTAGAACGAGGAACTCACCGACGAATCCGTTCAGTCCGGGCAGCCCGATCGAGGCCAGCGCCACCACGGTGAAGAGCAGGCTGAAGACCGGAACGACCTTCGCGATCCCGCCGTACGCCGAAATCTCCCGGGTGTGGCGCCGCTCATAGAGCATGCCGACCAGGAAGAAGAGAGCACCGGTGGCGAGGCCGTGCCCGATCATGATCATGATCGCGCCCTGGATGCTCTGGACTGTGGCGGCCCAGATCCCCAGCATGACGAATCCCAGATGGCTCACCGATGAATAGGCCACCAGCTTCTTCATGTCGGGCTGGACCATCGCCACCAGCGCACCGTAGATGATTCCGATGACCGCGAGGGCGAGCACCAGGTTGGTGACCCAGGGACTGGTGGCCACCTCGGGGAAGAACGGCACCGCGAACCGCAGGAATCCGTAGGTGCCCATCTTGAGCAGGACCCCGGCGAGCAGCACGCTGCCCGCGGTCGGCGCTTCGACGTGGGCGTCGGGCAGCCAGGTGTGGAGCGGAAAGACCGGCACCTTCACCGCGAAGGCCAGCGCGAAGGCGGCAAAGAGCCAGGGCGCCAGCGAGCCCGCCGCGCCGGCGTTGGCGAGCAGGTGCCCATATGCGAAAGAAAGCGTCCCGGTCCGCCCGGCCACGATCCACGCCAGCACGAGGATCGCCACCAGCATGAGGAGCGAGCCGGCCATCGTGAAGAGGAAGAACTTGATCGTGGCATAGAGCCGGTTCTTGCCTCCCCAGATTCCGATGATGAAATACATCGGGATCAGCATCACTTCCCAGAAGACATAGAACAGGAAGAGATCGGTGGCCACGAAGACGCCCAGGACCCCGGTGAGCAGGGTCAGCAGCATCGCGTAATAGCCGCGCGCCCGCTCGGTGATGTAGGTCCAGCTCCCCAGCACGCAGAGCGGCATCAGCAGGGTTGTGAGCAGCACCATGGTGAGCGAGATGCCGTCGATGCCCACCGCGTAGCTGATGCCCCACGCCTTGATCCAGGGAACGCTCGCCGTGAGCTGCAGCGTCCCGGAGGAGGTATCGACCGCCCACCAGAGACCGAGCGAAAGGAGGAATTCGGCCGTCGTGGCCACCAGGGCGACGCGCTTGGCCTGGGCGGCCGGGGCGAGCAGAACCGGAACGACCGCAAGGAGCGGAAGCACCAGCAGCACGTGAAGGATCCAGCGCTCGAAGCCGAGGGACGAGAGCAGAGCGGTCATTGCCGGCTACCAGACCACGGCGCGGAGCAGCCACACCGCGCCCACGAGGAAGACTACGACGTAGAATCCGAGCTGGCCCGATTGGAGCCGGCTCCCGATCCAGCCGAGCCCCCGGGCGAGCGAGGCCGACCCGTTCGCGCCGAAGCCGTCGATCAACCCCTGGTCCACGCCTTTCCAGAGCACGAGGCGGGAGATCCCGACCAGCGGGCGCACGATGAGTCCGTGGTATATCTCATCGACGTAGTACTTCCGGAACAGCACCTGCGCGAATCCCGTCTCTGGTGGCGCGTCAGCCGCGGCCGGAATGGGGCGCGCACGGGTGGTGCGCCAGCCCAGGAAAAGGCCGAGAAACGCCGTGACGACGGCGGCGGCGATCAGCAGGTATTCGGTGGCGCCGTGGGGCATTGTGAGCGGCATCGCCGCCTGGGCGGCTGCGAGGACCGGCTCGAGCCAGGTCTCCAGGGCATGATGTCCGCCCGCGAACGCCGGAAGATTGACCAGGCCGCCGGCGATGGTGAGAATGCCCAGCACGACGAGCGGCCCGGTCATGATCGGCGGCGCGTCGTGCAGATATTCCCGCTCCGCCGCGCCGGTCCGGTTCTCACCGAAAAAGGTCATGGCCATCAGCCGCATCATGTAGAACGCGGTCATGAACGCCGTCAGCATTCCCATCGCCCAGTACAGCAGCCAGATCGGGTGCGTCTCTCCCCTGCCGAACGCCGCGGTCAAGATCTCGTCCTTCGAGAAAAAGCCGGAGAGCCCCGGCACCCCGACGATGGCGAAGGTGGCGATCAACATCAGCCAGAATGTCCAGGGGAGAGAGCGCCGGAGCCCGCCCATGTTGCGCATGTCCTGCGCATCGGCGTGGGAGTGGGTGGCGTGATAGGCGTGATGCATCGCGTGGATCACGCTGCCGGCGCCGAGGAAGAGCAGCGCCTTGAAGAAGGCGTGGGTCACCAGGTGGAAGATGCCCGCGACGTAGGCGCCCGTCCCCACCGCAAGGAACATGTAGCCGAGTTGGGAGATCGTGGAGTACGCGAGCACTTTTTTGATGTCGTACTGCCGGAGACCGATCGACGCGGCAAAGAGAGCGGTCAGCGCGCCGACCCCCGCCACGACCGCGCTCGAGAACGGCGCCATGGCAAAGAGAATCCCCGCCCGCGCCACCAGGTACACCCCCGCCGTCACCATCGTCGCGGCGTGGATGAGCGCGGAGACCGGCGTCGGTCCCGCCATCGCATCGGGGAGCCAGGTGTAGAGCGGGATCTGCGCCGACTTGCCGGCGCATCCCAGGAAAAGAAAGAGAGTGATCGCGGTGACCAGGCCGCCCCCCGCCACGAGGTCGGTGGGGGCCCTGGCGGAGATGGTCGCAAAATCGAGGCTCCGGACAGTGTACCAGAGCAGGAACATCGCGATGAGGACGCCGAAATCACCGATCCGATTGACCAGGAACGCCTTCTTCCCCGCATCGGCATTCGCTTTGTCGCCGAACCAGAATCCGATGAGGAGGTAGGAGCAGAGTCCCACCCCTTCCCAGCCGACGAACAGCACCGGCAGGCTCGAGCCGAGGACCAGCACGAGCATGAAGACGACGAACAAATTGAGATACGCGAAATACCGGGCGTAGCCCGGGTCGGCGTGCATGTAGCCGATGCTGAAGAGATGGATCAGGCTGCCGACCCCGGTGACCACGAGGAGCATCACCGTCGAGAGCTGGTCCACCTGGAACGCGAACCGGATGTCCAGCGAGCCCGACGGAATCCACCGCCAGAGCTCGACGATGATCGGCGCCTCGGGTGGATGCCCCCGGAGCTGCGCATAGATCAGGGCCGCCACGGCGAAGGCCGCGATGAGAACCCCGGCGCCCACCACTGACACCATGGTCTTGGCCTGGGTCCGGCGCAGCGCGAGAGCGCCGTTCACCAGAAAGCCCAGGAGCGGGAAGGCCACGGCGAGCCAGACCCACCTGGCCGCGCCTTCCGGCGCGCTGGTGGCTTCGGCGGCCTGGACGACCAGCAGAGAAAGCGTCATCAGCCCTGCAGGAGGTTCATGTTCTTGAGGTCCACCGAGCGGGTGTGGCGGAAGATCGCCAGGATGATGGCGAGTCCAACTGCCGCCTCGGCGGCGGCTACCGTCATGACGAAGAAGACCATGACCTGTCCGCCGAGCCCGAGCACCTGGGAGAATGCGACGAAGGTCAGATTGACCGCGTTGAGCATGAGCTCAACGCACATGAAAACCACGATGGCGTTGCGCCGCAGGAGCACCCCCACCACGCCGATGGTGAAGAGCACCGCGGACAGAAGCAGCGAGGGGCCGAGGAGCATGATCAGAGCTTCCGCTTGGCCAGCACGACGGCGCCGACCGCCGCCGCCAGCAGCAGTACTGAGGTGATCTCGAAGGGGACGAGGTAGGCGCGGAAGAGCGGCTCCGCGATGGCGCCCACCACTCCCTGCGCCGCCGGAGCCGCTGCGCCTGCCTGCCCCGCCGGGAAGGCATTCATCGGACTGCCCGCCCCCGCCACAACGCCCTGCGTCATGGCCATGCCGCCCGGAGTGACCTGGCCCAGCACGACGAGCTGGGCGAGGAGCCCGGCCCCGACCAGGAGGGCGATGACGCGGACCGGCAGCCCGCGGATGTCGCTCGCGCTCCGCCCGAGGTTGAGCAGCATGATCACGAAGACGAAGAGCACCATCACCGCACCGGCGTACACCAGCACCTGGATCGCGGCGATGAACTGGGCCTGCAGCAGGACATAGATCGCGGCCAGCGAGAACATCGTGGAGACCAGCCACAGCGCGGATGCCAGCGGGTTCCGCTGTGTGATGCAGAGCAGCGCCGACACGACGGCGAACGCGGCCAGGACGTAAAAGACGAGCTCGACGCCCATTTCACTCGCCCTTCGGATCGGCTGGGTCCCAGAGGCTGGACACCGGATGCACCTGGGCGGTGAGCCGCTCGAGATCGTAGACGAACCGGTCCCGGCTGTATTCGGAATTCTCGAAGTGCACACCCACGTGGATGGCTTCCTCGGGGCAGACTTCCTGGCAATAGCCGCAGAAGACGCAGCGGAACTCGTCGATTTCGTAGATGAGCGGGTACCGGTTCCCCTGCTCGTCCTCGCCCGGCACCAGCTTGATGCAATTGGCCGGGCAGATCTGCGGGCAGAGGCCGCAGGCCACGCACTTGGAGCGTCCCTGCTCATCGGCGAGCATCCGGTGGGTACCCCGCCACCTCGGCGAGATGGTGTACTCCTCCGTGCTCCTCTGCTCGGGATACTGCATCGTCACCTTCGGCTGCAGCATGTGCTTGAAGGTGAGCGCCATGCCCTTGAGCGCGGCGCGGACGTAGTTGACCTGCCGCTCCGGCCGCGGAAGCACCTTGACACCGATTGCCATCAGGTCCCCATTCCGGCGCGCGAAGCGCTTGTCTTGGCCGGGCCGCGGGCCCGGTAGGAGCCGGAGATAATGAGGCCCCGGTCCAGCACGAAGAACACCAGATACCCGAGCACCAGGTTGAGCCCGAAGAGGATCAGCATCTTGAGCCGGGGCCCGGTGACGCCGGCCACCTGCTCGATGCCCCAGATCGCCAGCGTGGTCACCATGATGTAGACGAGCGCGAGCGGAAGCATGACTTTCCACCCCAGCGCCATGAGCTGATCGTAGCGGAACCGCGGAAGGGTCCAGCGGATCCACATGAAGAGGAAGAGGAAAAGGAAGACTTTGAGAAACATGAATCCCGCGGTGGCGAGGGTCTGCAGCACTCCGCCCCGCTCGTCCCAGTGGATGCCCGGGATGTCCCACCCGCCGAAGAACAGCGTCACCAGCATTGCCGAGACGGTCGCCATGTTGGCGTACTCGGAGATGGGGAACATCGAGAACTTCATCGCGCTGTATTCGGTGTGATATCCGGCGACCAGCTCCGATTCGGCCTCGGGCAGGTCGAAGGGGAGCCGGTTGGTCTCGGCGAACCCCGCCACCAGGAAGATGAAGAACGAAAGGAACAGCGGCAGGACGAACCAGAGACCGGCCTGCTGGGTCTCGATGATCCTGGCGAAGGTGACGTTTCCGCTCAGCAGGAGCACCGGCACCAGACTCATCCCCATCGCGACTTCGTAGGAGATCATCTGCGCACTGGAGCGCAGCCCGCCCAGGAGGGAGTACTTGTTGTTGGAGGCCCAGCCGGCCAGGGCGATTCCGTATACCCCGAGCGAGCTGATCGCGAGCACGAAGAGGAACCCCACCGGGAGATCGGTCACCGCCATGGAAAGCGGTCCGTGGTAGCTGACCGGTCCGATCAGCGGCAGGTTCGCGTCCCAATTCACCGGCAGGGGCGCCGCCCAGGGAATCACCCCCGACAGCAGCAGCGCGGGAATGAACGCAAGCGCCGGCGCGAGGAAGAAGAGCCACTTGTTGGCTTCGGCCGGGTAGGTCTCTTCCTTGACGAAGTTCTTGATCCCGTCGGCGACGGGCTGCAGCAGGCCGGCCCAGCCGACCCGGTTAGGACCGTGCCGGTTCTGCATCCACGCGCTCACTTTGCGCTCCATCAGCGTGAGCAGGGCGACGCCGATCATCACGACGGTGAACACGAACAGCATCTTGAGGATGCTGAGGATGAGAAATCCCTTGAACTCGGGCGTCATCGCGACCCCGCCCCGGCGGGGCTGGCGGGGCGAGACGTGGCGTCACGGGAGACCACCCGTCCGGTCCCGCCGAGATCGGCGTAGGTGATTCCGGCCAGCGCCGGGATCGTGGTACCGAGCCCCGCGAACGCGAGCGCCGCCGTCTCGGGAACGCGTCTTCCCTGTTCGCTCCGGGACCACGCTTCGGCGGCTATCCACCAGGCCGGCCGCGCCATCCCCGGCGGTGCCTTGGCCTGGGTGAACCGCTGCACCCGCCCGTCGCGGTTTATGTAGGTCCCGTTTTCTTCCGCCATGGTCGAGACGGGGAGCAGCAGCGCCGATCCCTTGAGCCGGTCGTCCTCGACGCTGGCCAGCGCGACGACGCTTCCCGCCCGCGCCAATTGCGCCACCTCCGAGTCCTCCAGCGCCACATCCAGCAGCAAAACGAGCGCGGCGCCTTCCACCGCGGCCACTGCCGCCTCCCACGATGCGGTGTATCCCGCGAGCCGGGCGCCGTCGAGATTGGGCACCCGCTCCGCGCGGAGCGCGAGATCGGGAATGCCGGGAAGCGGTGCCACCCCGCCTGTCGGCACTTTGATCGCGCCGGTGACGTCGTGCCCCTCGAGGAGCCGGCGAACCCATCCGAGGGATTCGAGCGAGGCCCGGCCGGAGGCGAGCACAACGATCCTCCCGCCGGCTCCTTCGACCAGGTCCGTGAGGCGCCCGAGCGCAACTTCCCAGTCGGCCGGCACCGTCCTGTTTCCCTCCCGGACGAAAGGAATCTCGACCCGGTCGCCTCGATTCATCCACCGGTAATCGGCGCGGCCGACATCGCAGATGAAGTGGCGGTTGACGTCGAGGTTGGCACGCGGGCGGAGCCGCACCACCACATCGTCGCGCGTATCGATCATGATGTTGCAGCCCTGGGTGCAGCCGGGGCAGACGCTCGCGGTTTTGTCCAGATCCCAGGCCCGCGCCTTGTGCAGGAAGTCCTTGGAGATGAGGGAGCCGACCGGGCAGAGGTCCACGACGTTGCCGGACCAGGGATGATCGAGTCGTTCGCCGGGATCGATCCCGATGTAGGCGCGGTCGCCCCGCTCCGAGACGTTGAGCACCGGCGTCTCTGCGACGTCATCCATGAAGCGGACGCACCGGGTGCAGAGGATGCACCGGTTGGGCACATAGAGCACATCGGGCCCGAAGTCCTCGACCGGGCTGAAGCGCTTCGCGTAATCGGCGTAGCGGGTGCCGGCCCGCCCTTCCTGGAAGACGTAGTCCTGCAGCTCGCACTCCCCGGCCTGGTCGCAGATCGGGCAATCGAGGGGATGGTTGATCAGCAGGAACTCCAGCACGCTCTCGCGGGCCTTGAGCGCCTGTTCGCTCATCACCTTGACGACCTGCCCCTCGGCCACGGTGGTGACGCACGCCGGCATGAGCTTGGGCGCCTTCTCCACCTCGACCAGGCACATCCGGCAGACCGCGGGCGACGGCAGCGACGGGTGGTAGCAGTAGTGCGGCACCAGGACGCCGGCCTGCTTGGCCGCTTCGATGATCGTGGTGCCCTTGGGCACCGCGACGGAAACGCCGTCGATGGTGACGTTGACGAGATCTAGGCTCATTCATTTCTCTGCGTTGGAGGGAGCCAGCTCCCTGACTCCCTACACACTGGCCAGTGCCGGAGAACGCCGCCGCTCCACATACGCATCAAATTCCGATCTGAACTTCCGGATGCCGCTCACGATGGGTGCGGCACAGCTGTCAGAGAGGACGCAGATGGTCGTCCCGGTCATGTTCTCGGAGAGCTCCACCAGCAGGTCGAGATCGTCCGGCTTGCCTTCGCCCTTGAGGATCCGCTCGAGGATCTTGGTGGTCCACGCGGTGCCTTCCCGGCACTGGGTGCACTGGG
>CAYTMW010000011.1:0-98533 GCA_964439025.1 uncultured Gemmatimonas sp. | reverse complement strand
GACGGGATGGGGACAAGAAGAGGACCGTCGTCGCACGACCGAAGCGGGATTTGACCATCATCTCGTCAAGCCTGCCGAACTGAAGGCTGTGCAACATGTGCTGGCCGCTCTGGCAAAGTGAGCGAGGCCGAGACCGTGTGACCCTGCCGGGGCTTTTGTGTCATCGATCGCTATCGGAGAACAGAAGATGCGGGTACCCGGGAGGGCGATCGGGGAGCTCGAGGCGTTTCTCCGGTATC
The DNA here is from genome assembly GCA_964439025.1 of uncultured Gemmatimonas sp. Classification (GTDB taxonomy): domain Bacteria; phylum Gemmatimonadota; class Gemmatimonadetes; order Gemmatimonadales; family GWC2-71-9; genus JABFSM01. Next base: position 98,294 of record CAYTMW010000011.1, on the reverse strand, counting down.
AAGCCTATGTCGTGGCGGGCCCGGCGCGCCGGGCCCGCCCAACGAGCGTTTCAAAGACACGCATCGCCGGGCGCCAGATTAGCCGTAGCGAACCACTGCAAGCACCGGTATTGAGGTACGTCGAGTGAGCCCGTTCAGCGGGTTGCGGGTACTACACTCGGCATCATGGGTGCTTCGATCATGCCACGGGCGCTGTAAGCGACCGGCACGATGCGGTAGCGGTAGATCATGCCGTGTTCGCCCACTACGTATCCACGGTCGCGCCGCGGAAAGCTGAAAGCCGCCACGGTTGTCGGGAACTTGATCTGGCGCACAACCCAACGCTTTCCTCCGTCAACCGTGTAGTTGAAGTTACCATACGCTGAGATTGCCCAGCCCGCCTCGCGGTCAGCGAACTTGATCTCTGGTCCGCCTGAGCCGACTGTTCCGGTGATCCCGCGCCAGGTCTGCCCGCCGTCTAGGGTGGCAAAGAAATTGCCGCGATACGTACGAACAAAACCGGTATTGTCGTCCGTGAAAAATACGCCCGCATCCTTGCCGCTCTCAGCGGGCAAAACGGCCCACACCTTCCAGTTCGCGCCGCCGTCCTCGGTCTTTGCGACAAAGAGTGTATTAACTTGGGAGGATCCTCCAATCGCGTAGCCCACCTGTTGGGAAGGAAAGTGGAAGCTGTCGAAGCTACACTCCACATTGCGCATCAGTCCCTCAACCTCTGCCTTCGTGACGCAGGTGAAGACTTCTGTCCAAGTGCGGCCTGCGTCTTGGGTGCGCAATATCTTGTTGCCGGTCGAAACGACCCCGACTGTGGGCGAAGAAAATGCGTAGTCGCCGTGATGACCAGGGAGGACCCCAATCGGCTCCCATGTTTCTCCATCAGTGGTGCGGAGTAGTTTATTGGAATTACGCTGGAAGGCCCAGCCATGCTTTTCATCTGCAAACCTCAGCTCTCTATAAGCCACCTCGCTAGACTGCAAGTCGCCTACCTGAATCGCCCAGCTTTCTCCACCATCCCGCGTATGAAGAATGACAGCGCCCTGCATTACACCGCCGGCACCGCCCGACACCCAGCCTACCTTGTCGTTGACAAAGAAAACGTCGGTGAACGCCACGTCTTCCTTGTAGTTGATCGGTTCCAAGATGGCTTTGTAGCGAGGTTGCTCCTGTGCAGTGGCGCTCTTCCTCTGAGGGGCGGCCTCCTGTGCCACAGCGATTCGTGGAGTGCTTCCTGCCAACAGGAAGATGAAGGATGGAAGCAAAGCCATCCAAGTTGATCGCCTGAGCTTTTTCATTGCTATACTCCTTTGAATCGATCTTACAAGATCATTCGCCAAGTGGAAACCTAACGCCCTGCGCTTTCGGTCGCCGCGGAAATCGCGAGCGAGCGCCCGTGGATCTCCGGGGCGGCGGGCTGAATGCACATAGATTATACCACTTCTCGATCAGGAGCCGGCACTACGAGCCCTTACGCGTCCAGCGTCATCGAGGTCCGCCTTCGGGAGCTGAGCCAGCTCTTTGAATCGCTCGACCCTTCTCCGTTTTCCGAGAAAGACCTGGACCCCAAGGCCGAGGAGTACATCGTCGCCTGCTTCAGGGAGCTGCACCCGCGAACGGCGGGCACGCTCGTGGTTCATCTCGACCAGGCGGCCGGACTTTCCGAACAGGAGAAGGTCCTCGGGGACTCCGTCCGCGAGCACTTTTCCCGCCAATCCCTGCGCCTGCAGCGGAAACTGCGTCTGCTCATTCGTCGCGGGTTCGCGAGTCTCGGCATCGGCATCGCGTTTCTGGCCCTGGTGATCGTGATTTCAGAGGGAGCCGCTCGGGTAATGGGCGAGAGCTCCCCAGCGCTGTTGCTCAATCAGGGCCTGATCATCGTTGGATGGGTTGCCATGTGGAGACCGCTGGAAATCTTCCTGTACGACTGGTGGCCGATCCTGGGCGAGCGGCGGGCCTACGACCGGCTGAGCCGCATCCAGGTGCGGATCGCACTCCGGACAGCCAGCTGACCAGCCATTTTGATTCCGCTAGGTTCATTCAGGCGGCGACCAGCAGCGGTATGGGTAGTATTCGAGCTCCAGCGGCTGTTTGAGGCGGGCCTCTATTTCGATCAGATCGGTTCGACCATCGGGCACCCCGTTCTGCGCACGACCGTCGGGATTGATCGTGGCTGTCACTGTCTTGGAAACTATTTTTGTCGCCTTCGCCCGCAAGACCTGCAGCCCGTCCCTCGAGATGCTGAAACGAGCGAATACGGCACTCCCCTCGCCTATCAGCTTGAAGAGGGTGCCGAGCAAGCCGGAGAGAGGCCGACCGGAGATTCCTTCGATGTCATCGAGCACCATCATATCACTGAACACCAGGAACCGGAACGTCATCACCTGGTGATTGGTCACCTTCATCTGCGGTACCGAAAGCGTATCGACTGAGGAGTACTTGCGGAGCCCGTCTGGCCGATCGGGCCAAGCGAGCCTCACATTCGCGGCGATCAACGGCGTCGGCCCGCGCTTGATCCTTTTGATAATCCTGTCCGGGGGCCCAAAGGTCAGGTGGGTGCCCTCGTGGTAGTCAAACGCCAGACGCCGGCCGATTGGCGCCTTGTCTTCCTCTCCCGCGCGCAGGCCGGCAACAATCAGGAATTCCCGCCAGAATGTATCGTGCGGGATGAAGAGCGTGCCTCCATCGGGCCGATGAGCCAGACCGCGCTCAATCAGGCGCTGGAATACGGCGGATGTAAACCTCGCCGAATTGGTCGTCGCGAGAATATCGTAGCCGCCGCCAGGAGCGAGTCGCGCCTCACGCATCGCCAGGCCAAGCTCTCGCCGGGTGACTGTGTCGCGGGAACACGATTGGGCGGCAGCTACTTGGGGAAGTGTTCCGAGTAACGCGAAGGTCGTGACCATGGTCTTCCACATCAGGGACTCCTTGACTGGCGCCTGAGTGTAGGCAGTGTCCGTACCCTGGCCGTGACCCGGCTCTAGCGCACAAACACCGTGGCGGTACCCGCTTTCACGCCGCGACCCACGACCATCCACTGACCTCGATGTCGACAGCCGTGACACGAGTCTGGGCGGAATCTCCGACGCTTATGGTCGAGCCATTGGGGGACATGCTGACCGTGATACTCGGGAGCAACGGTGGAGGTGGAGGTGCGGCTATCTGCTGCTCGGCGCCGGTGCAGGCGCTGGCGAGGAAAAGGCAGAGCACGGTGTAATTGCCGCGCGCTGTTGCGAGGACGGAGAGTATTCGCACGTTGTCTTCCCTCGACATCTACCGCGTCACTGTGAAAGTATTGCTCCGCCGAGTGAGTCCCGTCCCGCCGGGAGCCTGTTCGCGGGAGAACTCGTACCGAATCCTGTACAAGCCGCTGGCCAAGTCCGAAGGAAGGGCATAGGGCAGATCGCGGGATGCAAAAGGGCTGAGAAGCAAAAGTATGGCAGCGCACGGCGGTGGGGTCCGCGGTATCTCCCTCCAGACACCACCCCGCTTGTATTCGAGGGGCGCACCGCAGAGGTTCGAGTACCCCAGGGTTTCGGACGTCGCGTTGCTGAAATGCACCTGGACCGTCGCACCCGGGTCATAGTCGGTCCGGTCCGTCGTGATCGCCACGGCGAGATCGCCTTCCAGCGGGAGCGGCTCCGTACCAAGCGCCCGACAGCCCGGGAGGAGGCTGGCGAACAGAGCCACAGCGATGGTTGCCACGCTGGGGAAGGTCGAAGCCATAGCTCTAAAGGTACCCCCGGCGGCCGGGTCTGGCGCCTACTGCCGCACGTGCGGCGGAAAGGCTAGTGCCGAGTCACGGTCGCGATGATGGCGGTCTTCCCATCAGGGGCGATTCTCCTGACGCGCGGTAGCATCCCACGCCGGTCGTCGGACTCCGGGTTCTGAAATTCGAGCACATACAGATCGTTGCCGAACAGGGCGACGCCGGTCGGCGCCCAGGGGCTTTGGACCTGGGGCAGGATGGTGACCCGCCCGGCGGGCGTGACTTTGAGCACGCTGCCGCACCCGGTCGCCGCGACATAGATGGTCCCGGCGGCATCGACGTCAAGTCCGCGCAGCAGCGGGGGCGACGCGCAGCCAGCGAGGGCGAGGTTCTCGACGACGGTCGAGACTCGCCCCTCTCGGCTGATGCGGCGGATCGCCTCGTTTTCGGTGTAGTAGAGGGAGCCGTCGGGACCGGCGCCGAGGCCGTTCAGATCGCGGAGCGGCCCGCGCCCGGTCCTCGCGGGGAGAGTGGCCAGGATCGACGATTCGCCGGAGGGCAGCAGCTTCAGAATCTGTACGGGACCTCCGCCATGCGAGGGGTAGTAGAGGTTGCCGTCCCGGCCCATCGCGAGGGGATAGTCGCTGCCGAGCAGCAGCGTGGGGTTGGCCCCGATTCGAGCGACGTCTCCGTCAGAGCCCGACGGAAGCCGGATGGCGCCGAAGCGGTCGTCCGCATCAAGCGTCATCCAGTGGAACCCCGGTCCCGGAATGTGGGTCAGGACGCCTTTCGCATCGAACTTCCATACCCCGCTGACCATGTCGACTAAGTAGATCTGGCCCAGCCGGTCGATGACGATGCCGGAGCCGGGATGCGCAGCGGCGGGCGCCGGGAGTAAACAGGCCAAGCTGACGACCAGAACAGGAGCCCAGCGCCTTCGGATCGTGTCAAGCATGTGTCGACTGCTCTCATGGATGGCGGGACTTGGTGGTGGGATTCGGTCACCTGTATGAGATACCGATGGGGAGGCGCGGGTTTACTGAACAGCGGACTCGCCATCCGTAGCGGTTATCGCTATTACCAATCATGAGCGCATTTACACGCCCCGATGGCGACCGGACACCCAGCAAGATCCGGCTGCGCTGGGAGGTGTTCCGGTGCCGCCGGAAGAGCGACACGCGAACACAGTATCTGCTGGAGCTCGCGCGCGCGGTCGCCGGCCTGCCCCGGAGCGACGATCCCCCGCCGCTGCTCGAAATCGGCACCCGTTCAGGTGGCTCGGCGCTGCTCATGCTCCGGATACTCGGGCTGGTCTATCCCGCCGGCACAAGGCGTCCGCTGGTCCTGACAGTCGATCCCTACGGGACCCGGCCATATGAAGGTGCACCATTCGTGTACGACGACCGGCACTACCTCGCGATGAAGCGGGCCCTCGCTTCACACCCAAACCACATCCACTACATGATGGATTCGGAGCTGTTTCTGACTCTGCTGGACCAGCTTTACCTGTGGATCGACGGGGAGCGTCGCCCGATCTCGAAGTTTTCGCTGGTGTACCTCGATGGGAGCCACGATCCCGAGGTGGTGTGGGGCGAGATCGAGCGCTTGCTGCCAAGGGTAGTGCCCGGCGGCTTCCTCGTCGTTGACGACACCGATTGGTTCGAGGCTTCGGTGCGGAAGCGGCTCGACGCGGCGGCGGGGCGATTGCGCGGCCCCCTCCGGCACAACGGCAAGCAGAGCATCATTCAGGTAAGTCGGACCTAGCGCGGCCAAATCTTCAAATCCGACTCCGATTCAGCGCGCCGCGGCTTCCAATGCCGACCAGTCGATCACCACTCCATGCCCACCAACGTATCGGGTCGGTGCTATGCCCACCGCCCTGGCGAAGGCGACTAGCTCCGCGCTCCCGAGCCGCGGCGGCGCCACGTTTGCGGTCGGCGACACCACGTCGCTGGTGAACAGGACGCCAGCCGAGGGGACCCACGCGGCGAGCAGCCCTTCGACATGCACCGAGGCGAGCGGATAGAGGACTACCCGCCCAGGGCCTGCGCCGAGCACGAGAGAGTCACGCACGCTCACGACCGGCGGCACCGGCGTCCCGCGCGAGAGCCGGTCGGGGGCTACCGTCTTCCTCGCGGCGGCAATGCCTCGCACGAACCCCGCGTTCCGGTTGTGCGCGATCACCCGGATGCCGCGCGCCATGTAGCCTCGGATCCCGCCGCTGTGATCCCAGTGGTGGTGGGTGAGCACGACGGCGGTCACCGGGCGACCGGGGAACCGGCTCTTCAGGGTGTCGAGCACCGCATTGGAGCGTGTCGAGCTCTGCGGGGCCTCGACCACCAGGAGGCCCGGGCCCTGCTCCACAACGAGGGAGAAATGGGTTCCGCCCTCCGCGCGCCAGACGCCCGGAGCCAGATTCACCAATGTCACAAAGATGGCAGGTGGCGCAGCCGGCGGGCTGGGGGCCGGTGGGGCCTTCGTCGCCATCGAGTCCGGAATGACGAACTGCGCCTGGTCCAACGCCTGGTTCACGGCGGCCGATGTCAGAACGGTGTGCGTCTGGAGGCGGTTGTTGACCGTCACATCGATCTGGCGCGGCAGCTTGAGGCCACCGGCGTCCTCCCAGCGGGTGTACCAGGTGAGGGTTCGGCGGTCGCCGAGGACTCCGTCGTCCGTCACTCTTTCGCTGGCGACCGGAAGCCCGGTGGCCCTGTCGAACCAGACATTGACGGTGTCGGGGCCGAGCAGCATGCGGATGCCGTCGGCGGCCTCGCCGCGAAGGGTCCGGGGCGGCAGCGACGTTGCCGCGCTTCCGTGCTGAACCGCCGAGCGGAGGATCCGCTCGAGCTGGAGCGAGAGGGCCCGCGCGAGCCCGGCCGAGACGCCGGCGGCGTCCATCGCGAGCACGCCGTTGTTCTCCAGCATGCTCATGGTGGTAAGGGTCACCCGGCGCTGGCGGCTGACCGTCCCGTTGGTCTGCCTCACCTCCTGGGTCGTGAGCTGTCTCGCGCCCGCGTAGTCCGTCGCTGTGCGCCCGAATGTAAGCGTCGCGCGCGCTGGAGACAGGTAAGTCTCTTCCTGCCCCACTCCGAACGCCACGGTATTGAACTCCACGGTCTTGTTCCGGAGCGAATCGAGCGCGCTGGCGCCACCCATGGCCCGCGCTGCCCTCGCGATGAGAGCTTGCGAGGTCTGGGCCTGGGCGGAGAGGCGGGGCGCGGTGATCCCGAGGAGGAGCACCATCGCTATACCGAGGCTCGTGTTGGCGGTCATGGGTGTCGGCCGGGTTGGAGGCAAAGGGAAAAGATACAACGCCGGATCGATTCGGGGTTCCGGCCCCCCACCGGCCCCCATTGTGACCCTTCAGCCCTTCAGGGTATCTAATCCGTGAATGCTTACGCACGTGCCATCCCGCCCGCCCCGATACCGGGCGCGATGACCGCCGGGCCCGACCAGGCCGATGCGAGACTCGCCGCGGCCGGCGACGCCGAGGCGTTCGGTCGGCTGTATTGGAGACATGCGGCACGGGTGAAAGCACTCGCCCGCCGGCTGCTGGGTCCGGGTGAGGCGGAGGACGGGACGCAGGAGGTGTTTGTGCGCGCCTGGCATGGGCTGGACCAATTCCGCGCCGAGGCGGCCTTCGGAACCTGGCTGCACCGCCTTGCCGTCAACGTGCTGCTGCGGGAGCTGGAGCGGAATCGCCGTCACGCCGCCGTTGACGCACCACTGGATACGCTCGCGGCGCAGGACCAGCCGACAGGCGATCCCGACCTGGAACGCGCGCTGGCGACGCTGCCCGCGGGTCTCAGGGAAGTCGTCGTGCTGCACGACATGGAGAGCTATACGCACGACGAGATCGGCCGGCTGCTCGGTATCGGCCAGAGCGCATCCAAGATGCGCCTGCATCGGGGACGCATGGCGTTGCGCGGGTTACTAGCTAACCGGGAACTGTCATGAGCGATACCTGGTCGGAGCGTCTGTCGGAATACCTCGATGGTGAGCTCACGGAAACGGATGCACGGCTCCTCGAGAGTCATCTTCTGGAATGCGAGGCCTGCCGGCAGAGCCTCACAGAGCTTCGGATCGTGATCACGGGCCTTGCCGCCGATCCCGTGGCTGCAGGCGACCAGCCGACGGGTCGGCAATGGTCAGCCATCCGGCGCTCGATCCCGGTCTCCCGTGGCCGCTGGAAGGTCCGCACCGCAATCGCGGCTTCTTTGATCGGCTTGGCGGTGATTGGCGGACTCCTCGCGCGGCGCGGGGGTGAAGAATCGGCATACAGCCAAGCCTCCTTTGATCTCGAGGCGATCCTGCGCGAGAACAAAGACCGGCTGCGTCCCGAAACCGTCAGGGCGCTCGAAGCGAGCCTCGCGACGATCGATAGCGCGATCGCGCAGGCCGAGCGGGCGCTGGCGGCCGACCCGGCGAACGACTACGTGAGCCGCTCCGTCAGCCAGCTTCGTGACGCGCGGCTGATGACACTCCGCCGAGCCGTCGCGGTCGTGCACCTCCGCAGCTGACCGCCACCTAGTAAAGGATCGACGATGCTGACTTGCATGCTGCTTGCCCTGACGATGCAGCAAGCCCCATTCGACACCACGATCGCCGTGCGCCCGGAGAGCCGCCTCGAAGTCTCTGCCTCGGCGGGGTCGATCGACGTGAAGGTCTGGGATCGGAGCGCGGTGCGGATCATTGCCCGTCCGGAGCGCGGCGCCGTGGTTCAGGCCGTTCTCGAAGGCGCGGTGCTCCACGTCAGAGCCCGAACTCCAACGAATGGCATCGATCTGGTGGACTACGAGATCACCGTTCCGCGGCGGATGAGCCTGACGCTCGGCCGCCGCGACGTCGATATCGCCGTCCACGGCACCGAAGGGTCGGTGGACGCCAGCATCACGTCAGGAAAGATCGTGATCGACGGCGGCCGCGGCGCCGTATCGCTTCGGTCGTTCGAAGGCCCCATCGAGCTGCGAGGAGCGCGGGCCGGTGTCGTCGTGGTATCCACTATGGGTCCGATCACCCTGAGCGACATCGTCGGCGACGTGGATGTGAAGAGCAACGCCAACCATGTGACGCTGCAGAACGTTGACACGCAGAACTTGCGCGCCAGCAGCATCGGTGGCGTCGTCCGCTTCAGTGGGCCGCTGCACGAGGACGGCCGGTACGCGCTGATGTCCCATTCGGGCTCCGTCTTTGTGAAGAGCGTCGCCCCGATCAACGCGACCATCTCCGTCGCGACCGTCGGAGGCGGGTTCAGCTCGGCCCTGCCCCATACGATCACGGAACAGCGGCGCCGGGGCATCTTTACCGCCCGGTTCGGCAACGGTGGCGCTCAGGTGACCATGGAGAGTTTCACCGGTGGGCTCGTCGTGGAGGAGCTCAAGCCGTAGGAAAGTCCGACCGATGTGACGCTTTCATCCCCCCCCGGTATCCAACCCTTACAAATTCACACCGGAGCTCACATGGTCGTCTGGCCGCTCGTCCGCCGTGCAATGGCGCTGCTGCCGTTGCTCGCGGTCCCCACCGTGCTTCGCGGTCCATCCGTCACCGCCATCGAGCACGTCACCGTCCTGCCAATGGATGGCCGGGATTCCCTCAACGATCACACGGTCGTCATCCGGGGCGAGACCATCGAGCGGGTCGCTCCCTCGGCCGCGACCCGGATCCCGGACGGTGCACGCCGAATCGATGGCAGGGGTCTGTATTTGATCCCGGGCCTCGTCGACATGCACGTCCATCCCTACGACACCGATGGACTCCCGTCGTACCTGGCGTACGGCGTGACGACGATAGCGGTCATGCATGGCTTTCCCGATGTCCTCACCTGGCGGGACCGGATCAGGCGGGGAGAGCTCGTCGGCCCGACCATCTACTCCGCCGGGCCCAGCGTGAACGGTTATCCGCCCGGCAACCCGCTGTTCGTCTCGGTCGAGGATCCCGGCGAGGCGCGGGCTGTCGTCGCCGAGCAGCATCGCGCCGGGTACGACTTCATCAAGGTGTACAGCATGCTCAATCCCTCGGAGTACTCCGCGATCCTTGCTGAGGCAAAGCGGGCGGGCATGCCGGTGTTCGGACATATACCGTGGCAGGTTGGCTGGCGCGGCATCATCGAGCAGGGACAGGCGGCCGTCGCGCACGTGGAGGAGCTCTTCAACGCCGGCATCGAGGATTCGATGTTCGCCGTGGCTGCGCGGCTGGCCGGAAAACATGGCACGGCGGTCACCGCCAACCTCTACGCCTACAGCGAGATGCTGGCCGAGAGCAGCGACATTCCGAAGCTGCTGGACGACCCGGAGATGCGCTACCACTCGGCTGCGGGGTTGAGCGAGAAGCTGCCCTCGAGCAACCGAAGCCTTAGGCCCAATCAGGCCGACTTCAACGGCTATCTCACGAAGCAGCTTCCCAGGATGCGTCGCCTGGTCAAGGCGCTGCGCGATGCCGGTGCCCCGGTGTTCGGTGGGACCGATACCGAGACATTCGGTTTTCCGGGGCAGTCGCTCCACGGTGACCTGCACGAGCTGATCCTCGCGGGGTTCACGCCCTACCAGGTGCTCGAGTCGGCCACCCGTCTGCCCGGTGAGTTCATGCGGAGGCGCCTGCGCGGCTCCGAGCGCTTCGGCACGGTGAGCGTAGGGAGCAGGGCGGACCTGGTGCTCCTGGAAGCAAATCCTCTGGCGAACCTCGAACACCTCAAGCGGGTGCGCGGCACCGTCACCCGCGGCCGCTGGTATGCACTGGCGGATCTACAGCGGATGCGTGACTCGATCGCGATACGGAACGCAGCGGTGCACCCGCTCGTCAGCCAGCTCGATAGTCTGGCGATGAAGGCCAATGCCGGGGCGGAGTCGGTCGCGCTGTTCGAGCGAATCCGGAGCACCTATCCTGACGTCGTTCCGGTGTTCGAGCTCGTGCTTCGGGGCTATGGGCGAACACTCTATCTGAAAGGCGACCGGCCGAACGCCATCCGCCTTCGGCTGCTCGTGGAGCAGTTGTATCCGCGCTCGCACTCCGCCGCGAACGAAGTCGGACGGGGCTACCTATTCGCCGGCGACACGACCAACGCCCTGATCCACTTCCGGCGTTCGCTGGCCATCAGTCCCCACAACAGCAACGTCCGGCGGATGGTCGAGAAGCTCGAGGACTCGCGCCGACCACTGCAGTTTCGACCAGGAGGCGTTTACGAATTCGAATCCGTCACCATGAAGGGGAGGGAGAAGCCGACGCCGCGAAGCCTCGTGCTGACGGTCGCCGATTCGGCTGGACGATCGATCGGGTCGGTTCGGTGGGATGGCAAGGATGTTCCGCTCGCCGAGCTCGTCATGGGCGGCGACCGCATCTGGGCCATGGTCGACATCAACGATCAGACGCTGGAGCTCCGGCTTCGTGTCAGCGGGGCCCAGGTGTCCGGGGTGTGGAACTACGGGTGGGGGAACAACGGACCGATCAAGGGGCGCCGGAAAGACTAAGCCGATCACGCGGGTAAACCGGCGGAAGCCGAGCCGTTGCTGCGAGAGGCGCTGGCGATTCGGGAAGCGGCGCTGCCGTCCGGGCACCGGGCCCGCGCCGAGACGGAGAGCGTCCTGGAGCGCTTGATCCTCATGTATGAGTCAACAGACCGTCCGACCGACGCCGCCCGCTATCGGGTGCGGCGCGCGAACTGACCGTGGTCACAGGCGATAGCGGCCCAGCCACTGCAGGTCGTCGGCATCGGTCCGCGCCAGATACACCACGCCCCGGCCGAACCCAGCCAGCCGAGTCTGCGGGGGCAGCGCGATGCGCTCGACCACCCGGCCGGTGCCGTCGAAGAGGTCGTACACGGGGACGGGATCGTCGTGCGGCCTGGTCTTGAGCACCCAGAGTCGGCCATCGGGGGCGACCGCGGCGGCGCCCGCGAGAAACGGCGGCTTGTGGTCGGGCCATAGGACGGGCTGATCCTCGAAGGGGTCGGCCCCCCGCGGGATCGGCGCCGCACGTGGAGCGCCGGCGCCCGGTGCAGTACCACCGCCGGACGGACCGCGAATGATGATGTTGCCGGGGCGGGTCTGGCTCGCCAGAAACGCCTCGCGCTCCGCGCTGGTGATGCGCACGCGGTCGTAGGGGGTAGCGGGCCCGGCGACATGCTTGCCATCGGGCGCCAGCCACTCGACGCGATAGTCTTGGGCGCGCACAATCGCCACGCGGCCGTCGGCGGCGTACGCGGCAATGTCCTGGAACGCGAACGGCTTGTTGGTAAAGCGGCGGACCATCCCGCCGGGAAAGACGCGGACTCCAGTAGAGAGCTGCTCGGGAAGCGCCAGGGTGGCCAGGGTATCGGCGCGCGCAGTCGCGCGGTCGAAGCGGACCACGTCGACGCCGCTCCCGTGGTACAGGCTGCCCGGCTCACCCAGTCGAGAAACCTCATAGTAGAAGCGGCCCCGCGCATCGGAGGCACGGGGTCCGCCTCGGGTCGCGGGATCGAACTCCGGGACGCGCAGCAGCGGTCCGGGGGTGCCGTCGGGCAGGATGAGCAGCAGGCGCCCGTTCATCGGATCGTGGAGAATCGTGGTGTCGGCGGGAAGAGCCACGAGGCTTTGCGGAATGCCGTACTCGCCGGGCCCGGCGCCCTCCCGTCCGACTTTGGTCGCGGTGCCGGCCCGGAGATCCACAAGCTGCAGGATCTTGTCGCGCGCGTCGGCGACGAGCACGCGGCCGTCGCGCAATTCCCTGAGCGAGGTCACCGCCGTGAACGGCGCCCTGAACTCCACTTCGGAAGCGCCGATGCGGCGCAGCGGTGGCTGCTGATTTGGCGCCGGGACAGCGAGTGCGGCGAGAGCAAGCAGGCCGCCGGCCGTCATGGCACGAGCCTCGCCGCTGCACGATCGACGATGGTCGGCAGGTTCTTCATCCTGAGCTGTTCATTCAATGCAACGAGGTCACCGGTCATCAATACGTCGAGCGCCCGCAGATGGGTGCGCAGCTCTTCCACGAGAATCTGCTGCACCTCAACGTGCTGATTGGTCGGCTTGAAATCTCCGCCGGCCATCCCGTTGGCCAGGTAGCCGATCTTGGCGATCAACTTCGACCCGAACCGGACGCCGTCCTGCCCCGCGCCCGTCTGCCGGAGATCGACCAGGTTCATCTCCAGGTCCATGAGCTTCTGGTTCATGGCCGCCGCCGCCCGCCGCATCGTCGTATCGGTGGTCAGCCTCGGCAGCGCCTCGAGCTGGGCCCGTGCCGATTCGATCCGGCTCACCGCGGCCGCCGCGGTATTGAGCTCGTCGCGCAGGGCAGTGACGACCTGGGTCTGGGCTGCGATATCCGCCTCGGTACCCGCTGAATTGGGATCCTTCCTGACCACGAGCTGCTGGGTCTGGAACGCCCCGTCCACGGTGAGTCGCACGGTATAAGTGCCGGGAGGATGCAGGATGGAGAGCCGAGCCGCTCCCGGCGCCACCCTGCCCTCCGGTCCGGGCGCGATGTGCGGCGCGTACATCGGCGATGTGAGCAGGCGCACTTCCGCGCTCGGAGTGCCGCGGAGGTCCCAGTGCACCCGGTTGAGCCCCGCGGCGTTCGGGCTCGAGAGGGTGCGGATCACCTGACCGGCGGGATCGAGGATCGTCACCACCGGCTGCGCCTTCGCGGGCGCACTCAGGAAGTAGTTGATCGCCGCACCGTATTCGGGATCGGCTCCAACGGTGGGATCGTCGTAGGTGGTGGACGGTGCGGTGATCGACCGAAAGCGATAGGCGGCCCTCGGCGCGAAGAGGTGGGAACTCTTGCTCAGGACCGAGTCGGAAAGCTGTTGCAACGGGGTGATGTCGTCCATAATCCAGAAGCCCCGGCCGTAGGTCGAGATCACCAGATCGTTGAAATGCCCCTGCACCACGATCCCGGAGACCGGCGCATGGGGCAGATTGGTCTGCAGCGGCAGCCAGCTCTCCCCGGCGTTGAATGAGACGTAAATGGCGTTTTCGGTGCCGAGGTAGAGGAGGCCTCGGCGCACCGGATCCTCGTGGATCACCTTGGCGTAGCTCAGCATGCTTTTCGGCAGGCCGTTCACGATGAGGCGAAAGGTCTTGCCGTAGTCGGTGGTCCTGTAGACCCAGGGGTCGCGGTTGTTCTCCTGGTGGGCGTCCACCGTCAGATAGGCGGTGGCGGCGTCGTAACGCGACGGCGCGATGCTCCGCACCGAGCCCCAGACCGGAAGCAGCGGCAGGTTCTTCGTGAGATTAGTCCAGGTAGTGCCGTTGTCGCGGGTGAGCTGCACCTGCCCGTCGTTGGTTCCCACCCAGATCAGGCCCTTTTCCTTGGGGGATTCGGCGATGCCGAAGACGACGCCGGCGTATTCGACGCCGATATTGTCTCCCGTGAGGCCGCCCGAGCTCCCCATGCGGCTCCGGTCGTTGAGCGTGAGATCGGGGGAGATGACCTGCCAGCTCTGGCCGCCGTCCTGGGTGCGGTGGACGTGCTGGCTGCCGGTGTAGATGGTGTTGTGGTCGTGCGGCGAGATGTGTAGCGGCGCGTCCCATACGAAACGATACTTGACGCCCTCCGCCGGCCCGTTGGACTGCTGCGGCCACACCTCCACGTTGCGGAACTGGCGCCGACTCTCCTCGAACCGGACGACGATGCCGCCCACGTTGCCTGACCCCGAGGCGGTGGACCAGACGATGTTGGGATCGGTGGGATCGGGGGTCGCCCAGCCGCTCTCGCCGCCTCCCACCGAGTGCCACATCCCCCGGCTGATCCCGGCGCTCCGGCCGCCGGGCACCCTACTGTTGCTCGGGCCACGGTAGCTGGGCTCGTCCTGCTTGTTGCCGAGTACGTTGTAGGGAATCGCGTTGTCCACGGTGACGTGGTAGATCTGCGCGTTGGTGAGCCGCTGGCGGAACCAGGTCTTCCCACGGTTCTCCGAGATCGAGAGCCCCTGGTCGTGGGCGACGATCATGCGGTCGGGGTTCGTGGGGTCGATCCAGATATCGTGGTGGTCGCCGCCGGGGCCGCGGTCTCCCCCTTGCGTCACAAGGGTGTTCCCGCCGTCGATAGATTTTGCAAAGGAGGCGGTGAGAAAGTACGCCTCGTCCTCGTTGCCGGGTGACACCGCCATCCGGGAGTAGTAATGGGCCCGGCCCATGACGTTGCGGTCGCGGTTGATCAGCGCCCAGCGCCGGCCGCCGTCTTCCGAGCGCCAGAGCTGGCCGGTGCCGGTCGGCTGGCCTTCCCAGGGAATACCGTCACCGGTTTCGATCGCGGCGAAGACCCGCTGCGGATTGGAGCGGGCTATGGCGACGGCAACTTTGCCGACCGGGCTCGCGGGGAGCCCGTTGCCGACCTGCCGGGTCCAGGTGGTGCCGCCGTCGCGCGAAACGAAGAAACCACCTCCAGGTCCCCCGCTGCGGCGCCCCCAGGTGTGGATCTCGAACTGCCACATTCCCGCGAAGAGGACTCCCGGATTCGACGGATCCATGGCGAGGTCGGAGCAGCCGGTCTTCTCGTCAACGAAGAGCGTTCGGGTCCAGGTGGCGCCGCCGTCGGTGGTGCGATAGACGCCGCGCTCCGGCTGATCGCCATAGGAGTGGCCCAGGGCGCAGACCAGAACGATGTCGGGATTCCTGGGATGGATGATGGTGCGGGGGATGCGGCCGGTCTTCTCGAGCCCCATCAGCTTCCAGGTGGTTCCGGCGTCGGTGGACTTGTAGATCCCCTGCCCGACCGAGATGTGGCTCCGGATTTTTCCCTCCCCGGTGCCCGCCCAGACGAGGTTCGGATCACTCTCGGCGACCGCGAGCGAGCCGATGGATTGCACCGGCTGCGCGTCGAAGATCGCGGACCAGTGCACCCCGCCGTCGGTGGTCTTGTAGATACCTCCGGAGGCGGCGCCGGCGTAGTAGATCCGGGTGTTGCCCGGAATGCCGGCCACCGCGCTGAAGCGATTGCCTTCAGGGCCGATGTGGCGCCAGCGGAGCGAGTCGAGGATCTCTGCATTGAGTCGCGGCGGAGCCGGCTGTTGCGCGATGCTGACGGTTGGGGCAGCCGTGAGGGCCAGGCCGGTGAGTGCGACGGCGACTCGCAGGGAGGTGCGCATGCAATGCTCCGGATGTTTGACGGGGGACCGCCGGAATCTAACGTCGCCCCGGCCGGTCGGTGCGCGCTTGACCATGCCTGGATCGCGGCGCGGTATATTCGAGGGCGATTCCGTGCCTTTGACTCTTCACCGATGCGCAGGCGAGGCTCTCCGATGAAACTCCCATTAATGGCATTGTCCGCGGCCGCCCTGGCTGCACTCGCGACGCCCGCGTCCGGGCAGGAAGCATCGTTCGTTGTCACGCTCGGCCGGGACACCATCGCGATCGAGAAGTACACTCGCACCGCCACCCGGATGACCGGCGAGCTGGCGTCGCGCTTCGGCGCGGCGGGAAACCGGCTCTCCTACGAGGTCACCCTTGGGTCGAACGGGCGGCCGGTGTCGGTCGTCTACCGCGCCCGTCCGCTCAGCGGCACCCCCGCGGCCAATCAGCCCCGGGAGGTGCGGGTCACCTTCGTGGGAGATTCTGTCAAACGCGAGGCGGTGTTTGCCGACAGCACCAACGTGCGGATGCTGGCTGCCGCACACGGCACCCCCTTCGTGTACCCGGCGTTCGGGCTGCTGGAGGTGGCGTTCGCGGACCTGCGGAAGTCAAAGGCGACGGGCGTCGCGATGGCCTTCGTCGGTACCGGCGGAGGGAATCCCGGAACGCAGACGTTCACGGTGGGCACGGGCGACACCATTCGCGCGGCCGGCGGCGGCGGCGTGATCACGGTCTTCCGCGCGGACAAGGACGGGAAGCTCCTGTCGGTGGATGCGTCGGGCACCACCCAGAAGCTCATGTCCACCAGAAGCACCGGCGGTGTCGACTTCGATGGCATCGCGGGCCGGATGGCGCCGCTGGGCCAGCTCTCGTCCCGCGGGGTGGCGACGGGATCGTTCATGCAGAGCGTGGTGTTCGTCAACTATGGGCGGCCCAGTGTCCGCGGGCGCACCGTGTGGGGTGGACTGCTGGTTCCGCCCGACACCATCTGGCGCCTCGGCGCCAACGAGGCCACCCATCTGGCGACGTCACGCGAGCTGACGTTCGGCAGCGTCGTCGTGCCGCCCGGGCTCTACACGCTCTGGCTCTTCAACGCCACGGGCGGACCCCAGCTCGTGATCAACAAGCAGGTGGGCCAGTGGGGCACCGCCTACGACCCGGCGCAGGACCTGGTCCGGATTCCGGTGACCATAGCGCCGACGCCGGAGCACGTCGAGGACTTCACCATTACCCTTCGGAACGTCGCGCAGGGCCGGGGCGCGCTCGAATTTGCCTGGGGCGCGCAGATGGCCACTGCGACGTTTACCGTCAGGTAGCGTTCACGACCGGGCCGGAGACGGTGACCTTGAATCCGTCCGGATCGCTCAGTGAGAACCCCATGGGACCCCAGCCGAGGGGTGCCGGGTCGCCTTCGACCTTCAACCCGGCCGCTTTGGCTTGCCGGGCCAGCGCCTGCAGGTCCTCTGCGGTCTCGAAATACAGGCGCATCCCGGCACCTTTGACCCGGTCGCGTCCCTTGGCAAAATCGTCCTGGGTCAGCATGAGACTGGCGTCGCCACTCTCGAGCATCACGCCCACCACCTTGCCCTCCATCTTGTATTCTTCCTGGAGGGCGAATCCAAGGCCTTCGGTGTAGAGGCGGGTGCTCTGCGTGAGGTCTTTCACGGTCAGGGAAATCGTCAGGCTCTTGGCCTTGAGGGTCGTTGTCGTCATGGTATCCTCGGCGGAAATGGGGGGACTCTAACATACCCACCCCGTCGTCTAATTCTTACTTCCACTTTTCAGGAGCGTTCCCATGCGCACTCTATCTCTCTCCGCCCTTCTGACGGCCCTCTCTCTGTCTGGCGCACCGGCCCACGCCCAGACCTTCATCCCCAGGGAGGCGCTCATCGCCATGGTGGAGGTTCACAAGGCGGCGGTCCTCAGATACATAGATGCCGCCCCCGACTCGATGCTCGGCTACCGACCGGCTCCGGGGGTCAGGACGTTCGCCGAGCAGATCGAGCACGCCGCGTGGGGCGACGCGTACATCGCCCACACCGCCATTACGGGATCGGACAAGCTTCCGCCGCTGGGCGATGCCGGCAAGTCCTACCTGAAGAGCAAGGCCGCGCTCCGGACCTACGCCATCGCGGCGATGGATCACACCGTCGAGATGCTCAGGGGAGTGAGCGACGCCGCCATGACCGAGGAGATCGTGCAATTCGGGAAGCGGCTCCCCCGCTACCGGGCGTTGATGGAGCTGCTGGATCACTTCCCCTGGACGCTGGGGCAGACGGTGGTGTACCTCAGGATGAATGGGGTGACGCCGCCAACGTACACCCCGTTCTGAGGGGGGCCCACCCTACGCGGGCCGACGAGCGTCTCCCGGAAACCTGCAGTGCTGGCGGTTCGCAACTCTATCCCGGAGGAGCCGGATGAAAGGGATCACCCCGTGCCTGTGGTTCGACAACCAGGCGGAAGAAGCGGCGCGCTTTTACACCTCGGTCTTCAAGAACTCCCGAGTCGGTGCCATCAGCCACTATGGGGACTCCGGCTCGAAGGCGGCGGGCCGGCCCAAGGGGTCGGTGATGATGGTCGCATTCGAGATCGCGGGCCAGAAGTTCCTGGGACTCAACGGCGGCCCCCATTTCAAGTTCAGTGAGGCGATCTCGCTGATGGTGAACTGCGAGAATCAGCAGGAGATCGACGAGTACTGGGCCAGGCTCTCCGAAGGAGGGAGCCAGGGACAATGCGGCTGGCTCAAGGACAAGTACGGTCTCTCCTGGCAGGTGGTCCCCACCGGCATGGAGGAGATGATGCTGGACAAGGACCCCGAGAGGTCTGAGCGGGTGATGGCGGCCGTGATGACCATGCGAAAGTTCGACGTCGAGGCATTGAAGCGCGCGTACGAAGGGAAGGACAGCGCCGCCGCAATCAGTTAATGGACAGCACCCGCTCCGTCGCTATTGCCCCACGCGATCGGCGTATGAGTCGCCGGTGATCATCCGGACGACCTTGCCGCCCTCCTCGACGAAGCGCACGACTTCACCGACCGGTCCGCCCCCGCCTGGAGCGACAAATCGAAACTGACCGTTTCCGAGCGGCTCGAGCCGGACCTGATTCTCCAGGCTCGCCGCGTTCGGCGTGATGATCACGAGCCGCTGGTTCAGCAGCACCACCTGCGAGTCGCCGCCCCGGCTGCGGTACAGCCCGGCATACCGCGCCCAAGAAGGATCCCAGGCGACAACCTTCGGCTCGACGGCCGTCGCCTTGGCAACCGCCTCGCCGACCGTGCCCATCAGCTTCGTCGCGATATCGAACGGATTCGAGTCGTTGGTATTGGTGAGGACGATCACGCCGACCTTGGACGCGAGCTGGATCAGCGTGTGCGTCGTGTATCCCGGGTACCCGCCGCCGTGGCCGATAGAGACCTTGCCCTCCTCCCGGGTGACCGCGAAGCCGATCGCATTGCCCTGGGTCCAGTTGTTCTCGAGCACTCGGACCCGGTGCATCTCGCGCAGCGAAGCGGTGCCGAGAATCTGATTACCGCCTCTCGGTCCCTTGCGAAACTGTGCCGAGACGAACTTCGCCATGTCCTGGACGGTGGAGGTGAGGCCGGTGGCCGAGGCCATCCCGCGGGCGTCGACGAAGGGCATGACCACGCGCGACCCATCGGGCATCCGGCGCCCATAGCCCACCGCCAGCCCGTTCACATTCTCGTCTATGCTGGATGCATCCATCCCCAACGGCTGGAAGATGTGCTTATGGATGTAGCCGGCCCACTTCTCGCCACTCGCGGCCTCGACCACCATTCCGGCGAGCGAGTATGCGAGGTTGGAATACTTCCAGCGGACCTCCGGGGAAAACGCCGCCTGCCGCTCGGCCATCAGGCTCCGGAGCTGCTCCTGCGTGGGGAACTCATAGGTGGTCCAGTGCGGCCCTGCCTCACGGGGCAGGCCGGAGCTATGGGTGAGCAGCTCCTCGATAGTGATCGGCGGGTCATCGGGTTCGGCCGGCTTCAGGTGAAACCACGGCAGGTACTTCGACACCGGATCGTCGAGCCGGAGCTTGCCCTGCTCCCGCAATTGCATGACTGCCGTGGCGGTGAAGAGCTTGCTGTGCGACGCCATCCGAAATCTGGTCTCGGGCGTCATAGGCCGTTTCCCGGCGACGTCGGCAAACCCGAATCCGGCGGCCCAGACCAGCTCCTGATCCGCCACGACGCCGACGACCATCCCCGGCAAGCCTCGATAGGCGATTTGACCTTCGAGCCAGGCCGAGAACAGCCGCTTGGCCCCCTCGATATCCGGATTCTGCGTGACGGGCACTCGAGAGGGGGCATCCTGAGCGGGGAGCGGCGGAGTCGCGATAGATATCGCGACGCTGCCGAGCAGAGCGACCCTCACGGCGCGGAACGATGACGGGCGAATGGGCATTTACGACCTCGCTGAAGAGTCCGAAGGGGTCGAAGCTATCTGTCCTGAATCCTTGCGCACTACGCCAGGCCGTACACCGGCACCAACGCCCCCGACGTGAGCCGGTTCTCCGGCGAAGCAAGCCAGAGGATCGCCGTGGCGAGCTCCTCCGGCTTGGGCCACTTGCCGGTGTCGGCGCTCGGCATCGCCTTACGGTTGGCCGGTGTGTCGATGATGGATGGGAGGATGGCGTTGACCAGGATGCCGTCGCCCCGCGCCTCGATCGCAAGCGCGCGTGTCAGCGCCGCGACCCCCGCCTTGGACACCGAGTAGGCGATCGATCCCCCCACCGGCGCCTCGACCACCCGCGCGGCCACGTTGACGATCCGTCCTCCGCCGCTCGCGCGCATCGCTTTCACCGCCTCCCGGCAGCAGAGGAAAGCGGTCACCAGATTGAGCTCCCACTGGCTGTCGAGGTCGGCGCGGGAGGTCTCGGTGATCGGCTTGGCCTGGTATCCGCCGGCCAGGTGCACCGAAGCCCAGAGCGGCGGCACGCCGGCAAAGAACGCGGAGACCGCTGTCTCATCGGTCAGGTTGACGTTGCCGGTGAGGAGAACCCCGGGGGTTGGCTGGGTGACGACGGGCCCCAGGATCGGCAGGTGGCATACGGCCCCGGCCGCGAGGAATGCCTGCACCACCGCGTTGCCGAGGGCGCCGTCGCCGCCGGTGATGACGACGTTTTTTGCTTCAAGGCTTGAGGTCATGAGGGAATTCTAAATGGAGCGAGGCCCCAGACTTGACAATTCGGCACGATGTGCCAAAATATTAACACATGGCCCCCACCCCGAAAGATCCCTCCCGCGTGCCCCAGGCGCCCGAATCACCGCCGCTGCTGAGCCGCCGGGAGCGCCAGATCATGGATGTCGTCTATCGGCTGGGAACCGCCGCCGCCGCCGACATCCACGCCGCGCTGCCCGACCCGCCCACCTATACCGCGGTGCGGGGCCTGCTTCGTGTGCTGGTCGAGAAGGGCCACCTTCGGTATCAGCAGGACGGAAAGCGCTACGTCTATCTCCCGTCCACGCCCCGGCCCGCGGCGGGAGCATCGTCTATCGCGCACGTAGTGAAGACCTTCTTCGCCGGCTCGCCGGCCGACGCGATGGCCGCCCTGCTCGGCTCTGAAAAGGGACGGATCAGCGACGCGGAGCTCGCGCGCCTGGCCGAGCTGGTGGCGAAGGCCCGGCGCAACAAGCGGGGAGCCAGGGCGTGACGACGATCGCGGCGCTGGTGGTCGCTCTCCTGGTGAAGCCGGGTCTCGTGCTCGGAGCCGCCGCCGCGATCGCAGCCTGCCTCCGCCGCCGCACCGCCGCGGCGCGCCACGCGGTATGGGCCGGCGCCATCCTCGCGACCCTCGCTCTGCCGTTCTTGAGCGGCGTGCTGCCACCGCTTCGCCTCCCCCTCCCATTCGCCGCCACCGAAACTCCTCGACCGATATCCGCCTCGCTCGGAGGCTCGGGTACGGCCCCCGACAACGCGCCGCCACAGGCCGCCAGGAGCGGTCTTCCCGACGGCGCAGTATCGGACCGGGCGGGCGGCGGTGGCGCCTGGTCCGAGGACCAGCTCGCTCGCGCGATGATCGCGCTCTGGATGCTCGGGGTGCTGTTCCTCCTTGCCCGCCGAGTCGTCGCGGAAGTCGAGGTCCGCCGTATCCTGCGCCGCGCGCGGCGCGCTTGCGATCCACGGGTCGCGCGACTGTGCGCCGGCATCGCCCGCTCCTCCGGTCTTCGGCGACCGGTGAGGCTCCTGGTGAGTGATGAGATCACCTCGCCGGTAGTCGCCGGACTACTCCGCCCCGCGGTGCTGCTCCCCGCCGCCGTAACCTGGGCCGAGGCCGAGCTGTCCACGGTCCTGATCCACGAGCTGGGCCATGTCCGCCGTCGTGATTGTCTGCTCAACCTCCTCGCGGATCTCGCGAAGACCGTCTACTGGTGCAATCCGGTGGTCCGGCTTGGCGTGCACCGGATGCGATCCGAGAGCGAGAGCGCCTGCGATGACCTGGTGTTGCGGCAAGGCACCGAGCCCGAGGCGTACGCGCAATTGTTGCTCAGCCTCGCGCGAACGGCGCGGATGGATGGCGGGCTGCCAAGCGCCGCCGTTGCGATGGCGCGGCCGCGCGAGCTCGAGTCGCGACTCCTCGCCGTGCTCGACCCTCGCGTACCCCGGAATGCCCTGCCCCGCTGGATGCCCGCGGCGCTCGCCGGGTTAGGTGTCGTCTTCGCACTGCCGGCCGCGGCCTTCACCCTGCATGCCGCCGCTCCACAAAGCGCCGCGCCGATGGCGTCGGAACCCGACCGCCGGGCGGACTCACTGGCCGGACCCGGGAGCGAGCGGCTGCCGTTCGCGCCCGACCCGAACCAGGTGTCGCTCCTCGCTGCGGAAGCCCTGGCCGGACCCGACTCGGCACTCGCTGAGCGATTGGTCGCGGCCCTCGGTCACCAGCCCGGCGACGCAGGAGACCTGGTCCGCGAGCGCGCCGCCTGGGCCATTTCACAGGTCAGGGACGGCCGCCTGGTCGAGCCGTTGCTCGAAGCCCTTGGCGCGCGCGACTGGCGCGTGCAAGCCTACTCGGCGTGGGCCCTCGGTGCCGCGGGTGACCTGCGAGCCACCGCGCTCCTGATCCCGCTCGTCGCCCACCCGGTCTGGCGGCTTCGCGCAATGGCGGCCTCCGCGCTCCGGCAGTCGGGCGATCCGGGAGCCGAAATGGCGATGAACGCCGCGCTCACCGATCCCGCCTGGCAGGTCCGCGTCGAGGCGGTCGAGTACATCGCCGCACTCGGCGGTCCCTCAGTGTCTCAAAGACTCCGTCCCCGACTCGCCGACCGCCACATGGCGGTGCGTCTTGCGGCGGAAGCAGCCCTCACCTCCCGCTAACCAGCGAGACTCTCCATGTCATCAGCGTCCCGGCCACTCTTCGCTCCCTCATGTGTCAAAAAACTGGCACTTCCGCTGGGGCTTTGCCTTGTCGGTTTCCTCACAACCGGTGCGCCGCGCGAGATCATCGCGCAGCAGCAGGCGCCGGCGACCGAGCGGTTTCCCTCCGAGCTCGACCGGTACATCGCGAAGGTCCTCGCCGACTGGAAGATCCCGGGGCTCGCAATCGCGGTGGTGCGGAACGACTCGGTGCTGATCGCGAAGGGCTACGGGGTGCGCGAGCTGGGGAAACCGGGGCTGGTGGACGAGAACACCATCTTCGACATCGCGTCGCTCGCCAAGTCCTTTACCGCGACCGCGGCCGCGATCCTGGTGGACCGGGGCCTGCTTCGCTGGGACGACTTGGTGCGCCGCCATTTGCCCGATCTGGTTCTTCCGAATGCGGCGCTCACCGACAGTGCCACGGTGCGGGACTTCCTCTCCCACCGGAGCGGCCTCGAGTCCGCCAACATGATGTGGGTCCTGACCGCCGTGGACCGGGCCGAAGTGCTGCGGCGGATCCGCTACCTCCCGGTGGTGGCGCCCATCCGGCAGCGGATGCTCTACTCCAACGTTGGATACACCGTTGCGGGCGAGGCCGCGGCCGCGGCGGCGGGCACCAGCTTCGAGGACATGCTCCGGGATGTGGTGATCAAACCCCTCCGGCTGCCCAGGACGACGTGGAAGTATGAACAGGCCGCGGGCATGCCGAACGTCGCGGCTTCCCACGCGACGATCGCGGGTCGGCAGGAGCCGATCCGCCGGGAATCCCAGCGCCAACCCATCGCCGCCGCGGCCGCTGTGCAGTCGAGCGTAAGCGACCTCACCCGCTGGATGCGGCTCCATCTCAACAATGGTGTCCTCGACGGCACCCGCTTCGTGAGCGAGTCATCGATGCGCGACATGCACACGATTCAGGTCCCCATTCCGACCACACCGTCGATGCGCGCGGCGCGCCAGGTCGAGGATAGTGTGGTGGGCTATGGCCTGGGCTTGCAGGTCATGGATTATCGCGGTCACCCGATGCTCTGGCACACCGGCAATGGCGATGGGCAGATCGCCTTCATGGCCCTGCTGCCCCGCGATCGGCTGGGTGTGGTGGTCCTGGTGAACACCTGGTCGGCGCCGTTCGTCCACGCGGCGCTGGTCAACCGGATTTTCGACACCTACCTGGGGTATCCGCCCCGCGACTGGGCCGGCGAAGCCCTCGCCAACGTACCCCGGATGGTCCGAGCCCAGGATTCGGCGGCTCGGGTGATGGAGGCAATGAGGAGCACGGTACCGCCGCCACTAGCGCTCGCGACCTACGCAGGACGCTACGAGCACCCTCTATTCGGCCCTGTGTTCGTTCGAGGCGAGCGATCGGGACTGACGCTCCAGATGGGCGAGGGGCAGACGGCGGACCTCGAGAATCACGGCGATGCGTTCTACCTCAAGTGGCGCGACCCGTTGTTCCGCGAGAACTACGGCTCGCACCTCACGTTCGAGGTGGCGGGGGATTCGATTGTGAGCTTCCGCACGCGGATCAACCGGGATGAGTTCACCGCGAGGAAGGCCGCAGCGCCGAAGCCCTAGGCACCTATCGGAGCGGCAGACGGAGGAACTCGACCTCTCCATCCCCGGCATTCAGCAGCAGCAATCCGTCGCGATAGCCGCCGATGATGCCACGCCCGGGGGGCAAGTGCACCGACACGAGATACCCGCGCGCAACCGACATCAGGTCCGCCGTGACACCGGACTGGTCATCGAGCCGGATGGCTGCGTAGGTGCTGTCGTTGAGCGCGGTGAGGTCGTGATAGTACGGGCCCGTAGCCGGCCACTTGCCACGGAACACCTCCTCCACGGGAGTGCCGGCCATCGGCATCGGTCCGCTGGTCCGCCCGAATCGCTCTGTCAAAATCCGGTTGCGCTCGGCCTCGTCAACCTTGCGCGGGACAGCTTTTGCAACCCACGCCCGCCAGGACGAGGAGTCCGCCGGGCTCCCGATGCAGACCGCGAAATGACGCTTGGACACCACGGCCACGTTCCGGCCCATCGCATCCCACACCCGGCGGTACTGCATATCGTAGGGCATTCCATGCCCTCGCGTGGTGCCGGGCGGGAGGGGGGCAAGCCCATTGCGGATCGTGGCCACCTGAACGGGCGTCTGCCGTGGTCCATCGATGTCCCGCACTGTGAAGAGACGCACGATCGAGCTCAAGGCCTGGTTGCTGAAATCGAGACGCGCCGTCGATACGATCCAGCCGTTCTCGAGCCGAGCCACATGGACGTCGCTGGGGAGCGAGCCCATGCTTTCGCCGAAGCGCACCTCTTGCACCTGCTCACTCCCGGCAAAGAGATGGCCGAAACGCTCATCGACAACGAATACCCGGCCGTCGGGGGCGGACCGAAATCTCTGGCGCGATCCGAAGACCATCGGAGAGAGGACGAACTCGGCGGGGCCTTCTCCACCGCGGCCGAGAGTCCGGAGGACCTGACCCGCGGAATCCAGCACGGTCACTCGCGAGTCCGCGGCCTCGAAGATCGTCAGCGTCTTCTTCGCGGAGTTCCATTCGCCGCCCAGTATTCGCGGGGCACCCGGAAGGACGATCGTGCGCTCCACGGTGCCGGAGCCGAAACGAAGCTCGGGCGCCGCCGCTCTCTGGTCCGCCAGGCGCTCGCAGAAGGCCTGGAGGTCGGCGGGCAGAGGCGCTGGGGGAACAATCCACGCCGCGGCGGCAAGGAGTGCGGCCGCCGGCAGCAGAGTACGGATCGTGGGCGTCATGGCATCAGGGTATGGGAACTTCGTCCTTCATCGACACCACGTCGTTCCAGTTAATCAGCGAATTGAACACCATATTGAACTCCCCATGATTCTGCCAGCGGTAGATCGGGTTGTTGGAAAACAGAATGACCCGTCCCTGCCCGTGGTACGCCCGTGGAATGTCCACCGCGAACGGCTTGAGCTTGAGCGAATCGGCTCCCTCCATCAGTCCCGACAGCACCGAAGCGGTGCCGCCGACGTAGCGGGCCAGGACGTTGCCCTCGTCGGCGATGCCCACCCGGAACGGCTGCCCGCCGACGTATTTGACCGGAATCGTCTTCCCGGCGTAGCCGTAGAACACCGGGTGCTCGGTCCGCACGATCTCCCCCTGCACCAGCGGGCGCTGGGCCCGGAGACCCGGAACCGCCACCTTCTCCACCGTTCCCGCCCAGCCGAACTCGATCGGGAGCCGGGCCGCGTCACCGATCGCTATCAGGGTCCCACCCGCCTCGAGGAATGCGCCGAACGCATCCACGCCCTTCTGCCCGAAGCCGCCGGTAATGTCGGCGGATTCGCCGTACATGCCGAGGAACTGGTACTTGTCGCTCTTGAGATAGGGCACCGGCTTCGCGCTCGACTTCGTCATCACGGTCCGCTTGCTCAGATTCTGCTCGGCCGTGAGGATGACGTCGTACTTCGCGCGCAGGTTCCCCTGGATGAGCTGCTCCTTGTAAATCAGATCGTAGGGCACCTCGAACTCGTCGAGGGTGAGCCGGTACCAGCCGAGATTCTGGGTCCCCGACCACTGCGTGTAGATCGCGATCCTCGGCAGATCGGCCTCGTGCATCGGCACCGTGGGCACTGAAGCGAGCGCCGCACCGGTGAGGCCGAGCTCCTCGGCGGCCGCGCGGACCGCGGCGGCCTGACCTCCATCGGCGATCACGAACGATCCCGCCGGGAACTCCACCTTGTCGACCGTGAACGCCTTCTCGGCGACCTTCATCGGCACCTGCTTGAGCCGGTACCGGAAGGTGATCATGTTGTTCGAACCGTTATGCGCGATGGCGACGCCCGCCGAGCCGCTGCCGGAAATGTTGCCCTTGAGCGTCACGGTGGTGACCAGTGTCATCGCGACTTTGAGGATCGACGAGTCGGCCACTTCCACCACGTTGAGCCCCATCGCCGGTCCCATCGTCCAGCCGCTGTCGTCATAGGTGTTGAGCCGGGGGTCCGGATAGCGCTGCTGCTCGAGCAGATTCTTGGCCAGCCGACCGTATGGCTGATCGCGCTTGACGACATAGGAGCCGGCGGGGTAGCTCACGGTGTCGATCTTGAACGCCTGCTTCGCGACCCCGACCTCGATCCGCTGGATCCGGAGAATGTTGACCAGCTCGGCGGCGCGGGTCATGTCGCGCTGAACCGGGATGACGTAGCCGAAGGGCGCCTTGCTCTTCCCTTCCTCGATCGAGTTCCTGGACTTGACGTAGAAGTTCTCCAGCACCGTGGCCGGGAACATCGACGCGAGCTGCAGCGCCGAGAGGACCCCGGTCTGCATGTAGTTGGTGTTGGCCCGGCGGGTAAAGTTGGCCGAGTCCTCCTTGCCGATAGGGATTCCGCGATACCACTCCCGATCCTGCCCGCCGCCCCGTCCGGTGGGCACAGCGCCCGCGCCGCCGGGGCCCGCGGGGCCCCCGGGGCCGCGGGCCGCCGGAGCGGCGGCCGGGGTGGAATCGGCCTTCGGCGTCGAGTCGCGTTTGACGACTTTGGCAGTATCGGGATCACGGCCCGACTGGGTCTCGTACATTTTCATCAAGCCGTTGTGATTGTACGACACCGAGCCCAGGTATCCCGGCGACCACCCGTCCATGAAGGCGTGGGTGTACACGCCCGGCATCCCGTATTTCGTGAGCTGCGCCAGCTCCCAGTTGGCGAACCAGGGCAGCTCGGCGAACAGCAGCGGATCGAGGTTCGGGTTCTGGGGCGCGGCGCCGCTGTAGGTGTAGAGGAGCGGGAGCGATTCGTGGAGGTCGTGCATGATCGGCGGGTACGCGGTGAAGTACCAGTCGACGAGCGTCCGCATCTGGACGAGCTTGACGTTGATGTCGCGGTTGTTGTCGTGATAGGCGTACTTGCCCCAGTACGGCACCGCCGGCGTGTTCCGGCTCGGCGCGTTCCGGATGCTGTCGCGAACCGCCGGAGTCGCCCTGCTGGTGTCGGGTGGCGGAAACGGGATGATCGGAAGGCCGAGCTCCAGGTTGCGATAGAACCAGTCGACATTGCGGTCCCGCCCGTCGGCGTCGGCCACGGGGGTGACGGAGACGTAGAGGCTATTGCGGATCTGCGAGATGACAGGTGACGTCTCGGTCGCGATGCGATAGACCAGCTCCATCAGCATCTCGGACGGCCCGGTTTCACCGCTGTGGAGCCCGCCCATCAGGTGATAGTGCGGCTTGGTCGTTTTGATGAGGGTGGCGATCTGCTCGGGGGACTTGCCGCGCGGATCGGCGATCGTGGCGAGGCTTTTCCGGTTCGCGTCAAGTGCCGTCATGTTCGCTTCGGACGACACCCAGACCACCACCAGCTCGCGTCCCTCGTCGGAGCGGCCGATGGTTTCGACCTTGACTCGGGGCGTGGCGGCCGCGAGAGCCCGATAGTAGCGCAGCAGATCGGCGTAATAGGTCAGCTTCCTCGGCGCACCGACGTGGTAGCCGAGGATGTCCCTCGGCGTCGGGATCCCGTCCACCAGCGGCAGGTGATCGACCAGCGGGCTGCCCAGCTTGGGATTGGGGAGCCACTCCTTGTAGCTCTTGGCAAAGGAGGGATCTTGTTTCTGATTGGGGTCGCGGGTGTCGATTGACATCTGCTGGGCCGAGAGAGGGCCGGCCAGGAGGGAGGCCGCGGCCCCGGCAGTCGAAAGGACCGATCGGAGAGTCATAGTTGGCTGGTCTCGGGTGATAGCCTTACGGGATTCGTCAATCTAATACAGATTTGGGCCCTTCCAATCCACATCCACGGTCCGGTTTAATGGCTCACGTCCCCGAGGCGCTGGCGAACGCGATGCAGGACCGGTACCGCCTGGAGCGGGAGCTGGGATCCGGAGGCATGGCCACCGTGTATCTGGCTCAGGATCTCCGGCACGGGCGACAGGTGGCAGTCAAGGTGCTGCATCCGGAGCTGTCGGCGGTCCTGGGAGGCGAGCGCTTCCTGAGCGAGATCAAGACCACCGCGGCGCTGCAGCATCCCCACATCCTTCCATTGTTCGATTCGGGCGACGCCGGCGGCAACCTCTTCTACGTGATGCCGCTGGTCGAAGGCGAGACCCTGCGCAGCCGGCTCAATCGGGAGAAGCAGCTTCCGGTTTCCGATGCGGTCCGGCTGGCGCGCGAGGTGGCGGGCGCGCTCGACTATGCCCACCGTCACGGCGTCATCCATCGGGACATCAAGCCCGAGAACATCCTGCTCCACGATGGGCGGGCGGTGGTGGCCGACTTCGGCATCGCGCTCGCGGTGCAGAGCGCCGGCGGCCAGCGGATGACCCAGACCGGGCTCTCGCTCGGCACGCCGCAGTACATGAGTCCGGAGCAGGCGATGGGCGAGCGGGAGATCACTGCCCGGAGCGACATCTACGCGCTCGGCGCAGTGACCTACGAAATGCTCACCGGCGACCCCCCGTTCACCGGCTCCACGACCCAGTCCATCGTGGCGCGGATCCTCACCGAAGAGCCCCGCCCGATCGGGCCCCAACGGAAGAGCGTCCCGGAGGAAGTCGAAGCCGCGGTGCTGACCGCGCTGGAAAAGCTGCCGGCGGACCGCTTCGGCAGCGCGGCGGAATTCGCCGCGGCGCTCGGCGGCGAAGCCACCGCAACCCGCAGGGCGACCGGCGCGCGGCGAGCCGCAGCGCAGATCACCCCCGGCCGGAAATCGCTGCTGCCGGGACTGGTCGCGGGGGTCGTGCTGGTCGCGGGGCTCGCCGCCTGGGGATGGCTCCGTCCCTCGAAGATCCCCGAACCAACGGTGATCCGATACCAGGTCGATCTCCCGGCGGCGCCCTCCGCGGGATACGGCAGCAAGATTGCCGTTTCTCCCGACGGATCGAAGCTCGTCTACATGGGTCCCGGCCCGGATGGATTCCAGCTCTGGCTCCGCCGGCGAGACAGGATCGATGCTGTCCCCATACCGGGTACTGCTGGTGCGGTGCACCCGTTCTTCTCACCGGACGGCAACCGGATTGCCTATACCCTGGACAGTCCCTCGGCCCTCATGATGGTGCGGCTCGACGGCGGTGTCCCCATCGAGCTCGCCAAGAACGTGGGCCTGGCGGGCGGATCGTGGAGCATGGACGGGTACATCTATATCGATGGCCTGGGCACCGCGCTGCTCAAGGTGCCGGAGACCGGTGGAGCATTGAGCGAGGCGGTGGTCCCGGACAGCGCCGCCGGCGAGGGAGAGATCAACATGCCCTACGCGCTCCCCAACGGGCGCGGGGTGATCATCACGATTCACCGTACCACGCAGCCGGAAAGCTGGATGGTCGGCGTGCTGGATACGCGGACCGGCAAGCACAAATCGCTGCTCCCCGGCATGGCGGGCTACTACATCGCGAGCGGTCATCTCCTGGTGGTGAACGCCCAGGGCGAGCTCAGCGCGGTCCCCTTCGACCAGAAGAGCCACACGATTTCCGGTCAGCCGGTGGCGCTGGCCCGGGACATCAACACCGTGGACCCCTGGGAGGTAGACATGGGCGTGGGCGAGGATGTGGTGGCCTACGCCTCGGCCTCCAGCGCCAAGGACTCGCTCCAGCTCGGCTGGGCCAGCGGGGACGGCAAGTTCGAGCCGGTCGCCGAGGGGTGGGTCGATGCCATCAGCAGCGCGAGTCCGTCTCCCGATGGCACCCGCATTGCGTTCACGGTGCTGAATGCGGGCCGCCCGGAGGTCTGGACCCGCCGGCTCGACAATGGCTCGCTCACCCGGCTCTCGATCGGCAGTTTGCCGGCGTATTACCCGACCTGGTCCCGGAACAGCCGGACTGTCTATTACACCGTCGTTCGCCCCCAAAGGATGGAGCTGGTCTCCCGCCCCTCCGACGGGAGCGCCGGTGAAACCACGCTCGCGAGCAGCACGGTCTTTCTTGCCCGTGTCTCCGCGTCGCTCGACGGCTCCCGGCTCGTCTATGGCGAGTTCAACAATTCAACTTTCAACAACGTGATGATGGTGGTTGCGGGCGATACGGTGCCCAAGCCCCTGCTCACGACGACCAACGAAGAGATGTCGCCAACCATCTCTCCCGACGGGCGGTGGATGGCGTTCAGCTCCAACGAGGGCGGCCCGGCGGAGCACGTCTACGTCCGGCCCTTTCCCAATGTCACCGAGACGGTGTGGCAGGTTTCTCCAGAGGTCGGGACCTCCCCACGCTGGAGTCCCGATGGACGGGAGATCCTTTACATGACCGGTGACAACACCATCGCTGCGGTGGAGGTGCTGCCTGGTCAGACCTTCGCGCTGGGCCGCCGGCGCACTGTCCTGTCGATGGCGCCGTACCAGACCCATCGCGCGGCGTGGGGGGTCGGAAAAGATGGGCGCGTGCTGGTGCTCAAGCGGCTGAGCGCACCGCCCGACCTCAAGATCGTGGTCATCCAGAACATCGCCGGGGAGCTGCGCGGCGCACACCGCTGAAGGTCCCTACGGAGCTCTCTGCGCCGACTTCGGCTCCACGTTCTCCATCCAAGGTAACGCGTTCATCTCCGCTTCTCGGCCACCACCCGGAATCCGTTGTTGCGGCTGACCTCGTCGATCCGCTCCTTGCCGCGAGTCGTAACAGCGGAGCTAGCCGAGCCATAGAACGAGGTGCCGCGCAGTACCCGAAACATGGGTTCATCGCCCTTTGCCACCGGACTCACGTCGGTCGCGGTGCCGGCCGATGCCCACCAGTCCATACACCATTCCTTGACGTGGCCCCCCATGTCGAAGAGCCCGTAGGGATTCGCCGGCTTTTGGCCGACGGGGTGCGTCTTGCCGCCGGAGTTTTTCGAATGCCAGCCGATGTCGCCATCGGCGTAGTAAAAGCTCGTGGTGCCGCCCCGATAGGCGTATTCCCACTCCGCCTCGCTGGGCAGGCGATAGCTAAAGCCGTCTTTCAGCAGGTTGAGCCGGGTGACGAAGGCCTGCGCGTCGTTCCATGACACCTGCTCCACCGGGCAATTGCCCCCGCAGTTCTTGAAGAAGCTGGGGTTGTCGCCCATCACCGCCTGCCACTGCGCCTGGGTGACCGGGTACTTGCCGATGTGGAAGCCGCGCTTGATGGTCACCTTGCGCCCGGGAATGACGCTCGTGCCGCTGGTCCATCCTCCCATCTCGAAGCTCCCGGCCGGAACCATGGCCAGCTCGATCTTCGGGTTGCTGTAGGTCTTGGGCCGGCCGATGAGCGACGATTCGCCGGAAATCTTCCCGATCCGGTCCAGCAGCTTCTGCCCGAGAGCCTGGTCCATCGTCTGGAGTCGAGCCTGGGCCCTCCGGGCCGCTGCGAGATTCATCGCCTCGGCATGGGTGAAGCCCGCGTTGTACTGGTACATGGCAACGGTGGGATCGAGTCGGGCGGCTTGTTCGTATGCGGAGACGGCATCGGCATTTTTTCCGAGCCACGTGTAGCTGACCCCGAGACGGTTCGCAGTCTCCGCATCGAGCTTGATCTCCAGGGCCTTCTTGTAGGCCTCGGCAGCGCGCTCATAGTCGCCCGTGCTCGACGTATTCGTGCGGTACAGGTCGCCCAGACCGCGGTGGGCGTTGAAAAGCCTGGGGTTGAGCTCGATTGCCTTCTGGTAGGTCGCGATTCCCTTGGTGCGCGCTTCGTTGCCCTGCGTGTAGCTCTTTGCCTCGAAGTGCTTGATGGCCTGATTGTAGTACTCGTCAGCCTGTTTGAGGTGCGCCAGCGCGGGATCCGGGGTTTGCAGCCTCAGGCCGGGCAGCCAGAGGCACAAGGCGGCGAGCGGGACCCAGGCTCGCCTCGAGGTCAGTCGAATCGGCATGAGGTACCTCCTCAGGGAAACAGCGGCGGCGCAATCCGTTTCTTCGTGGCCTGTTCGAAAGCGTAGGCCAGCTCGATCAGCTTCGGCTCCGAGCACGCCGTCCCGGTAAAGCTCACGTTGTAGGGCGCCGGCTTCGGCTCGACCCCGGCGGGAAATGCGTTGGTACCGGTGCCCTGGGCGACCGGCACGAAGCCGAACGGCACCGTCACCGTGGGGTAACCGGGCCGGGCGCCGATGTTGGCGCTGTTGGCGGCAGGAAAGAGCAGCGCATCGAGCCGGTTGGCCTTAAGGGCCGCGTCGATGCCGTTGGTCGCGGATAGGAGAATGTCCTTCCTACGGTCGGCTTCATAACGCGCGCGGTCCGCCTGCAGGTCCATCTCATCCGAGACGTCGAGGTTCGCCTGCCCGTACTTGATGGCGCCGGCGCGCTGGTGGGAAATGTTCCAGGCCCTGAGCTCCGCGAGCGTCTTGACCGGTGCTGCTGCGCCCAGCGACTTGAGCCAGATGTTGAAGTCGCGCTTCATCCCGTACTTGAAGGCGATCGAGCAGTCGGCGTCGCGTCCCTTGGCGTTGTCGAGCCCGCCGCAGACCGCCCAGTTGAGGAAGTTGGCGCTTGCGACCGTATCGACCACACTCGGAATGTCGGCGGGGTCCACGATCACCGCGCCGCGATCCTTGAGCACCGCGATCGCCTCATTCATGATTTTGCGCTGGGCGTCGTTCAGGCCGCCGCGCGGGGTGCTCCCCGTGGTGCGATCGTAGAAGAAAGCGCGGGGGATGCCGATGCGGGCGCCGGTGAGGCCATTCGCATTGAGGAACTTTGTGTAGTCGCGGGCCGGAGGCGGCGCGCACGTTCTGGTCGCGGCGTCGTTCGAGTCGGGCGCCGCGCTCTCCAGCACGCCAAGCATGATGGCGGCGTCGCTCACGGTGCGGGCCATCGGCCCCGGAGTGTCCTGGTCGGCGGAAATAGGGATGACGCCGTGACGGCTCACCCGCCCTACCGTGGGCTTGATCGCGGCGAGCATGTTCTGGTTGGCCGGGCTCAGGATCGAACCGGAGGTTTCGGTGCCCACGTTCGCCGCCCAGAAGCTGACGTTGGTCCCCACGCCCGAGCTGGATCCACCGGTGCCGAGCACCGGGCGGCCGTCGAAGCTGTTCTCCCGGGGGTCACGCCGCGGGTCCCAGGGGTTCATTCCATAACCTGTCAGCGCGTTGTAGTTGCCCGGCATTCCGCTGGCGATCCAGTTGGCAAGCTCGGTGAGCTGGGTCTTGGCCAGGATGATCGCGCCCGCGGCTTTGAGGTTTCTGGTGAGGGTCGCGTCGTAGGGGGGAACCAGGTCGGCAAAGGCGAGCGCGCCGCCGGTCGTCGGCATCTCGACGGTGTGGATGTTGTCCTTGAGGGCGACGGGGATCCCGTGCAGGGGTCCGAGTATGACGCCCCGGGTCCGGAGGCGATCGAGGGAGTCGGCGATCGCGAGCGCGTTCGGGTTGACGGTGACGATCGCGTTGAGGCGGTCCTCATAGGTCGCGATCCGGATCAGGTACTGCTGCACGATGGCGCGGGAGGTGGTGCGTCCCTGCTCCAGCGCGGTGCGGAGGTCGGCGATGCTGGCTTCGACGACCGAGGAGGGCGCGACCGCGGGGGTGCGGTTGGTTGCCGGCCGCCGTGGGGTTTGCGAGGCGAGGGGAGCGGCGGCGGCGGAGAGCGCCGCCGCGACCATGGTGCCGAGGAGGAAGGATCGAGCCATGGAGTCACCGTTCATCGGGTGACACATAATACTTGGGCCGGAGGTCCCCAAGCGAAGGTCAGCCACGCGGCGGGACTCGGCGGCCTCCCTTCGCTAGATTCATCCGCGGAGGAACCCCCCGACATGTCCGACGTGCTGCGGATGCTTCAGGAAGGCCTGGCCGGCCGCTACACGGTCGAGCGCGAGCTCGGGCGGGGCGGCATGGCGGCGGTCTACCTGGCCCGGGACCTCCGCCACGACCGGCCCGTCGCCTTGAAAGTGCTGCATCCCGAGTTGGCGATGAGCATCGGGACCGACCGGTTCACCAGGGAAATCCGCTTTGCCGCGCGGCTCCAGCACCCCCATATCCTCCCGGTCCATGATTCGGGTGACGTCCCCGGAACCGGCGGCGAGCCGACGCTGCTCTGGTTCAGCATGCCGTACATCGACGGCGAATCGCTGCGCGAGCGCCTTGCCCGCGACCGCCAGCTCCCGCTGGCCGAGGCGATCCGGATTACCCGCGAAGTCGCCGACGCCCTCGAGTACGCCCATCGCCAGGGGCTGATCCACCGCGACATCAAGCCGGAAAACATTCTCCTCTCCGGCGGTCACGCCCTGGTGGCCGACTTCGGAGTGGCGCGGGCGCTGGCGACCGGCACCGGGGAATACGCCGGGCTGACCGGGACGGGGCTCGCCATCGGAACCCCGGCCTACATGAGTCCCGAGCAGGCCACCGGCGAGCAATCGCTCGACCACCGCTCCGATCTCTACTCACTGGGCTGCGTGCTCTACGAGATGCTCGCCGGAGAGCCTCCCTTCGCCGGCCCCACCGCGCAGGTGATCCTGGCCCGGGTGCTGACTGAAGCGCCCCGCCCTCTTCGCACCGTCCGCCCGGGAGTGCCGCCCACCGTGGAGCGGATCGTATCGGGCGCGATCGCGCGGTCGCCGGCGGACCGGTATCCCTCGATGGCGGAATTCTCCAGCGAGCTCGAGACCGCGGCGGGCCAGATCACCACGCCGGGATCGGGAACGATCGTGCCCCCGGCGCGGCGACGGCGGGTGCCGCTCTTCGCCATGCTCGGCATCGGTTTTCTCCTCGGAATTGGGGCGCTCTTTGCCTGGCGGAAGAGCCAGTCATCCCCGGCCGCCGACGGGCCGGTGCTCCTCGCGGTGCTCCCCTTCGAGAACATGGGAGATTCGGCCGACGCCTACTTTGCCGACGGGATCACCGACGAGGTGCGCGGCAAGCTGTCGAGCCTTCCGGACTTCCAGGTTATTGCCCGCGCGAGCTCGACGCAGTATCGCGGAACCACCAAGCCGCTCAAGGACGTCGCCCGGGAGCTCGGCGTCCGCTACCTCCTCACCGGCACGGTGCGCTGGGTCAAGGGCGGAACTCAGAACCGGGTGCAGGTCCGTCCGGAGCTGGTCGAGGTGGTGGAGAGCGGCGCCACGGTGGGCCGCTGGGAGCGGCCCTTCGACGCGGCGCTCGACGACGTATTCAAGGTTCAGGCCGATATCGCGGGCCAGGTGGCGGTGGCGCTCAAGGGCGAGCTGGCCTCGGCAGCCATGCCCTCGACCACCGCCGCGCCCACCGGCAACATCGCCGCCTACGACGAGTTTCTCCGGGGAGAGCAGAGCTATTACGGATCGAGCGGATCGGTGTCGCTGCGCCAGGCGGTGGACCACTATGAAGCGGCGGTGACGCTCGACTCGGCGTTCGCCCGGGCATGGAGCCGGCTCGGGATGGTCAGGGCCTCGATGTATATCAACAGCGACGCCAGCCTGGCCATTGCGGAAGCCGCCCGGTCGGCGGCGGAGAAAGCGCTCCGGCTCGCTCCCGCGCTCCCCGAAGCACACCTGGCGCTGGGCAACTACCACGCCCTGGTACGCGCCAACTTTTCCAAAGCCATCGAGGTCTACACCAGAGGGCTCACGCTCGCACCGGCCAACGCGGAGCTGCTCGGCGCGCTCGGCCTGGCCGAGCAGGGGCTCGGGAAAGTGGACGACGCGCTGGCGCACATGCGGCGCGGGCTCGAGCTCGACCCCCGTTCCCTGCTGTACGCCCGGCGGCTGGTGCGTCTCCTCACGTACACGCGCAGGTATGACGAATCCGCCCAGCTGATCGCTCGGGCACGAGCGCAGGCGCCCAACGATCCGGGAGCGGTGCTGTACGATGCCTGGCTGCGGCTGGCCCGGGGCGATCTCGCCGGGGCGAGGGAGGTAGCACACGCCATTCCAAAGGACGCCAACGAGCCGGTGATGATCTCGTTCTTCTCCTACGACTGGACCAGCGCCCACCTCCTCGACGACGGGCAGAGGCAGCTGCTCATGCGTCTCCAGCCGAGCCAGTTCGGCAACAATCGCGGAGTATGGGGTATATCGCTCGCATATGGGGCGCACATGATGGGGGACACGCGCCGGATGCGGGCGTATGCCGACTCGGCGCTGCCGAGCTTCGAGCAAGCGGTCCGGGAAAACCCCGAAGAGCCGAGCAGCCACGCCGGACTCGCCGCGGCACTGGCGTTTCTGGGGCGGAAGGCCGACGCGATTCGCGAAGCCGAGCGGGCGGTGGCGATGCGGGCGAATGATGGATTCCAGGGACCGGGACTCAGGCTCATTCTCTCCCACATCTATCAGCTCACGGGCGAATCGGTGAAGGCGATCGAGCAGCTCGAGCTTCTGCTTCGGGTGCCGTACTACGTGTCCCCCGGCTTTATCCGCGCCGCTCCCTCGATCGAGCCGCTCAGGAGCCATCCGAGATTTCAGCGGCTGCTGGCCGTGGCGGATTCGCTGGCGCGGTAGCCTAGCCCCGCGGAGTCATCACCACTCGTTGTCGAGTGCTGGGACGCCAGTGGTCGCGATGCCGGTTCCCGGCCGTCTCGGGGGGGCCGTCCGCCACGACCTTCCAGTCAAAACCCAACGCCAGCTGCTCGACGAAGACACGGCCCAGGAAGTGGGCGATGTGAGCTCCCATGCATCCATGAGCGTCGGCGCCGAAAGGAGCATACTCCTCCCGGGAGTAGGTGCGGCGCGCGAACCGTTCCGGGTCGAACCGGCCCGGCTCGGTGAACACCGCCGGGTCGCGATGACTCTCGTGGGTGCAGAACCGGACCATCCAGCCTGCAGGAACGGTCATCCCCTCATACTCGAACGTGCGGGTCACCCTCCGGTAGAGGAACTCGCTCTGCTCCAGGCGAAGGGTCTCCATGACGATCCGCGTCCCGGCGTCCGGTACCGCGCCAGGCACGACCTGCGTGTCGCGCTGGCCGGCGCGCACTGGGTCGAGCACGGCGGGATGGTCGCTCAGCATCTTGAAGATCCACATGTGGAGCCCGGTCAGGTCGCCATAGGCAATGTGTGAGATGAGGATGAAGTTCCCCATGATGGTGGGATCGTCGATGGCGGCCGGGTCGGTATCAGCCAGCGCGCGAAACGCCGACCTGAAGCCATCGACCTCCCGTTGCCACCCCGAACGAACCCTCTCGATGATTGCGCTGATGCCATTCAGCCCTTCCCGGGTATTCCGTCGCCATCCGCGGTTGCCGAGCGCCGGGCCCTGAAGGAGCGGCATGCAGCGTTCCAGCTCATCCAGCAGTGCGTCCCCCGGCATGAGCCCAAAGAAGAGGTACCCTACGGTCTCCAGCATCGCGCGCCGAAGATAGAGGTGCACGGAAATGCCACCTTCACTCAGGACCGAATCGGCCGCCAGGCGAGCCAGGTTCGAGCGGTAGATCGCCGCGAGCGCCGGCTCAGCCCGCTCCAACCGCAGAGATCCGTAGGGAGTGCGGAACCGGGGAGCGAACTCCCGGTGGGTGTCAGGGTCCATGTACCGGAGAACCCCGCGAGGGATGAAGCGCGTATACCGCTTGGTGAATTTCGCGCCGGCGAGCAACGCGCCGTGCTCCGCCAGGATGGCGCGTGCCCGGCCCAGTCCGACGATGCAGACGACGGGTTGCCCGAACTCGCTGGACTTGAAGACCGGTCCGAAGCGGGCGGCCTGCTCCAGGTAGTACCGCTGGTTTTGCAGCGCGTCGAGCGAGTGGCCTAGCCCAAGGGAACCCGCCGGCAACCGGCGGAGGCGCCCGTATGAAGGGCGAGCCCGCCACCAGGCCGCCACCATGAATCCCGCCAGGCTCGCCACCCCAACGTGCCGGAGCAGAGGCCATCGCAGGGCTGCCCAGAGGCCCACCGAGCCAATGATCGCCGCGGATCCCAGCAAAGGCAGTTTCCAGCCAGGTTTCCAGACGGTTTCGTTGCGGAAAGCCGGCTTCTTCGCGATCCTGGCGAACTGCCGGAGCGCCACCAGCACCAAGGTCACCTCGAGAATCCAGACCACCAGCATCGTTGCTTCCTCATGGAGCCTCGCAGGGAGGCGTCTCGATGGAGTCGCCGAAGTGTGGTGCGGCTGCGGTGCTCGACGGGATCACCCGCTATCGCTTCGGGATGAATCCGGGGATGATGACGGAGTGGCAGGCGGTCAAGCAGGGAAGAAACCGGGGGTCGGCGTGAGCGAGCCCCCGGTTTCTATGCCTCGCGGCGCCCGTTCGGGTCCGATCCGCCTTGGCCTACGGAGCTCTCTGCGCCGACTTCACCTCCACGGCGATGACGTGGGCTTGGCCGGAAAGCAGCTCCCAGGAGTGTTCGGCGTTCTCCATCCAGATCACCTGTCCGGGATACGTGTCGAGGACCACGTTCTTGCCGTCCGCGAGCGTCAGGCCCAGGCGTGCCGTACCCAGGCTGACGAAAACGAACGGGGGATGGGAATGCATGGGACTCTTCCTGCCCTTGGCGGCACGCCCGTCAAAGACGCGGACGTGGTCGTTCTCCAGGAGGACATGGTGCACATCGGGGTCCACAGCTACGGCGTCATTGCCTTTCCGGGTGACAGCAGGGAGCGCACCCGAGGCCGGCTTCTGAGCCGATTTCACCTCCACCGCGATGACGCGCACGCTTCCCGAGAGCAGCTCCCAG
Organism: uncultured Gemmatimonas sp.; assembly: GCA_964439025.1. Classification (GTDB taxonomy): domain Bacteria; phylum Gemmatimonadota; class Gemmatimonadetes; order Gemmatimonadales; family GWC2-71-9; genus JABFSM01. The sequence goes on along the minus strand of CAYTMW010000011.1, from coordinate 58,720 downwards.
GAATGCTCCAAGCCGTCGCCGGCCCACATGACCATCCCCGGATAAACGTCGAGCATCGAGCTTTTTCCGTCCGGCAGGCGCATCTTGGCTCGTCCGGTCTCCAAGCCGATGAAGACGAAGGGCGGATGGCTGTGCATGGGGCTGGCCGCCGGAAGCGAGGCTCGGGCCTCGAAGACCCGCACATGGTCGTTCTCGAAAATGACGTTGTGGACCTTGGGGTCGACGATGACCGCGTCCTTCGCCTTCTGCGCAGACGCAGAATCAGTCGGGACCAGAGCGAATGCCAGGGGGATAGCCCAGTAGCGGTTCATCGCAACCTCCAGCAGAGAGTTCGCCATACATCAAGGATAGAGATTTCCTTCCACCCCGCGAAGGTACGAGGCTGTTGTCGGGTCGTCAACGCACAGCGCTTCGTGGACACCCGGCAGGGATGCTTGAATTGTCGGTGGCTTCCCTGAGTTCGGTCAAGGTACCGGCCAGGCGGCGATTACCTTTATCATCTCACCTCCCCCCAACATTCCCGCAGGAGCCGGCATGTCCCGAGCCGTCCGTCTTCTCGTCTTCGCGTGCCTCGTCCTCCCTGCCCTGGCCTTTGCCCAGCGCACCGCGCCCGCGCCGGTCGTCTCCTCGGACCTGTTCAATCAGCTCAAGTACCGCCACATCGGCCCGGAGGGCAACCGCGTGTCGACGGTGGCGGGGGTGATCGGCAACCCGAACGTCTACTACGCCGGCGCGGCGTCGGGCGGGATCTTCAAGACGAGCGACGGCGGCCTCCATTGGGAGCCGATCTTCGACAGCATGCCGGTCTCGTCGATCGGAGCGCTGGCGGTTGCCCCCTCTGACCCGAACGTGGTCTGGGCCGGCACCGGCGAATCGTCGATTCGGAGCAACGTCTCGCTCGGCTGGGGGATGTTCAAATCGACCGACGCGGGAAAGACCTGGATCCGCTCCGGGCTCGACAGCACCGGCCGGATCGGGCGCATCGTCGTCCATCCGACCAATCCCGACGTGGTCTATGCCTCTGCCGTCGGGCGCTCCTACGGGCCGCAGCAGCAGCGCGGCGTCTACCGCACCAGCGACGGCGGAAAAACCTGGGAACGTGTCCTCTTCGTGGACGAGAACACCGGCGCGTACGCCGTCGCAATGGATCCCACCAACCCGCGCATTCTCTATGCGTCCACCTGGGAATTCGTGATCCACACCTGGGGGCGAAAGAGCGGCGGTGCGGGCAGCGGGATCTGGAAGAGCGTCGATGGCGGCTCGACCTGGAAGCGGCTCACCGGCAACGGCCTCCCGACCAAGCCCTTCGGCAAGGTCGACCTAGCGGTGGCCCGGACCAACCCCAATCGGGTCTACGCCCTGATCGAGACCAGCGACGGCGTGCCCCTCCCCGGCGTCGAGGCGGAGTCGGGTGAGCTCTGGCGATCGGAGAATGGCGGCGCCAAGTGGGAGCTGGTGAGCCACGACCGCGAGCTGGCGGGACGAACTCAGTACTACACCCGCATGGCGGTCATGCCCGACAACGAGAACGAGGCTTACTTCCTCACGTCGGGATGGACCAAGACGCTGGACGGGGGCCGGACATCCATTAATCCGCCGTTCTCCGAGGTGCCCGGCTTCGATCATCACGACATCTGGATTGACCCCACCAACGCCAACCGGATGACGGTGGGGTACGACGGCGGGATCGCGATTACCACCAATCGGGGCAAGACCTGGCTCCAGGTCCAGCTTCCCATTGCCCAGATGTACCACGTGACCGTGGACACCCGGATTCCCTACTACGTCTACGGCAACCGCCAGGACGGGCCCTCGGCTCGGGGGCCGAGCAACAGCCGGATGGCCAGCTTCTTCGGCGACGCCGGCATCCCGCGCGGGTTATGGCACTCGGTGGGCGGCGGCGAGAGCGGCTGGGCCACGCCCGACCCCGAGGATCCCAACCTGGTCTGGTCCAGCGCCTCGGGCTTCGGCAGCGTGGGCGGCATCGTCTCCCGCTACGACGTCCGCAGCGGGATCGCCAACAACATCGAGATCTGGCCCGAGATGACCGCCGGGCACTCGGCCCGCGAGGTGAAGTACCGCTTCAATTGGACCTTCCCGGTGGTCATCTCGCCCCACGACCGGAACACGCTGTACGTGGGCAGCCAGCACGTCCACGCCACCAGCGACGGCGGCCGGACCTGGCGGGTGCTGAGCCCGGACTTGACCCGGAACGACACGACCCGGCAGGGTCTTTCCGGGGGCCTCACTCCCGACAACATCGGCGTCGAATACGCCGGGGTGGTCTTCGCGATCGCCGAGTCGAAGCTCGAGAAGGGGCAGGTTTGGGCGGGGACCAACGACGGGCTGCTCCAGCTCACCCGGGACGGCGGGCGTACCTGGACCAGCGTCAGTCCCAGCAGCAGCGGGCTGCCCGAGTGGGGCACCATCAGCAACATCGCGCCGTCGCGGTACGACGCCGGGACCGCCTACGTGACGGTGGACGGCCACCAGGCCGACAACCGAGATCCATGGGTCTACAAGACCGGCGACTACGGCAAGAGCTGGAAGCTGATCGTCGCCGGGATTCCCCGGACGCCGCTCAGTTACGCCCACTGGGTCAAGGAGGATCCGGTTCGCCGAGGACTGCTCTACCTCGGCACCGAGAACGCCCTCTATGTCTCGTTCAATGATGGCGAGCTGTGGCAGCCGCTGCAGAGCAACCTGCCGCACGCCCCGGTGCATGACGTCACGGTCCAGGAGCACTTCAACGATCTGGTGATCGCTACCTACGGGCGCGGCTTCTGGATCCTGGACGACATCACCCCGCTCCAGCAACTCACCGCCGAGGTGGCGGCGAAGGAGGTTCATCTGTTCGCGCCGAGGCCGGCCTACCGGTTCCGCGGGGTGGAGCCTCCGATGTCCGCCTGGTACGACCCGGTGGCCGGAGTGAACCCGCCGTACGGCGCCTCGATCAACTATTGGCTCAAGTCGGCCAAGGACAGTGTGTCGATTGCCCTGCTCGACGCGAGCGGAAAGGAAGTCCGCACGATCAAGGACCCGCCCAAGGCGGCAGGGATCAACCGGGTGACGTGGAATCTCCAGCTGGAGCAGTCGAAGGAGCCGCTGGTCCGGACTCCGCCGCTTCATTCTCCGAACGTCCGGGCCGAGCTGGCGGGAAAGCAGAGTCCGAGCCTGGGTCGGGTGTCGCTGCTGGCGTCGCCGGGCCGGTACACGGTGAGGCTCAGGGCCGGAGGCCAGGAATTTTCCCAGCCGCTCGAGCTGCGCAAGGATCCCAACACGCCGGGCACCGAGCAGGACATCGGGGCACAGGTGGAGCTGGCGGGCGAGCTCAGTCGTGCGCTCGACAGCGTCGTGGACATGACCAACACCATCGAAGGGGTCAGGGTGCAGCTGGCCACGCTCAAGGCGCTCGCCAAGGAAGACACGGGGGTGGTACGCGCGGCCGACTCGCTGGAGCAGAAGTTCATCGGGGTGGAGGAGCAGCTCACCCAGGTCCGGATCACGGGCCGCGGCCAGGATCTGATTCGCTATCCCGCGAAGACCGGCGAGAAGCTGGTCTACCTGATCAGCGACATCGGCAGCACCGACAACCCACCGACCGCGTCGCAGCGGGAAGTGGGCGGAGTGCTCCGGCAGCGCGTGCGGGCGGCGCGGGACGAGCTGGACCGGATCATCCAGCGCGATCTCGATCAGTTCAACCGGATGCTCAGGGAGAAGGGGCTGGGCGGGATCTTTGCCAGGGGGGAGGCGCCCAAGGTTCCCTGAAATAATCGCGGCCGGTCAGTAGCAAAACGCCGCCACCCGCCCGGGGTCGTCTCTCGGCCACGTGGCGAATCAGGCGACCCCTCGACCGGGCGGCTCGGCCCGGCGCACGGCCCTGAGGTCTCTATCACCCATGGGCCGGACCACGTCCGGGGAAAGGGTGATCAGGGCCTGGGTATCGCCGTTGGCGAGGACGAATTCGACCTCGAGGGCGCCCGGTGAGACGAAGACCACGGTGCCAAGGTCCCCGGCCTTGAGACCGTGCTCGGGAACATCGGCAGTCAGCACGACGATATCGAGATCCTTATAGGTCATCGGCGGACTCCCGGGTAGGCCGTGACAAACCTGGGGAAGTCCTCACCCCAGCGGACGATCCAGACGGTCATTAGAAACAAATCGCGACCGGCCGGACCTCTAAGTTTAGCCGTGACCAAGTACTTTCGCCCATGGCGTGAGCGACCGGCGACAATCGCCTGGGCCGATGTTGCGATGGCAAGGAGATCAGCTTGCAGCACTTCCCAGGACGCGCGCCGGTAGCCGCAGCGCTCGAAGACCACCGCCTTGGCCCGGCCGTCTGGATGCTGGTGTGACAGGAGATAGTCGCGAATCTTCGGCGGATCGACGACGGCGCGGGCGGCGTTGGGCAATAACATTGCCCGCCGAGCATGCGGCCTGCTATCAGAACGTAGTAACCAGATCGTTGCAGTATGACATCAAATTGTCTCCGGCCGAGTGCAGCCCATCGAGGAGTGCGGCAAGCCCACGAGACTCGAGCTAGCGGCCGAGGGCTCGGCCAGCCCGGGTGAATCGCAGGCGACGGACCCGTTCGGTCGTTACGGCCACGCTCGCCGGCGTGCCGCTCCTGGCACGAGTGAACTCGAGCAAGAAACCGTGTCGCGACTGGAACACGTCGCCGAACAGCCGGGTGAGAGAATCCGCCGCCATCCGGTGCCGCCGGAGCACCAGTCGTCCCTCCGCCAGAACGACATTCCAGGTCACGTCCAGCTCCGGGCTGTAGTAGGCGCCGGTGAGCGGCTGGAGCGGTACCGGTCGCCCGAGCGCATCCGGGGTCCGGACATGGCGACGCACCGGTGACCCTTCGACATCCACGTCCACCACCAGGCCGCTGGTGTCCCTGCTGAACCGCAAGATGAATCGCCTCGGCGCGGCGGTGAGGCGGTACGCGCCGGGACCCACTGGTGCGAGCGGGAACTTCCCTTCCCCGCCGCCATCGATCAGCAGCCGATCGTTCTCGAAGAAGAAACGCTGAGTGCTTCCCGTTGCCGAATGCCAGTAGAGGCCGGCGAGGGTCCGGATGGCGGGAGGAGGCACGGTATCCCGGGTCACCCCTGCCGAGTCGGGCCGGTTGTCGGCGGCCGGCGCGATCGCCGACAGGTAGAGATCGGCGACCTGCAACGCGAGCGGGGTGGTCGAGATGTCGAAGGCGTTGCAGAGCACGGTGACGCTGAGGCTTTCGTCGGGAAAGCGAAGCAGGTCGGCCTTATACCCGGGATCCGAACCGGCGTGGCTGATCATCCGGTGGCCCCGGTGGGTCCCGAGGAAGAGGCCCATGCCGTACCCGATGGTTGTACCGTCGGCCAGGCGTCCCGGCGTGCGCATCGACTCCAGCAACGCCGGGGTGCCGACTCTGGGCGCGTAGAAATTGGCGTCCCAGAGCGCCAGATCGCGCACGGTGGTGACGATCCCGGTGTGACCGGCAAAGGAGAACGGCGGGATGGCCTGGTAGAGCGACCCGGGGTCGTGGCCCCAGTACCCGGTGGCCATCCCGGCAATGACTTGTTCCATCACGACTCTGACGTCGGAGCGGGTCATGCCGAGGGGACGGAAGACGCGCTCGATGACGAATTGCCGGAACGGGGTGCCGGAGACGCGTTCGACGACGATGGCAAGGAGAGCGTAGCCGGTGTTGTTGTAGAGGAACTCTGCCCCGGGCTGGTGGTTCAGGGCCCTTTGGCGGCTGACCAGCCAGAGCAGATCGGTTTTGGTCTCGTCGTCCGAGATGCGCCAGCCCGCCATGTCGAAGAGGTTCCAGTAATCGCGCAGGCCCGCGGTGTGGCCCAGCAGGGCGCGCAGCGTGATCCGGGGCCCGAACTCGGCGACCTCGGGCACGTAGCGTCGGACGTCGTCGTCCAGTCGGAGCTTTCCGTCGGCCTCGAGCAGCAGCACCGCGATGGCGGTGAACTGTTTCGAGGTCGATGCGATGGGCATGGCGGTGGTGTCGCTGAGCGGTATCCGGTGCGCCACGTCCGCGAGCCCGAAGGCCCCGGTATAGAGCACCGTGCCGGCGCGGAAGACACCGACGACGCAACCGGGGGCGTCGTTCCGGGCGTAGGCTGCGAAAATGGCCGGAATGCGAATCCGGGCCGAGTCGGGATCAACCGGAGACTGGGCCGGCGAGGAGGTGCCGCAAAGGGAGAGGAGCACGCCGAGGACGAATACGCAGTGCGATGATTTCATGCATGGATGCTAGCGGCCGTCGCCGGCGGCGTCTTGAATCTACGGAACCTGGCGAATGAGCGTCCGGTAGGCGCCGGGGCTCTGGCAGAACGCGCGCCGGAAATCCCGGCTCAGATGGCTCTGGTCGCTGTATCCCGCCCGGGCGGCAACGGTGGAGAGGGAGAGCGACCGGTGGTGGAGGAGGCGGCGGGCGCGCTCCACCCGGAGGCCTCTGGCGTATTCCCCGACCGCGCAGCCGAACCGGGCCCGGAAGGCCCGGGCCACGTAAATCGGGTGCCGTCCGACCTCACGGGCCAGATCGGCCAGCGCGCGGGGGCCGGGCTCGTCGTGCAGCAGGTCGCGGGCGCGGTCGAGCCAGCGATGGCCGGAGTTTTGTTGGACCGGCGCTTCCTCCCGCAGCTCGGCGAGCAGCTCGAGCACCAGCGCTTCGACGGCCAGGGGGGTGACGTCGTCCCGCCGGGCCAGCTCGGCGCGGAGCCTTCCCCCGACGCGAGCGACCATGGCCGAGCGGCGCGCCGGTGCGTCGGATCGTGGCAAGGCGTCGTCGGGGACTTCGATCACCAGGCATTCCACCGAAGCCGTTCCCACCTCGTTGGAGTGCACCATGCCGGCGGGCTTCGCGATGATCGTCGCGGGGCCGAAGATCCGAGCAGGTCCCTGCCCGATCGTCTCGGAGTATTGCCCGTCGAGCACGACGTTCAGGGTCGCCTGACGGTGGGCGTGGGGTGGGAGCCGCAGCCGGGTCGGGAGCCGAGCGAGAGTTACGGCGAAGGGTCCGGCGCGGACCGGGGCGTCGGGGACACCGCCGAGCACGCCGGAGGCGAGTTCGACGACGGGGTGAGAGTCTGTCCGCATGCGGGTTTGAACCGTCGGCGGTGGAAAGAGTTGCTCGCGGCGAGAAAGTCGGCGACGCTACTGCCCAATCTCGCCAAGATGGTCGCGGAATTCGAGATGATCCAGTGGCCGTCCGGACCGCGCGCCGAGGGCACATGGGCGCCCGTGCCGATCTGGAGGTGATCACGGCCGAGGTGCTCAAGGTCGTGGAGGTGCTTTTACCTGTCTACGCGATAGGGGAGCTTACCCAGGGAGGCTCCTGTGCGGGGCTGTCCGTCATTCGGATCGAGGATACCTCCTGCCTTGTTGTCGAGCCCGACACCGCACGTGATCGCCCCGGAGGCATGAGGAGCCGGGTCACGAGCTTCCTTTCGACGAGTTTCCTAGACCGGGACGCCATAGCGAGCCGGAGGTGAGCAGAAGCGAGCCCACGGCGCCAGGGGGCCCTGAGTTGTTGCAGACGCTTGTCGCGCGACTTGGCAATAGCGGTAGAACGCTATTCACCTGTTTGGCCTCTTGGGGTGCTCCCCGGCCGAGTCTCGAACACCCTCTGACGCATAACGCCTCTGTCACCGCCGTCATCGGGAAAGATCGTTGAGAGCGGATATCGGTACAGCCTGGCGCGCTGGTCCGCTGCTGCTCGTCGCGCATTGCGCCGAAATGCCATGACCGACAACTGTAGTCTCAGGAGTGGCATCAAGTCGTATTCGTGTAGCAGTACGCCGCCACCATCGCCCACCTCGTCTGCAGTTACTAGCCTCGAACCAGAGGCAGCTTTGCATCTCGTCGCTTTGCCACAGGCTTCAAGCAGCCCATTCCTCGTACCACTCTTGGAGAAGAACACATTAGCGCTGGCTGATACCAGCTGGGTGAGATTGAGCGCATTCACGTCGCTAATTGACACCACGCTCGCCGCGCTGTCGCCTCGACTACCGACCTTGTATACGGCTTGATCGTACAGAACGAACACCAGAGCTGGCGATAGAGGAAGAAACACTTGCAGCCCACGCGCTGCGTTTCCGGTAACTCCCTGCCGAGTCGTGCCTTCACAGTACTGGTTGTATCGGAACACCGGGTTGTCGGACGTTATGAATTCCATTCCAGGTGGTGCGACAAACAGATGCGGAGTCAGATCCCGAAGCGACTGCAGGGCCGAGGAGTATCCTGACAGAGATATTCTGAGCGCCCGGTGTTCATCCAGAACGAAGCCAGGCGGCGGTCTTGAATCGAAGGCCTCGTCAGCGAAAAGCAGCGAGGAGTCTCGGAGATTTGTTGCGACTGAACTGGTCCTGAGCAGTTGCAAGGAAAGAAATGAAAGGACGTCCAAGAACGTGGTGGCGTTACGAGGCGGGAGTTGGCGTGCAGCAATCACCGCAGCAATCGAGGGAGCGACCTTGTCCTCGAACGCAGCTAGTGTGTCCTCAAGCTCGTCGGTGTTTCCGTGAAACCGATGCTTGTAGCACTGATGTCGTAGACTGGCGTGTGGGAATACTTGCTCTCTCTCGAGGTTTAGAACGTGAATCCGCCTCCGCGCACTAGCAAAGGCGCGAAGATAGAATTGCGGTACGAAGTGATGACGTCGCTTCATAAGCACTGCAAAATAGCGGAATGACATGACCGCGAACGGGACTCAGGGCGACTAGCTACGCTACGCCGCCACCGCGGTCGCTCTCACCGCAGCGAGTGCCACCAACAAGGCATCTACCTGCGTTGTGCTGAACAGCCCGTCCGGCCCGTGGGGCGTCAGGTCGGTGAATGGCGACTCGTAGAGTCGCGCTGCTTCCATGACTCCGTGCTCGGTCAGGTGGTTCACAATCAGATTCACAAACTCAAACTGGCTGGCATTCCACAGCTTGCCCTCCTGAAACCCGCTCAACGCGGCCTTCGCCGCCTCCCGGTCCATCCCGACCAGTCCGCGCACGAAGAGGCCCAGGCCCTGCGATTCAGTTTTCGCGCGGCCGATTGCCTCGGATGGGCCTATGCCGCTCTCGACCAGGATCCGCTCCAGCTCGGCCAGGTCCGCCGCCGTGAGTGCCTTGTTCATCCGCAGCTTGTGAATCGCCACGTGGTCCTGATGCGCCCGCAAGAATGCCTGTGCCTTGGCCCGGAACTTGGCATAGTCGGTGCCTTGCCCGAGGCCGGGCAGCACGACAGCCGTCTCGGCGCCGATCTGATCCTCGAAGTCGGTGTAGAGGTGGGTACGCTTCCGCTTCTCGATGAAGGCCACCAGGCTGCGCAGCCGCCGGCGGACGATCTCGAGCATCGGAACCGTGACGTCCTCCCACCATTCGTCGGTCTGCACCTCCAGAATCAGCGCCATCTGGTCGCGGACCATGGGAATGGCGGATTTCTCCTCCAGCAGCCCGGCAATCTGTTTGACCTGGTCTCGGAGGCGCTCGAAAGCCGGCTCGGCGCGAAGGCGGGCCAGTTGCAGGTTGAGAATCAGCAGATCGAATCGCTTCGCTTCCTCGGCTTCGGCCTCGCGCTCCGATGGCAAGCCAGCAATCTCCTGCGCGAGCTCCGACAATGCTTCGGCGGAGAGCACCGTCCACGCCTCAGGCTTGGCGTACTTTTCCACAACTCGGCGCCGAGGCCGGACCACGAAGTTGTCCAGGTTCATCGCGGCCACTTCAGAGTGCAGCAGCTCCCCGATCGAGTGGCGGACTTCGGCGCTGGTCCCATAGCCCCCCGGCGGCTCGGTGACGGCTCCGCTCGTGGCATGCCCGGCGAAGGTCTTGTCCAGCTCGCCGATCAGATCCAGCCGGGTCGTGAACAGGCGCTTGCCCAGCGATTCGCCCAGCGCCCCGTCCGTCGTATCGGGGTTCTGGCTGAAATACTCCAGGTTCTGGCAGTAGTCGAAGAGGTAGAAGTACTGCTTGTGCTGCCCGGGCCCGAACAGGTCGGGGCAGAGCCGAGTCCCCCGCCCCAGCATCTGCCAGAACTTCGTCTTCGAACGCACCAGCTTGAAGAAGACCAGGTTGACGACCTCGGGCACGTCGATCCCGGTGTCGAGCATGTCCACCGAGAGCGCGATGTGGGGCGCCTTCTCCTTGTTCGCAAAGCTGTCGATCAGGCTCTGAGCATACTCGGTCTTGAAGGTGATGACCCGGGCGAACTCGCCCCTGAAATGCGGGTAGTTTACGTTGAAGCGCTCGGCGATGAAATCGGCGTGGGCCTGGTTCTTCGCGAACAGGATGGTCTTGCCGAGACGGTCGCCGCCCGCCACGGTCACGCCGCGGGTCATCAGGTGCGCCAGCACCTTGTCCACGGTGTCCTTGTTGAACAACCACTTGTTGACCGCCTCGGCCTCGACCTGGGCAGGGACGTTGCCGTCGTCGTCCCACTCCAGCGCATCCCACTGATCCTTGTCTTCCTCGGAGAGGTCGTCGTACTTGATCCCCTCACGCTGGAACTTGAGCGGCACCGAGACGGCCTTGGGAGGAACCAGAAAGCCGTCACGCACCGCTTCCTCCAGCGAGTAGGCGTCGGTAGGCACGCCGTCCTCGAGGTCAAACAGGCCGTAGGTGTTGCGATCCACCTCGTCCTTGGGCGTGGCGGTGAGCCCGACCAGCAGCGAATCGAAGTAGTCGAAGATGGCCCGATACTTCTGGAACACCGAGCGGTGCGCCTCGTCGATGATCACCAGATCGAAGTGTCCGACACCGAACCGGCGCTGCCCGTCACGGGTCTCGTCGATCAGCCCCATCATCGACGGGTAGGTGGAGACGAACACCCGCCCCTCGGCATCCTTCTCGGTGACCAGGTTCACCGGCGAGGAGTCGGGCAGGTGGCGCTTGAAGGCATTCACCGCCTGTCTCACCAGCGCCACCCGGTCGGCCAGGAACAGGACGCGCTTGGCCCAGTTGCACCGCATCAGCAGATCGGCCAGCGCGATCACCGTGCGAGTCTTGCCGGCGCCGGTGGCCATCACCAGCAGCGCCTTGCGGTCGTGATCCCGCTCGAAAGACTCGGCGATACGGCGAATGCCGCGGGTCTGGTAGAAGCGCTCCACGATCGCCGGATTGACCTCGGCGCCGGCGAGCGGCTTGCGGCTGGTCCGGCGTTGGATGGCGAGCTCCAGCTCGGCCTTCTTGTAGAAGCCCTGCACGGCGCGGGGCGGGTAGTTGGCGTCGTCCCACAGCCAATGCTGGTAGCCGTTGGAGTAGAAGATCAGCGGGCGCTGGCCGAATCGGTGCTCCAGGCAATCGGCGTAGAGCTTGGCCTGCTGCTGTCCTACGCGCGCGTCGCGGCGGGTCCGCTTGGCTTCGACCAGGCCGAGCGGCTTGCCGTCGTCACCCCAGAGGACGTAGTCCACAAAGCCTATGCCCTGGTTGTTGGGCATGCCGGCGACTTCGAATTCCCGATCCCTCGGTTGGTCCAGCGGCCAGCCCGCTTCCTTAAGCAGCAGGTCGATGTAATAGTCGCGAGTCTCGGATTCGGAGTAGTCGTGCGCGTCAGGAAGCGCCGCGGCCGCTTTGCGGGCTTCGGCCACCTCCGCCCGGAGCCGCTGGAGCTCTTCGTCCAGCGCGGACCTGCTGATGACCAATGCGGTCAGCATCTCGTCGCGTTCCCGAAGGCGCGCTTCGAGCTGCTGCAACTGCTCGGCATTCTGCTTTGGAACCGGTGCGGCGCTTGGCAGTGCGCTCGCGTCGAACGTCAAGTTCGGCCCGGGGCGCTCCAGGCGGCCGTAGGTGTGGCCGAGCCAGTAGGCCACGTGGAACAACTCGCGCATCGCCGCTAGCGCGTCCTCCGCCGGGACTGCACGGTGGCTGTGCACCGCGCGGTTGCCGAGGGTGTTGATCACCCGCGCCTTGCTGAAGACCGCCCAGCCCGCCGCCGTCTTGAAGGTCGAGTCGTGGATCAACGCGGAGAGGTTGTCCTGGTAGGGGAGCTTGAGCGCGGGGTCGTGCTTGTAGGCCCACGCCACCGCCAGCTCCAGCGCGCGCCGGGCGTAGAAGCACGCGGTGCGCGGATCGGCGTGCACCGATGCCTCGGCCTTGCCGGCGGCCTCGAAGACGTCGGGCCACTCACGCTGGAGGAAGGCGAACTGGGTCATCGGCGGCGTACGGACTCCGGTGCACCCTCGGTAAAGAGCGCAATGTACGGCGCGTATCGGAAGCGCCGGTTGCGAGCAAAGCCGGTCATTTCGCTGAGAATGCCCAGTCTGACGAGGCGAGATACGAGGTTGTTGGCGGCGGCGTAGGTCGTGCCCGTCAGCTTTCTCACGTCGGCAACGGTCACGATCGGGTGGTCGAACAATGACTCGAGCACTTTGTGCCCATTGCCCGCTGCGCGCTGGAGCTGCGCCGTGATCGTCCCCCGGTGCTGCTCTCGCAACAACAGGAGACGACGAGCTGTCTCGGCGGCCTCTCCGGCAACCTCCACGACTCCCCGCAGGAAGAACGCGACCCAAGCCTCCCACGCGCCTTTCAGTCGCACGTTCTGCAAATGGTCGTAGTATTCCTGCCGGTGCTGCTTGAAGTAGTGCGAGAGGTACAGGACGGGCTTGTGCAACACGCCGCGCTCGGTCAGCAAGAAGGTTATCAGTAGCCGACCGACGCGCCCGTTGCCATCGAGAAATGGGTGGATCGTCTCGAACTGGACGTGCGCCAGCGCGATCTTCACCAAGGGAGGAAGATCGTCCTTGCGATGCAGAAACTTCTCCAGCTCGCCGAGCGCATCGGGCACCGCGTGAGGAGGTGGGGGGACGAAAGTGGCGCTATTCAGGTTGGATCCGGCCGGTCCAATCCAGTTTTGGCTGGTTCGGAGCTCACCCGGTTGGAGCCGGCCTCCTCGTGCACCGCGCATCAACTCCCCATGGATCTCGCGAATGAGTCGGACCGACACCGGAAGCTTCGCAAGGCGGGCTAATCCATGATTCATGGCGGCGACATAGTTGATTACCTCATCCACGTCGCTCGGGAGGTGCTTGTCGAAGAGCTGCGCCTCGGCGGCCAGCAAATCCTGAAGGGAGCTTTGAGTCCCTTCAATTTGGCTGGAGAGCACGGCCTCCTTGCGGACGTACATGAAGACGAAGAGGTCCGGATTGGGCAGGGTCAGTACGGAGCCGTCCAGCCGACCGAGAGCCCGATCGGCAGCGGATAGCAAACCCGGCAGTTTTCCGGTCAGCGCGAGTGCCGGCTTGGGCGGAAGCGGAGCCGGTAGAAAGGCGCGATATCCGGTCGGCTGGGAGACGTACCGTCCGGCTCGCGTGGCCGAGTCAACTGCTGCCATGCTCGCGCATCCCTTGCATATGGAAACGAGTTGCTTCCATATGATAGGCTGCGTTTACTATGGATGCAAGTACTCGGTCTTATTATAGGCTCGTGGCACCCCTGGGCCGGGGTCAGGACACGGCAATCCGGCGGACTTGAGGTTCCCCAAAATCGAACAGGACTTTGGTAAGGAGAGCTTGCCGGACCGCCTCGCCAGTTGATGCTTGGCCCTTCTTCAAGTTCTCGATCTCGTGGAAAGCTGCCGTTGGTAGCAGCGGCAGGTCGATCAAAAAGAAGGGAAACCGCTCCGGGCTACCGAGCAAAGAGTGAAACCCCTCCAGGTCCTCCTTGTACTGGGCGAGGGCTGCGCCCCGATGGGGCATTGATGAGAAGTGCAGATAGGCAAGCCGGGGGAGCCGGTTCGGCACCCCGCAGGCCGATGCAGAGCGGTGCAGCATCTGGTACACCATGTCGCCAAAACCATCAAGGTCCAGGGCCGTAGTGGCGTGGGGCTGCAGGAGCTCCACCCAGCCACCTACATATTCCCTGGAGTCCCGCCCTGAGGAGTCATTTCTCTTGAGCCGGGTGGCGACCGTCTCGTAGCGCGGCTCGGTCCATTTCGCTTCGATGGCCAGGGCTTGGGTCTCGGAGATCACCATCGCGTCCGTAAAAGACGGCCGATCGCCCTGCTTCGGTGAATCAACCGTTCGTTCGAAGGCCACTGACACATCTCCCAACATGCCGCACACGCTCAGAAGCCTCTCGAAGGTTGACCAGCCATCCTTGGCAAGGGCGAGAAGGGGTACTGTGGACCGGAATGGAGATGCGAGCGCGCCGTCGCTGAAGTGAGATATGAGATCTGTCACGTTGGCGACCTGCATTCGATCACTAAGGAACTTTGGGACGATCGTCACAGCTCGCCGCGGAATGCGCGGTGCTGGAGCGAGGCGAAGAGAGCGTCGAGTTCAGCAAGGGACACTCGCTGCGAATTCCGCAGGGCCTCTACGGCCGCGACTCGGCGAGCAAATTCGCGCTGTGTCGCCATGGGTGGAAGCGGGAGCGGAAGCAATCGCAGGTCTTTGTAGTAAATGGCAAAGACGTTTGTCGTGCCGGATTTGCGCAGGTTTAGCTCGTGCTGCACGAAGGCCGTCTTGAATGCCGCAGCGACGAACTCAGGGTCAACTTCGGTAGTGAAGCGAATTCGCATTACATTGTTGTTGAAGAGATACACACCGCCTCCGCGATACAACGCCGTCTTGCCCACGAGTTCCTCGGAGTTACGCGTATTGAACAGAAAATCTCCCGGCTCAAGCCGGTAGCTTTCAACTTCAGCATCAGTCGCGTGCGTGAACAGTAGTGAGGTAAGGTCAAGTCTCCCGCCGCGGGTTATCGCATTCATCCGGACATAGGCAAATGGCAAGTCCGGGCCGACTTCTAGCGCCCCGCGCACGAGGCCAAGTCTAGTTTCCCGCACAACCCGTTCGAGCAGCACAATTGGCCAGCGTGCGCGATCACAGCGCGGATCGCCGAACATGTCGAGGAAGATGGATTGAGTGAGGGTTTCGAGTTCGCCGATTGCGGTGCGGCGCTTGGCCCGCAGCGCCTCCGCGTGGTCCAGCACCTCCGCAATCCGCCGCTGCTCGGGAAGGGGCGGAAGAGGAATGGTGATCTTGGCGACGTGTGCGGGACGCGCCCTAAGTAAAGAGCCGCCGACGCCAGACACGGTTTGCATAAACTGAACGTGGAACGGGTCGCCAACCAAAACGTGCCGCATGTACTCCGGATGCACTCGATCGTCTCGGAAAACGATCCACTCACCGGAGCCGATGATCCGCCTGCCACGGTTCGCCCCAACGACCCAACTGCGACGGATGTGCGGAACGATCTTCGAGAGCAAGACGTCGCCTGGTTGGACGATCTGTTTTGTTGAACCGATCTCCGCACCGGCTATGACTTCGGGCTCTCCCTTGTCGAACGCCGGAATGCTATAGAGATCGAAGACCTCGTCCTGGAACTTTGAAGGGTCGACCGATCCCGCTTTCGACGGCATGACCTCGCCAAGCGCGATCATCGCCGGTCTGGTCACCTGAGCAGTACCCCCAATTCCGCCATCCCCTTCTGAATCTCCTCCTCCAGTGTAGCGAGATCGGCGAGGATCTCCGTGGGCGTCCGGTGCTCGATCTCCTCGTGCACCAGCTCCCTGTAGCGGTTCAGCGAGAGGTCATAGCCTTGCGCGGCGATGGCGGACTTGGGCACGCAGAAGCTCTGCGCGGTGCGCGCCCGCTCGCGTTCATTGCCATCGCGCTCCCCCCAGCGCGCCAGCACGTCCGGCAGGTTGTTTTTAGTGTGTTCCTGCGCATCGAGTGTGCTACGCGGCACCGGGCCGAGCTTGTCCTCGGGCAGCAACGAAGTGCGCCTGTCATCGAGGCTCCAGCCGTCGGCCTCGACGTCGTAGAACCACACCTGGTCGGTGCCGCCAGAGTTGGTCTTGGTGAACAACAGGATCGCGGTAGACACACCGGCATACGGCTTGAAAACACCGCCGGGAAGCGACACAACCGCGTCGAGCTTCTGGTCCTCCAC
Source organism: uncultured Gemmatimonas sp. (assembly GCA_964439025.1). Taxonomy (GTDB): domain Bacteria; phylum Gemmatimonadota; class Gemmatimonadetes; order Gemmatimonadales; family GWC2-71-9; genus JABFSM01. Next base: position 42,845 of record CAYTMW010000011.1, on the reverse strand, counting down.
CAGCATGCGTCGCAGCTCCTTGTGTGCCTTGCTGGAGCCGAACAACACGCCGTCGGGTACGATCACTGCGGCGCGGCCTCCGGGCTTCAGCAGCCGAAGGAAGAGCGCTAGAAAGAGCAGCTCGGTCTTCTTGGTCTTGACGATCTGCAACAGGTCCTTGGCGGTGTTTTCGTAGTCCAAGCTCCCGGCGAACGGCGGATTGGCCAGCACCAGGGTGTATTTCTCCTCCTCGCCTGCGTGATCCTGCGCCAGCGAGTCGCGGTAGCGGATGTCCGGATTCTCCACACCGTGCAGCAGCATGTTCATGCTGCCGATCCGCAGCATCGTGTTGTCGAAGTCGAACCCGTGAAACATTCGATGATGGAAATGCTCCCGCTGCCTGGCGTCGTGAAGAAGGTTCGGGTGCCGCTCTCGGAGATACTCACCCGCCATAACGAGGAATCCGGCGGTGCCGCAGGCCGGGTCGCAGATGATGTCAGTTGGCTGTGGCGCCGTCATCTCCACCATGAGACGAATGATGTGGCGGGGGGTCCGGAACTGCCCGTTTTGCCCGGCCGTGGCGATCTTGCCGAGCATGTACTCGTAGAGGTCTCCTTTGGTATCGCGGTCCTCCATCGGGACGTTGTCGAGCAGGTCCACGACCTTGGCCAGCAGGGCCGGCGTGGGGATGGTGAAGCGGGCGTCTTTCATGTGGTGCGCGTAAGTGGAGTCGTCGCCACCAAGGGTGCGCAGAAACGGGAACACATGCTTGTCGACGACCCGGTACATCTCGGCCGGGGCCAGGTGCTTGAACCGCGACCAGCGGAGATCGTCGTATGGACGGCCGCCCCCCTTGCCGATGCCGTCCTTCCCCACTGGGAAAATCCGGCGCTGCATCTTGCCCTTGAGCCGAGCGGCCTTGTTCTCCTCCAGGGTGCGGAGGTCGTCGAGCCGGCGCAAGAAGAGCAGATACGTAATCTGTTCAATGACCTCGAGCGGGTTGGAGATCCCGCCGGACCAGAACGCGTCCCAGATGCGGTCGACCTGGGCCTTGATCGCACCGGTAATCATGTCGGAGGCATCCCTCGGTTGTTCAGTTGGCGATATCCGTTCGCGAAGCGAGGCTGCGCACGCGCTCCTCGCTCGCAGCGTCCCGGGGCAGTCTCAGGAAGTCCAGCGGACGCCACGTCTTGTTGATGGCTTCGAGAGGACAACGGCATCACAGACCTGGGATACACCGAATCGATCGCCTACTCCCGCTTCGTATGGCTCTAACGACGCTAGTTAGAGCCTTCAGCTCGGAAGCAAGTTGGTTTGAGCTGCACGCGCTTCCACTCTGTCCCTGATGCCTCTCATCTCTTCCGCCAATTCGTGGGATGTCGCCGGCCAATTGAAGGGAAGGCGACGATCCTTGACAGTATCCCACACCTTATCAACGTAGCCACGGAGGACAACCGCTCTAGCAAGCCGCTCCTGAATCGAATGAGCATCGTGAATATTGTCGCGAATGCTCGCCTCCAGTACCGGAAGGTCAACCGCAATTGCATCAAGATATGTAAACATCTTGGAGAGCCGCTGAACGTGATAGACCCCCGCGGTCGTCGCTCGCATTGCACTAGGCATCTCATCATCCGCAGGCAGGCGACGCCCCGCACTCTCTACCAGCTTGCGACTATGAGCCCGCACCACCGCAACGTCTATCTGTTCCACTGAATAACCAAACCCCTGCATACGCTCATAGACTCTTGGTGCTTCGACAAATCCGTCCTCAGCTCCCGGACCAGTCCACTGGTGTAGAACGGATATCAAGGTCGGCAAAATGAAGTGCTCTGCTGGATCAGATGTTGATAAGTCAAAAAGGTTAGCAACTGATGACCGTGAAGGGTCATAGTACACGCCATCACCATAAATCACCGCGCGAAGAAACTCGTGGAGTGGTACCACATATGATCGGTCGTTCTCGACAAGCTCGACAATCTTGCGTGTATCAATATGGCCACTGCCAAAGAAATCCCTTACGAGATCAAGGGCTAAACGCACGTTTCCCGCCGCAACATTGTCGAGGCATTCGATGAGCTCCTGATTGGTCCGCAGGCTGATCAGAAAACACTTTAGTAACGCTTCCAGCTTTGCTAGATGAACCCTAACGCCCCGCAACGACTCGACTGGGATTTCACCTCTCGCGATTCTTAGCGCAAACTCTAGTCGCGCTGTAATGACTCGGTCAATCCGTGGAGGCAAGACTGTGAAGGCCTTCGGGTGATACCCACTGATCGCACCCACCTTCAGGCTTCGGTGGAAAGTCTCTGGTCTTAACGTCATGAATACTGTGGCATGCCACCTCGCTGCTAACTCTTGAGCTATTAAGAAGACTGTCTGCTGAACTGTATCATCTCGCTGATCGGCGTTGTCCAGGAATACGACGACCTGCTTGTGACGGGATGTAGCTATGCGTTGAACCGACGATCTCAGGTGATGTTCCTTGTCGCCAAGCATTGCTTCGAGGAATTCCAGCTCCTTCACTCTGAAGAGATCCGGATCTGTTACTATGATGCTCGAATAAATGCCCGCTCGAAAACGCAAAAGTTCCGCGCGGTAAACGTCTCGTACAAAACCGTTTTCCTGGACGTCAATACCGTGATCCTCCCGCAACTGTCGAGTAATATCGTTCAGGATAAAGGCTCTTACGTCTTGCGTCAGTATGGCCTGAGTCCCGAGATCTATGTAGAGTCCGATCGCATTATCGAAAATCGCTGATGCCTCAACCTTGATCAAATTCCGAATAAAACTGGTCTTACCAACTCCGACGTCGCCGATAATCAGAATTGGCCGACTCGACACGGGGTCCGCCAAGAGGTCGGTGGCAACCCCATCACGAGAAGCGATTGGGGTGATCGCAGGCCCCGGATCAGTCGGACCAAACAACGCAGAGTATCGAGCCTGGAGCAACTCTTTGCTGATTAAGGAATACTGTGAAAGCGCTCCACTCTTGCAATAGCATTCTCTCAGGAACACTGCCTCGATGCCGCGGTGGCTGGCGACGTCCTCTAGCACAAGTTCGCTGACAGTTTGAAGCTCGGCCTGAAAGACATTTCTGTTCTTGATCCCAGGATACCCGTGTAGGGCGGCCGAAAGCTTTTGGGGCAGGGCTGCGTGGACATTTCCAAGAAGTCGCCGATGGGGCGCCCTATCCTGCACCGCTTGTGGGGAAAGGGCGTTCCATAGATCAAGAGATGACGAACGCATAACGGCGGGCGATTCAAAGACTAGGGCCCGCCCTTCAAGAGGGGGCACGCCATCTGATCTGTTTGCCATGACGCAAACCAATTGATGGCCGTTTGACACTACCCCTAGTGGCACTCCGCGACGCTGACAGTAGCCTGTTACCTGCCTGAGTGCATCTGCAAGGGCCTCATTCCCGCGAACTAAGGCAGGAATTGAGATATCAAGGCGTTGAGTGCCAATTGGGATGGTGAAGTACGTGCCCTCTCTCTTGGCCTCGACGATAAGGGTGCGTCGGTCTCTGGTGAAGACGTAGTCGGCATACGCACCAGCATGACTATCTTCGAGAATGACATCAGGTCTTTGCCATTGCAGGCAATCGAAGAAGAGTCTGTCGATCAGGTGAAGTCTGGTTGTGGCTTCGTTGCGGTTTGCTTGGCCGGTGTCGGAGTCAGTGACGAAGGCTTCCAACGACGCCAAGAACTGCTCATAGTTTGTCATGGGCAATACTGTCCTTCGCCCTTGGAGTAGGACAGGTCGCGGAGGCTGGGAAATGGCAGGTTCCAACGCTTTTCAGCGGTCATTAGGTGACCAGGCGAAGACGCACGCGGTGAATCCCCGACCGTCCCTTAGCCCCACCGCCGAGGTAATTACCGAGTATCGTTGGCGACCCATTTTCTCGACCACCGTGTTCAACTAGAGCTACGAGCCACCGTCCTCCAATGATGCTCCAAAAATGGCAGAGGGCAAGGGATTCCTCCCCTGCCCTCCTCCTGCTGCCCACTGCCGAGTGCCTATTACCTGCGGTTTAGTACATCCCCCCCATACCGCCGCCCGGAGGACCACCCGACTGCGCCGGCTTCTCTTCCTTCCGCTCCACCACTACGCACTCGGTGGTGAGCAGCAACCCGGCGATCGACGCCGCGTTCTGAAGCGCGGTCCGCGTCACCTTGGTCGGATCGATGACGCCCGACTTGACGAGATCCTCGTACACATCGGTCTGCGCGTTGTAGCCGAAGTTCTTGTCCTTCGACTCCCGCACCTTGGCCAGCACGATCGACCCCTCGGCGCCCGCGTTCTGCGCGATCATCCGAAGCGGCTCCTCCAGGGCCCGGCGCACGATCTCGACACCGATTTTTTCGTCCTCGGTCCCGCGGATCTTGTCGAGCACCGACTGGGCCCGCACCAGCGCCACGCCGCCGCCCGGCACGATGCCCTCTTCGATCGCGGCGCGCGTCGCATGCAGCGCGTCCTCGACCCGGGCCTTCTTCTCCTTCATCTCGGTCTCGGTCGCGGCACCCACGTGCACCACCGCGACGCCGCCGGAGAGCTTGGCCAGCCGCTCCTGCAGCTTCTCCCGGTCGTAATCGCTGGTGCTCTTCTCGATCGCGACCTTGATCTCGGCGATCCGGCCCTTGATGGCGTCGGGCTTGCCCTTGCCGTCCACGATCGTGGTGTTGTCCTTGTCGATCACCACCCGCTTGGCCTGGCCCAGATCCGCGAGCACGGTGTTCTCCAGCTTGAAGCCGAGCTCCTCGGAGATGACCTTGCCGCCGGTGAGCACGGCGACGTCGTTGAGCATCTCCTTGCGGCGGTCACCGAAGCCAGGCGCCTTGACGGCGCAGACCTTGATGGTGCCCCGGAGCTTGTTGACCACCAGGGTGGCCAGCGCCTCGCCCTCGACATCTTCCGAGATGATCACCAGCGGCTTGCCCGACTGGGCCGCCTTCTCCAGCAGCGGAAGCAGGTCCTTCATCGCCGAGATCTTCTTGTCGTGGATCAGGATGTAGGGGGTCTCGAGGACCGCCTCCATCTTCTCGGGATCGGTGATGAAATAGGGCGACAGGTAGCCGCGATCGAACTGCATCCCCTCGACCGTCTCCAGCGTGGTCTCCAGGCCGCGCGCTTCCTCGACCGTGATCACGCCGTCCTTGCCGACCTTCTCCATCGCGTCGGCGATCAGCTCGCCGATTTCCTTGTCGTTATTGGCGGAGATGGAGCCGACCTGGGCGATTTCCTTGCGGCCGGTGGTCTTGGTGGAGCTGCGCTGCAGCTCCTCGACCACGGCCTCGACGGCCTTCTCGATGCCCCGCTTGAGCTCCATCGGATTGGCGCCGGCGGTGACGTTCTTGAGACCCTCACGGAAGATGGCCTGCGCCAGCACGGTGGCGGTGGTGGTGCCGTCGCCCGCAAGATCAGAGGTCTTGGTCGCGACTTCCTTCACCATCTGCGCGCCCATGTTCTCAATGGCATCGGAGAGCTCGATCTCCTTGGCGACGGTGACGCCGTCCTTGGTGATCGTCGGCGAGCCGAACTTCTTGTCGATGACGACATTCCGGCCCTTGGGGCCGAGGGTGATCTTCACCGCTTCGGCGAGCGCGTCCACGCCCTTTTTGAGCTTGGCGCGGGCGTCGGTGCTGAACATCAGTTCCTTTGCAGCCATGGATCAGTCTCCTGGTGGGTTACGCGAGCTTGCCGTAGAGGTCGGTCACCTTGAGGATCACGACCTCGGTGTCGTCGATGGTCACATTCTGACCGCTGTACTTTCCGTAGATGACGCGGTCGCCGACCCGAACTTCCATCGGGATGCGAACGCCCTTCTCGAAGCGGCCCGGACCGACCGCGATCACTTCACCCTGGGTGGGCTTTTCCTTGGCCGTGTCGGGGATGTACAGCCTGCCCCGCATGGTCTCGGTCTCCTCGCTCGGGAGGATCACGACGCGATCCTCGAAAGGGACAAACGCAATCTTCGGCTTTGACTTGGACATGGATTTGGTGGCCGTGGTCATAGCAGCAGCTCCCTCAAACTGGTTAAAGTGGTGGTAACACTAGCTTGTCCAATGTGTTAGCACTCAGTCAGTGTGAGTGCCAGGTCCAGCGCGTAAGTTAAGCCGCCTGAGCGAGTTGTCAAGCGGCATAACATAGCAGTTTTGCATCACCCGTGCCGAGGATTTGCGCCGAAATGGCAGGACGCCTTGCGTCGAACTACTTTGTGTTGTAAAGTGGTTGATCATGTCCGGGATCACCAAATTCTTCTTCCGCGCGCCCTATTCCCTCCCCAAGACCTGGGAAATCATCCGCTGGTGGGAATCGCGCAGAATGGCCTACAATCTCGCGGTCGGTGCGGCGGGAGTGCTTTCGCTCACCGTGGTCTACGTGGCGGAATTTCTCACCCCGGGGCGTACGCCCGGTATTCCGTGGGGCGGGATCGTGTTCTACGCCATTCTCGCCAATCTCTTTTTCTGTCTCGGACCGATCGTAGATGCGATCATCATGCGCCGCTGGGGAAGGAATTTCTCCGAGGTAGGGCCTACTCTGTTCCGCTACGGATTCGTGTTCGCGGTAGGACTTACTCTGCTACCGGTGCCGATGGTTGCGTTGCGGGTTCTGTTGGGGCTGCTGCTTTAGGGCGCGGAGACGCGAGGACGCGGGGGCGCGAACGGCATGTCACGCTGAGCGAAGCGAAGCGGCAGGGTTCCACAGGTCTCACCGCGTCCGCTCGGACGGGGTTCCCTACGGGGGCTAGAAGTTCGCTTCGCTCACTTACGCCCCCTATGGAAACCCCGTTCCTCGCGACCGCATGAGACCGTCAGACCCGTCGCTTCGCTCAGGGTAACAACTGATGATCCCGAGCGGGCGCAGGGAGCGGGTTGACGACGGGGGCGCTAGTGAGCGCAGCGAACTCGAGCGCCCCCGGAGGCCAGCCCGCCCCGAGCCCGCGGGGAGACCAGCCGAGAGCAGCCTCTTCGGACGCTTCGCGTCCTCAGAGTGACAATCTCTTACAAGTCGAACCTCACCTCGACGCCGAAGTATCGAGATTTCTGCAGATAGAACTGCCGCTGCGGACTCATCCCATCCAGAAACGTCAGCAGCAGCGCAAACCCCCGCCGCCGGGCCGGATCGGAAAACCGGATCCCCGCCCTGCCTGCGAGCGTCACCTCCCAGTCGGTGTATTCCTGCAGATCGGCATGCAGCGCCAGCACCGCCTGGGCGCTGCCGCCGCCGATCACACTCCCTCGCTTGCCGACGTAGTCCACTCCCAACGCGAGTGCCGCGGGCCCGAGATCCAGCGCGTCGATCACGGCGTAGCTGGCATTGAGGCTCATCGCGAGGGGACCGGCGACGCGGGTGGCCCAGAGTCCGACGATCTCGCGCGACCAGTTGACTCGCGAGCCGGGAAACCGGTCGCTGTACTCGTCGCCCAGGTGACTACTCTCGTGGTACCCCTCCAGCGCCAGCCGCCAGCGTGAGACGTCGGCGGTGAGCACCAGGTTGACGTGCCAGTCGTTGCTGATCAACGCCGAGGCAGCGTCTCCCAGGGAAAAACGACCGTATACTTCGGTGCCGAGGTGGAGTGTCAGCGGCACCCGCCCTCGGCCAAGCGCCAGGAGGGGCCAGATCTCCCCCAGCCCCGCTTCCCCCTCCCACTCCGAACCGAATTGCGACTCGCCTCGGCTCACATGCATGACCCGGCCCACCATGGCGCTGGCGCGGGCGGAAGCGAGCGGAAACTCGAACGTTCGCACATCGTTTGGTAACAGCAGCGATTGAGCTGAAAGGGAGGAGGCAGTAGGCAGGAGGCAGGAGGCCGCTGCCAACAAGACCCCTGCGGCCAGTCGCAGGCGCCGGTTGAGGCTGGAGTGCCAAGGACTTACCTTCTGGAATATCAAAGCCATCGGGGGAGCACGCATGCTGTCCGTTGTGATGATGTTCACGCTCGCGTCCGCGCCGATCCGCGACTCCCTTCCCGTCGCCCAGGTCCGGCTGGACCAGGCCAGGCGGGAGGTCGTGGTGACGGCGGGTCCGTTCACCGTGCGCAGCATGCCCTCCGGCATGAAGCACGAAGACATGGACATGATGGCGGACCATAACACGCCGGTGATCCGGTTCGAGTGGCCGGTCGAGGGATGGTTCCGCGGCTTCACCATCGAGATCGTCGACGCATCGGGCAGGCCGATCGAGCGCCGCCTGGTGCACCACCTCATCGCGATCAACTTCGACCGGCGCCAGCTGCTCTATCCGTCGTACGAGCGGATCTTCGGCATCGGCCAGGAGACCGAGGATGCGTTCGTCCCCAAGTCCATCGGCATCCCGATGAAGCCGGCGACGAAGCTCGGAATGTACCTGGCCTGGGCCAACGAGACGGGAAAGGATCTGGAGGGAGTCCAGGTGCGGCTGAAGCTGGCGTACAGCCCGCCCAACCTCAATCCCCGCCCCCTCGCCGCGCTCCCAATTTACATGGACGTGAACCTGACCGTCGGCAAGGGGAACACCTTCGACATCCCCGTCGGCCGGAGCGAAAAGTCCTGGGAATTCACCCCGCCGGTGAGCGGCCGTCTCCTCGGCGTCGGCGGCCACATGCACGACTACGGCGTCGCGGTCCGGCTGGAGGACGCCGAGACCGGGAAGACGCTCTCCCAGATCACCACGACGCGGACTCCCGACGGCAAGGTGACCAAGATCGGCCGCCGGCTCTTCGGCGTGACCGGCCAGGGACTGCTCCTCAGGGCGGGACGCAAGTACCGCGTGGTGGGCGTCTATGACAATCCCACCGGGCAGACGCTCGTCAAAGGCGCGATGGCCAGCATGGTGGGACTCTACGCGCCAAGCGATTTCTCCAAGTGGCCGGTGCTCGATCTGACCGATGAATCGCTGCAGGATGATCTGGCGTATTTGAGTGAGATGGGGAATAAGGGGCACAAACACAACTAGGGGTTGGGGGTTGGGGGTTGGGGGTTGAGGATCTCTGGCTCCGGGCATCGGGGTGTTGGCGCAGAGGGGTTTCCAGGAACTTATACGGAATATTTCCAGAAACCCTCGAAAAACGACGTGGCACGTAGGAAACCGTGCCGGCTCCAGAGCGGTTTTTGCAGCTCCGCTCACTGCGAAGCCCACTCCCAACACCAACTCGGCCCCGCTCCGGTTGCAGGTGTATTCCGCCAGTAGCCCTCCGAGCTGGGCCCAGCGATAGCCGTCGCAAGGCTGAGACCGGCCGCTTCGCTTCGCTCAGCGTGACAACCACATGAGTCATCGCGCGAGGTTGGAGTTGCGTTGGCCCGCAGGCCCCGTGGGCGAGTCCCACTCGAGCCCGGGGGTGAGACGCGCTCAAAGCACGCGGCGCGCACCGGCCCAGCGATCGAACCACCACTTGCCGACCGGATCCGCCGCGCTCAGCTCGCTGATCTGCACCCCGCCGCGCGCGCTGTGGATGAAGCGCCCCTCGCCGACGTACAGCCCGACGTGCTGCACTGCTCCGCCCGGTTCGCCGGAGAACGTGAGGATGTCGCCGGGCTCGAGGAAAGCGAGCTCGCGCGACACCTCGGTGCCGGCGCGCGCCTGGTCGATACTGCGCCGCGCCAAGATGATCCCGTGCTGGGCGTAGGCATACTGAATCAGCCCCGAACAATCAAATCCATCGGGCCCGCTGCCGCCCCACCGATAGGGCGTCCCCATGACGGTGAGCGCGGTGCCCACGATCGCCGAGGCTGGAGCGCCTGACGCCCGGACCGCCGTCGCCAACCGGATCACCTCTTCATCGTCGGGATTGGCGCGCGGCAAATCGAGCGGAGACGGTGCGACCACCGCCACGGCGCTGCCGTAGCGCGAGCCGATCTTGAGCGCGAGCGCGATTCCCTCGAGCCCCACGCCACTCCTCCTGGTGTACTGCACCTCCGCCTGCAGGCCGATCCCTCCGAAACTCAGCAGCTCGGCGCCGATCCCGCCCCACACGCCGATCCCCGGCTTTTCTCCTCCACCGGTTCTCCCCCGTCCCGCTCCCAGCGCGGCGCCCACGATGAGGTACGGCTGCGCGAGCGCGGTCGGCCGCAGAATCAGATCCGCTCCCGCCCCATACCAGTGTGCACGGCTGTCACCGGCCTGCTCGAGAAACTGCGCCGAATAGCGAAGCCGCACCGGCCCCAATCCCATTCCGCCGATGCCCAGCCGGTACTCAGAAACGTGGGACGAGACAAGCCAGCGTCCGGCGCTCACACTCACTTCCTGCGCCTGAAGCGCGCCCGGCGCGGTGAGGAGGATAAGTGCCGCGAACCGGCGCCCGATCATTGCGGAATCTTGTGCGGCATCGCATCGCGCAATCCGACCCGGTAGCCGGCCCCGGGCCGGCAGTCGAGCGAGATCTCCGCCCGGATCGTGCTGTCGTCGAGCAGGGTCGGCGCGGAGAGGGTATAGAGGAGCGGCACCTTGAGGCGCACGCTGTCCCGGCGGATCTCGATGGTTCGCTCGAAGCAGGAAGTTCCGGTGGAGTCGTTCCCCCGGCGGCCCTCGGTGAGCCAGACGGTGACCCCGCCGGGCGCAGTGAGCACGAGGAAATCGGCGGCGGCGGGCGCGACGCGGGGATCCACCTGCGGGAGCTCTCCGGGCGGTGGCTCGCCTCGCGCTCCGCATGCCGCGGCGAGGACCACGAGCGATACAACGATCGCCCGGCTCACGGCGTTTCCCCTGACGGTGCGTCCTCGATGGCCGCCAGCGGGGTTCCGTCCGGCGCCACCTCGAGCGAGTGCTGCAGCCGCGGATGGCGGCGCAGAAACCGAAGCCAGGCCCAGGCGGATACCAGCGCGAAGACTCCGCCGAAGACTGCCGTGACCGTGAAGGTGGTCATCGTGCGTTTCGCCCCCCCCGAAATCCAGGCGCCGATCCACGCACCGACAAAGGAAGCTGCCCATGCCACCAGTGGCGTGAGCAGCCAGCCTGCAATCCGGACCAGCGCGCGCGCGAGTGTCACGTCAGCGGCGCGGCACCCCGATCGAGGTGACGAGTGTGAGGAGAGCAAGACCGGGGAGCACCGACACTCCAAAGCTGCCAAGGTTCCAGCCCGCGCGGGGCACACCGAGCACCACGGCGAGCGTGAGAGAGACGACGGCGAGCACGATCGCGCCGAGGACGAGCGCCACAGGGCTCGGACTCCCGGTCTTGGCCGCCTGATTGGCTTGAACCCACGCCCCCATCCACGTCAGATAGGTGCCCACCATCCACCAGACCGGATGGTACCACCAGTTGGCGCCGCCGCCGATCTGGAGCCAGCGATTGGTCCAGAGACCGATCGGCTGGAAGAGCGCGACATCCACCACCATGAAGACGATCGCGGCCGCGAGCCCGATCCCCGCCGCTCCGGCGATCCCCTCGATCGTCCGGGCGCTGGTCCAGAGTCCGGGCAGCACGATCGTGAGCGCCAGCGCGACCAGGAAGATGAGGCCGCACACAACGAGCTCGATGGTGCCTTCGAGGCGAACCTGCAGCACCGCGAAAACGGCGATGAGCACGGACTGAAGGAGGCCCAGCTTCACCCCGGCGCGCAGGATATCGGGCACATCGGTCCGGTCTCGTGCGGCGTTCATCGGCAGGGCCGATGTCATGGCGGCTCCATGGCGTGCGAGTGAGCGGGAAAGGTAGCCAGTCCCCAGGGGAGAGGCCAAGACCGCGAGTCAGCGGGCCCAGGCAAAGAGCACGGCCATGTCGGTGATCGCCCAGGCCGCAAGCGCCCGGTGCATCCCGGTCTGGTGCGCCCCGGCGTCCATGGCGTCCCGCGCACGCCACCAGGGCAAGAGAACCACCAGCCACGCCGCTGCGGCCACGATGAGGGCAGCCCAGCGGGCCGTCGCCTCGCCGCCGCTCCATCCGCTGTCGAGGGCGGCAATGACAAATCCCGCGAACGCCAGCAGCGCCATCGCGAGCGCCAGCCCCAAGCTCCGGCCGATTCCGAGCCATACCGCGAGGGTGCGGTCACCCCGGCGGGTATCCTCCTCGAGCTGATAGAGCTGGGTGAGCGGATACAGGGCGCCGAAGAGAAACGCGAACGAGATCAGCACCACGAGACCGGGGCCCGCCACGTCCCGTCCGGTGAGCGCCCACCCGGCGTACGGAGTCAGGAAGCCGAATCCCGCCATGTTGATCACCCAGTCGAATCCCGCCACCGCCTTGAGTCGCACTGGAGGAACCGAATACAGCACCGAGAGCACGGCGCAGAGTGCCGAGGCCAGAAGAAATCGCCGCGGGAGCGAAAGCGCGGCGACGAGCGCCGCCCCCATGAGAGCCAGTCCGAAGATGGCGAGGCCGGGAGGTGGCGGCGGCGGGCGGCGAAGATAGGCGACGTCGCCCTCGTCGCGGTCGAAGGCGGAGTTGAGCGCGAGGGTGCCGCCGTTGATGCCCACCACGAAGGCAGTGCTACCGAGCCAGAGCGGCCAGCCGCCATTACCCTCGAGGATCCCGGAGAGACCGAGAGCGAGCGCACTGCCGGTGAGGAAATGCACCGCAATGATCGGCCATTCCGACGGCCGGAGATGCAGCAGGTAGTCGAATCCTCGGCCCAGGAGACGGTAGCCGAGTGTGCGGCTGCTCATGCGGTCTCTTCGGCGAGCGCCACCGTCCCCAACGCTTCGATCACCACCATCTCCGATGTCTGGATCCGGAGCTTGCCCCCGTCGCTGATGCCGTGGGCGATTCCCTCATGCGGCAGTGTGAGCCTCCGGCCGCGGAGCCAGTCCCTGGCCTCGAAGGCGCGGATTTCCTGTGGCGTGAGCGACGTCCCGGTGCGAGCGGCTTCGCTCACCGCGGCAACGACGGGAGGAGCCAGCTCATCAAGCGTACGGCTCACGCCGAAATCGGCGAGCCGGGTCGCGAGTGGAGCGCCGTGGCTCGGGAGAGAATTCCTGATGTTGATGCCCACACCGACCACCAGCCATCCGAGCGCGTCACCCTGCCAGCGCGCTTCGACCAGGATGCCGCCCGCCTTGCGGTCATCGACGTAGAGATCGTTCGGCCACTTGATGGCGACACGAGCGCCGGGCTCGATCCACCGCTCGACCAGCGCCGCGAGGGCAAGGCCGATGCGGAGACTCACCGCTTCGACACCGGGGATCTGGCGCGGCCGGCAGACGACGCTGAGCCAGAGTCCACCCTCGGAGGAAATCCACTGCCGGCGCCGGGTTCCCCGCCCCTCGGTTTGCACCCGCGCGGCGACGGCGGCACCGTGCGGCGCGCCGGCGGCGGCCAGCTCGTGCGCGGCGTCCTGCGTCGACCCGACGGCGTCGAGCCAGCGCACGGGTCCCGGCGTCACTTGCCGAGCCAGCCGTACCAGACGAGGCACAGGACGCCGAGGAGCGCGCAGTACGGGGCGAAGAGATGAAATTTCCCGTGGCGGAGCAGCGCCACGAGCCAGCGAATGGCGACGAGTCCCGACAGCATGGCGGCGACGAAGGCGGCGAGAAGCGGAATCGTGAACGGTGTGCTCCCCGGCGGGATGTGCTGCGCTTCCAGCACTGCCGACCCGGCGATCACGATGATCGACATGATGAACGAAAATTCGGCGGCCGCTTCGGCCGAGAGCCCGCTCCAGAGCCCCGCGGCGACGGTTGCGCCCGAGCGCGAGATGGCCGGCACGATCGCGAGCGCCTGGGCGATCCCGATGAGGATCGCGTGAAGCATAGTCACCCGGGCGGCCGTCGCCCGCAGAATGGCGTAGCGCGTGCTCCAGAGGATCGCGGCGGTGAAGAGGAACTGCCATCCCAGCGCCGGCATCGAATGGAAGGACCGCTCGAAGTAGTCCCGCAGCAGGATTCCGGCGGCGCCGGCCGGCACCGACGCGAGAACCAGCAGGCCACAGTACCGCCAGGCCTCGCGATCGCCGCCCAGGACGCCTCGCGCCAGGGCGAGGAGCTTGACCCGGTATGCCACCAGCACCGAGAGCAGCGTAGCGACGTGCACCACGACCTCGAAGAAGACCCCCTGGGGCTGGTAGCCGACCAGCCGCTCGGCGAGCACCAGATGTCCCGAGCTCGAGATGGGAAGGAATTCGGTGAGTCCCTGAACCAGTCCAAGCAAAAGACCCTGCCACCAGGACAGGGTCATCCGATCATCTCCCGATAGAGCGCCTCGTACATCGGCACGATCCGGTTGGCGTCGAAGAGTCGGCCCCGGGCGACCGCGGCCTCGACCATCGCCGCATGGCGCGCTGGGTCCCGCAGCAGCTCGACCGCCCGACGGCCCATCGCCTCCACCGACCCGGGAGGCTCGAGGATACCGCTGATCCCGTCCTCGACCACTTCCGGCAATCCGCCCGCGCGGCTCCCCACCACCGGCACGCCGCACGCCATCGCTTCGAGCGCGGCGAGCCCGAACGACTCGCTCTGGGTCGGGAGCACGAAAAGATCACTCTGCTGCAGCAGCCCGGCGACGGTGTCGAGCCGGCCGAGGAAGCGCACGTCACCCGCCACTTCGAGCTCGCGCGCTTCCCGTTCGGCGTCGTCGCGCTCCGGACCATCGCCGATCATGAGCAGCGTGGCCGGCATCGCGCGGCGGATGCGCGAGAAGACCCGGACCACGTCCTTGACCCGCTTGACCTCGCGAAAGTTGGAGATGTGGCTGATCAGCTTGTGGCCGGGAGGACAGAGCCCGTCGCGCCGCAGCGATTCGCGGGGCTTGTACTCATCGAGCTCCACAAAATTCGGAATCACCGTGATGCGGCTCGGGTCGCAGCCGAAGGCGCGAACCGTCTCGTCCTTGAGGTAGCTGGAGACGGCGGTCACCGCATCGGATTTCTCGATGGAAAACTTGGTGATGGCGTGGAAACTCTCCTCCTGCCCGACCAGGGTGATATCGGTGCCGTGGAGGGTGGTGATCACCTTGAGGTGCCGGGAGGGCCCCAGCATCTCGCGCGCGAGCCACGCCGTGGTGGCGTGGGGAATCGCATAGTGCACGTGCAGCACGTCGAGCTTCTGCTGGAGCGCCACTTCATGCTGCTTCGAGGCGAGCGCCAGCGTGTATGGATAGTGCTCGAAGAGCGGGTACCGGCCGGTGGTGGTGTCCACCTCGTGGAAATAGACCCGCTCGGAGTAGCTGCGCAGGCGGAATGGCATCGCGTAGGTGATGAAATGCACCTCGTGCCCACGGCGCGCGAGATCGAGCCCGAGCTCGGTCGCGAGGGCGCCGGAGCCGCCGTAGGTGGGGTAGCAGGTAATTCCGATTCGCACGCAGGCTCCTTGTTCTGTGAACAGTCACCTGTCACCTGTGACCTGAGTGCACCTACAGGTCACGGGTCACAGGTCACTGGTCACCTGTTTCTCCACGCCTCCGCGATTTCCGCCGCCACCTCCTCCGGAGGCCGCGTCGCGTCCAGCGTCAGCACCGACTCGCCGAGCTGATGGCGGAACCAGGTCTCCTGCCGCTTGGCGTACTGCCGGGTGCTGATGGTGATCGCATCGGCGACGCTCGCTCGGCTCCGCCGGCCGTGGAGGTAATCCACCGCTTCGCGAATGCCGACGCTATCGAGCCCCGGTGCCGCCGCCTGGTGCCCCTCGCTCAGCACCGCCGCGACTTCCTCAATCACCCCCCGGCGTACCATCTCCTCAGCCCGAACACGGATCCGCTGGTGCAGCACCGGGCGCGGCGCGGTGAGGCGCACGTACCATGGAGTGATGCTGCTCTCGCCCCGGGCCCTGCGATGCCACTCGGAGAGCGGAATCCCGGTGAGCGTGGCGATCTCGATCGCGCGGGAGGCGCGCTGCCGGCCGCCACCCGCGAAACCCGGATCGAGTCTCCCCGCCCACCGCACCAGCTCCGATGGAGACATTCCGAGAATCCAGTGCTCCAGCGCGCGGCGCCGCTCGCGATCCAGAGGAGGCTCGACGAAGAGGCCCTCGCAGAGCGCCCGCACGTAGAGACCGGTGCCCCCCACCAGCACCGGGAGCTTCCGGCGTCCGCGTACCTCGGCAATCCATTGCGCCGCTTCCCGCGCGAATCGCCCGGCGCTGAAGCGCTCTCCCGGCTCGGCGACATCGACCCCGTGATGGGGGACCTTTTGCCGCTCCCGCCTGGACGGCTTGGCGGTGCCGATGTCGAGCCGACGATAAATCTGCCTGGAATCCGCCGAAATCACCTCGACCGGCAGCAGCGCCGCGAGCGCGATGGCGACCGCCGTCTTCCCGATGGCGGTCGGTCCGACCAGCACCGGGAGGCTAGCGTCGCCCAAACCGGCGCTCCAGCTCCTCTCGCGGCAGCTGCACGATGGTGCTCCGCCCGTGCACGTCGTGCGGCGACAGCCGGGTCTCGAACAGACGGAAGAGCAGTCGCCGCATTTCCTCCTCGCCGAGGGGCATCCCCGCTTTCACCGCAGCCCGGCAGGCGTAGGTCGCGGCAAAGCGCTCCAGCCGGTTGGCCCACCCGCCGAAGCGCCCGCGGGCGAGATCGGCCACCATCTCGCGAAAACATGCCAGAGCATCGAACCGCGGATGCGGCGCGGGGACGGCATGCAGCACGACCGAGCGCCCTCCGAACGGCTCGACCTGGAAGCCGACCGCCTCGATCGTGGCGCGGTGGGTCTCGAGCGCTTCCAGCTCCTCGTCGGTGAGCTCGGTCGTCTCCGGGAGGAGAAGCCGCTGGCTCGCGGCCCCGCCGTGCGTGAGCTGCGCCATCACTTCCTCGAACAACACCCGCTCGTGCGCGGAATGCTGATCGACGATCACAAAGCTGTCGGGGCCCTCGAACACGATATAGCTCTGAAAGAGCTGGGAGACCGGGGCGGCGAACGCCCCCCCGCCGGCGGGACGCGGCGTATCGCTTGGGTCGGGCGGACCGTCGTCGAGCCGCGCAAAGAGCGAGTCTTCAGTTGCCAGCGTGCCGGCCGGCATCGGACGCCATTCGCCGACCGGCGCGGCAGCCACCAGCTCGCCGAGGGCGTGGCGGATCGCCTCTTCGGTGACCCGCTCGACCGCGATCCGGTCGCGGAAGCGAACCTCGAGCTTGGCGGGATGCACGTTCACATCCACCTCGGCGGGATCGACCGCGAGGTGCAGGAGGAGGCTGGGACGGTCTCCGGGATGGATGGCGGAGCGGTAGCCGGCTTCCGCGGCGCGGATCAGAAACGGGTCACGAAACGGACGCCCGTTGACGAAGAGCTGGGTCCGGCGCCCGGTGGGCGCCGCGTCGCCGGGGCGCTGGGCAAATCCCGAGACCGCGAGCGGACCGGAGGCGTACCGCACCGGGACGAGGGTCCCGGTGAGATGCGGCCCCCATACCGCCGCGAGTCGCGCCGATTCATCCTGACCCGAGGGCACCTGCAGGCGGGTGTCGCCGTCGATGACCAGCTCGAATCCGACCGCCGGGTGCGCCAGCGCGAGGGTAGCGACCGCCTCGGTCGCGGCGCGCGTTTCACTCGGCACCGAGCGGAGAAACTTGCGGCGCGCCGGCGTGTTGAAGAAGAGCGCGCGCACCGTGACGGTCGTGCCCCGCTGCCGGACGCCTTCGGTTACGCCATCGAGCCGCCCTCCGGTCACGCTGAGCTCGGTAGCATCCCCGCCATCCGAGGTGAGCAGGGTACATCGCGAGACGGAGGCGATCGCGGGGAGGGCCTCGCCCCGGAATCCGAAGGTCTGCACACCGATCAGGTCCGACGCGGCGACGATCTTGCTTGTGGCATGGCGGTCGAGTGCGAGCACCGCGTCCTGGCGATTCATTCCCGAGCCGTCGTCGCTCACCGCAATCAGCGTCTTGCCGCCCTGCTCCAGCTCGACCCGCACGTGACGGGCGCCGGCGTCGATGGCGTTCTCCACCAGCTCCTTGACCACGGATCCGGGGCGCTCGACGACCTCGCCGGCCGCAATCTGATTGGCGACGGCATCGCTGAGGATGGCAACTCGACGGACAGTAGTCGAAGGCATCAGACAAATCTAACGCGGGGTCAGAGCCAGAATCTCCTCCGGAACCCACCCCTTGGTGCCCTCGGCCGTCTCGATGAGCCACCAGCCGGCGAGCCGGCGATCGAGGCGTACGATACTGAAGGCGAGGACCGTCCCCCCCTCCGGCGCCAGCCCATGCGGCGAAAGGCGGAGGCTGGCGCCCCCCGCGAGCACCGCGCGCGGCGCGCGGCCCTGGTGCCGGAGCAAGGCGCCGCTTCCCCCCGCCACCGCGGCGATCAGCAGTGCGGCGGCTGCCGGTGTGCGGCCACGGCGGAAGAGCATGGACAGTAGAGCCCCCACCCAGAGCAGGATCAGTGCGGCGAGGAAGCACTCCTCCGGGGTGACCGGCCAGCTCCGTTCGGACCGGCGGAGCTGCTCATGCTCCCGCGCGAGCGCGCTCCACAGCGCTTTCACCCTGGGATTGCGCGGCGCGTCGGCGCGCGCGCCGAGCAGCGCCGCCACCGCGTGCGCGTCCCGCCGGGACATGTACTCCGAGACGGCCACGTTGTACCAGCGGGCGGGCGACTCCGGCTCCTTGCGAAAGGCCTGCGCCGCGGCAGCGTATTCCCGACGGCCGTACAGCGTTGCGCCCGGTTGTGCGGCGAGCGGCTCGACCTGCGCGGCGCCGAGGAGCGCGCACCCGGCGAGCACCACCGCGAGCACCGCTGCGAGCCCCGACGTCCGGCGCATGCTGGGGGGGATGTCACGCAGCGCGGATGTGATTTCCTGCAGCAGCGCCGGACTCGGACTTCCGTGTCCCTCTCTTCCGAATTGCTCGGCTTCCACCGCGAGGTGCAGCCGGACCAGCCGCGCGGCCTGTTCGCGATCGAGGCCGGCGCTCCGCAACGCGCCCGTCAGGCTGGCCGCGGTGAGCGGTGAACGGTGAGCGGTGAGCGGGGTCAGTCGCTTGAGCAGAGTTTCGAGCTGGGCCGCGGGATCCTGGACTGCGGCAGGGGGAAGTGTGCGCGCCGGCCGCCGGCGCCAGAGCGCGGCCGCAGCGATTGCCAGGACCGGCAGTACGAAGAGCAGCACGATGACCGAAGACTCAAGACTGAAGACGCGCTCCACCAGTGACGGCGGCCCCGGCATCCACACCGGCAATGACGATCGGCGATCCGACACCGGCGCCGCTTCGAGCACCGGGACGATGATGCCGGTTGCCCGCGCCACCTTGTAGGCCCGGTCACCCGGATCGAAGTAGGCGTACTCCAGCGGAGGAAGCGGAAGACTCCCCGCAGAGTCGGGGACGACCGCGAATTTGAATCGACGGTTTCCGCCGATGCGCTGCCCGGTGAGTCGCGGAGCAGTCTCGGAGCCCTCCTCGTAGACGCGGGCGGTCGGAGGCCAGGCAACCTGCGGCGCGGGCCAAAGCGCCAAATTGCCGGCGCCGGTCAGCACGATCAGCACCGGCATCACCGCGGCGGCGCGCCCGGCGCCCTGTCCCAGCCGGTACTCGATCCGGAGCCCGCGCGCGACGGGACCGTCGAAGTTGGGCGGCCGTCCCGCGTCGGGAAGAGGCCGCACCACGAGCTGAACGACGCCGCTCTCTTCGGATCGACGGCGGTCTTCCGCCGAGAACTGCCGGCTCCCCGGCTCGGTCCAGGACAATCGCGCCGGCGGAATCCGGAGCATCCCGGGGCTGAGCGGATAGACCGTCTGGAACCCCACGAAAAGATCGTAGAGCTCACCTTCGACGGTGCGGCTCGCGACCGCGCCGGGCACCGAGGTACGCGGCGTAGACCATACACCGGGAAGCGCCGGCGGACTCAGCGTGGGAGGCTGGCGCAGCCGAAGCCGGAGCCCGCGCGGGAGCCACGCTGCGGTGAGCACGTTCACCTGGTCGCCGGTATACACGACAGCATCCGACGCCACCACGAAGACCGACGGCCCACCGAACCTGGGTTGGGGAACCCGGGCGATGAGCGCGAGGAGATCGGACTCCAGTCCCGCCTGCACGCCGCTCGCCGCATTCGTGATGACCACCGTCTCGGCGGTAGAAAACGCCGACGCCACGCCATGCTCCACCCGAATCGGGCCAATTGTCCAGGTCCCCACCTGCTCCGCGCGAAGCTGGAGCTCGAGCGTGTAGGTCCGTGTGATTTCCCGCCCGGTGGGGAATACGTCGGTCCGCTCTCGCCGCTCGACCAGTGCGAATCCATCGAGGCTGGGAATGTCGCTACGGAAGGCCGCGGTGGATTTGCCGGTCGCGGTCAGGGTGTACACGACTTCCTCGCCCACTGCGACACGGGAGCGGTCCACCGCCGCTCGCACGTCGAGCTGCGTGCTCTGGAGCAGGAGCGGCAGCAGCAGCGTGAGCATCACCAGTCCTTGCCGGCGGAGCTCTGCGCCACACGCCGCCGCCGCGCCTGATCGGCGCGCACATCCCGCTCGGTTTGCTCGACCGAATTGAGAATCTGCTCCGCTTCCGATTCCGAGAGCGCGCTTCCTCCGCTGGGACGCGGATTCAGAGGCGCCTGCCTCGGCGGTGTCGGCGGAGGGGCGCCGCCGCCCCCGCTCGGCGGCGGGGCGCGCTCCTGCACCAGCTCGAGGTTCCACTTTGCTTCGGCTGAGCGGGGCTGGAGAAGGAGCGCCTCGCGGAACTTCTGCGCTGACACTTCCTCGAGCTCGCGCCGCATGGTGGTATCCCGGCGCGATTGGAGCAGCGACACCAGGCCGAGGTTGTAGAGTGCGCGGAAGCGAAGGCCCGGATCGAGGGATCGGGACGCGCTGGTGAGCCACTTCCAGGCCGAAGTGAGGTCGCGTCGGGCGATCGCGGCGGTTCCGGCGTTGAAAAGGGCGGTATCGGCGCCCGGGCGGCGCGCCGCTTCACGGGCGAAGGCGACGGCGGCCGCGGCGGTGTCTCCTTCGCGCAGCAGCCGGTCGCCGGCCGATGGACGCTGCGCCAGCACGGGCGCTGTCATTCCCGCGGCGAGCAGCAGCCCCGCGAGGGCCGGTCCCCGCCGGAGAAGCCCCTGCGCGCCGAGCAGGAGCGTCGCGGCGAGGGCCAGGAGCCATCCCCGCGGGGTCAGGTCCTCGCGGCGGCGCTCGCGCGTCGCGCTCCGCTCGAGCCCGGCGAGGACCTGGCGGACCGCGCCCTCCTGGTCGGGCGCGTCGGCGCCGACCAGGATGCCT
This sequence comes from uncultured Gemmatimonas sp., assembly GCA_964439025.1. Lineage (GTDB taxonomy): Bacteria > Gemmatimonadota > Gemmatimonadetes > Gemmatimonadales > GWC2-71-9 > JABFSM01. The sequence continues at coordinate 21,825 of CAYTMW010000011.1, read as the reverse complement.
CCGGCCGCGTCAGCGACCTGCCTGAGCACATCATCGCGCCTCCAGGTCCGCACCGTCGATCCCTGTGCGTCGGTCTTGTATCCGGTGAGGGTGCCCCGCTCGTCCCGCAGCGGGATCCGTGCGGGGACGGTGTCCCCCTCCGCCACGAGGACCAGCGTTACCCCGGCGGCGCGAAGCGCGCTCGCAGCGACGGTCGATTCCTGGAGCGGTCCATGGGTTTCACCGTCGGTGAAAATGACCAGCACCCGCGAGCCTCCCTCCGCTGCGGCGGTGAGCAGCTCGCGGCCCTGGGTGAGCACCGCGGCGAGCTCGGTGCCGCCTTCGCTCGCCACCTCGGGATCGAGCGCGTCGAGCTGCAGGTCCACCGCCGAATCGTCGAGGGTGAGCGGGGTCAGGATATAGCTCCTCCCCGCAAAGGCCAGGAGCGCGAGCCGGTCGCCCCGGGCATCCTGCACCACCCGCCTCGCACCTCCGATCGAGCGCTGCAGCCGGTTCGGCGCGACGTCCTCCGCCAGCATAGAACGGCTGATGTCGACACCGATCGCGAGATTGAGCGCACGGCCTTCCATTTCGGTTTCCTCCCGCCCATACCGGGGCCCCGCCGCGCCAATTCCCGCGAGCAGGGTGGCAAACCCGATGAGCCAGGGGCCGGCGCGGCCGGGATGCACCTCGGCGATGGCGGGCGACCAGAGCATCGTGGCCCGGCGGCGCTTGCGACGAAGTCGCCTCGCCAGAAGTCCGGCCAGGAGGGCGATCACCGGCGCGAGCGCCAGGAGCAGCAGGGAGTCGAAGATCACGGCGAGCGGACCACGACGGTGGAGCCGAGCAGCAGCGCCACCGCCAGGCATCCGAGCCCGGCGAGAAGAAAAGGCGTCGGTGATTCGTCGGCGGCCCGGTATTGCCGGGACTCCACCCGGGTGCGCTCCAGCTGATTGATTTGCTGGAGAATCCGGCTCAAGGATTCGGTGTCAGTCGCCCGGAAGTATCGCCCACCGGTTTTCCCAGCGATCTCTTTCAACAGCGCTTCGTCGATCTCCACCGGCAGCATCTCGTAGCGGAATCCCGAGAGTCCGCGCCCGGTGGGGATCCGGGCTTCACCATGCGTGCCCACACCGATCGTGTAGACCTTGATGCCAAACGCCGCCGCCGCATCGGCGGCGGTGCGGGGATCGATGGCGCCGCGGTTGTTCACGCCGTCGGTGAGGAGAAGGATCACCTTCGATTTTGCCGGTACCCGCCGCAGCCGGTTGACCGCGGTCGCGAGCCCGCTTCCGATGGCGGTGCCGTCTTCGAGCGTGCCGACGCGAAGCGCCAGCACAGCCTGCTCGAGCACCGCATAGTCGAGGGTCACCGGGATCTGGGTGAGCGCCTCGCCGGCAAAGGCCACCAATCCGATCCGGTCGGCCGACCGTCCGCGGATGAACGCCACCGCCTGGCGCTTGGCCACTTCCAGCCGGTTGACCGGCGCGAAGTCCTCCGCGAGCATGCTGCTCGATACGTCGATCGCGACCACGATCGCGATTCCGTCGCGGCGAATCGTGGTGGGACCGCCGGGCAGTCGCGGTCCCGCCGCGGCGATGATCCATGCCGCGAGGGCGAGAGCGCGGAGCACCGGCGGGAACCAGGGAAGCCATGAGCGCCGCGCCGCCGCTGCGGCGAGCGCCGCGTCGCCGACCGTCACGGCGGAGCCCTTCCGGTTCCGGATCAGGAGCAAGACCGGAATGATCAACAACAGCAGGAGGAACGGACGCGCGAGGCTCACGCCGTCGCCGTCGCTTCGGCGCGCCGGCAGAGCTCGGCAAAGTACGCGGGCCCCTTGGGTGAGAACACGCTGTCGGCGATGTCATCCAGCACCCGCTGGATGCGCGCGGTCTCCTCCAGATCCCGGCTCTCGGCGAGGCGGCGCGCGAGGAGCCAGCCCCATCCGTCGAGCGCGGCACGATGCTCTCCCGCATCGGCCCAGTGCTTGAGCGTTGCGGGATCGTGAAAAGGCTGCGCGCGGGCTCCTCCTCTCGGGGCCGGTGCTGCGGGCGCGGGTCCCCGCCGCCGCCCGATGAGCGCCGCTACCGACCAGGCGACCAGCACCACGATCGTGAGCAGCGCAAGGGGAAGGAGCGAACGCTCGGCGAGCGGGACCGGGGTGCGGGCGGGACGGGGAGGGAGCGTCAAACGGAGGGCGCCGGCAGGGAGCACGCTGGTCACCCGCACCCGAACACTCGACGCGGGGAGCGTATCGGAGCTGCCGTCGCGCTTGACCAGGACCGGACCCGGCATGGTGAGGGTATGCTCACCGGGGTACCAGAGCACGAGCGCGTACCGGACAAGTGCGCCCTCGGCGCCATGACGCACTTCGGCAGGCCCGAGCTGCTGGCCGATCGAGCCCACCGGCCACGGCTGCGGCCGGATCACCGTGCTTCCGACTGGTCCGACGGCGCGCTCGATCCACACCGTGTCGCCGACGGTGACGGCACCAGTCTGGAGGAGAAGAAGAAGAAGCACGCTCACCGGCGGCGCGCTCCCTTCTTGCGGATGCGCCGGGCGAAGGCGCGACGAAGCACGACGCCATAGTCGGCGCCGAGATCGAGCGCGATGTGTTCGACGCCGGCGGCGCGCAGCCGCTCGGCACGTTGGGTCCGCCGTGCTTCCGCCGCGGCCTTCCAGCGGCGAAGCGCCCTGGCGCTACCGGTATTCACCAGTGCCCGGCGGCCATTCTCCGCGTCCTCCATCTCCACCCATCCCGCCGAGGGAGGATCGACCTCGCGCGGATCGTCCACGGTGAGGGCAATCACGTCGTGGCGAACCGCGAGCTCGCGGATCGCCTTTTCCCATCCCTCCGCCAGGAAATCCGAGAGAATGATCACTACGCTGCGATGCCCGAGCACCCGCGACGCGAAGTGGATTGCCTGGACCAGGTTGGTGCCGCGGCGCTCGCTGCTGAAGGCGAGCAGGTCGCGAATCAGGCGGAGGGCGTGGCGGCGGCCCTTGGCGGGGCGGACGACGTGCTCGATGCGGTCGCTGAAGAGGATCGCGCCGACCCGGTCCTGCTCCCGCGCCCCGGCGAGCGCGAGCACCGCGGCGACTTCGACCGATCGCGCCGCCTTGGTGACAGGAACGCCGACGCGGGTGGAGGCCGACTGATCCACGACGAGGAGGAGGGTGAGCTCGCGCTCCTCGGTAAAGGTCTTGACGTACGGCGAGCCGAGTCGGGCCGAGACGTTCCAGTCGATGGCGCGGAAGTCGTCGCCCTGCTCGTAGGCGCGCACCTCGGCGAACTCCATTCCCTGCCCCCGGAAGACGCTTCGGAATTCGCCGCTGAAAAGGGAATCGACCACGCCCCGGGTGCGGAGGGCGAGGCCTTTCACCTGCTTCAGGAGTTCGGTGGGGACCGGGGGCATGGTGGCTAACCGCTCATGGAGCTTTCACGGCCGCCAACAGCTGGGCGATCACCGAATCCGACGTCACATCCTCCGCTTCCGCCTCGAACGTCAGCACCAGGCGATGCCGGAGCACGTCGGGCGCGAGGGCGCGGATGTCTTCGGGAACGACGAAGCCGCGGCCCTGCAGGAAGGCATAGGCGCGGCTCGCCTGCGCCAGCGAGATCGACGCGCGAGGCGAGGCGCCGAACGCGATCAGCGGCGCGAGTGCATCGAGCCCCACGCCGGCGGGAGCCCGGGTGGCGCGCACCAGGTCCACGATGTAATCCACCAGCCGCTGATCGAGGTGGATGGCGGCGATGGTCTTGCGTGCCGCGAGAATCGCGGAGGGCTCCAGCACCCGCTCGACGGGAATCGGCTCCCCCGCGCTCATCCGGATCAGGACTTCGCGCTCCTCCAGCCGCGTCGGATAATCCACCTTCACCTTGAAGAGGAACCGGTCGAGCTGCGCCTCGGGGAGCGGATAGGTGCCTTCCTGCTCGATCGGATTCTGGGTGGCGAGTACGAGAAACGGCTCGGGCAGCGGGTAGGTCGTCCCGCCGATCGTCACCTGCCGCTCCTGCATCGCCTCGAGAAGCGCCGACTGCACCTTCGCGGGGGCACGGTTGATCTCGTCGGCGAGGACGACGTGGGCGAAGAGCGGCCCCTTTTTGGGATAGAACTCCTGGGTCTTGGGATTGAAGATCATCGTCCCGACCAGGTCCGCCGGGAGCAAGTCGGGGGTGAACTGCACCCGGCTGAACGTGGCGTGAAGAATTTCGGCGAGGGTACGCACCGCCAGCGTCTTGGCGAGACCGGGCACGCCTTCGAGAAGAACGTGGCCGCCGGTGAGCAGCCCGATCAGCAGCCGTTCCACCATCACGGTCTGGCCGACCAGCCGCCGCCCGACCTCCTCGGTCACCCGGCGGAGCGGGATCGAATCGGGAGCGGCCTGCTCGGAGGGTGGTGCGGCGGTGGCCATCAAGAGCCTCGTGGGGGAATCAGGGAACGAGCTTGATCGCGCGGTAGATCGCCTTCTGCTCCGCGGCGCTGAGGGGCCGCCACTTTCCGACGGGCAGCTCGCCGAGACGAATGGGTCCGTAGGAGAGCCGGGCGAGGCGATCCACCTTGAGGCCCAGCCCCTCGACCCAGCGGCGGACGATGTGCTTCCGCCCTTCCGCGAGGGTGACGTCCAGGATGCTGCGCCCCTCCACACCGGGACGCACCCGCACGGCGCTCGGCACCACCGGCCTTCCTTCGACCACCACGGGGCGTTTCACCGCCTCGGCGATCTGCGCGGTGGCCAGCCCGTGCACCAGCGCGGTGTAGCGCCGCGGCACGTGGTACTTCGGATGGGTTAGCCGCTGCACCGCATCGCCGTCGGTGGTGAGCAGCAGCAGCCCCGTCGTCATCACGTCGAGCCGGCCGACGTAGGTGAGCCCCTCGGAGCGGGGGAGGAAATCGAAGACGGTGCGGCGGCCCTCTTCGTCCTTTGCCGTGGTCACGACGCCCAGCGGTTTGTGGAACACGATCCAGCGCCGCGGTTTCTGCGCGATGCGCTTGCCGCGCACGGTGATCGTCTGCGTGTCGGGGTCCACCTTCGAGCCCAACGTCGCCACCTCGCCGTCGACCCGCACGAGGCCGTCCTCGATCAGCGTTTCGGCGGCGCGACGGGACGCGATCCCCGCCTTCGCGAGGGCGCGCTGCAACCGCATGAGCCTCATCGGTCCGCCGCGACGTACGCCGCCGCATCGTCTTCGCCCGTGGGCTCCGGCCTCGGCGGCTCGAGCGCGATCGAGAGCTCGTCGGCGCGCGGCAGATTCTGGAGATCGGAAAGTCCGAGCAGTTCGAGGAAAAGCGGGGTCGTGCCGTAGAGCAGCGGGCGTCCCAGCCCCTCGCTCCGCCCGGTGACCTCGATGAGGCCGCGCTCCTGCAGCGAACGCAGCACGCCGCTGGCCGAGACGCCGCGGATCTCTTCGATTTCCGCGCGGCCGACCGGCTGGCGGTACGCGATGACCGACAGCGTCTCCAGCATCGCGGCGGTGAGCCGGGGCTGCCGCTGATTGAGCTGGGCCCGCTCGATGGCGGCGGCATGGGCCGGCCGGGTCAGGATCTGAAACCCTCCGCCGAGCTCCACCACCTCGACGCCATGGCCGTCGAAGTCGTAGTGCTCGCGCAATTGGTCCAGCGCGGCGCGCACGTCGTCCAGCGAGGCGTCGCTGTCGAGGGTGACCAGCTCTTCCACGGTCACCGGACGCGCCGCGGCGAAGAGCGCGGCTTCAAGAAGCTGGGCGAGAGGATTCACGGCGGACCACCAGCGGCGCGAAGACCGCGGGTTGAAGCATGACGCACTGCCCCCGTTTAGCGAGCTCCAGCAGTGCGAGAAGAAGCGAGAGCACATCGAAGATCGTGGGCGCCGCGACGAGAGCCTCGGTCCAGATGAATTCCTCCCGCTCCGCGAGGAGCGATTGAATCCGGCGGGCGGCCCCTTCCACGTCGAGCGGTCGGGCCACCACCCGGTGCATCACGGGATGGAGAATGCCGGAGAGGACCCGCTCCACCGCCTGCAGCAGCTCGAGCAGCTCGAGGGTGAGGGGCGGCGGCGGCATCTGCGGCGGGGGGGGCAGAAATCCGCGGGCAAACCGGAGCGAGCGCCGGTCGGCCGCGGCCATCATCCAGTGCGCGATTTCCTTGATCTGCTGGTACTCCAGCAGGCGGCGCACCAGCTCGGCTCGGGGATCGTCCCATCCCTCACCGTCCTGGGTGCGCGGCAACAGCATCTGCGCCTTGAGTCGCACCAGCCGGCTCGCCATCTCGAGATAGTCGGCCGCCTGATTCAGCTCGAGCTGGTGGAGCACCGCGAGGAATTGATCGGCAATCCGCGCGATCGGAATATCCGCGATGTCGATCTGCTCTTCGCGGAGGAGATGCAGCAGCAGATCGAGCGGACCGGAGAACGCGTTCACCTTGACGACGAAGCCCAGCCCCAGCGTGCCGGCGAGCGCGTCCGGAGGAGACACGCCCGCCGGCATCACGGACTCAAGGGTGTCGGTCAGGGCCGGGAGCGGAGCCGAGGCGGTCATGTCTGGAAGATGTTCCATCCGCTCCCCACCGCGTAGGGGGCCGCGTACCGCACGAAGAGCGACATCCCCAGGTAGGCCGGTGTCAGCAGGCGCTGGAGGATCCCCGGAAAGAACAGCATCAGCGCCAGCAGCGGAAGGAACCCGAAGCGCTGGAAGGTCCGGTACCGCTCCCGGAGGCCGGCCGGCAACAAGTGATACAGCACGTGCGAGCCGTCGAGGGGCGGGATCGGCAGCAGGTTGAAGAAGGCGAGCATCAGGTTGAGCCACACGCCCCAGGAAAGCATCCGCTGCCCGATGCCGACCACTTCGCCCCCGCCCGGCAACGCGCGCGCGACGAGCCCAAGGAGAATGAACAGCAGCGCGCATACCACCGCGAGGACCAGATTGGTGGCTACGCCCGCGAGGGAGACGATGATGTCGCCTCGGCGATAGTTGCGATAGCGATCGGGCCGCACCTCCACCGGCTTGGCGCCACCAAACGTGAATGCGCCCTTCGACGCGAACCACAGCAGCGCCGGCATGATGACGGTGAGCCAGGGATCGATGTGCGGAAGCGGGTTGAGCGTGAGCCTGCCCTGCATGAGGGCGGTGTCATCGCCCTGTTTGAGTGCGGCGTAGCCGTGGGCGTACTCGTGAGCGACCAGAGAGAACACGAGCACCGGGAGGGCAAGAATGAAGTCGCCGAGCAGGGACGCGTCCTGATCCGAGGGGCTGCGGAATTTACACGGGCCCGAGCCGGCGAGTCAACCAGTTCCCTTGCGGCAAGATATTGCCCCGGCTATACTTAGCCTTTTCCAGGGATCGGCAAGCCGCCAACTCCCACGCCAGTCCCAGACCACGAGGAACGCAGTGCCGAGAACCAAGTCCGCCAAGAAGCAGATGCGTCAGGCCAAGAGCCGCACAGCAAGAAACCGGGCCCAGCGTAGCGCCCTCCGCACCGCCGTGAAGAAGGTCCGGAGCAGCACGGAGGCCAAGGAATCTGCGGCAGCCTACCTGGAAGCCACCAAGCTCCTCGATCGCTCCGGCCGCAAGGGATTGATTCACAAGAACACCGCGGCGAGGCAGAAGAGCCGGCTGGCGAAGGTGATCAAGAAATAAGGAAATAGCGAGTAGCGAGTAGCAAATAGGGGGGCCCCATCACCTTGGAGCCCCCCTTCTCACTACTCGCTATACTCGCTACTCGCTAGGTCCTAAAGTGCCGCCAGCTCCGCCCCACACCGCTCACAATACCATTCCGTCGGCCGGTTGAGCGACCCACACTCGCCGCACTTGAAGGTCCGGGCCACCGACTGGCTCGCGCGCTCCTCGCGGTCGGGACCACCACCCGGCAACGACCCAGCCTGCGGCGTTGGCCGGGCATTCTGGGGGGGAGAGTCGAGCGTCACCGAGCGGAGGAACGCCAACTCGTCGGTGGGACCAGCCGCCGCCTGGGTGGTCTGCGCCCCGGCCTGCGGAAACGGGATCGCGCGCGCGGGCGCCTGAGCCTTGGGAGATCCGGGGCGCGGAACGAAGCGCGGGGCTTCCGGGCGGGCGATCGGGGCGGCGGGACCTTCGTCGCGGACCAGTGTGAGAGCCGGCTGCTCAGAAATCGAGAGGGGTTCCGGATCGAGCATGGGCGGCATCTCGATCTCATGCCCGTGGCTGACCCTGATCTCCTCGCGCTCCGGCGTGAACTCTGGCGTCGGCGACGCAGCGCCGCGCGCCGGCGCCGGCATGATCAGCCCCTGCACTTCCTCGAGACGGGTGATCTCTCCCGCGAGCCGTCCCAGCTCATGGTCGAATCCTTCGATCTTGCCGGAGCTCTCCAGCTCCACCAGCTGCCATTCGTCGTCGGTATACTCACCGACGGTGTGACGAAGTTCGGCTTCCGCGCGGATCTCAAGCTCCTCCGAGCGGGACTGCAGGAACTCCTTGGACTGGGCCCGAAGGCCGTCCAGTGTCGACGCGATGAGATCGCCGTGGCTTCCGAGCTGTGCAACGACCTGCGCAAGCCGGGCGCGATAGTCGGCCCGGACCTTGGTACGCACAGACTCAGGAGCGCGCGAACCGGCGGCATCGAGGCGCGCCAGCCAGCCGGTGATCTCCTGGCGGACGCCGAGAAGCCCCTCGATTTCAGCGATATTGTGTGCCCTCTGGTCGCCCATGCGCCTTCCTCCCGATTCGACGGAACAGACTGCGGCAGGTGGTTGCAATCTAACGTAAAGCCGCAATCGCGAAACCCGCCAGGTTCTCGTCTGTCAAGAAACCGGACGGGCGGGGCGGTCGAAGGTGACCCTCCCCCCCACCAGGGTCAGATCTGCCTGTCCCATCAGTGTTTCATTGAGGAATGGGGTATTGGTGCTCTTCGAATGCAGGTCCTCGCGGCGCACCACCCAGCGGCGGGCAGGATCGAAAACCACGACATCGGCGGGAGCGCCGATCGCGAGCGTTCCACCGGCCAGTCCGAAGACCCGCGCCGGGACCGTGCTCATCCGCGCGATCAGCTCGGGCAGCGAAAGCATTCCCGGCTCCACCAATTCCCGGATCGCCAAGCCGAGGGCCGTCTCCAGTCCGACGATTCCGTTCGGCGCCTCGTCGAACTCGCGCTCCTTGGCGTCGTAGTGGTGTGGCGCATGGTCCGAGGCGATGCAGTCGATGGTGCCATCCTTGAGTCCCTGCCGGATGGCGTCGCGATCGGCCGCTTCGCGCAGCGGGGGATTCATCTTCGCGTTGGTGTCGTACCCTTCGCAGCGCTCATGAGTGAGGGTGAAATGATGCGGCGTCGCCTCCGCCGTCACCCGGAGTCCCTTGGACTTGGCGAGGCGGATCAGCTCGACCGATCCGCGGGTGGACATGTGACACAGATGGACGTGGCCGCCGGTCAGCTCGGCCAGGATGATGTCGCGCGCCACCATGATCTCTTCGGCTGCCGAGGGAATCCCCTTGAGGCCGAGGCGCGCGGAGACCAGCCCCTCGTGCATCGCACCGCCTTCGGCGAGCGACATGTCCTCGCAGTGGTCGGCCACCGGTATCCCGAAGGTCCTGGCATACTCGAGCGCGGTGCGCATCAGGTGGCTCGATTTCACCGGCTTGCCGTCGTCGCTGAACGCCACCGCCCCCGCCTGGACCATCTCCCCGAACTCGGTGAGCTGTTCGCCGCGCTGCCCCATGGAGACGGCGCCGATCGGATAGACCCTCGCCTTCCCCGCACGGATCGCTTGGCGCACCACGAAACCGACCGTCGCCTGGCTGTCGGTCACCGGATCGGTGTTGGGCATCGCGCAGACGGCGGTGAAGCCGCCGGCCACCGCCGAGAGGGCACCGCTCGCCACCGTCTCCGCGTGCTCGAAGCCGGGTTCCCGCAGATGCACGTGCAGATCAATGAGCCCCGGCGCTACCACCTTGCCCGCGGCATCGAGAATCTCCGCGCCGGGCGGCGCGGGAATGTTGCGGCCGACGGCCTCGATTTTCCCATCCTTCACGTAGACGTCGGCCACGCCGTCGGTCCCGCGCGAAGGATCGATGACCCGTCCGCCACGAATGAGAAGATCGGTCATGAGGCTTGCCACTCCGGCGCGCCGCCGGCCAGGAGATAGAGCACGGCCATCCGGACGGCCACGCCGTTGGTGACCTGCGGAAGAATCACGCTCTGGGGTCCGTCGGCGACGTCGCTGTCGATCTCGACGCCCCGGTTCATCGGTCCGGGGTGCAGGATCACGAGGTCCTTCCCCGCCCGGTCGAGCCGCTCCCGCGTCACGCCGAACACCCGGTTGTATTCCCGCAGCGATGGGATGAAGCCGGTCTGCATCCGCTCCAGCTGCAGGCGGAGCACGTTGAGTGCATCGGCCCAGGCAATCGCGTCGTCGATGCGGGGGATGATCTGCACGCCGAGCTCGGCAAGCTCTCGCGGAATCAGCGTCGCCGGTCCGCAGAGCGCGACCTCCGCGCCGAGCTTGAGCAGTCCCCAGATGTTGCTCCGCGCCACCCGGCTGTGCAGCACGTCGCCGCAGATCGCGACCTTGAGTCCCTCGATCCTGCCGAACCGGTCGCGCAGCGTGAGCAGATCGAGCAGTCCCTGGGTCGGGTGCTCGTGCATCCCGTCGCCGGCGTTGATGACGTTGGAGCGGATGCGATCGCCGAGGAACTGGGCCGCGCCGCTCGAGGGGTGGCGGATCACCACCATGTCGATGCGCATCGCTTCGAGGTTCCGCGCAGTGTCCACCAGGGTTTCTCCCTTGGACACGGAGGATCCGCTCGTCGCCACGTTCACGGTGTCGGCGCTCAGACGCTTTTCAGCGAATTCGAAGGAGATACGGGTGCGGGTGGAGGCTTCGAAGAAGAGATTGACGATGGTCTTGCCGCGAAGCGCCGGCACCTTCTTGATCGCGCGCTCGCTGACTTCCTTGAACGGCTCGGCGGTATCGAGAATGAGCCGGATCTGGGCGGCGGAGAGACCCTCGAGTCCGATCAGATCCTTGCCGAGGCTCGGCGTCGTCATACCGGGGCGCCGCGGACCAGTTCCACCGAGTCGCGTCCGTCGAGCTCGCGCACGGCGACATCCACCCGGTCGTCGCTGGTCGTGTCCAGGGTTTCGCCGACGATGTCCGCCTGGATCGGCAGCTCCCGTCCCCCGCGGTCCACCAGCACGCAAAGGAGGATGCGGCGTGGCCGGCCGAAATCGGCCAGCTCGTCGAGCGCGGCGCGGACCGTCCGGCCGGTGTGGAGCACATCGTCCACGATCACGACGGTGCGGCCCTCGATGGTCTCGGGGAGACTCGTTTCGCCGACCCGGGGCCGTGGTCCAATGGTGGAGAGGTCGTCGCGATAGAGCGTGATGTCGAGCTTGCCAAGCGGGATGCTCTGTCCCGCCGTCGTGCCGATGAGTGCGCCGAGGCGCGCCGCGAGCTCGACCCCGCGGCGCTGGATCCCCACCAGCATGAGGCCCCCGGTCCCCCCGCTTTTCGCAACGACTTCGCGGGCCATGCGCGAAAGCGCGCTTGCCATGGCGGTATCGTCGAGGAGCCGGGTTACCGAGGGCATCTCGGGGGCGGAAGGTAGACGCAAAGAGGCAAAGAGGCAAAGAGGCAAGGAGGCAAGGTCACGATCCTGCCCGCTCACCGCTCACCGCTTACCGCTCACCGCTCTTCCTGGCCGCAGGAATAATCTCGAGGCCAGAATCACGGCGAGCACCGCGGCGTAGATCAGCGGAAGGCTGATGTCCTTCTTTTGCGACCAGGTGAAGTGCAGCACTGCCCCCGCCGCGGCGACGTAGATCAGCCGGTGCAGCGCCTGCCAGCGTTTGCCGCCCAGCTTCCGGACCATGGCCTGCGGCGAGGTGATGGCCAGCGTCAGCAGGATCAGAAAGACGGTGAACCCCACAGTAATCCAGGGCCGCTTGGCGATGTCTTCGCCGAGCCCGGCCGGCGAGAGCTCCCGGTCGAAGACGGCATAGATCAGGAAATGGAGCAGCGCATAGAAGAAGGCGAAGAGGCCGATGAGCCGCCGGATCTTGATGAGCGGATTCCATCCGGTGAGCCGGCGCAGCGGCGTCACCGTGAGCGTGATGAACAGAATGGTGATCGCGGTGCGGCCGGTAAAATGCGTGATGGTGCGGATCGGATCGAAGCCGAGATCGCCCTGGCGGACCCGGTCGAGCAGGTAGGCGAGCGGCGCCAGGCCCAACGTCCAGAGTCCGGGCTTGATGACCCGCCGAATCAGCTGGGCGTCGGTCACCTGCCGCTCAGAAGTTCTTGCGCAGGTCCAGTCCCGCGTAGAGGGAAGCCACCTGGTCGGTATACCCGTTGAACATGAGGGTCTTGCGACGGAAGAGCTCCCCGATCCGCCGCTCGGTCGCCTGGCTCCAGCGGGGGTGATCCACCGTCGGATTGACGTTGGCGTAGAAGCCGTATTCGTCCGGGGTGCTGATCTGCCAGGTATTCATCGGCTGGGTCTCCCGGAAGCGGATCCTGACGATCGACTTCCCCCCCTTGAAGCCGTACTTCCACGGGATGGTCAGCCGAAGCGGGGCGCCATTCTGATTGGGAAGCGGCTTGCCGTAGACGCCGACGGTCAGCAGCGTGAGCGGATGCATCGCCTCGTCCATCCGGAGCCCCTCGACGTAGGGCCAGTCGAGAATCGAGCGGCGCTGTCCGGGCATCTGCGCCGGATCGAGAAGGGTGACGAACTCGACGTATCGGGCCTTGCTGGTCGGCTCCAGGCGCGCGATCACGTCCTTGAGGGGATGTCCGAGCCAGGGCACCACCATCGACCAGGCTTCGACGCACCGGTGCCGGTAGACTCGCTCCTCCGGCCTCATTCCCTTGAAGAGATCATCCACGGCGTAGGTCGCGGGGCGCTTCACTTCTCCCTCGACCACCACCTGCCAGGGACGGGGACGGAGGGTACCGGCATTCCGCGCCGGGTCCTCCTTGTCGGTGCCGAACTCGTAGAAGTTGTTGTACCCGGTGACCGCGGCGTACGAGGTGAGCTTCTCTTCTTCCTTGGCCTGGGCGCAGGCGATGGACGGGAGTGCCAGGCCCGCGACGCCGACGCCGACCGAGGCGAGCCATTCCCGGCGGCCCCAGAAGAGGCGCTCGTCGGTTATTTCGCTTGTCTTGATGTCCGGCGGGCGGCGAATGAGCATGCGAGACTCCTAGAGAGCTCCCTATAACCTAATAACGCCTGCCGCCGGGAAACGGTTCCATGAAAAAGGCAGTAGGCAATTGGCAGTGGGCAGTAGGGAACAGCCTTACCCTCTCGCCTACTGCCTACTGCCTACTCCCTACTGCCTGCAGTTAAACGGACAGGGCGGGATTCGAACCCGCGAGACCCTTTCAGGTCTACACGCTTTCCAGGCGTGCCTCTTAAACCACTCGAGCACCCGTCCAGGCGGCGGGCAACTTACCGGGTGCTACGCCGGTCGGTCAACGCGGCTCAGCCACGCCGGGCGACCTTCTTGCGGCGAGTGACGCTCCCACCACGGCTCTTCTTCGCGGCCAGCAGGTCGACCGCCTCGGCGAGCGTCACTCTCGCGGGATCGCTTCCCTTGGGGATCGAGGCGCTCACCCCGCCATGCTTGACATAGGGCCCGTACTGGCCATCGAAGAGCGCGACCGGCGCCTGATCGGCGGGATGCGGACCGAGTTCCTTGAGGGGTGCCGGGGCGGCGCGGCGCCCTCTGCCGACCTTGGGCTGGGCCAGAAGCTCGAGCGCGCGCTTGAGCGTCACTGTCAGGACGTGATCCTCTCCCTTGAGGGATCGGTAGTCCTTGCCATCCTTCCCCTTGTCGAGGACGATGTACGGCCCGAACCGCCCCTGCCCCGCGAGAATCTTCGCGCCGGTTTCCCCGTGGGTCCCGAGCAGCCTCGGCAGCGAGAGAAGGCCGACCGCGATGTCGAGCGTCACGTCTTCGGGCTTCACACCCTTGGGAAGACTCGAGCGCCTGGGCTTGGGGTTTTCGTCGCTGACCTGCCCAAGCTGGACGTAGGGTCCGTACTGACCGGTAAGCACCATGATCGGTTCGCCGCTGCCGGGATGCATGCCGAGCACGTCGGGGCCTTCCCGCTTTTGCCGGAGAACTTCTTCGATGGTCTCCATTGTGAGATCGGCGGGCGCGGCATCGCGGGGGAGTGACGCCCGCAGGACCTCGCCTTCGCGATCGACCTCGACATAGGGACCGAACCGGCCGATCCGGATCGTCGCGTCTTCGAGTCCGCCGACCTCCACCGTTCGGGCGAGCGCGGGGTCGATCCTTTTTTCTCGCGTCTCCACCTGCTTTTGCAGACCGCCTTTTCCGAGATAGAAATGCTTGAGGTACGGCAGCCATTCCGCCTTCCCCTCGGCAATCTCGTCGAGCTGCTCCTCCATCTTCGCGGTGAACTTGAGGTCCACCAGATTCGGGAAGTGATGTTCGAGCAGTCCGGTGACCGCGAAGGCGGTGAAGGTCGGTATGAGGGCCTGACCCTGCTTCTGCACGTAACCGCGCTCGACGATCGTACCGAGAATGCTGGCGTAGGTGCTGGGGCGTCCGATTCCGTCGGCCTCGAGCTCGCGCACCAGACTCGCCTCGGTGAACCGCGCCGGCGGCTGCGTTTCGTGCGACACGGCGTCGATGCCGAGGCAGGCGGGAGCGTCGCCCACTGCGAGCGCAGGGAGGAGGACTTCCTGGTCTTCGAGCGCCGCTTCGGGATCGTCGCTGCCCTCCACGTAGGCGCGGAGGAATCCCGGAAAGTCGATCCGCTTGCCGGTGGCGCGGAAGGTGGCGTCGTCCACGCTGAGGGTGACGACCACACTGGTGATCCGGGCATCGGGCATCTGGCAGGCAACGGTGCGCTTCCAGATCAGATCGTAGAGATCGTAATCCCGGCCGGTGAGCTTGGTCTCATCCGGGGTACGGAAATGCGAGCCCGCCGGACGGATGGCCTCGTGAGCCTCCTGCGCATGCACGTTTTTGGCGGAGTAGTGCCGGGGCTTGGGCGGCAGGTACTCCTTGCCGTAGAGACGCTCGACGCACTCGCGCGCCGCGGTCGTAGCCTGGCCGGAGAGCTCCACCGAGTCGGTGCGCATGTAGGTGATGTAGCCGTTTTCGTACAGACTCTGCGCGACCCGCATCGTGTCCCGCGCCGACAGCCGGAGCTTCCGGTTGGCCTCCTGCTGCAACGTGGAGGTGATGAACGGCGCCGCAGGACGCCGGATGCCGGGCTTTTCTTCGTTTGCCGCAACCCGCCAGGGCCTTTTCTGCAGACGATCTCGAAGTTTCGCGGCTGCCGGCTCGTCGAGCAGCATGACCTTCTTGTCGGCCGCGAGCTTGCCGGTCTTCTCATCGAAGTCCTTGCCGGTGGCGAGACGAGTGCCCTTGAGCGCCACCAGCTCGGCGTCGAACGTCTGCCCCTTGTGCGCGAGACGCGCTTTCAGGTCCCAGTACACCGCTCTCCGGAAAGCGCGACGCTCGCGCTCGCGGAGCACCAGGAGCCGGACCGCCACCGACTGGACCCGCCCGGCCGACAGCCCGTAGGCGATCTTTTTCCAGAGCAGCGGCGAGAGGGTGTAGCCGTAGAGCCGGTCGAGGATCCGGCGGGTTTCCTGGGCGCGGACCAGCTTGTCGTCCACATCGCGGGTGGTGTCCAGCGCCTCGCGGATCGCTTCGCGGGTGATTTCGTGGAACACCATCCGGCGGACCTTGACCTTGGGCGAGAGCACTTGGGTCAGATGCCAGGATATGCTCTCTCCCTCGCGGTCTTCGTCGGTGGCGAGGATCAGCTCATCGGCGTCTCGGAGCAGTTCCTTGAGCTCCTTCACCACCTTCCGCTTGTCGGCGGGGACGACGTAGAGCGGCTCGAAGTCATTGTCGACGTTGACGCCCAACCGCGCCCACTCCTCGCCCTTGAGCTTGGGCGGGATATCGGCGGCCTTGTCGGGCAGGTCGCGGATGTGCCCCATGGAGGCGGTGACGTGATAGCCCTTGGGAAGAAAATCCCTGATGGTCCGGGCCTTGGTGGGCGATTCGACGATGACCAGCGACGCCATGCCACTCCTGGAAAAGGAAACGCCGCGTTCCTTTGCGGCTCGCGCTAATCTAGTACCATCATGCCCGGCATGCTGTCAATACGGTAACCGAACCTCCGCAACGGCAACCGGTTATACGCAGGCATGGCGCCGGGGGTCCTGGACCCTATGTTTCCGCCACGTCCTCAGCCGGAGCCGACATGGGTACGATCATGGTGGGTGCGGTAATTCTTCTGGTCGCGTTCGTCGTGCGCACCGCCGGGTCCAGCCTTCGGGGCGCGGGGGGCCGGGCGAGCGGAGCGCTGGTCAACCTCGTCAGCCTGGGCCTCGTGGTCCTCGGTCTGCTTATCCTCATCAGCTCGAGCGTCGTGGTGATCGATGCCGGCCAGGTGGGGGTGCGGCACGCGTTCGGAAAGGTCGACCCGCTCGCGCTCTACAGCGGCGTGCGGTTCGTGCCGCCGTGGTCGTCGGTCGAGCGCTATTCCACTCGGGAGGAGCAATGGCCGCTGGAGCGGTCCGGCGCCGAAACGATGGACGCGCTCTCCAACGAGCAGATGAGCATGAAGGTCGACGCTGCGGTCCGCTGGCAGATCGACCCGAGCCAGGCGCCCAGGATCTTCGTCGAGCTCGGGACCGAAGACCAGATCAAGAACGTGGTGGTCAATGCGATCCGGAAAGGCGTGCGGGACGGCATGGTGCAGTTCTCCATCAACGACATTTCCAAGCGCAACGCGATCGCCAGCGCGATGGAGTTCCAGGTGGACAGCGCCCTCGTTACCCGGCCCCGTACCGGTGGCGAGGCCTTCCGGATCGCGAAGATCACCGCCTTCTATCTCCGCAACCTGGAGCCGCCGGCCCAGGTCGTGGCGGCCATCAACAACAAGATCGCCGCGGACCAGCAGATCGAAACCGAAAAGCACAAGGTGGAAGTGGCGCGGCTGCAGTCGGACCAGCAGCGGTTTCTGAATCAGACGCTGACCCCCGAGGCGCTGATGAAGCAATACCTCGAGGTGTTGCACGACATGCGCACCTCCAACAACCTCGTCGTGCTGGTGCCGACCGAAGGCGGGACGCCGCTGCTGGATCTGGCGGCGCTGAGAAAGAATCTGGCGAAGCCATAGGGCTCAGGGGTCAGGGCTCAGGGGAAAAACAGCCCTGACCACTGAATACTGACCACTGACCACTGACCACTGACCACTTCTGAGGGGTGCACCGATGAGACTCTGCGACAGTTGCGGCAACGATTACGACAAGTGCTTCGAGATCACCTTCGGCGGGCGCTCGTACACCTTCGACAGCTTCGAATGCGCCATCCACCTCCTGGCGCCCGTCTGCGGGCATTGCGGCTGCCGGATCATCGGGCACGGGAACGAGGTGGATGGCCGGTTCTTCTGCTGCGTGCACTGCGCGGAGACGGATGGGGTGGCGGGGCTCAAGGACCGGCTGTAGGAAAGGTCAGCTCCTCCGGCGGGCGCGAACCAAACCGAGCCCTCCCGCGAGCACCACGCCGAGGGCGATGAAGAGGAGCCCCGACGGCGCCCCGCCCGCGGCCTGCTGGACACCGCAGAGACCGGTCAGGAGGCAGTCGCCGGGGGTGAATGCCTGGAGCAGCAGGAGCATGCTGGAAGATAATATCTGAGGAGGTCGCGAATAGCGAATAGCGAATAGCGAGTAGCGAGAAGAGAAAGGCCGTTCCCTCCTCCCTACTCGCTACTCGCTACCTCCTAGTCGAAACGGACAGGGTGGGATTCGAACCCACGATACCCGTGAGGGTATACCGGTTTTCGAGACCGGCTCCTTCAGCCACTCGGACACCCGTCCTTCGGGCGGGAAAACTAACAGGGAGATGAAGCCGTGGCCACAAAAAAAATCGACGACGCGTCACACCCGGCAACCGGCGCCGCCGTTCCCGCGGCAGCATCAGAAGCGTCCGGGGATTGAGTCGAAGATGAGGAGGACGTACTGGTCCTTGGACACCGCGTAGCCCTTGACGATGTCCTCCTGCTCGGGGGCTTCGGCGGGAGAGGGCTCCACCGCGATGCTCACGAGCCCGAACCCCCTCGTGCCCTTCCAGATGCCATGTGACATGATCGTACCTACCACGCGTCCCACAACATGAAGCGCGGGCGAGGCGGAGCAAAGCCCCCGCGCCTTGACGGCGGGTTTCCTTGTCCTGCTGTGGGACGCTAACGCGGGCTTTATCGACACGCAGGAGGATTGCGCGTCGGCGAGCCCCTGGAGGACCGCCATGGCGGATCGCCACAGCAAGCCCAGGGACACGACTCCGCTCGACACGGAGGAGAATCTCGCCTACCAGCGGAAGAGCTGGAGGGTGCAGCGGGTCGGCTGGGTGCTCATGGGGTTGTGCGTCGTGCTCGGCATGCTGGGGCTCTTCGGCGACGGACCACTCACGCGCGCTCGAGCGGGAAGCGCCGGCGGCTTCGAAGTGCGCTACTCCCGCGTCTGGCGCCTTCAGACCGAAACCCAGGTCGAGCTCACGGCAATTCCCGACAGCGCCGGGCAGGTGATCGTGACCCTGGAGGGATCGCTCCTGCGCCGGGCGCGGATCCGCTCGGTGAGCCCGGAGCCACGGCGAATCGAGGCGGTGCCCGGGGGCCAGCGCTTCGTGTTCGATGCCAGGGGTGACGGGCCCGTCTCCCTCCAGCTGGGGATCACCCCGACCAGCATGGGGCGGCTGCGCACCCGGCTGGCCACCACGAATTCGGCTTCCGTTCCGCTCACCGTTCTCGTTCTCCCCTAGGAGCTGCCATGCCCGCCCTCCTCCGGCCCCTGGCCATCTATTTCTGTCTCCTCGTGCTGTTCCGGCTCATCGGCAAGCGCTCGCTCGGGGCGATCACCAACTTTGACTTTGTCGTGCTCCTTATCGTGAGCGAAGCGGTCTCCTCGAGTCTCGTCGCCAACGATGCGTCGCTCACCGCCGCGCTCCTGGCGGTGACCACTCTCCTGTTCCTCGACCTCGCCCTTTCGATTCTGAAGCAGAGGTTCCGGGGGCTCGAGCGCCTCCTCGAAGACGAGCCGATCCACCTCATGCGGAACGGCAAGCTGCTCGAAGACCGGATGGAGAAAGAACGGGTGGATGAGGACGACATCCTGGAGGCCGCCCGGTTGTCGCACGGTCTCGAACGGCTCGATCAGATCCGCGCGGTGGTGCTGGAGCGGCGGGGGAGCATCTCGATCATTCCCGCCGAGAGCGCGGGCAGGCGGTGAAGTCGCCGAAGCTCGATCTCGTCAGCGGCGCTCCCTACTGGCCGCTCGCCGCCGGTCTGCTCGGGGTTTACCCGCCGCTCACCGAGGACGTGGACTGCGCAGTGGCCGTGGTGGGCGCGGGAATCACCGGCGCCCTCGTCGCCCACACCCTCGTGGAGGCGGAGCTGGATGTCGTGGTGGTGGACCGGCGCGATGTCGCGCGCGGCAGCACCGCGGCGAGCACGGCGCTACTCACCTGGGAGCTCGACACCGAGCTCGCGGCGCTCGCGGAGATGATCGGCACGTCGGACGCGGCCCGGGCGTATCGCGCGTCGCTTGAGGCAATCCGGACGATCGAGCGGCTCGCGGGGGAGATGCCAGTTGATTGCGGATTCGCCCGTCGCCCGAGCCTGTACCTCGCGAGCCACAAGCGCGATGCCGCGCGACTCGCGCGAGAAGCGGAGCTTCGCGCCGGGCAGGGATTGCCCTCGGAGTTCTGGGATTCGAAGCGGATCGCGGCTGCGACGTGCTTCCGCGCACCTGGGGCCATCCGGAGCGAGGCCTCCGGCGAGATCGATCCGTACCGTTTCACTCATGCGCTGCTCGCGAAGTCCGCGTCGCAGGGCGTGCGCATCTTCGACCGCACGGAGATCATCAAGGAAGACTCCGGCCGCGGCGGCGTCACCCTCGTGAGCAATCGGGGCCCGGTGATCCGGGCGGAGCGGGTCGTGATGGCCCTGGGGTACGAGGTGCCCCGGCCACTGCGGCAGGATCTGGTCGAGCTCAGCAGCACCTACGCGATCGTCACCGAGCCGGTCGGCGATCTCGCGGGCTGGGGCGACCATTCCCTGGTCTGGGAATCGGCGCGACCCTACCTCTATATGCGGTGGACGTCCGACGGCCGGATCATGGTCGGCGGAGAGGACGAGCCCTTTCGCAATCCCGCCCGGCGGGACCGGCTGTTGCCGCGAAAGGTGGAGCGGCTGACCCGGCGCCTGGGCAAGATGCTCCCGGGCCTCACCGCCGAGCCCGCCTTCGGCTGGACCGGAACCTTCGGTGAAACGAAGGACGGCCTCCCGTTCGTGGGGGAGTGGGACGAGGCGCCGGGGCGCATCTTCGCGCTCGGCTACGGCGGAAACGGCATCACATTTGGAGTGATTGCGGCTGAAGTAGTCCGGGATCTCTGTCTCGGCGAGCCCAACGAAGATGCGCACCTCTTCCGGCTGGACCGATAACCGCGCACCAACTCTTCCTCTTGCTTCTCCGGCGCCCCGCGAGTATGATGGAAAATACAGCCAGCATCGGCGGATCAAAGCCGGTCCCCTTGTCGCAAGGGCAAGACGGCCCGTGAGACGAAGGCGTGATCGAGGCTCCCGCGGGAGCCGCCCGATCGCGCCTCTTTTGTTCCGGGCAGCGAGCCTGGACGGGCGAGCAGGCGGGTCGCCAGTCGGAGGCGGAATCGGGCCCAGGCCCGTTGCCGCCTTTTTTTGTGTTCGAGACCGACCCCGGATGGGAGCGGGCATATGAATTGGGATCGCATCGAGGGCCGCTGGCGGCAGGCGAACGGAAGCGTGCGGGAGCAGCAATAAAGAACTGCGGGTCGCATGTTTGTTCACACGAAAGATGTTTAGAGGAGTCCAATGAGAATCCCCATGAACAATCGAATGTTACGAGCGCCTTCGCCCCCGGGCCTTCGCGCACGGCTCGCCGTCGCGATCGCATTCGCCGGAGCGCTGTCCGCGGCATGTGACATTCACACGCCCACCGGACCCGGCACGCTCGCGAGCATCACCGTCACCCCCGACCCGGTGACCCTGCTCATCAACGCCACCCAGCAGTTCATCGCGGTCGGCAAGGACGCCGCCGGCGCCGTGGTCTCGATCTCGCCCGTCTGGTCCATCGTGGCCGGTGGCGGCGCTATCAACAGCGCGGGTCTGTTCACCGCGGGTACGGTGCCCGGGGCGTTTACGGCCACGGTCAAGGCCGTCAGTGGTGGGATATCGGGTACCGCGTCGGTCACAGTGATCGTCGGAGCACTGGCGACTATCACCGTCACCCCCAACCCGGTGACCCTGCCCATCAACGCCACGCAGCAGTACACCGCCGTGGGTAAGGACGCAGGTGGCAACATCCTCTCGATCTCACCCACCTGGTCGGTCGTCGCCAGTGGTGGCGCCATCAACACCACGGGTCTGTTCACCGCGGGTACGGTGCCTGGAACCTTCCCGAATACCGTACAGGCAACCAGCGGGAGTATTTCTGGTAACGCGACGGTCAATGTGACCGCCGGAGCACTGGCGACTATCACCGTCACGCCCAACCCGGTGACCCTGCCCTTGAACGGCACGCAGCAGTTCACTGCCGTGGGTAAGGACGCCGGCGGCAACGTCGTCGCGATCTCGCCGGTCTGGTCGGTCGTCGCCGGTGGTGGCGCCATTAGTAGCGCGGGTCTGTTCACCGCGGGCTCGGTGTCCGGGATCTTCCCGAATACCGTACGGGCCACCAGCGGGAGTATCTCGGGTACCGCGACGGTCATTGTGACCGCCGCAGCCCTGGCGACCATCACCGTGACGCCGAACCCGGTCTCCGTACTTCCCAATGCCACGCAGCAGTTCACCGCCGTCGGCAGGGATGCGAAC
>CAYTMW010000010.1:0-106801 GCA_964439025.1 uncultured Gemmatimonas sp. | reverse complement strand
TGAAGCTCTGCTTCATCTCCTCTTCGATGGGGCGGGGCAGAATCCGTTCACGCGAGTTGGGCGCGGTCATAGGCGATTTTGCTCGAGGTGGGGCGTGGAATTTGGGCGAAATATAGCCGGTGGCCGGGATGCCAGGCAACCCGGTGTGCGCGCGCTAACTAATTGATTGTCAAGGGATTAGGTCGTCTCACCCCCGTGCTTGAGTGGGACTCACCCACGGGGCCTGCGGGCCAACGCAATTCCCAACTTCACGCGGAGCCCTCACGGCCCGACGTCCCCTATGGCGAGCCCCACTCATCGCGATGACTTAATAGCGGAACTCACCCGCCTTCATTTGTGACATCTGTGGGGGGCCGTTCTGGCTCGCTGGGTTCAGGATCAGGCGATAGCCGGTGCTGTTTTTTGCCTGCGCCCAACCAGGATGGCGGGCACGATGAAGAGCGCGCCGATCGTGCCGGCGATCGTTCCCCCCGCCGTGGCGAGCGCGATGGAGCCGAAGAGGCTGTCCACGTCCGTCCCGACCGCGAGCGGAATGAGACTGCCGAGTGTGGTGAGGCTGACCAGCATGATCATTCCCGCGCGATCCGATGCCGCGTGCAGGATGTCCTCCACGGTGAGCCTGCCCTTCCGCCGTTTCTCGAGCGCGGCGTCCACCAGGAGAATGGACTGGTTCACGGCGAGTCCCACCACGAGGATCACGCCGACGGCGGCCTCCCGGCTGAAGGAGGTCTTGGTGGCCCAGAAGATCCCTGCGACGCCGGCGAGGCAGAGGGGGAGCGAGAGGAATACCATGAGCGCCGCCCAGGCGGAGTCGAACACCATCGCCACCGAGAGCAGCACCAGGATCACGCCGGCCCCGAAGACCAGCCAGAGTCCCTTGGCACTGTCGTCCTCGCGCCAGGTGAACTGCTGATCGCCCACCGAATATCCCGCGGGGGCCGTGATCGATTTCATGAACGCGGTGTGAGTCCGGTTGGCCAGCTTCTGCGGGCCGCGGAAGTCGTACGCCACGATCCGCAGGTATTGCTGGTCGTCCCGGCTGATGGTGCCCAGACCTTCGCGCTCGCCTACTTCCGCGAGGTCGCTGACTCGCACCGGCGACCGGCTGTCCGTCGGCACGATGACGGTCCGAAGCTGCTCCAGCGAGCGCTCCCGGGCGCCGGTCGCCTTGAGAGAGACCGTGGTCTCTTCGCCGTCGAACTCGAGTCGCTGCCCGCCCACGGCGCCGCGGATCTCCCGCGCGATCGCGCCGGCAAAGTCGCGCGAGGTCACCCCCGCCCGCGCGAGCGCGGGACGATCGGGGATCAGCACCACGCTGACCGCGCGCTCGGAGCCGAAGAAGCTCCCGGCGTTGATGTTCACGTTGCGGACGCGGGGTATCGCCTCCAGCCGCTGCTGGAGATCCCTGGCCAGAGCCTCCACACCGCTATAGGAGTAGCCCAGGATCTTGATCCGGAATGCCACGCTCGAGCTGCCGCTGCTATTGAAGAATCCGGGACCCTGTCCGTACACGCTGACCGAAGCCCCGCCGACCAGCACGGCGTGCTGGGTCATCTCCTCTTGCATCAGGAGGGGAAGCGAAGTGAGCGCCGCGTCCCGGTCGAAGACCACGAGCACGCGAGCCGAGGATCCGCCGCCTCGGGCATCCACCCGCTCCACCCCGGGCCGCCCGACCGCGATCCGCTCGAACGCGGCGATGCTCCGGTCGAGACTCTTCGGATCGGAGCCGCGCGGGAAGGTGAGGCTTACCTGCAGGGTCGTGCGCTGTCCGAAGAAATTTCCGAAAGACGAGCGGGGCACCCGCTTTACGAAACCCCAGCCCACCACCGCGAGAATTGCGACCGTGAGGGTAAGGGTGATCCAGCGGAAGCGCACCAGCGGCCGGAGCGAGGCTTCATAGGCGCGGTGCAGGCGCGGCCACGTGCCGATCGGCGCTTTCGACCAGACCCCCACGGCGGGGATCATGACGACCGAGGCGATCACCGACCAGAGCAGTGCAAGCGAGAAGGCCGCCGCAAAGGGCACGAACGCCGCGCGCGCATTCCCTTGCAAATACAGAAAGGGAAAGAGCACCACCGCCGTGGTCAGGGTCGAGCCGACCACCGCCGGCGTGATCCGCCGTCCCGCTTCGGCGCGCGCTTGGGCGGTGTTCTCGGCGTGGCGCAGGCGCTCCACCACGATCACGCCGTTCTGAACCAGGATGCCGATCCCCATGCCGAGACCGGCGAGCGTGAGCAGGTTGGCGGGGATGTCGAAGAGGTAGAGGCCGAGCGCGGTGCCGGCGATCGCTACCGCCGCGCTTCCCATGACCAGCACCACCGAGGGAAAGTGGCGCATGGTGATGAGAAGGATCAGGCAGACGGCAGCGAACGCGAACGCACCTCGGATGACCAGATCGCGCAGCTGCTTGCCCAGTTCGATGCTCTCGTCGCTCTCGAGCTTGATCTTCACCCCGATGGGAAGGATGCGCTCGATCTCCGTCATTGCCGCCCGGACCCGCGCGGCGGTGTGGATGACATCGGCGCCGGGGAGACGGGTGATCTCGAGCCCCACCGCCGGAACGCCATTCAGCCGGGAAAAGAAGCCGCGAGTGTCCTCCTCGGGCCGCACCGTCGCCAGCTCGCCGAGGAGAAACACCCGCCCACTCGGCGCGCGAATGGGAAGCCGCTCCAGATCCTGGTAGGCATGGGGCTGGTCGCGGAGCACCACCGTGATGACCTGCGCGCCGCTCTTCTGCTCCCCGAGTGATTGCACCAACCGGGCATTGGCGAGCGCGTTGGACAGCAGGGTCGGCGTGATGTCGAGCTGGCGGAGCCGCTGCACGTCGTACGACACCGAGACGCCAAGCTCCGCCGAGCCGAACGGCTGCACGTTGGAGACTCCCGGTACTGCGGTGAGCCGGGGCGTGAGCTGCTCGCGGGCAAGACGGGTGAGTGTGCCCGGGGTGTAGGGTCCCGAAAGGGAATACCGAAGCAGCGGCTCCTCGTCGAGCTCCTCGGGGACGTAGTTGGATACCGTGGGCGGCTGCACTCCCGCGGGCAAGGAGCTCCGCAAGAGCTCGAGACGCTCGTGGATCGCAAGGCGGGTGAGCTGCACGTCGGCGTCGGCCTCGAGCTCCACGGTGACGCTGGAGCCCCGCTCCCCCGAGGTGCTGCTGGTCTTGCTGACCCCGCGCACACCCTGGATCGCCTCCTCCACCGGCGATGTGATGTAGGTCTCGATCAGCTCGGCCGAGGCGCCCTGCCACTGGGCCGTGACGGTGAGCTGGGGGAGCTCGATCGTCGTCCTGGTGGCGAGCGGAAGCTTGGTGAACGCCACCCCGCCCGCGAGGATGAGCGCCACGCCGAAGGCCCAGATAACGGCGGGGCGGGTGGAGGCCCACCGTATCATGCGAGTGGCTCCTGGTTGGCGACGCGAAGACGCGAGGACGCGAATGCGCTTCTTTGCCTCTTTGCCTCTTTGCCTCTTTCCATCACCGCGTAAGCGGTAGGAAGCAGGAAAAACGTCACCGCGAGTGCCGAGATACTGCCGCCGATGACTCCCGCGGCAAGTGGCTGATAGAGCTTGCCGCCGCTGCCCCATCCGAAGACGAGTGGCAGCACCCCGGTGATCGTGGTGATCGAAGTCATCGTGATGGCGCGGAGCCGCTGCCGGCCGCCGAGGAGCACCGCTTCTTCGATCGAGTGGCCCTTCTCGCGAAACCGGCGGATGGCATCGAGCTTCACCACCGCTTCGTTGTCCGCCATGCCGATCATCACTACGAGACCGATCAGCGAGACGGCGTTGAGGCTCTGGCCGGTGAGCCAGAGGAAGATCAGCCCGCCCGCAGCGGCGAGCGGCACGGTGAGCATCACGAGCAGCGGGACCGAGAACGAGCCGAACTCTCCCGCAAGCACGAGGTAGACCAGTGCCGCGGAGAGGATTCCCACCAGGAGGAGCTCGCGGGTGGTACGCCGCTGCTCGGCGTCGGCGCCGCCGATCTGCCAGCTGACACCGGGCGTGGGAGTCAGCGTGGCAAGAGCTTCGGTGACATCTTCGGTGGCGCGGGCCGTGCCGCCCCGCTCGACGACGCCTTCCACCACGCTCACCGGCCGCTGATTCATGCGTACCACTTCGACCGGGGCGCGGATTTCGCGGGTGGTGACGAGCTGCCCCACCGGCACCCCGCGAACCTGGGTCGCGAGCGCGGTGGCGAGATCCTCGTTCGCGTCGCCGGCAAGGCGGACGGTGATCGGGGTGCGGCGGTCGGTCTCGCGGAATTCACCGGACGCCACGCCGCCGAGCGCGCCCGCGAGCGCGTTGGCAACCGCGTCTACCGAGATTCCGTACTGCGCGATCCGCGCACGCTCCAGCGTTACCTCGATCGTGGGCTGCGTGGTGCTGAAGGCATCGCGCACATCGGTGAGTGTCTTGACCTCTCCGAGGAGCCGGCGCGCCGAATCGGCCCAGCGGCCGGCCTCGTCGAGACGCGGCGCCGAGATCTCGACGCGGACCAGCCGGCCCTCCCGGCCGATCAGGCTCCCGAACTCAGACTGGCCCGCGAGGTCGATCGAGAGCGCGCCTTGCGCCAGATCGGGAACTCGCGCGCGCAAGCTGTCGGCGTAGCGGCCGGCATTCTGTCCGGGGGGAACCGGAATGATCAGCTGCGCAGTGGCGCTGGTGCCCGGGTCGGCGCCGGCCAGCACTTCTTCGTCGGTGGCGTTGCCGATCCGGGCGTAGACCCCGGCGCTACCGAGGTCGCGCGCAGCCGCCTCGAGCCGGGCGGTCTGGCGCGCGGTCTCCTCGATCGAGGTGCCCTGGGGGAGCGCCAGGTTGGCGACCGCCGTCCGCTCATCGACGCGGGGGAGGACTTCGCGGGGCAGCCGGAGCGCGATCAGCACGGTGACCGCGGTGAGCACGGCGGCGGCGAGGAAGACGGCGCGGGGGTGGGAAAGACACCATTTCATGCCGTCTTCGTAGCGGTCCGCGATGTGGGAGCCAAGCTCGGAGAGCCGGGAGCTGGGAGTTGGGAGCTGGGGGTTGGGGGGTACTTCCCCTTCCCCCTTCCCCCTTCCCCCTTCTCCGCGGCCACGCCGCCATCTCACCATCATCACCGGCATGAGCGTCAGCGCCAGCACCAGCGCCGTCATCAGCGTCACCACCACGCTGAGCGACAGATCGCGGAAGAGCGCGGCGGCGAGGCCTTGGACGAACACGATCGGTCCGAAGACCATCACCGTGGTGAGCGTCCCCGCGATCAGCGGCGCCGAGACTTCCTCGGTGGCGCGCCGCGCCGCCTCGGCGTCCGGCAGCCCCTGCTCCTTGTAGCGGCCGGTCGCCTCCGCCACCACGATGGCGTTGTCCACCAGGAGGCCGATGCCGAGCGCGAGCCCGCCGAGCGAGAGGATGTTGATGGTGACGCCGAGAAACTGGAGCAGGGTGAGCGCGGTGAGCACCGACAGCGGGATGATCAGCGCGATGGCGATCGAGCCGCGGAGATCGCGCAGAAACAGCACGATGACGATCAGGGAAAGGATGCCGCCGAGGACGATTTCCTGCCCGAGGTTGCTGAGCGCATCGGAGACGAACTGCGCCTGCGCGGCAACGACCTTGATCTTCACCTCGGGGAATTCCGCCGCGAGGGTCTCGATCGTCTTGTAGATCGCGTCGGTCACCGCGACGGTATTGGCGCCGGCGTCCTTGTACACCACCATACCGACCGCGGGCGCGCCGTCGAGCCGCGTCATCGTCACCGGATCGGCGCTGCCCAGGGCCACCGAGCCGATGTCGCCCAGGGTGATCCCGGCGCGCGCCGGACCCACCGGGGTGTGCACCACCTCGCCGACAGTCTGGAATTCGGTGAGTGCTCTCAGTGCGAACCGGAACTGTCCCCGCCGCACATTGCCGCCCGGTGCGCCGGCGTTGGCGTCGCGCACCGCGCGGGCCACGTCGTCGGTGGTAATACCCAGCGCGCGAGCCTTCTCCGGGTCCACGTCGACCCGGATCTCGTCCTTCGGATCGCCGACCACCGCGACGCTGGAGACTCCGGCAAGCTGCTCGAGCCGCCGGGCGTGCACTTCGGTGGCGGTGCGCGCAATCGAGCGGAGGTCTCCGGGGCCGGTGAGGCCGAGGACGGCGATGGGACGCTCGCCAGGGTCGCTGGTGAGGAGGGTGGGGCGGTCGGCGCGGTCGGGAAGGTTGGCGCGGGCGTTGTCGAGCCGCTCGCGCACCTGCAGCACCGTCGTCGCCATGTCAGTGCCCCAGCTGAACCGGAGCGTGGTGACCGCTTCTCCATTGCGGCTCACCGAGCGGAGGTCCACCAGGCCCGGTGTGGCGGCCACCGCCTCCTCGATCGGCTCCGAGATGAATCGGGAGACTTCGCTGGCGGCGGCGCCGGGGTAGCCGGTGCGGATGGTGAGGACCGGAAGCGAAACGTCGGGCAGCAGCGAGACCGGGAGCTTGCCCAGCGACACCGCGCCCAGAAGCACAAAGGCGAGGGTCGCGGAGACCGTGGTAACCGGCCGCTTGAGCGCGGCGGATGCGAGAGACATCTACTGTTTCCGCTCCACCTTGGCGGTAACGCGCACCGGCGCGTCGTGGGTGAGGGTCAGGTGCCCTTCGACCAGCACGACGTCACCCGCCTTGAGCGGGATCTGGCCGCTCGCGCTGTCGGGGAGCACTTCAGTCTCGGTGCCGTTGGAGCGGCCGGGAAAGATGTAGACCCACTGGGCGCGTCCGTCCTTGACCACGAACACGAGAGGCCGTCCGTCGCGCTCGATCACCGCGGCGGCGGGAACGATGATGCGGTTGGGGAGCCGCGCCGCCTCGAGCCGCACGTCGGCGTACATTCCGGGACGGAGCACCCCGCCGCCTCCCGCACGAATCACGGCTCGGCCGGCGCGGGTGAGGCTGTCCACGATGGGAAGAATGGCGGCGATGGTGCCGGTCACCGGGCGATCGGGCGCGGCGGCCGCGGTCACCGACGCATGTCCCCCGACTCGGATGAGCGGCAGATCATGCTCCAGCACCGCCGCTTCGATGCGCAGGTGTTCCAGGTCTACCACCTTGCCGACTTCCTGGCCGGCGATGAGTCGTTCGCCAACCGAAACCTTGATGTCATCCATCACGCCATTGAAGGGCGCGGTGATGGTGGCGCGCTCCCGCTCGTACTTGCGCTGCTCCAGCGCCACCCGCGCGCCCTCGATCCCCGAGCGAATCTCCGCGTTTCGTAGCCGCTCACCGGTCACTGCTTTGCCGGTGACGATCGAGTCGGGCATCGTGTTGTCGAGGAGCTTGAGCCGGGCCTCCTCCAGCTTGGCCGCCGCATCCTGCACCGCGAGATCGAGAGGGCGCGGATCCACCTGGATGAGCGGCTGGCCCTTCCGCACCCGATCGCCCGGGCGGACCAGGACGGCGATGATGGTGCCCTGGGTCTCGCTCTTGAGGACGCTCATCGCCTCGGATCGGATCTGGCCGGTAGTGACCACTGAGAGGATGAGATCTCCCTGGCGCACCTCCTCTCCCACCACCGGGAGGGAGAGTGTCGCCTGGGCGGCCTGGGTGGTGTCGGCGGCCGAGCCGGTGGTGTCCGCTGCCGCGGCGTCGGCGGTCTTCCCCTTGCACCCGGTGGCCAGCGCCAGTGCAAGCATCAGCCCTACTTTGCCTCTTTGCCTCTTTGCCTCTTTGCCTCTCTTCACAACGGCCTCCCCAGTATCGCTTCGATTTCCGCTTTGGCGCGAAGGTATTCGAACCGCGCGGAGACGGCGTCGGTCTCGGCGCGGCTCAAGGCGTCCTGCGCGGCATTGAGCTCGACGATGCCGATCGAGCCGAGCCGGTAGCGCTCGATCTGGACCCGGGAGCTGGCCCGGGCCGATTCGAGATTCTGCGCGGTGAGCGCCATCCGCTGTTCCGCCGAGCTCAGTGCGGCGAGCTGCGTCGTCAGGACTGAGCCGACCCGGTGCCGCTCATCCGATTCGCGGGCCGTGGCGGCGTCGAGGGTGGCCTGGCGGACCGCCACGTCGCGCTCGCGCCCGAACCCGTTGAAAAGCTGCCAGGAGAGTCGCACGTCGACGGCGCGGTTGTTGAAGAGCGTAAACTCGTTGCGGTCGCTGCCGCTGAACTGCGTGTTGGTGGAGAGCGACACCGTCGGCAAATAAGTGGACCGGGTGATGGCGCGGTTGGCTCGGGCCGCCTGGACCTGGGCGGTTGCGCGCACCACCGAGGGCGAGCGCTCCATCGCCTCCTCCAGGAGTTGGGTACTGTCGGCGATCGGGACGATGCGGAAGATCGAGGAGTCCGCCACCGCGCTCACCCGGCCATCGAGCCCGACCAGCCGCGCCAGATTGGCCTCGGCCTCGGCGAGATTGCGCTCTTCGCTCAGGAGGTTGAGCCGGGCGTTGATCAGATCCACCTCGGCCTGCAGCGAATCGGCGATGGTGATGGAGCGGGTGGCCAGCTTGGCGTTGGCGATGCCGAGCTTGTCCTGGGCCCGGCGGATCGCCTCCTGGCGCACCCGGACCAGGTCGGTGCCCTGGAGCGCCTGGAAAAACTGCCTGGTGGTGGCGAGCGCCGATTGCGATTGCTCGAAGGCGAGCGCCGCATCGGCCTCGGTGCGCCCGGCGCGGGCCGAGGATAGCTCGGCACCTCGGCGAAAACCGGTGAAGAGATCGATCGAGGCGTTGGCACCGAGACTGAGCGAGCTGCTCGAGGTATTGCCGGTGATGACTTCCCCGGTGATCGGGTCGGTCCGGGAGGGGCCGCCAGAGGAGCTTTTCCCGTAACTCGCGCTGGTGTTGACGTCGGGGAGGAAGTTGCCCCAGGCGGCGCGGACCCCGGCGCCGGCGGAGCGGACGTTGCCCCGGGCCTGGACGACGAGGGGGGCGGCCTGCTCGGCCATCCGGAGCGCTTCCTCCAGGGTGACGGAGCGCTGCTGGGCGCCCGTGGGAAGGGCAGCCAGCGGGAGGGCGCAGGAGACCAGGACGAGGCTCAATCGTCGCACGGGGTCCTCATGTCGGGGTCGAACGAGACCCGGGAAGATACCGGGTGAGACGGTGGCCGGAGCTGAAAGGCTGCATGGCGCTGGACGAGGCTAAAGATGCGTGAAGGCGCCCGAGGGACGCAGGGGTCACGTGTGGTCCCTCAGGCACTCGACGCCCGGCACCGCTAATGATATAGGCGACTTCTCGAGGATTCATGCTCCTGCCTCTGGCCCCCAGACCACCGTGGAGCGCGCATCGCTGCGCGAGCATTTTCGCGCGCTAGTCGGTTCGGTCGCCTGTGTCTGTAATGGCACTCTGGTAACGGAGGCTAGTTCCGAGAATGCGGGCGGATTCGCGAAGGCGCTAGACGGACCTGCACCTATAGGATCTTATAGATCTAGCAAAGCACACTCTGACCTACGATACTATCCAAGGCGACCAGAGAATGCTCTGAGTCTCGTCCGAGTCGTATCGGACTGATGATCCCTTTCGCACCTCACAACCCAAAGTCTCATCAATGCCTGCAGCTCCATTCTGCCCAGTTGCCCCCCTACGATTAGCGTGCCTTGCCCTGGTAACGAAGCGTGTCACCGAGACCTTCTTCCGACCCAAGGGGAGAATCCGATCTAGCCGATAAGTTCAACGCCGTTTGACGGCTTCAGCATGGGGTCACCCTTAGGAGGTGCGAGAGTTGTGTCTGGCTGCGCTCGAGGACCTATCCATTTTTCTGAACGCGAGGATGTAGTTCCGTGACCGAGCGCACGCATCCAAACCGTGCTGTGTCGCGTATGCCCGCGCGGCTCCCAAGCACACCCCATCCCACGAGACCGGGGGGAGTACTGCATTGCGTAGGAAATGTTCATGAAGTCGATCGCCTTGCCATCATTGCCCGCTCACTCGACGCTTGCCCTTTGGCAAAGCGATGCACAGGCCGGGAATAGCGCAAGAACACCGGACTCACCCCGTTTCCATAGCGCTCAAGGAAAGGCGCGAGAACCGAGTTATGGAAGCGCTTGCGGGGGGTCACCACCGCGATCGCCATCAGATCATTTAGGGTCCGGTCCAGGCGGCTAGGCCGGGTCATGACGTGACAGCTGCCCTGCCGCGTTGTACTCTACGGGGAGGCCCTGACCCAAGAAGCCCTGATGCCACCCGAGCGGATTATCCACGGAGCCTGCCATATGGTTCGTGGTTGAGCCGCCAAGTCAATCGATGGGTCCACCAGCGGATATGGCGGCCGGCCATTCAGCGAGAGTTCCGCATCCACATAGACTCGCACCGACGTCCCTCGACCCACCGTGGCTTCCCGGGCCACAAGATGGGCATACTGCAGAATCATGTCGGGGCGCGTTGACATGGCGTGCACCTGCCACGGACGCAAGTGCGTCAGCGGGTCGATCACCGCGGTATCTTGGGCGGTTACGACGCGAAAGACCGTGCGACCGTCTTTCTTATGCAGCATCATCCGCCAGGAGAACCGGTGACCTTGTTCCGTCCAGGCGACATCGCCGCGATAGAGATAATGTCTCAGCGGGATCGCCATTTGCAACACCGCGTACGTCACCAGGGCCGTCAGTGCCGGGACACTGACGGGCGCTGAAGCAGGGGCGGGCGTTCGGATCCTGTGCGGTGCGCCAGTCACGAATTGCAGCAGCTCACGAGGCCAGTTGGGATAAAAAAACAGTGTCGTCGCAGCCAACATCATCCACGGGAAGATTCCAATGCGGAAGAGCTGCGAATTGATGAAGTGAAAGACAACGGCACATGCGAACGTCACACCGCGGCTCCGCTTCCACAGTAGACCCGGGATGACCAGCAAATCAAACAGCAATCCGCCCCATCCAAGGGACACGTTCGCCAGATGCCACTCAGATAATAGATCGACAAAAGGAACTCGGGTCGGGCCCTGCAGCAGGGTTTTCCATGACGTCCCGCTCAGCCAATCGGGATTCAGCTTTGCAAGGCCGGCAAAGATGTAGATGACCGCGATCTGAAAGCGCAATAGCCACAGAGCCCACAGCGGAATCGTATGGGATTTCCTGGAGGGGAGTCGCTTCGAGGAGTCCAGGGACCATACGGCATTGGCCGGAACGACTGCGAGCAGAAGCGAGAACAGAGCGGCGGCGTAATAATGATTGAGATAGAGAGCTTGTTCCAGAAGAAACTGAAACGAGAACCCCACGACAAAGAGGAGACTGCAGAAGCGGTAGAAATACCCTACGGTGATTCCTGCCGCGGCGAGTCCAAGAACTCCAAAGTGGACATACATTCCATTTCCGGGCCACGGCCGAACCCACTCAAATCCAAAATACTGAAAATGGAACGTCGGCTCGATCCAGTATTTGCCAATCGAGTCGTGCACGAAATAGCGACCTACATTGCAGAGCATGATTGTACCGAACGCGATCCGAAAGAAGGCCAACGACGCTCCGTCTACGTCACGAGAGAGCATCGACCGGATCGTCGCCCTATTTCGCATGCGTTTCGTCGGACGCCTTGCGGGCAATCAGCTCAAGAGGGTACCGTCGGCGGCTTGACGGGCTGGGACATCGAAACACAAGTGGGGACGGCATTGGCTCTGGGTAAAGCCCGGGAAAGCACTGACCACACTACCAATACTCACGCGCCGAGAAAGGGCAATGCTATTTGCCCTGTTTGAGTGCCGTCCGCACGATCGATCGGAGTCGCTGTAGGGATGGGAAGTTGACGGCCTTGTCGTTCACGAGGGCAGCGGGCGTACCCGTGAAGCCAAGCTCGAGGGCCTCGTCGCGAGCTCGGTCAATTGACTCCAGGGGGCGAGTATCGGAAGCACACGCCTCGAACGCTTTCAAGTCGCTCACTCCGCTTTCGCCAGCGAATTTGACGAATGGCTTTTCCCCGATCAGATCTTGTTGCGTGAACAGAGCATTATGGAATTCCTCGAAGCGGCCTTGCGCGGCAGCGCATTCGGCAGCCCGGGCGGCAGCTTTGGCATGCTTGTGTCCCGCCAAAGGCCAATGCCGCACGACGAGAGCCACTTGGTCCGCAAACTCCTTCTGGATCGCTGGCCACGTTTCGAGCGCAAATTCCTTGCAAAAGGGACATTGGAAATCCACAAACTCGATGATTTTGACGGGCGCGTTGACATGCCCGATCACTCTCCCGTCCTCCAAGTACTTTTGCCAGTCGGGAACATCCGTAGGGGTCATCTGAGGGCCTTGGCTCGACCCTTGGAAGAACTCCCGCCGCACGACAAGACCTGTGGTGACGATGGCGCATGCAACGGCCACGATCATCAGGGCGTTCGAGATACGAGATTCTTGGGCCATAGCAACTCAACAAGCTACGCGGGAGGTGGCATAGCAATAGGGAACACAAGCCACGGCCAAGGGGCGTCTCCAGCAACAGCCAGAGCTACTGCCGATGACGACCCCATGTACTACTCAGGTCTGCGCCGCACAATTGATCTGGTCGTCGTCGGCGTCCACATCCCAGTCGCAGTTGGAGTTATTCCCTGAGCAGATTGCGACGCAGGGAAAGCAGCCGGCGTCCGGGTTAGATGGGCAGTGGGTGAAGCAAAAGAATCCTCCACAGCCTCCACCCTGTGCACTTGCGGGCTGGGGCTTGGCAAGAAACCCGAGGATCGTGACGAACACGGAAAGCAGTGTGACAAGCCGTTTCTTTGAAGACATCGGGATGCCCCTCGATGAAACAGTGAAAACGCTTGCGATTAGAGAGATCCGAGCCCAAGTTAGCATCACGTCGCACGCTGTCAATAGCCTTCATGACCCGGCCTGGTGTAGACCGCCGCCACTATGAGATCTCATAGTGGTTAGCGGTTCTCGATTCTGCCGCCCCTAAAAAATATTATAGAGGACCCCGTGTTCGTGCGCCTCGATTCTAAGGTTGGGCAAGCTCGGGACACTGGCTATGTTGCGAGCGTGGTGACAACCGCAAGATGTTCCACGCCCGTCACGCCAGACCAAAGGATCACGCCGGTATGCATCCTGTTCGGAAGCGCCGCTTGACGGCACTGGTGACCCTTTCCGCCCTGGCTTGGATGGTAGGAGTAGGCATAGCTCAACAGCCGGTGCGCGTTAGTCGCCTGGATACGCCCCTCGCCGAGTTCCCCGAAGGGTTCTCGTGGCTGACTGGCCTTCGCGAATTGCCCGATGGACGGCTCATGGTGCTCGACCAGTGCGACGCAGTTGTGACGCTTCTAGACTTCAGGACCGGTCGCTCGGCCATGGTGTCCCGAACGGGGGCCGGTCCGGGGGAATACCGCTTCGCCGCCGGGTTATGGGCGTTGCCAGGTGACAGCTCGGCTATTTACGACCAGGCCAACCTGCGGTGGTTAGTTGTTGACCCAGCTGCAAAGCCGGGACGCTTCTTTGGGGGACTGCCCAGCCTGGTATCCCGAACCGGTCCCTATGTGGTCGGATCGCCCTATTCAGTGGTCGGGACGGACGCTCGAGGCCGCTTCTACGGGAGACAGGCCGGCCTCCGGGCTGCGCGGAAGGGGGTCGTGCAAGACGATTCCGTGCCCATCGAGCGATGGGAGCCCTCGAGCGGGCGGCGCGACACCGTCGGCTTCTACCGCGTCGTACGGAGCGGCCTCAACCTGAGACCGGAACCACCCCTCTCCGCGGTGACCGTCTGGGCGGTCTCTCGCGATGGGGAAGTAGCGATTGTCTACCCGGGGGACTATCACATTGAGTTCATCAGACCCTCGGGTGAACGAACTGTTGGCAAGCCGAATCTATGGCCGCGACTGCGCGTAGGTCCACGTCACAAAGAGCAGTGGCGAAGGGCCCAGATGCCGGTCTGCACGTCTTTCAGCAGTAGTCACGGAGTTGTCCCCATCACCGAGAATGGGGAGACTAAATTCGGGAAGCGCGTTTATTGGACAGAACCCTCGGAGAAGGAATGGCCACAATACCTTCCTCCCTTTCTTCGGGGCGCCGCGAGCTTCGCCCCCGATGGGATGCTCTGGGTCCAACGGACTGGAGAAGCCGACGCGGAGCAGGTTTATGACCTCATTGATTCTTGGGGTGAAGTCGCCAGGCGGGTCGTGCTTCAGCCCGGGTCAAAGCTCCTCGGCTTTGGAAAGGACCGAGTCTACGTAACTCGACGCGATACTGACGATCTGCAGTACGTTCAGGCTTTCAGCAGAGCAGGCTTTGGCCCTGCCGCAGCTCCGAGACCATCGCGCAAGGCCCCCTAGGGGGGCCCCGCGATACCAAGGGGCGTTTCGCTTGCGGTTTTGCGACCGCTTAAGGCACACCATCGGCCCGCCTCACCAGGCTCGCTTTCGGTCGATGTCCGTTCGCAGTAAGCATCATCAGGCAGACATTCGCCTGACGCTGAGTTGAGGGCACAAGGAAAGAGGATATAGTGATGAATCGCCTCCTGGGTCTTATGAGCGACAACACACCCAGCGGCGCCCACGGTCCTCAGCTCATACTGTTTACGCGCTTTCTTTTTCTGCATCTCACAACTCGTCTGCTCTTACGGTCGATCAGGGATCCGGAGCCTCGGCTCCTCTTTTTCGCTTCGGCGTTCATCGTTTTGTTTGGATTCGTGTTGAATGCGGGCGCGCGTCCGATCGTCAAGTTTAGTGCACTCGTGCTCCTCACCGCGGAATGTGTAGCACTTTTCCCCAACAATTCCAACCATTTCTTCCTCGAATTCCTCTGCCTTTTTTTCGTCTGGTTGTTTGATTCGGAGAAACCAGTTGAGGGGGAGATGCTACTGCATGCACTTCGCTGGCTGCTGGTGATTGCGCTTTTCTGGTCGGGCATTCACAAGATCCTGTTTGGAACCTATTTCACAGGCGCATTTCTGGCCTATCAGGTCGCGGAGACCGAGAATTTCGCTCTCGTCTTCAAGCACATACTGCCCGCGGCCGAGTTTCATCGAATTCGTGCGCTGCATGAGCCTGGCCCATACGCCTTCGAGTCTCCGGTTGCCCTGGTCGTAGCCAACTGCGCCTACCTTGGTGAGCTGGCCAGTGCCGCACTCATGTGCCTAAAGCCGTTCCGCCGCATCGGGGCCGTTGTCGTTTTGCTGTTGGTGTTCGGCATTGAGCTCGCAGCCCGTGAGTTCATGTTCGGCGTCTTCACCGTAGCGCTGACGCTCCTCTTCGTCGACGGCCGATGGATGCAACGCTTCTATACGCTTGCGATGTTCGCCTACGTGTACTTGGTCCTGGCGTCCTTGCATCTCGCTCCGTCGTTCTGGTTCAATTGACGCGGCATACGAAAGGACGCGTCGCGAGCGTGGTCATCCTCGCGCTAATGATGTGGCCTATGGGTCACCATGTGCTCGTCAGACAAGTCGACGTGAACCCTTGGAAGTTATTGGGATTTGCGATGTACACGACACCTCATACCCTCACCATCGAGATAATGGATGAGACCGAGAAGCCCCGCCGACTCCCAATTCATCTTCTTTCGGCTGAGGCCTCTAAAGCCCTGACTAAATTCAGGGGCGCACGCCTCATCCTCGGTCAGTTACGTTCCCCTCGTCTTCTGGCGCAAGCGATCTTCCATTCACACCCAACGACTAAGAGGCTGGCGATCGCCATCGGCGTGACACAGCTCAATGGCAAGACGTCATTTCTTGAACGGCGGGTGCACACCTACAGGTATCCGTGATACCGGTTCAGGAAACTAGCTCACAGCCCGCCTCGCTTCGTGGTTCCGACCAAAACAGGAGTAACATGGCTCTTTGGATGGCTTGGCCTGATCATTCCTCGCTCCGTGCGCTTCGAGGGGCGACAACAGTCTTTATGCCATCACTGTCTTCCTGAATTGTCAAGTATCGGATACAGAGTCAGAAACGCAGCTCGGTCAACGTCTCGACTTCGGATGAGAACTTGCGTGTCTCCGAAACTGATGACGTCCAAAGACCGCCGACCCCTTGCCGGTGTCGGAAGCATCAGGCGACCGAGCATCCGTCCGGTGCTATCGAAGGCTGTCCAGCCAGGCTCCGCCGAATTGGGGCCCTGGTAATCCTCGATCCACAGAGTGCCACGAGGAGTAAGGTGAACTCGGCCGTACGCGGGCCATGTGAAAGCGTGAGGGCGAGCGCGCAGGCGTTCCAATCGTGCTGCACGCTCCGATCCGCTGACGTTTTTGGGTATCGTGCGAGCAAGCCGTCGCTCTTTCTCTTTCTCGGTGATGGGCAGGGAAGGGTCGGCACTCCTTATGATGCTGAGCAAAGTCCCCGTCGTGTCGTAGACCTTCAGCTCACTGCTCGTACCGTCTCCATAATAGAGTCGCTGCCCTGCTGCAACGACAACAACCTCGCTTCGAGTCACGAAATCGATCGTGCGGCCGGGAAAATCACCGAGCACGTTCGCAACGGATCCGTCGAGCCGAACCCGCGTGAGTCGTATCGACCCCGGGCCTTCCGCGGATCCACCAAGATCCCGCAGGAGCACAAACGTCCCGTCATCGAAGCAGAAGCCGAATGGCGGGCCGCCCAAGTCAGCCTGCGCAATCGTCCGCACAATCGTCCCAGCACTGTCCAACACCCCCAAGCGCCGATTGTGGTTATCGCCGACCACGAGTGTGTCGCCGCGGGTCCGGCAGATCGCAGTCAGGTAAAGGAACTCCTCCGGTCCGCGGCCCTTTCGGCCCGTGATTCTGATCCGCGCAGCTTGGGCATTGAAGTAATGAACTCTGACCATGTCGATGACAGCGAGCCCCCCGCCGGAGAGAGGGACACCTCGGAGGTATCCCTGCAAATGGTTGAGTTCCATGTCCGGATTCCCTTCGATGCCGCCTACTTCGAGCAAGGGTGTCGGGCCGAGCCTGAAAACCACCGGCGCTCTCAAGCGTGCCGTGTTTTCCACGATCCGGACGCCGGCACTATCCCGCACGACGGGGGCTGTCAGCGGTTCAACCGCTCGCGAGTCGGGTCCACCATCAGGAGCTCCGCTCCCGCACGCTACAACTGCAGCAGCGCTAAGAACGGTGAGACCAAGTCGTGCTGAGTTAGAGAACATGAAACACATTAGGTGTGGGAGTGAGGCCCCAAGAGAGGCACGCACTCATAACGAAAGCGCAATCGAATGTCAAATACAATCCCAGTGACAATTCGATAGGTCGACTCGTGCCGGTGCAGAATAGCAATCCATGGTTGACGAAGGCAGAGTTCAACAAATCCCGTGAGCTGCTCCATTTGTCCTCCGCTCGAGACGACCGCAAGGAGGTTTCAGATCGGCTTGTCGCCGATGGTCTATGAGCGCATCGGATCCGAGGCGGCGTGATATCCCAAGACGCCACCTCTCCGCGAAAGCGGGTCAACTCCACTCTCGTTTTCTTGGATAGGGGACCGCTGAAGCAACTTACTCCCCTTTCAATCTGCCCAAGTACTCAAAGGCGACGTCAGCGCCGTATCCTGAATGCGTTGACTCGCGTCAGGTGATTCCGCCCTAAGTCTTCCTTGGCCCACCCTACAGGATGTTGTAGCAGGCGAAAAACGGTCCTCTATAAGATCCTATAGCAGACCTGTTTGTCCGCTGGCGCAACTCCCCTCCGCACCGTATATCCGTGGCCTCTACAATGCACGTGGACTCGTAGCACGCGCACCGCGGAGAGGACGGCTCCATGCAGGTACCATTTCAGGGGAAGTGGCGCGGCACGGTGATCGGGCGCAACGCGGGATTCAGCCAGCGCGTGCTCATCAGCGGCGCCAGCAGCGGCAACGGGGCCTACAACGGCGTCGTTGGCAACAGCTTCGTCTTCGAGAACGGTCAGGCGGAGTTGCAGTGGAACAACAATGCCGGCTCGGGCTGGCAGCCCAGCGCGATCATCAGCTCACTAGGGATGAGCAGCCCGCTTGTGGTCGTCAGGTTCATTTCGGCCGATGACAATATCCCAAGCAGCCGAGACGGAGATTACGACGATCTCCGGGTGGCCTTCGAACATCTGGATGCTCCGTTCAAGGTGGTTCAGCGGCCCTTCGCGCTGGAGCGAGGATCTCTGGTGATGCTGCCGGACGGTATCTTCGACACGTCGCAGGGCGTGCAGTACATGGGTGTGCGCATCAGGAACACCTGGTTCTTCGATTGGCAATCCGCTTTTCCCCCGACCGGCATGAAGATCGGCATCGCTCCCGCGAGCCGGAGTGCGCTCGCCGCGATCGGCGTGAACGTCCTCGATGCCTGGAGCACGCAGGAGCAACAGGCCTTTGGTCAAGTGATGGACAGCGGATACGTACGGGTTGAAGACCTCAAGGTCGGGGAGGAAACGACCATCTACTTCAAGGTGGACGTTGCCAACGCCGGCCCCTCAAAGCCCGATGTGGGATTCGTGGCGCAGCGGAATGCATACGACACCAATTTCGACGCCCCGAGCCGGGTGGTGTCGAAGCGGGTTTTCATCAGCCAGAGCTCCTACGATAAGGACAGCGGAGAGCTCGTAACCGCGGTGCCGGAAGGAACTTTGCGTCTCAAGCTTCACTCCATCAAGCTCGACCGGAAGGGCGCCAACGATGCGGCCAAGGCCTTATTACGCTGTCTCGAGAAGCATCCGGGGGATGGGACCGGGTGGTGGGAAGATCCCACAGGTCACGACCGATTCTGCAAAGAACAGGGCGCGAAGGTGCTCCGTACAATGCTCAAGGACTTACTCGGCGGCAAGGACATAGATATCTGCCGGCTGCGAGACCTGCTTGAAAGATGTTGCGACAAGGATCGCCACGATTCCTGTCACTGTGGCTCCGATCCCCGGCCCGGTGAGGGGAACGGATCCGATGGCTATCCCGGCGGCGGTTGGCAAGAGGGAACGGGGAAGGACGGCTGGTGCCGAGTAAGGCCGGTGGCATGGCTGCCGGTGAGCTTCGAGTACAAGGTCGAGCCGAACCCTGCTTACACCGGGCAGTACGGTCCGCTGGCGTTCGAGGATCCCTGGTGGAAGGTCGTGCTGATCATCCTCGCCATTCTGCTGGCGATCGCGTCGCTGGTCTACGACTACGTCATGGCAGGACAGGACCCCCGGTTCATCATCGGCAAGGTCGTCCGAAACGGTGACGCGATGGCGAACGCCATAGACTGCGCGGTGTGCGATCTGAACGGCTCGCGTGGTGTGGACCCCGGGGAGCTCGACGCACAAGGCGACGACGTCAACAACGGACTGCCGATCGAAGGCCTGGGGAACATCATTCAGCTGGACCGTACAGACAACGGGGATTTCGGGATCCAGGACGCGGTGCTCGCAAACGTTGTGTGGAAGTCGGGGGGCCGCAGTGGCACCACCCGCGGTGTCGTCAACTCGATCATCTACTCGACCAACGTCCCCTATGACGAGGATACAATCTCAGGGACCATTTTGTTCACCAATCAGGTGCAGATCACCCAGATCACCGGGATGGAGCAACCGGTGTCCCAGGGCGGCGACTCCGGATCGGTCTGGGTCGATATGGGCAGCAAACTGCCAGTCGCGCTCAATTTCGCCGGCGACACCGAAGACCTAGGGGTGGTGGGCGTCGGAAACCCGATCCGTGCCGTAGTCAATCAGCTCAACCTTCGCTTCAACACCTAAGGTGCGGAGATGAACAAGGATTTCTATCGCAGACTCGATCGCGCCATCGCATTGGCGAACGAGCATGAAAGAGAATTACTGTCGCATCCAGGTGTGATTGCAGTGGGCGCCGGGCCGGAGCGAAGGAAAGGCAAGCTCACGGGCGAGGTCGCTATCGTGGTCACGGTTCGTGAGAAGATCGGGCCGAAGGAACTGGAGGCTCGGGGCGAGAAGCCGTTGCCCAGTCGGGTCGGCGACGTCGCGATCGACGTCATCGAGCGGGGAAAGCCGGTCGAGGCGCCTGAGATCATCGCCGCCCAAGAGCGGGCTCGCGCCGTGCTTCAGAAGCATCAGGAGAAACTTCTGAAGACCCCAAACGTGACCGGCATCGGGGTCGGTTACAAGACCGTGAGCGGCCAGATGGACTTCAGCCTCATCGCGCTCAAGGTCTTCGTGGCGAAGAAGCTGTCACCGCAAGAGCTCAAACGACAGCATCTGAGTGAGATCCCTGGCAAGCTCGAGGGTGTAGTCACCGACGTCGAAGAAATGCCGGCAGTCCGACCGTCGGGCGCCTCGGGATCTCGAGATGACCGTAAGGACCCGCTAGTCGGAGGCCTGACGGTCGGAGTCAATACCAAGCCCTTCTGGTACGGGACGCTCGGCGCCATCGTCTTCGATCGTACCACCGGCGAGCAGATGGTCTTGAGCAATCAGCACATATTCGACGGTGCTCCGGGAACGGAGGTGGTACAGCCCTCACCGATCGGCCTGGACGATTCGCTGGAGATCGGCTTTCAGCTCGACATCTGCAATCCGCTCCACTTCTTTCGTCTCGACACCCCGAATACGACGGTGGGCACTGTCCTGGCGGGGGCCGCCGTCGCCGCAGCGGTTGCTGCCGCGCTCAGCGACGAAATCGATCCCACCCGGCGGGGACAGGACGCCACGGTCCCCCCGGCTGGGGCGAAGACAGTACTGGAGCGGCATGAGGTGAGGCTGGAGTACCCCGACATGCCCATTCCGGGCACCCACTTCAAGGTCAAGACCGGGTGGCAATACACCAGGCATACCGACGCGGGTGACTTCGTCTATGGCGTGGAGGAGCTGAAGGAAAACCCCCACGCGCTGGCGGC
The DNA here is from genome assembly GCA_964439025.1 of uncultured Gemmatimonas sp. GTDB lineage: Bacteria > Gemmatimonadota > Gemmatimonadetes > Gemmatimonadales > GWC2-71-9 > JABFSM01. Next base: position 86,203 of record CAYTMW010000010.1, on the reverse strand, counting down.
CAAGCTCCTGTTGACTGACAAAAAACTCTACCGCCCAGGCGAGACCATTCGGCTCTATGGGCTGATTCTGCCGGAAGCCTGTGCCCCCAAGCGGTCTGGTGACGACCACCAGCGGCCGATCAATGCCGCCGAGCTCAAGACGCTCACTCGCCGGGTCAACATGACGCCGCCGAATCTCTCCGCTGCATTCGCCACTGGGATCGCCAACGCGGACCCCGATGGCCACCGGCACGAGGCCATCGCCTCCGTAGCGGCACCCCGCTGCCGCTGTGATTGCTATCATGTCACAGCCCTTCTGACTCCGACCTCGGTGGATCGTGCGTTTCCGGTGGTGCTGCGCGAGCCCACTGCGCGGCTCAGGGCCGAGCTGCTCGGGCAGGCGCTGGAGGTTGGAAAGCGGCGTGACGACAAGGACCTCTTGTCGTTGCTCCACCTTTTGGTGCGATACGGATGCCTCTACACCGGGGAGCTCACCGTCGGGGATGTGCCGATTGGACCGTGGAAGCACTACCTCTTCGTACAGACCGTCAATTGCGCGACGGAGGGAATGAAGCCGACCGAAGCTGCGAGGATCATCGGTGGGTTGCCGGTCAGCCAGAACTCTAGTCCCCAACTAGACGTTGCGTGTGGTCCGTTCGTGTTGGAGGACGGGCAATTCGATATCGAGTTGATTTGATAAGGACTTGGAGTCGAGCGTCAGTGTGGCGGCGCGAGGTTTTATTACCCTCTGGTGCCACGATCCAATATTGTGGTGCTAGGTCTTAAGCCGGCCTGCTCGTGATCGCCCCGATGACAACGGGACAGCTCGTCGTGACGGCCGGCCTCTTCGGGACTGTTCGGAGCAAGACAATCGTCGTGCGCTGATGGCGCCCGATCCGGAATTCATTGCCGGAGATATGGAGGTGAAGCGTGTCTAACGGCAATGCAGGCGGAGCGACTACCAAACGCGGTCCCCGCATCGCTATGTGGGTCGTCACGGTCCTCCTCGTTGTATTCTGGGTAGCTGTCGCGGTCCGCGGCGGTTTCCTCAGCATTCAGGCCGGAGGACCTGTCGCACCCTGGGTAATCAGTATCCTCATCGTCACCCTTCTCCTGGCTCTGGCCGGCCACGAGATCAACGGCCAGTGGTTCGGCGTCCTGATCGACACCCGGAACAAACTCAGCCTGGCTCGGCTGCAGATTACACTGTGGACCGTCATGGTCATGACGGCATACTTGATCATCGCGCTGACACGCATCATGGCCATGTATCGCGGCACGCTCACGCAGGAGCAAGCGCTTGATATCAAGTTTCCGCAGGAGCTGATCCTGGCGATGGGCATCAGCGCGCTATCGTTCGCCGGTTCCAGCTTGATCAAGAGGACGAAGACGACCAAAACGACTACTATCGACGCGAAATCCACCCCGGACGCCGCGCAAGACCGCAGAAATCAGACCAAAGCCGAGTTCGACACGGCGGAGGTCAATCTCCTGGCTGAGGCGCAGGACGAAACCGACAAGAAGCAAGCGCTGGACGCCGCCACGGCTGCCGTGGCTGCGGCCCCGGACGCGGTCGCGAAGCAGGCCGCGGAAGCGCAACTGGCCATGGCGAAGACGTTGCACGATGCCGCCCTGCAAGACAAGGACAACGCTGCGAAGGAGCGCGAGGCGAAGAAAAAGGCGCTGGAGACCGCCGAGAAGGATTTGACCGCCATTACGGAGGCGCAAGGACGGCTGCACCGGAATGCGGATCCGTCGGAAGCGAGTTGGGTCGACCTGTTTCGTGGCGAGGAGATCGGCAACTACAAGCTCGTCGACATGTCCAAGGTGCAAATGCTCTTCTTCACGATCGTGGTCATCGCGACCTATGCGGCCTGCATAGTGGTCATGTTGAAGAACGGCAAGCTGGTCGGAACAGGCGAACTGAGTTTTCCGGCGTTTGACGATACACTCAACGCCTTGCTAGGCATCTCGCACGGGACTTATCTTTCCGTCAAGGCCGTTGATCACAGCTAGTCGATCAGGGGGCGGAGCACGCCACTCGAGTCGATAGAAGACCGGGAGGAAGAACATGTCACAAGTAGGCATCGGAACGATCAAACTGTTTGACCCCAAGAACAAGCGGGGTGTGATCACACCGCAAGAGATCAAAGCGAAACAGAGCGGATCCGGAGATCTGTACTTTGAGCTCGGTGATACCGATACCGAGAGGCTCCGAGAAGGGCAGCTGGTCCAATTCGTCATCGACACGACAGCCAGCGGTGGTCCGCGAGCCAAAGACGTCGCCGTATTGAGCGAACAGGCTTGAGGCCCTCAGACGACAGTCTTGAATGACACGTCGAGCTTCTCGAATACGCTATGAATGTTACACGCCACGGCGTGTTCGGCACCGCTCATGGCATCGCTTTGCTGTGCGAAATGGAGCCCCGCCGCTATGTCCGTTGCAGCCCCATGATTTTCAATCAGCCACAAGCTCCCAGAGTCCCCTTCGTCGCTCAGCATCCCATTCGGCGGTGGTGCTCCAGGCATCGGGCCGATCTCGAATCCACCGATCTGCACCTGGCCTATCCGACCACCGTAGTCGTTGCGGATGATGACGCCGATTCGAACCACCGTCCCGCGCGTCACGCCCGTGGTCCGGCCTGACTTCACAACCTTGTCACCAATCGCAGCCTTCGCAAGTCTCCTGGGAGCGACACCCAGCTCTAAGATCGTGTCGTCGAACATTCGGGTCTCAATCCCCGCGATGGCACAATCGCCCGCCAAACCAAAATGGCCTCTCAGCAACGTACCGAGCGAGTTGTTCGCGACATCGCTGTCATCAAACCGACCAGGCTGGAGCACGATATCACCAGGCATGCCCTCTGCCCCCTGCAAGACATGGGCATTGCTCAGCACACAAGGGCGTCCTGTGCGCTTGTCGTAGACGACCGCCCCAATCGTCCCGGCCTTGGCGTTCAAGTGACCCACGCTGATGCCCGGCATGATCCGAGGCAGCCGACGTCGGCGTTGCAACTTTGGTGTGGTCGGCGGTCGAGCGAGTGTGGAGCCGACTGGTTCGGGTGTCAATGTATAGGAGGGCTTGTACGACCGCTCGAGTATGTCGACGGGGATTTGCCGACCGTCCTCCGTGGGTACTGTCTTCGGCAGTGGCACAAATCCGCGGTTACGCAATTCCTCCGGATCGAGTTTCTCGCAAACCGTAACTTGGATCGACAAAGTACGCGTTTTGCGACCGCCCAGGATCTTATAGCCGATCCCGACCGACGTTACATTCGGCAGCTCAGGCCAATGTTGCGCGTGGGCCCGCAAGGCCTCCACAAGCTCCTCTTGTGTAAAACGTCTTCTTGTGCTGCGGGACATGCTGAGCTCCTGATGTGTGACTGGCTTGTAGGCGATCGGGTGAGGAGCGGACGACCGCCAGCCTCAGTGCACTCGTGAGCGGCGGTCCCGAGTGATTGCATTGAGGCGGACGTCTCCAATTTCCGTCGCCGCAGACTTCAAGAGTATTGCCCGATCGGCGAGATCGTTGAAGCTCCGCAGAATAGAAGGGCTTTCGGGGTCCGGCACATTCTGGATGCCCTTGAGGAATCCCGACAGGGAAGCCTCGGCATTCTGCTGGCGATTGCTGACATGCAGGAAGCTTACGGTACCGGTTTCCACGTGGTGACACCCGTTGCAAGACGTCAAGGCGACGATATGTCTCGCTTCACGGTTCGCGACTCCCGGTGCACGCCAGAAGAATCCGGTTGACGGCGGGGCAACGATTGATGAACCGGCAAGAAACGGCCCATTGTCAAACTGTAGTGGTACTCTGAAGTTTCGATCCAGGATATCTGCCTCGTTGGCGTTGATGAAGTTGGCAAGCTTGGCGGAATTCTGGAGCGTGTTATCGGGCGTCTGGAGCGTTGGAACCTCCTCGAGCCGCCCGTTCACGATGTGGAACTCTCGGAGCTCCCAACCGCGTTGAACCTCCCCATCCAGCACCAACCTGATTTCATTGGTTCGGATCTGATTGAGCGGACTCCCGTTAGGCTTGCCGGGCGCTCTATCTTTCCCTGAGAACCGATCGGTAATCTGCTGGAGAGCCGCGTTATACGAAGTGCCGAATTCCATCGTTCCCAGGGCGTGCCAGGATTGTGCCCACCCACGCAACCTCGGGCGGTTGTTTGCCGGTTGCTCGTATTCAAAGATCACGGTAAACGGCTGCGGTGCCCCTGATGCATCGACGAGGCCAAAGACGAATCGTCCCTCACCCGCGTTCTCCACCGTTGTTGCGCTACCCCGGTTCAGATCCAAGCGATTGACGATGGCCAGCAGTCGAAACGGTGCGTTTGCCAGATTGATCGTCCATTGATCATCGGCCACACCGGCTTGGCCGTCCTTCGTTTTCCAGGGGTCAATAACCAGTGTCCGGATCCTCTGCCGAGCAGGCACGGTGAGTGAATTCACCGTCCGATCCGTTTCCCACTGTTTCAGCCAATCGAGCACGAAGCGTCCGGGATCGGTCGATCCTGACATGGCCTTGATGAGACCGCCGAAAGACCAGGTTCCGTCGGGACCGTTCGCCCGGGGGTCATTCACTACAGACAGATCAGTGATCATGAGCTCTTTTCCGATGACCGGGTCATGCGGAGCGATGACCGGCGGCGTCGGTGGCGGAATCGGAGGCGGTTCAGGTTTTGGCGTGCAGGCCGCGACTGACAGACACCCGATTAGTCCTGACAGCAGGATGGGTCTCATTTGGCTCCTCTGCGCTTCGCACGGGATCGATCGTTAAGGCTTTCCAACACGTCCACGGAAGGAGTGAAGCCGATTACCCGGCCAAGGTGCGACTAGTCGGACAGGGCTGCGCCGGGGGCTGAAGGTCTGGCGTCACAGTTGTCGAGAGTGACCATACGGCGAGGGGGGATATCGAGCAATCTCTACAAGATCTTATAGGGGTTTCGAGATAGGGGCGGTGGTGGAGAAGGGCGAGGAGCACCACCTTGCTCCAGTTACTCCTATAACATCTAATAGTCCTTCATCATTCCTGGTGGCCTTCCGCCGGGTTTACTGTAGCTTGGATCACAACATCGGGTCAGTTGCGGGAAAAAACGTGATGGCCGCGAAGGGCGGCCTGACGGTGGCCAGCCGCTTCTGTGCTGGCTGTGAGCGATGCGGAATGCGGCACCCTTGGCCCGGGCAAGGAGGCACCGAATGGCATGGCCCCCCGAGGAGCCCCAGGCTCTCGCAGCCTTCTACGGCGCCTTCACGTTCCGGGCGGACGGGTTTCCGACGGCCGCGTGGGAGTCCGCCCACCTCACGACCATCGTCGCGCCGTATCCATTGCTCGCCTCCTGGGATCCTTCGGTCGCCATCACCCGCGTCAGGTGCCATCGCCAAATCGCCGAAAGTCTGCGAGATGTTCTCAGAGGCATCCTCACGCACTACGGCTCAGTTCAGGCGGTACGGGCTGCCCGCATGCACCTCTACGGCGGGGTCTACAACTTTCGGCGCATCTCGGGAAGTGGAAAGCTGAGCCTGCATGCCTACGGCGCGGCAATCGATTTGGACCCCGATCGCAACCCCCTGGGCAAGGCCTGGCAACCAAATAGTGGCATGATGCCCGAGGCTGTCGTCGCCCTGTTCGAGGCGGCCGGGTGGAAGTGGGGTGGGCGCTTTCAGACCCGTAAGGACTGCATGCACTTTCAGGCCACTGCCTAACCCGAATAAGGAAGGCTTCTGGACCATGCCCTTACAATCGTTTCGGACCGCAGTGAGTTTTGCTGCCCTCACCCTGGTGGCCTGGAGCAACGGCCAGAGCGGCAATACCACCACCAACACCGCCGCCGAATGCACCAATCCTCCGTACGCAACGCATGACTGGATTGCCGACCACGCCATGGCCCTGCTGCCCGACGACGAGAAGGCCTGGCTGGAGCCACACCGCGCCACGTATCTCATTGGCACCGAGGCCCCCGACAACGATGAGATCGCCACCGCGTGTGGAACACCGCATCGGGGCTACGACGACCGCATTCGGGGACACAGTGTGGAGTGGAACGCGAGCTGGTCGACCATGGTGAACGATCGCGCGGCGGTGCGGGCTCGGGAGGAGTATCAAAAGGCCGTGGCCGCCTACCAGGACGGAGACGCGAAGGCCGCGGCTTTCTACCTGGGCGCCATGGCCCACTACATCGGGGATGTGACTCAGTACGGGCATGCGGTGCCGTGGGAAGCCTCGGGCAGTCACTCCGCCTACGAACGGTGGGCGGCCACCCGGACAGCCTCGTTCGCCGGTGGTCCCTTCGAGTCGGCCATCGACCTGGACCAGCTGGTTTCCCGAACGCCGTACACGGCCGTGCGGCGCGTCTCCCGGGCGACGGGACGGGGCCAGGACGCGATCCTGAGCGCTCGCGCCATGGAGGATCGCCAGGGCGATCGGCAAGCCGCCGACTTCTTGGGAAGCGTGGCGGCCTCTCTCAATCTCAGCGTGAACGAGCTCGCCGATGTGCTCCACACCTTCTATCGCAACATTGTGGCCGAGCAGGGCGGGGGGTCGTGATGAGATCACGCCTTCGCTGCCTGAGGGGAGGCGCGCGCAACTGGACCTATAAGACGTTATAGAGGTTCCCCACCTGGAGGCGCCGGAGCGTCTTCTTCGTGAGTGCGAGCATGGGCATGCTTCGGATTAGCCTCTTCGGCACGGTTCAGGTTTCGCATGATGGTCGCGCCCATGAGACGAGGCCCATTCATGCGGTTCAAGCACTGCTGGCGTATCTCATTCTCCATCGCAGGAAGACCCACGCCCGCGAGGTTCTTGGCGGCCTGTTTTGGGGAGAACGCACCGAGGCGCGCGCGCAGCTGCCTGCTCTATGCCGAACACCTCGCCAATGGCACCTTGCCCGCGAATCCCCTGGGTCCGTCGCAACGCATCGAAGAAGGAATACGAGTTCTTCGAGCGCCGGCTGAATCGGTGCGGGAACTTCGCGGTCCTGGGCGCGGTGGTTGATCCGGGTTATGTCCGCAGCATCAGCGGTGGACATGCCGCCATCGCGCAAGTGTCGACCAGCCCAGGCCGGACCATTCCCGTTCAAGCCTCTCTACCTACGACGGGACGCCGGAGGACACGAGAATCGCCCAAATCGGAGCCTCGAACAACGAGGAACCGGAGGAGACTCTCAAGTTTCACGGCATGCTGACCGTGGACTACGTCTCCGTCTTGAAAACCGTGCGGACTCAGGCCGGGACTTGGCGGGCTGTGTCCAGTTGGACGTCGGTCGAATTCCCGCTCGCGATGGTGGTGTTCGGGTACGCCCGCCCGTGAGGGCCGCTCCTCCTGCGCCTGCCGGGAGCTGAGGTCGAGACTACGGTCAACCGTGTCAACTCCAGTGTCTTGCCGTCATTCTGACTCGTTCAGGGGGTAGTCGATGAAGGACTTTGCCTATGCGATCCTCGCGGCCGTGGCTCTCTCGCTCTTGTATTGGGCGCTTCCGATTCTCGTCGCCTACCTTCAGGCAAAGTTCTCTCACGGGTTCAACGTGACGGGAAAGTGGAGGACCCGGTACGTGAAGCAGGATGGGACTAGCGGGGAGGAGACAGCGGAACTGCGTCAAATCCTCCACTGGGTGAGAGGCAAGGTCTGGCACAAAACTTTGGGGCGCACCTACACGGTGCAGGGGCGTCTGTCAGTGGACGTACTGGTCGCTACGTATGATTGGACTCGGGGTCGAGACGAGAGGATCGAGCTCGATTGCGGAGCCTTCACGCTTAAGATCCAAGCCGGTCGTCAGATGAAAGGACGTTATTCGTGGGTGGATCAGCGCGACGGTCAGCCCGAGAGTGGGGAATACACCTGGGTGAAGATCTAGGTGGGCGCGGGTGGGTGGATACTTGGTAGGTATCTGGCCTCTCGTGAGCGATGCTTGCGCCAAAGAATCCGGCTGGGCCGCAATGCCGCTGAGCGTTAGGATACACGCAGACACATGTAGATACCCGCGCCACAATAGACGATTCCACCAAACAGCAGTAACCATTTAAGCGCGGCGAGCCTGGCGGCGACAGAAGGGCTCCACGACGGGGGAGAGGCGCCAAGCTGGTTCAGCATGGCAATACCCTCCGCGATGTCGAGTGCGCCAGCAACGAATATCCCGAGGGCGAGCGGCCCTTGGGGCGGAGGCCAGCCCGGTCTCCTTCCCTATAAGATGTTATAGGGGCCATAAACACTGCGCACTCGCGTCTTCCCTGACGGTCTTTTTGGACGCATGTTCCTTCCTTGCTGCGTCAGCAGAACACGCGCTGACGTCAAACGTTGCTCAACATAGGCCGAACCGCGTGTCGTGGACGCCTCGGAGGCAGGCGAGGGATGGGCCACGCAGTGGATACCTTGCTCCAGGGAGCTTACAGCATGACCCAGACAATCGTGTGTCAGCCGAAACTGCTGCCGAAAGATCTCTGGGCGGCTGCGGCATTCCAGGCCGCACAGATCAATCCGCTCAACTACCCGGCCATCGATCGCATGGCCCTTGGCGTAGCCTCCGCGATGCCGCTACTCGAATTCATCGCGGTCGTCACTACGAAGTACTGGCAAACCAAGGGGGTCAATCTCACGGTCGCTTTCCTCGACGGCCCCCCCGCCGACCTTCGCTCTCGCATCCTGTCGCATCTGAACGCGTGGGGCAAGAGTGCCAACGTACGGTTCGCACAGAGCGACACCAATCCCCAGGTGCGAATCGCACGGACAGCACGCGATGGCCACTGGTCATACGTCGGTACCGACATCCTGTCGATTCCCGCGGACCAGGCGACGATGAACCTTGATTCGTTCACCTCGAATACGCCAGACGCCGAGTTCTATCGGGTAGTGCGGCACGAGGCGGGACACACGCTGGGCTTTCCTCACGAACACATGCGGCGTGAGCTCATCGCGCGCATCGATCCGGTGAAAGCGCTCGCATACTTCAAGGCTACTCAGGGCTGGTCCGAGACTGAGGTGCGACGGCAGGTCCTTACCCCAATCGAGGAGTCGTCTATCCTCGGCACGGACCACGCCGATCCAAACTCGATCATGTGCTATCAGATCCCCGGAACACTGACCAAGGACGGCAAGCCGATCAGCGGCGGACGCGACATCGACGCATCGGATTACGCCTTCGTGGCAAAGATCTACCCTCTGAGCACGGCGAAGAAAAAGAAGAAGCCGGTGACGAAGAAGCGGAAGAAAACGGCAGGCAGCCGCAGGCCGGTGCGAACCGGCTCCAAGTGAAGGCGCAGACCGGGCCGGGACCTGGTTCACTCCCGGCGAAAGAGCCAGACCCGAGTGAGGCACTTCGGAAGCTGCAGCCAAAGCTGCGCATGGTGTCCAACGCCAGCACGAAGGTGAGCGTGCTGCGAGCGGAACGGTCCTCCTGTGTGGCGGTCAGGAGCGAGAAGCTGGTCAAGGAGTACGGAACTTCTCCCGGAGCAACTGGCGCCCCCAAGCTCTGGCGGCAGCTTCCGAAGACGGTGAAGCGGGGGAGGCAGAAGGCCGTCTCCAACGACGTGTACGTCAACATCTTCATTCAGACGTCCGACATCGCGGACCCCCGAGCACCTGCAAAGCCCTTCCCGGGTGAAACCGCTCGGCGAGGCAACCTCGTCTCGGCCACTGTGCCCCTCTCGAAGCTTCGGTCGATCGCCGCACGCACCTCGGTGACGCACGTCGAGCTGGGGGAGCCGCTCGTGGCGCCGACACCCCTGGCGTCCCAAGAGCGCGTGACGGCTCCGGACCCTGCGCGACGGAGGTACGGTGTCCCCCGACAGCACCGAGGCGGGAAGGGCGTGCTGATCGGGATCGTTGACGTTCAGGGATTCGACTTTTCGCACGAGGACTTTCTCGACGCGAAAACCCGGGCAACTCGATTCGTGAGCATCTGGGATCAGGGCGCGATCTACGTCAAGGGCAATGCGGCGATCGACGCGTTCGGCTACGGGGTGGAGATTACCCAGGTGCAAATGAATGCCGCAATCAAGGCCGCGCCAAGAGAGAAATTGCCAGCGTACGAGCTGCAGCCGCAAAGCCAGATGGCGGAAGGATCCCATGGCACTCATGTCGCGAGCATCGCGGTGGGTAATCGTGGAGTCTGCCCGCGCGCGGACATCGCCGCCGTACTGATCGCTCTCCCAGCGGAGGACGCCGATCGCAGGAAGTCATTCTACGATTCCACACGACTCGTGCACGCGGTCGAGTACCTCCTGGATCTCGCCAATAAGCGACGCCAGCCCATCTCGATCAACATCAGCCTCGGTACTAACGGGCACGCGCACGATGCTTCCAGTGCGCTCAACCGGTGGATCGACTCGGCGCTCGCCCTCCCCGGTCGCTGTGTCACGGTAGCCGCCGGCAATGCCGGGCAGGAGGCGCCGGAATTCGAGGGCGATCGTGGATTCGTCATGGGCCGCATCCACACCAGCGGGCAGATCGCGTCGCGTGAATTGTATTCCGACATCGACTGGCTGGTCGTGGGAAACGGGGTCGTGGACGTTTCTGAAAACGAGCTCGAGATCTGGTACAGTGCGCAGGACCGATTCGAGGTGTCCGTGCAGACGCCGGCCGGACATTGGATCGGCCCGGTCGCACCCCTCGAGTACATGGAGAACGTGCAGCTTCCTGACGGCAGTATCCTCAGCATTTACAACGAGTTGTATCACCCCGCCAACGGAAGCAACTGCATCGCCATCTATCTCAGCCCGTTCTATGCAAAAGCAGGAGACGTCGGAGTCGCCGCGGGTACATGGCGGGTGCGGCTCGAGGGGAAGGAGGTTCGCGATGGCCGCTATCACGGATGGATCGAGCGCGACGACCCGCGGCGCGTAGGCCGTGTGGGTTCGCAGGAGCTGTGGAGCTTCCCATCCTTCTTCTCGGAGCGCTCCAACGTTGACCGATCGTCTGTGAGCTCCCTCGCCTGCGCCATGCACGTCGTTTCGGTAGCGAATCTCGATGATGCGCGCGAGTGCATCAACGTCACGAGCAGCCAGGGACCCACACGCGACGGGCGCTACAAGCCGGATGTGGCCGCACCGGGGACGGCAATCGTTGCCGCGCGCGGATTCTCGCCGGACGACCCCTGGGTGGCAATGACCGGAACCAGCATGGCCAGTCCTCACGTGACCGGACTGGTGGGACTCATGTTCGCTATCGAGCCGACGCTCACGGCCGCACAGGTGAACGGCATCATTCAGCGCACATCGCGGCCGCTTCCCGGAGGCGGGTTTGCCTGGGCAAACGACGCCGGATTCGGCAGACTCCGAGAGGATGCGTGTCTCAGCGAGGCGTCGACCGTGAACGAGCGGCACGACCTCTTTCCGAAGGGAAAGTGTCCCGTTGGAGCGCCAGGACGGGAGCGAAGCCGGCGCATGCGTACCGGGAGCCGAGGGAGGCGTGTCCAATGAACATCCGGGTGTTTCAGTCCGACGAGGGCGACTGTCTTTTGATCACCGGCGGCGATGGCCGCCGCATGTTATGCGACGGCGGAATGGCTGCTTCCTTTCGCGAGCACGTCGCGGACCATCTTTCCAGCCTCTCGCCCAAGCCGCTGATCGACGTCGTTTACGTGTCGCATATCGATTCGGATCACATCTCCGGAGTCCTGCGGATGATGGACGACCTGGTCGCATGGCGAGTGCACGACTATCAAGTAGGTGGTCCCGATTCCAAGCATGAGGAACCCGACTTTCCGCGGCCTCCAAAGATCGGCGCGATCTGGCACAATGCGTTTCACGAGCAAATCGGCCAGAACGGGGGCGAGATAGAGGACATGCTGGCGGCCAGCGCCGCAATTCTCTCAGGCAGCGAGCTGCCCGACTTCCGGGTGACCGCAGAGGCCAACCGGAACCTCGTGGCCAGCACGCGGGAAGCCATCAAGCTCACCCGCCGCGTCGGTGAGGATCAGCTTGGCATTCCCGTAAATGGACCAGCCGATGGGCACCTCATGATGGTCCGCTCATCGACAAAGCCCGTGCAACTTGGCGGCATGCGCCTCTACATCATTGGACCGTTCTCCGAGGATCTGCTGAATCTCCGGCAGGAGTGGAACGACTGGCTGCGGAAGAATAAGGAGGTGCTCGCGCGCATCCGGGAGGAAGCCAGGGAAATCGAACGGGGCATTGGTACGGCGGAGGTCGCGCAGTTCATCGGGCCACTGCTTACGCAAGCGAGGGTGTTTGGGGACCGGGGGGCGGTCACGACACCGAACCTCGCATCGCTGATGTTCTATGTGGAGGAGAAGAGTTCCGGCGCCAGGGTCCTGCTCACCGGCGACGGACACGCGAAGGAGGTGCTCAAGGGCCTCGAGCATATTGGAAAGCTTGGTGGCGGCGGCGCACTGCACGTCGACGTCCTGAAGGTTCAGCATCACGGTTCCGAATACAACATGAGCCGTGATTTTGCCAAGAGGGTCACTGCGGATCATTACATCTTCTGCGCGAACGGCTCACACGGGAATCCGGACATCGAGACACTCCAGGTCCTACTGGATTCCCGGCTCGGCGAGGCTGGCGCGCGAAGCGAGAACCCGAATGCGGACAAGGCTTTCGAGTTCTGGTTCAACTCGCACGAGAGTGTCGCGGGTGGCAAAGCGGGAAACCCGGCCTATATGCGCGAGATCGAAGCGCTCGTCTCGGAGCGTGCGAAGAAGAGCCAGGGGCGGATGAAGGCACACTTCCTCAGGAAGAGCAGTTTCGAGCTCCACTTGTCGTAGAGGCATGGAGACAGGGATGGGGACCGGCGGTGCGACGCGCAGCATCGCCATCGCGCTCTCGGGCGGGGGCCATCGGGCGACCCGCTTCACGCTTGGCGCCCTGATGTACGTGGTGGACTCGGGCCGTGCCCGGGACACCACGTCGATCGCCTCGGTGTCGGGAGGCGCGCTCACCAACGGCTTCGTGGCGCAAACACTCGACTTTTAAGCAGCCGACCAGACCACCTTCGAAGAAAAGGTTGTGGCGCCGTTGGCCGGCCAGATCGCCCGCCGCGGGAAGCACTGTGCCCTTGACAATCGCTCTCATAGAACGACTTGCCAGGTTGAAATCCTGCGACACCTTGCCAGCGGGAAAAGAGGTCCCGAGATCGCTAGGTTCCTTGGGATCGGTCTCGACACCATTTACGAGCAAACAGAGGGCATGCGACGTCGGCTCGGATCTCATAGCAATCCCGAACTTGTTCGTCTTGCCATTCATACCGGCTTGCTCGTTGAGGTTCCTTCGAGGATTCGATCGTATCGTCCGACGTCAGCCGAAGTCCCGTCAGCATGAGACGCCGAGGAATCAAGGTTACCATCCCCCTCCATGCTCCACGCCCTCTCGTCGGCGATAGGCCGCACGTCATCCCCCTTAGTGTTCTCACCCCCCGAGAGACTGAGGTCTTCTTTCTCATCGGAGATGGACGGACCGGCCGAGAGATTGCATTACTGCTTGGCCTCTCGGTGAAGACGGTTGAGCACTACCGGGAGAGTATCAAAGCCAAGCTCCAAGTCAAACGTACCGCGGGGTTGATTCGTTACGCCGCCCGAGGCTGTTGATCTGTTCGGGATTAGATCTGGAGCCCCCGGGATGTTCTCCCCGGGTAATAGTACCGATTGCGTAAGTACCTCGCGATCTCTGGTTCCGCGTTCGCAAGCTATATTCCGCCGATAGTAGGGCAGTGACCTCGCAGCTTGGCGTACACGCCTTTCCAGCTAACCTCGTCCTGGATGCCAATGGAAAGATTGTCTCGGGTGGTGCGGGAGCACCTCTATACAGAACTGGGGCATACGGCAGCGATTGCCGTGTTACGGCGCTGCAAGAGGGGCCAAGCTCGCCGTAAGCCCGATTCGCGTTGGCTGGTGTCCTGCAGCTCAATCGTATGCTTGGCCGTCAGCCCAGCCGTCGCCTCGGCCCAAAGTCCGATAGTCCTGCATTCGGCGGCTGTTATCGCACGGGGCCTGCCCTCCCCGGGCAAGGCCTTCGCGGAGCTCAAGGACGGCCGCTTGCTCACCCACAGCGCTGCCGATAGGGTGGTCCTGCTCATCGACCCCAGGCGGGGCACATTCGACACCCTGGGTCGGGAGGGGCACGGTCCAGGCGAGCACGTCATTCCGCTGGCATCGGGGGTATTGACCGACGGTCGGATCGCGCTCGTCGATCTTGGCAATCTCCGCCTGACGTCCTGGAAAGCCGATAAGAAGCTCGACTCGATTGTCGCGGTACCGGCGTTCGCCCTGCATTTCGATGCCGACCTCGACGCCGAAGGGAGGGTTTATTGGGGGGACTTCCCGGCGAACAGTCCCGCGTTCCAGGGTCCGGCAGACCGGCGTGGCCGGCATCCTGATTCGACTTGGCTGTACCGTCTGAATCCGCCAAGCACACGCTACGATACCGTGGCTTCTCTGATACATCAGCCGGCGGCTTGGATCGGTTCCACGTATAAGCTGCCCTTACTCTACGGAGCCCGGGACGTGTGGGGAGTGCTGCGGAATGGCACCATCTGGATTGCGCGAGCCCGAGAAAACCGCATCGACCGGTTGTCTCATGGCGGCCGTTGGCGACTCGGCACCCCACGACCTTGGGTGCCCGTTCCAACCTCCGAGGCCGATGTGCGTATGGCGCGAGACCTCTCCCGTTCACCGCGCGACAGTCTGCCGCGCCCGATGGCCAAGCACAGGCCGCCCTTTGACTATGCGGTAGCTAGCGACGAAGGGGAAGTGTGGACCCATCAAAGCCGGCGGCCGGGAGTGACGCAAGAACTGTTCGCGGTGTTTCCCCCCACGGGCCCATCTCTCTTGACGGTTTCACTGCCAGCTCGCCGGCGACTGGTCCGGATTTCCAGAGTGGTCATTTATGCGATGGCCGAAGATGAGGATGGCAGCTGGATCCTCGAACAGTATCGGCGGCCGCACTGACGACGCGGAGAGTCGTCCCCTGCATTTACCCCAGGATCGACGATGGCGCCCTCCCTGGTTCTTCGATCCGCGCTTGCACGAGGCCCAGCCGCCCTGGGCGGAATGGCCGGAGGAAATCAGTAGCTCGCCGCCGGGAGTTGAGCGTATCACCATAGCTCGCTGCCTCGACGCAGATTACGACCTGCGGGTGCATGATTTCTCCGGGACTCAAGAGTTCTCACATGGCGAAGCAAGTGTGCGAGTAACCGAGGTTCCGAGTTTCAAGGGGCGTGTCGTGACGCCCCGGCCCGGGACGGGCCGCTGGTGGCACGTTTGCCGATTCAACGGAGCTACTGGCCGATTCGAAGAGATTAACAACCTTCTGTCGGAGTGTCCGTATTCCATTCCGTAGACGTATGATGGCGACCGCCGCCCGACCACTGATACCATGGACAACAGGCCCCTATAAGATGTTATAGGTCTTGACGGACCCAGCAGTAGTGCTATTCCTCGTGGAGCAACCCAACCCGATTCCCGGGCGCCCCTCCTCCCGACGTCACACACGCTCTCACGGTGGTGACCGCGTTTGCCGTGGGGTGATCCGGACTACATACCCGCGGAGCCCGGACGTGCCCTCGGCTACGACGTCGGCGGGCATGGCGAATTTCGGCTCGCAGGTCTCTATCAGCGCGAAGTGGGGGGGTCCATGAGCAGCTTGTTTGAATTCCGGGATCGGGTCGGCCGAGCTTTCCGGCGCGTAGGCGTGCGGTTGGCGGCAGCTTGTTTCGGGCTGATGGCGATGGCCGCGACCGGCTCGGCGCAGCAAGGGACGATCGCGGGGAGGATCGTTGGTGAAGGCGAAAGACCGCTCGCCGGAGCCAGGATTGTCGTACGAGGTACCCAGTTTGTCGCGGCGACCGACGCTCAAGGGCGGTTTCGTGTTCGGGTTCCAACCGGGACGTACACCGTCGTAGCAAGCCAACCCGGATATCGTCAGGCGCTGCTGACTGTTACCGTTCTGCCCGAACAGACCTCGGACTTGCAGATAATGTTAGAGCGGGGTGTGATGCTACCGCCACCGCCACCGCCAGCACCTACGCCGCCGCCACCGCCAGCACCTGTACCTCCGCCTCCACCGCCAGCACCGGCGGGCGGGCTGCCGCAGTTCCCCTGGCCACCTCCCAGTTGGACGTCGCGCCACGCCCTGCCGGTGGGCCTGGCGATCGCCGGCACGGATCAGACTCTCGGAAATGTGGAAGACCGCATGAGGGCCGCGCTCGGACGCGCCGGGATTTCCGAGTGGTCGGTGTATGGGGTCGGCCAAGACGGATTCGCTCTGGCGACGCGGATGGAAAGCATCGAGAAAGACGGGACCCCGAAGCCGGGTGACGCCAGGTGGAGTGTCGCGGATCCGACGCTCGCGGCATTGGAGAATGACCGCACCTTCTCCCTCTGGGACTATCTGCGTGTGTTGTTCACGGCCCAGCGGGGCCGTTACCGAGTGATCGTGCTGACCATCACGGACCGTCCGGTCGTACCTGGAGAGGCGACAGGCTTGCCGGATCCCGGCGCGGCGCGGCTCCCCGCTGACTGGCGAGCGAAGCCGTTGAACCCTGGCGCGACCTGTACGGCTCTCGTGTACGAGTTCTACCGTGCAAGCGAGGAGGACGAGACCATGCTGCTGGGCCTGAGTTCTCTGCTCGCCAAACGACATCTCGCACGCGCGGGACTGTGGTTGGAGGATGAGCTCTCGCGCTAGATCGGAGGACATCGGATGAGCAAGCGAGTAGATCTCGCCGCCTCGCGCGGGCGTCTAGCCGCCCTGTGGCTTGGCATGGCCGCGTTTTTGATAGTCCTTCTCGTCATCCAGAGCGTCGGAAACAAGTACGGATCGCAGGTGCACCGCGCGTGGGGATGGTTCTTGCCGAGCATCGTGCCGACCTTGTCCTTGATTCTCGGGACGGTCGCGTACCAGGCTAAGCATCGGCCGGCCCGGGAACAAGTGGACAACTTCGCGTATCGGTGTTCCCTGGGGCTTTCCGTGTTCTATCTCGCGCTTTTGGCCGCGACGCTCCTCCTCCAGCCGTTCTCCTCCGGCCGCACCGGTCTAGAGTGGCTGGAGCTCTCGAATCTCTGGCTGGGGCCCGTGCAGGGACTCACCGCTGTTGCGGTCGCGGTTTTCTTTCAGGCGGCGGAAGCGAAGGAATGAAGTTCGAGGGCTGCACTTAAACGACGCCTATCCTCCCATCAATCTCGGGAAGTGGACCTCCGGTCAATACCTGCTGAGCCGGGACGAGCTCGGGTACACCTATAAGATGTTATAGGGATTTGCGATCGGTGGACTTGGGCTATGAGCACCTATAGTCCAGGTAGATCACCACTAGCGCGCTTCATCTTCCTCGGTACATTCATCGCCGGTTGCCACCGGAGCCACCGGAGCCACCGGAGCCACCGGAGCCACCGGAGCCACCGTAGATCGTCCCAGGTCTGAGCCCAAAACGCCGTTGAACGGCGAACTCATGGGCGAGGGAGGCGGTGATGAAAGCCGTATTGATTGCGTGGGCACTATCGGTGTTCCCACTGCTGCTCCTAGCAGTCTGGCTGGGAGTCTCTCTGGGGCGTGGCTACGCTGGTATCCTGATCGACAATCGCGGCCGGTACAGTCTCAGCCAGTTTCAGATGGTGTTGTGGACTCTCCTGGTGCTGTCCCTCCTCTCGGGCTTGTTCTTCGCTCGGGTCATCTCTGGCGTTCAAGACGCATTGAGTTTTTCCATCCCGACAGAACTACTCATCGTCATGGGGATCAGTATCGGTGGAGGGGCGATCTCGAGCACGATCAAGGCAGGGAAGGACGCGTCACATCCCGATCGCATCGCAGCGAGCAACGCCCAGGACCAACCGCGCTTTGCCCAAATGTTTCTGCTCGAGGAGGGTGCGCTTGCCGATCAGGTAGTGGACGTCGCGAAGTTCCAGAATTTCTGGTTGACCCTCATTCTGATCGTAGCCTATGTTGCACTTGCCATCAAGGCCATTGTGAGTGTCACCTCGATCGCCGCAGTAGTGCTTCCCGGCTTCGAGGACAAGTTCCTGGTGTTGCTGGGCATCAGGCATGCGGGGTATTTGGCCGGCAAACGTCCCGATCATCCAGGTTCGCCCCCGGGGCTTACTATCGCACTCAGGAGTCGGGGCGCCGTCCCTGCTGCCGCCCCGGTGGCACAGGCGCCGCTGACCTATCTGCCTCGAAATCCGGCTCCCTGATCTTGATTCTGGAGGCTTGAGACTTTGCACCACGGGAGCTTTCATCTCCGTCCGCCTGCTCGACTGATCCACCAATTCCGTCTGCGGGTCCTTGCGGGCGGTCAGGTTATTCCGTATCTCTTCTAAGGGACCTATTTGACTCAGGACGCTCATGCGAATGTTCCTGGACCACCCGCTGACGAAATACGTGATCATCGGCACCTTCAGTGTCACTGCGGCCTATATCCTGTGGATGATCGGCGGAAACTTCGCCGAGGTGGTGAGCGCCGAACCACTGCTCGGAGTCACCTTCAAGCTCGGTGGAGCTATTGCGGGATTCGCCGCGGTCTTTTGGCTCTCTCTGAGCGCATTTGAGCGTCTCTACCGGCTCGCCCCTCCGCCACTTCCTCCGCGGAGACTCAAGATTTTCCTCGTTCCGCGAGATCTATTTGTCAAGGAGGACGATTACGCCTGTGAAGTCACAGTATACGACGAAGACACGGGGTCCGATCGCACGCTCGAGCTCAGGCCCAGGCGTGAGAACGGTCATTTGACCATCGACCTCCGCGACCTACGGGACACGGAACGTTTCCGAATCCAGATGCGGGCGTCCGGCGACAAACTTTGGCGATCGGAGTACTGCCATCCCGCAGCCCCAAGAGCGGAGATGTCGCAGACATGACACTCAAACTCCGAAATATTTGGCGCTACAAAGGGGAGGATTGGTGGGAGTGGGAGGCGTTCGTCGACGACGGCGGTTCCGGTGACCTCGATCAAGTGTCGTCAGTTGAATACGTTCTACACGAGACCTTTCCAGATCCCATCCGAAAGATCGAAGCACGGTCGGGCGGGTTTCGTCTGAAAACCGGCGGCTGGGGAGAATTTGGACTGAAGGCGTTCGCCACACTGAAGGATGGCACTAAGAAGCGTCTCACCCACGAGATCTCGTTAAAATACGACCCGCCGGAAGGAACCTCGTAGCTACGGCACCTCCGCTTACTCTTTTTGTCGTGGTGAAGTGATTTCTCGGGTTGCCCCGTGATAGGATGCCCTTACCTCCATAACATCCCAAAATAAATGTGGCACACATGTGTCAGCGGCAGAAACTTCTAAGCTCGCGTGCGCTCGTCATCCATCTTGACCGCCATCGCGTATCGCATCAACCCCCACTCCGAGACGAGGCCCAGGGCCTTCCGGATTCTCACCCGATGGAACGTCACGGTGTTCGGACTCAGGTGGAGCTCGGTCGCAATCCGTGCCGTGCTTTTTCCATCCCCGAGCAGATGGACGACCTCCCGCTGTCTCGGCGTCAAGCAAGAGAGGCCAAAACAAACATCGGCCGAGGTGTGCTGAGGACCAGGTTTGGCAATGAGGGGGGAAAGATACGCCCGGCCGGCGAGGATCTCCTGGATGGCGTGACGAAGCTCTGAAACCGCAGCATCCTTGGGTACAAAACCATTCGCACCAGCCTGGATCGCCGCGTCGGCCAACACCCGGTCTCGGTGCATCGTTACAATGAGGATCTTGATTTCGGGAAGGACGGAGTGCATGTCGACGATCACCTCCAGCCCGCTTCGGTCGGGTAGGCTCAAGTCGAGCAGCACCGCATCGGGTCTGAGCAGGGTACACTGTTCAACAACCTGCCCTCCCTTATCGAGCGCCCCCACGATCTCGTACTCACCCGCGAGCTCCAGCCGCAGGCCTTCGAGGACGAGGTGGTGATCATCCACGAGCAGAAGGCGGGGCCTGGGCGTCGCGCTGCCGGAGTCATCGCACATAAACGCAATGATGCGTCTCGGAGAGGGTAGTGGCAAGGGTCCCCTATAAGATGTTATAGGGCCGATGGGCCGCCTCTTACCGCGGGAGCCGTTTGGGAGCAATCTACCTTGACCACATTCATCATGACTTCGGGTTGCGCGGAGGCTTCGCATGACACCACGAGCCGCTCTGGTGGGAGCCCTGCTGGCAGCCTCCACGGTTGTCCCTGCCGGAGGGAGCGCCCAATCCGGCGGCAAGATCAACATCTACCGCTTCATTCTGGACGTTGACGTGCCCGAGTCTCCCGGATTGGTGGCACTCGACGTCGCAACCTCACACGTGCTGCGCGGCAGCGCTCCCAAGCCGATCGCGGCCAGCGTGGTCCACCGGTGGGCGGGAACGGGAAACCGCAGCGCGGGCGTTGCGCTCGACATCGTGCCCTACTTCCTCGGCGGCGGCGGTGAGCGCCGGCTGGCCGACTACCGAGCCACGACGATTGGTGGGCGCCTTAAGAGGGTGGTCACCAAGACCTCGCTCTCCGTCGCCGCGATCTCGGATCCCGCCGACCGGGCTTCGCTGCTTGGCGGCCTGGCAGTCAGAACCACTTTCCACGATCCGCACGATCCGATCCTCAACACTCGGCTTCCAGAACAGGTCGACTCAGCGCTGGCCGCGCACGCGGCCGCACCGGAGAGCAGCGCCGAAGAGGAAGTGAGCGGGCGAGGGGTGGATCTCAGCTCGCTCTACGCCTCCGCCCGCCGCGCCATGCGGGCCCGGGGTGACGTGCAGGTCTCGGCGGGATGGGGTATGGCTGGCAGAGTGGCGGGCGCCGTGTTCGAGGGTGACAGCCTGCAGTCGTTACGGCATACGGTCTGGCTGACGGCGCAGCACGCGTTCGGACACCGGCTCGATCTCCTGGTGACCGCCCAGGTGCGCAACTCCGGGAGTATCTGGAAGCCCCGGTTGGGCGCCGGTCTGCAACGAAAATCGCGGCCGGCCGACTTCCGGGCGGAGCTCTACTATGATGGCGTCGACAAGCGGTTGTATCCGGGCATGTCGGTGGAGATCCACGCCATGACGGGAGTCGGGGCGGTCGCCTCTCTCGCGACCGATACTCCAATGCCCAGGGTCCCCAATGGCTCTCGTGCCCGGCTCAGTCTCCTACTGCGCTGGTACGCGGCGCAGCGCGGATAGTTGGAAGCCGAGTTTGCGCGGATATCAGACTAAGGGGAAGGGAAGGGAGTCGAGCATGAGAAGCAGGATACTGGTCCTGGCCTTTGCGTTTGGAGCGAGTGTACAGACCGCCGGGTGTTACACCTACCGGGTCGAGGCGCCGAGCCCGGTGTCACCCGGGGTGACGGAGTACATGGGGGAGGTGTTGTGGTCGTTGTTCTGGGGGTTCAAACAGGAGGTGCCCCGGGTGGACAACTGCCGCAAGCAGGGGCTCTCGGAGGTGAAGGTCAGCAGCAACTTCGGCTTTGCGCTCATCACCATCCTGACTCTGGGGATCGCCTCTCCTTTGCGAGCGGAGTGGAAATGCGCGCCGCCGACTCCAACCCCCGGCACGCTCACCCCGCCGGGAGGATCGGGGTTGTGACGCCGCCGGTCCAGCCACAGAGCCTGAGCTCCGGCTCGGTCAAATGGCGAAATTGGCACGAGAGCGTCGAGCAGAAGGTCGCCGAGCTGGCGGCCCCTGGGAATGTCGATCCGGATCGCTCGACGCTCGGCCACTACAATGCGATGACGGCGCATCTGCAGGGCTGGATCGCCACGGCGCAGCAGCGCGGCGTGTCGCTCCGGGCATACGGTGGAGGCTGGTCGCTGTCCTCGGTGGCGGCGACCGACGGTATCCTGCTCAATACCCGCAGCCTCAATTACAACTTTCAGTTCCGGGCCGCCGAGCTGGTCCCAGGGTGCGCCATCGCGCCGGAGAATCTGGTTCTGGTGCAATGCGGCATGACCATCGGGCAGCTCAACGAGTTCCTGGGAACGATCGGGAAATCGATCAAGACGTCGGGCGCCAGCAATGGCCAGACGATCGCCGGTGCGATCGCAACCGGAACGCACGGCTCAGCGATAGACGTGGGCGCCATCCAGGATGGGGTGCGGGGGCTCCATCTCATCAACGGTCCGGACAGCCAAGTGTGGATCGAGCCGGCGTCTCAGCCGGTGCTTGCAGATGCGGTGATCGCCGGGCTTGGCGCGCAGCCACGGCGGGACGACGGGCTTTTCAATGCTGCCCTCGTCAATCTGGGCAGCCTGGGACTGGTGCACGGGGTGCTGCTCGAGGTGGAGGATCTCTATCACCTCTGGACCATGCGGAAGAAGCTGCCCGACAACGCGGCGTTGCGCGCGGCGATGGAGCGGCTCGATTTCTCCGGGCTGGCGCTGCCGCGACGTGGGGTGCGGCCGCACCACTTTCAAACGGTCACGAATCCGCATGACGCCGGGAGCGTGCACGTGTCGGTGATGTATAAGGACAGGAGCCGGGCCGCGGACTGCAAGCCGCTCCCGCCCGGCGCGAAGTTCCGCCAGGGCGACGACGCGATGGAGGCGGTGGGGATCATCACTTCCTTGTTCCCGGGGATCTCCGGCGCTCTGGCGGGTCCGCTGCTGACCCGTGCGCTCCCGGAATTTGAGGGACAATGCGGCACGCACGGCGAAATCTTCGACCTGACCACGACGCGCGGCAAGTCGGCGGGCTCGGCTCTGGGAATTCCCCTGGCGCGGGTGGGAGAGGCCTACCAACTCGCGATCAAGCAAACCCGAGCAGCCAACTTTGCCGGACTGGTCGCGCTGCGCTATGTGCCGGCCTCCCGCGCGACCCTGGCATTCACCTTCCACGCACCGCATACCTGCATCCTCGATCTCGATGCGCCCAACTCGAGCAAGACCCAGCAGGTGTTCAAGAAGGTGTGGAAAGCTCTGGACGATGCCGGCATTCCCTACACCATGCACTGGGGCAAAATGAACAATCTGGACCCGGCGCGGGTGATTGGGGCATACGGACAATCGCGCGTCGATGCCTGGCTCGCGGCCCGGCGGACGTTGCTGCCCACTCCGTCATTACGGAAGACGTTTGCCAATGAATTTCTGCGCGCCGTAGGCCTCGCGGAATAGCGCAGGGCAATCGGCGAAGGCGAACTCTCCTTCATCGGCATGGGTACGCCCTCAGGTCTGTACCCGAACCCGGATCGGTCGGCCGTTTGGCGCGCTACAACCGGTATCGTGCAGAGCGCCGTCGAGCGGGATATCGGTCTCAACGATACGCCCATCGGCACATCTGAAGCGGATCCGGGCGACGCGTGGATTGGCGTTACTGATCGAGACGAGCGTCGCACCCGCGAGGTCACCACCTGTGGCGGCAGAAACCACTCCGGACATGTCCGTCCCCGGCTCGAGCGCACCAGGCAGCCCGATGACGGTGTTCCAGTTGATCGTGAAGTCGACGGTTGCGGCATCAGGACGAGTCTCGCGGTCCCTACAGGCGCTGCCGAACAACGTCATGCCGAGAAATAGGAGCGCGGTTGATTTGATGGCGTTCATGCTGGTCTCCTTACGGTTCTTTGGTAGTCTAGCGATAGTAAGCCCCAGGGGTGAGCGCTTTCCCACGCCGCCGCGCACGCGGTGCGTCAACCGGATGGCGATCCTTGCCTATTTGGCCACCGAACCAACCGCAGCCGTGAAGAGCTGGACGGCGGCGCGGAGGTCCACCGAAACACCCACGAAGAACTTGGTCCTCCAGCGGCGAACGATAGGCACTTCGGTCTCCTTGCCTGTGTACTCGTCTCCGATCTCGAGACCGGAATGGGGGTCGAGCGTGCGGACTTTGCCGGCGTGCGCGCCGGCGTGGAGGAATACGCCGTCGAAGAGATCGACCGTCGCTCCGGCGATGAAGTTGTTCGGAATGTCGTTCAATACCACTCCCATCATCGGGTTGATCCGTTGCAAGAAGGGCCGAGGTTTTTCGATGTCCCGCCGTCCCCACATGTAATAGGTGTACGCCACGGTGTAGAGAATGCGGTGGGCGTCCTTATCTTCGCCCTGGATGCCGTCGCTCTTGACGGTGATGACGGTGTCGGTCCCGTTGAAGGCGAGGCCGATGTCCGGATCGAGCAGCGGCGTCCGAATCGCGCCGAGCGAGAGCGCGCCGGTGTAGGTCGGGTTGACCGCAAAGTCGAAGTTTCCCACCACCTGGGCTGCGCCCTTGGCGTCGATGAAGGCGATCTCCACCTCGCCCTTGCCGGATGCGAAGTCACCCAACGTGACGGTGCGGCAGCCGAGCTGTACTGCACCGCGCTCGCTATGGGGAATCAGTTTGCTGGCGTCGATTCCGCTCCCCATGATGTTAAGGGTCCCCACGCTGCGAAACGCCGAATGCCGGCTGATCCGAAGCTGCGCCAGTGCATCCCGCTTGGCGATGACGGTCACCCGAACCCGATCGCGATCGTCGATGGGCCACTCAGGCCTCAAGTAGACATTCCCCAGAAAATCCACAACGAAATGCGGAACGAACGTGGAATCGCTGGCCGACTCGGGCCGGAGTGGAACGTGGTCGCGACAAACGGCGTCGACGCTGATCGTGCCGGGCACATCGTCGGCTGATTCCTCCATCACGACTGCGGCCCGAAAAACCGTGGATGTCACGACGGTGGTATCCATCATTAGCTCCAGGCGGCCGCTTGGCTTGTCGCCATACACAACGTACTTCGCCCCGCGCTCGGTGGCGGGAGAATCCGGGTCTGGTTGCACGTCGATCGTATCCACCTTGCCCGGAGCACTGCCCTCCTGAAACAACCGCGGTCGCATGCGGGCACAGGAGACAGGCGCTTCGCAGGCAATCGTCCACGACATTCCACTCTTCAGATAGGGTTGAGGCTCTGTCGCCCCGAACGTCGGAGTACCGCTCAATTTCGGAGCGGTACGGGTGCCGGTTATCACGGTCTTCCATTCCTTCGGGACTTGCCCCACGGCGGCGGATGGGGGCAGGCACGCCAGGGCGACGAGGATCCCGGTGCGAAGGCGAGGTGACATGATGGCCTCAACGTGTCGAAGGGATGTTGCACCGAAGAACGGAGAGCACCGCCCCGATCGGAGAAAACGCTCGCATGCCGGGGAACGCAGTGAGCTCACCGGCGAGGAGTCCAAGCACGAGGTTCCGATTGTCGACTATGGCCGCCCCGGAATCGCCGGGTTGGCTATCAATCCGGACCAGAATGGCGGCGTTGAGACCGAATTCAGGGAGGGAATGAAACGGCTCTTCGATTCTGCCTAACTGGAGTTGCGACCGGGCTCCGAACATCCGGACCGCGGTTCCGCGATCCGCTTCGACGGACACCGGCCGCCAGCCGCGCACCCGGCCGATCGCTTTGATAAACGGCTCGACGATACCGGGGACGGCAACGCTGACTTTCATGGCGTCTACCCCGTGACGCGTCCCGCGCCGCAATAGTCCCAACGGCCGGGAACCGTTTTCCAGCCGGCTCGGCGCCGTGAAGGCGACGGGGCCCCCCGGCGGGTACTGGTTCAGGTCCGACACGTGCATGGCGGTGAGCGCGACGGGGCTCCGCGTTTCCAGGTCGATCGCGAACGCGCCGATAGTACCTCGCGTGGGCGGCTGCATCCGGCCCATGCTGGTTCCGGCCAGGAGGTGGAGGCGGAGCCGGCCGACGGGGAGGACGTCCACGGGAATCCGTCGTCCCCGCGAGGAGAGCAGCGTCCGGGGAATCCGCTTCCGGCCGAGGCTTCGGAGCCGAGCCGGAGACCACTTGGCACGGACGCTCACGATGATGCAAGGCTCCTTGGTGAGCTCGCCGCCTCGGCGCCGGTAGCCAACTCCGAATCCCACGACACCGGGGACAGCGAGCAGCCGTGCGCGATTCCGCTCGAGGGTCGCGTACGCCTCGCGCCACTTCCGGTCGACGTAGACGGCCGGGGAACCGACCGGGCTCGCCCGGGCGGCTTCGTCGCGCGCACGGGCGAGTTGCTGCTTGGCGCGACTCATTTGCTCGACTGCCTTCCGCAGTCGAGCGGTATTCGGCGGTTGCTTCCGGCGGGTGACGCGGGGAGCCATGACCAGATCACCGATTCGTTGGATACGCAAGCTTTTGGTGTGTCGCGAGGGTAGCGTCGGGAGTCTAGCGCCGAATCCGATTCATCGCACGGGGGCCTACAACTACTTATAGGTGCCGACTTGCGGCGCCACAGCTCAAGAGGCTGGCAGGTCGCGGCCGCCGATCTACCCGTGAGGGTTTCCGACGACCGCGACCGGCTGCGCGTTCACGCGGCCGAGGCGACCCCACCAGAGGGCGGCGTCACCTCACCGTCAGTCGGAGGTACCACGGGCTTGGACCGACGAGGTCCGAGGACTTGCCGGGCGCTTTCCCACGCCGCGGCAAGCTCCGAATCGTTCCGGAACCGGCGGCGATTGAAGGTGTTGAGCAGCTCGACCGCCTCGAGCAGCTCAGCGGCGATCGTCTCGAAATCCGCGCGGGCACCGACGTGCGAGGTCCGGCCGGCCCTGCTGGAGGCGCTGACTTCCTCGAACTCGCTGACCGCGGTGGCGAGCTCGTTCAGCATGGTCGCGGAGAGCCCCAGGCTCACGAAGAGGTCCCTGTTGGCCATGCCGTCGGCGAGCATCGCCTTGGCAGAGACCGAGAAGGCCTTGTGGGTGGCGTTGGGCATCCGCAGCCGGAACTTGCCGAGCAGCTCCGGCCGATCCTTGGCCGCCGCTTCTCCGACCCGCACCAGGTGGCGGAGGAGCTGGAAGTGCATGTCGCGCCGGAGCTCCTCCCGGCGGCTGGTGCCCGACCGCTCCGCGATCCGTCCCGTGCGTTCCAGAACGGCGAGTGCGTCGGCGCGGGCCAGGCGCCCCTCCAGTTGCGCGAGCATCGTGGCATAGCTCGCATCGTCGGAAGGGTGGGCCCGGCAGAACTCCAGGGCCCCGGTGCACATCTCGATTTTCCTGCGTATCTCGCCTCTCATAGCAGACTCCTTGGTAGCGTCCTGCGCCAGCGGACGATTGGGGCGCCGCCGAATCCCACTGGGAACGAGGCCGGCCGGCTCCCCACAGTCGGCTGACGGAAGGGGCAAAAGCGAGGATCATGCCACGACCACAGAGGCCGAAGCGTGCGGCTAACACGCATGTCATTCCGAGATCCTTCGCGTTGCTCAGGATGACAGCGGCATTCGCTGCTCTCGCGGTGTCGCTTTCTAAATGCGCGTTGTGCGTGCGAGCATCAGCATTGCGCGATTCGGAATGGCCGGTGCAGTCGCTGCTCATGCCAGGGTGGTCGGGGGCGGAATCGAGGCCAATGCTTGCGTGTGCAGTGTCCAAGTTTTCAGACGCCGTGTCGTATTTTGGAAACTCGAGAGTCGGTCCTGTCATAGCAGGGTGGATTCCGGAGGAGATTTCGTCCCTATCGAGGTGTCAGTTGCGGCGGGTTACGCAGCCGATGCGCCTGTGGGTGGACCGGGAGGACGCGGAGGCAGAAGCGATGCGGCAGCTCGCGCTGCCGGTGCGCTCGAGGCTGGAACCGGCGGCGTGGTTTGACGAGGCGGTGCGCCCGGGGCTGGTGCCAGCGCGCCGGCCGGAGGTGATCGGGCCGCTTCGCGTGGATCAGGTGCGGCCGTGATTGCAACCGCTGTGCCATCCGGCCGACGTGTGGGATCGCATGGGACACTTGGTGCGGTGGAGTCCAGAGGCGGTGCAGTCAAGGGCGGAGGAGTGGTCGATTCAGCCGGAGTCGGGGAGTCTCAGGGCGGAGGCAGCGATTGGTCTTCCACAAGCGCGGAACCTTTCTGTGAAGTCGGTGCAGCCGAGGGACCGCCGGGCGAAGGCAGGTGACGGTGAATGGATGCTCTGTCCCTGGCCGAGGACACGGGAGTGTCGATCCTGGGGACGCGAAAATTCCTTCGGGCGCACGGCTGCCGCGAGTGCCGGCAATGATATGGTTGGCGGTGGCGCGGAACTTGAGGATAGAGGGGTGGGCTTTGATGGTGGTGGCGAACGGTTTTCCACCGGCACCGAACGAAATGGTGAAGGAGGGGGGGAGCGATGAGGCTCACATCGATTGTTGCGCTGATGGGAGTCACGGCGGGCTGTGGCGGCCACTCCGCCGACCTGGCGCCCCGCCCGCTTGCGGAGCCGGCCGATTCCGCGGAGTATGCCACGTTCGCGGGGGGCGGTGCGCTCGAGGTGTGGGGGCAGGCGTTTCTGACGACGCGAGCGAGGGACGTGAAGCTGGCGGCGGGCCGGCTGGTCACCCTCGATCCCGCAACGTCCTACGCGCGGCGGTGGTTCCGGAAGTTCGGCGCGGAAGTCGAGCGCTTCCAGGCGCCGGGGATCAACCCGCGGTTCGTCGCAGCACGGAGGATGACGGTCGCCGACGCCGAGGGCCGGTTCAGGTTTTCGGGGCTCAGGGCGGGCGCCTATCTGGTGCGGAGCGTGGTCACCTGGGAGGGCGAGGCGGACTCAGTCATGCAGGGTGGGGTGGTGGCGGCGCTGGTCACCCTCGAGGAGAGCGGGTCGAAGGAGCTCATGCTACACCAGCTCTACACGGTGGACTCGACGGCGGCGCTCGGCGTCACGCTGGTCAGCGAGGCCCAGCTCGGGGCGCGGCGGTTCCGGCCGCTCGGGCGGGTCTCGGGGACTTCCTGCGAGACCGAGTGGGAGGAACCGGCCCGGAAGGACCTGATGAACCGGGCCGGCCGGAAGGGGGCCGACGCGGTGACGCGGGTGGGGTGCCGGAAGCGGGGTTTGAGCTTGACGAGCGGCTGTTTGAGCCGGATGGTGTGCGAGGGGGATGCGGTGGTGTGGATGTGAGGGTCGGGGATGGGGGCCGGGGCCACTATAGGATCTTGTAGGGACTTGCGGGTTACACCGTCGAGGGTCTATTCCGGACGGCTCATAGAAGTGACTATCCACGTAATCGCGCGGGCCTTTCAATGGCGGGGCGAAAGCGTCCTCGCCAGAGTGGCGCTCGGGGCTCAGCGAGAAGAACACGGGGTTGAGGGCGGCGTCGAACCTGAGCCCCCCAGGTGGAAGCTACTGCGGGGTAACGGAGAGGTTTTCGTCGGGCCGGAGTACTGCCCTGGAGAAGAGGTCTGGCCGGGGTGGGACGGAGCCAAGGCTCGGTTTGAGGAGGCCTTGGACGTTGAGGTAGATGTGGAGTCGCTTGAAGTCCTGTGCCGACCTCGCCGGGATATGCCGCAGCCCGCAGAATAGACCGCAGCCTGTTTCCGCCCATTGGCGGCACAGGTTGCAGCCTATTAGGGGCGAGGGACCGGGATAGGCTGCGGGCTCAAGGGCATCAACCCACCTGAACGGGTGGCTTGAATGGACCGTGGGGAGCGAAGACAAGTGCGTTGGGGGCGGGTCCGTAGCTACGCATACATCTAGTTAGGCCGCAAACAGAAGGAGAGCAACAAATGAACTTCTCCACGCACATTCGATGGATCCGGCGAGACTTGGAACGACTCGAGCACCTGGCAGGTTCATCCAGGCTAGTCGAGCTGCTGGGCGCTTCCTCTGGGGTGGTAGTCGCATTGCTATCAATATCTCTAGTTGAGGGTATACGTAACGTTCCTCAAGTGGTGTTGGGCGGCACTGCTGGAATCACAACAGTCGTTGGAGCGCTTCTCATGGCAATGCTGCGCCGTCGCAGTTCAGAAGTGCGAGGCACTACGAAGTTGGTGAAGGCAACTTATGGAGGCGCGCTCGAAGCAGCCAACCTGACCGCTTCCACGAGGGAGTCGGTATGAGCTCCGAGTCGCACGATCAATCCATACGCAAAGCGCTCACCGAGGCCGGCGAGAAGCTACAAAACGCGGATCCTGGACCCTTTTCGCGAAAGGGCTTTCTGCATCTGAGAGAACGAATTGACGAATACATTGAGGATCTGATTGCTGAGTCGGCACGGATCGCAAAGCGTGCTAAAGCCGATGCGATTTCCGCCGCTCATGTCGATCACGCTGCGGAGAACCTGATCACGTCCATGAGCCGCCGGGTCTACCGGCATCTAGGGACCATTGGCGGTTTGCTGCTGGGTACTGCATTGGCTCAATTCGTCACAATGCTCTCAGACTCGAAGTTCACAGCCGAGGGCGTAGGTATCTCCGCGTCTCTCGGTGTAGTGGGTGCGTTTCTAGTCGCGCTTCACATTGCAAAGGACTGAATCAGATAGTCGCCATTGCGGCCTAACCCGCGCTTGCTGCTGCCGGGGTCCTAAGCGCGCCGGCCGCCGCCGGGTATGTTTGGGTGGGGTCGGCGGCGGCCGCCGCAGGCCCCCGCAGCAGAAGCGCAGTCGTTAGCACCACGGCGACTTGATATCGTGGAGGGCGGCCTTGGCTCACTCTTTGCCTCCAGTCCCCGAGCCCAAGTCCGGAGCCGAGGAGTTCCAGAACCTCGTGTTCTACGAGCAGATGAGAGAACGAGAACTCTGCGGAATGCTCGGGCCCTTCCTGGACGTCACGGACGCCTATGCATCAGCTGTTTCACGGATCGTATGGGTTGCAGGTCAGGTCCCCCCACGAGACCTTCAGGAACGTGTGGTCCGAGACCTGACAGCCGACACATTCGACTTTCTCTTGGCATGGAGGCGTACGGTCCTCACCGGCAAGGAGACCGTCGCATATCCGCTCGCCCGACGGGCCTACGAGTCACTGTCCCTCCTGAGTGCGTGCTTGCAGGATCCGGCGCTAGCTGCCCGCTGGGATGGCGGCGCTGAAATAGGCAATGCCGAGATCCGATCCCGACTCTCCAAACTGCCGTTTGCAGAGTCCGAGGACGCCCTACGGAAGCTCTATAGGTTCTTTACCAAGGGTTCGCACCCGAACAGGGACCTCATCGGCCATCGGTTTCTCGGTGAAGGCAATGCGTTCGTCCTTGGCTCGATCGGGATGCCAAGCCTTGTTCTCGTTTCAGACCACTGCCTCAGGCTCATTGACATGTGGTACTGGCTACTTGGCGCGGCGGCGTATGTTGTCAGAGTCGACTTGGACCGCCTTGATCCCGGATTCAAAGCCGCGTACCGTTTGATCGTGGACCAGACGCCTGAGGTCGTGGCATGGTTGACTGAGCACCATAACCGGCTTTTGGCTGAAGAGAAGAATGTGGGCTGAATCCATTGCACGGTGTTGCCTAACACGGGCTTGGAGCCGACGAGACCGCCATGCATCGATACTAGACCCTAGCCCGACGAGGCGGCCTCGCGGCTCAAGCCCTAGCCGTTATACGGCGGACCATCATCGAGGAGGCCATGGATCCTGAGCTCACCGCAGCCCTAAGTACCGAATCGCATCGGGTGGAAGAGGACTGCCTCTACTCTGGACGTGGGCACTTCGAGGCGGCTGCGTTCTGGGGCCGTGCACACTACCGCATTGGCGTTCCTGCCGCCGTCCTCGCCGCGGTTGCAGGGGGCTCGGCCGTCGCGAACAACGTCACCCTCGCAGCGGGCGTTGGGCTCCTTGTCACTGCCCTCAGCGCACTAGCGGTCTTTTTGAATCCTAGCGATCGGTCACACCAACATCACGCTGCAGGCACCCGCTTCAATGAGGTGCGGAACAAGACTCGTGTCTTCCGTGAGATCGACCTTCGTAGCGGCGCCGATCCAGCCCCCTTGGTGCAGGAACTGAGAGCCTTGGGCGCGGCGCGAGACGAACTGAATAAGGCGAGTCCGCAGATCCCGCGGTGGGCCTTCGAGCGCGCCCGTAAGAGTATTCAAGCCGGCGAGACCTTGTATAGCGTCGACAAGACCAGGTCTAGCGGCCTCCCCAGCTAATGGCAATGATCTTACCTGGGGAACGCCTGGCACGGTTCCTTCGGGCAGTGCTCCCAACCGACCGGGAAGTTGAGATAGCTCAGGGCCGTGCTGCGCGGATCGCTGCTCGGCTCCAGAAGGACATGGTCGTAAAGCGGGCCATTGCTGTGGGCAGCCACTGGAAAGGAACTGCGGTTCGGCGGTATAGCGACTATGACCTTTTCGTGGTCTTCTCACGCGAAGAAGCTCGCCGGTGGGCGCCAACGATGGCGTCAAATACTCTAATCGGTCGCGTCCGACGTTCGATTATCGCATCCTACCCCAGCACATCCCTCCGGATCGACCAGCAGGCAGTGAAAGTGTCCTTTGAGCAGGGCGCTCACGCCGTCGACGTTGTCCCGGCCGTGTTTGACCGCTTCAGCGAGGAGCACAGCGCTCCGGTCTATCAAATACCGGACGGCCAGGGAAAGTGGCTCACCACTTCTCCCGACCTCCATAAACGCCTCGTCGACGACGCTCAGCAACGCTCAGGTCGCAAACTGAAGTCCCTGGTGAGGATGCTCAAGTGGTGGTCTGCAAGCAGATTGACAACCTATCCACTGTCGTCACTCTACCTGGAATGGTTCGCCATCTATTGCGCCATTCCTGTCGCGTATACCTATCAAGAGTCTCTCGCCTTCGTCTTCAAGACCATGGCCGACACAAGTTTGCCCCCGCTGTCTGATCCATTCGCAGTGTCGCAGACTCCGGTCCGTCCTGTTGCTACTGCTGGACAACTCCGCGCTGTCGCTGCGTCCGCAGCACAGAGCGCGCGGCGAGCACTTGAGGCACTCGATGCCGAGGATCATGGAAGGTTCGAGGCTGCTAACGAGCGATGGAGCCTAGTCTTCAACAGGCGCTTTCCATCGAGCCTCTTCTAGCCGCCGCTAACCAGCATTTGCAGCAGACAGCCGCGCGCTGATCTCGCCAGTCGGCGCGGTCGGGCTGATATATTCGCTTGAACCGTCCGTGCCGCCTGGCGGGAGCGCGGCCGCAGCTGAAATGCAGATCGTTCTATGAGAGCGATTGTCAAGGGCAGCCTGCGGCGTCGCTGATTGCTGGGCGATTTCGCCCTGGACAATCAGCCCCAATGGCTGGGAGGACGAGGCCTGGCGGTGTGGCCGGGCTCGCGGGGCAGTCTGCTTCCGCATCAGTGCATCTCGCTTTCGCTCTGGATCCGACTGGGACGAATCACAAGCGCTCGGGTCGCCACGACGCGAACCATGGTTCTATCGGAGACTCGGCCCGCAGGCCGGCCTGAGGCTTCTTCGGGTTCTGCGGGGGGGCCTAGGGTTAGGTGAGTGCCTCGGCGTGACTGCGGGCCGGGCGAACGACCTGCTCGAGACTGCCCCCCGCACCGTCGTCCCGGACCCTGGCGCGTCGGCGAGGGCACTGCACCCGCACCGCCGCCTCGGAGGGTCGGCGCTAGAACGCTTGCTGGGTCAGCTGCGTCGGATCGTAGCGGGCTCCTTTCTTCCACAGTCGCAGCGTGAGCGCCGCGAGCTTCCGGGTGAGGATCACGCGCGCGAGCTCCTCCCGCATGCCGCGGGCGAGCAGGCCGCGGTACCAGTCGTTCAGCGGGCCGGGTCGGCCCGTGGCGGCCGTCGCCGCGCCCTTGAACACGTCCTTGAGCACCCGATTGTGATTGCGATTGAGCCCACGGGTGAGGGGGGCCCGGCGCCGCCGCACCGGCTGGCCCGCCACGAGTGTGTAGTCGGCACTGGACTTGGTCACCACGGCCAGCCCGGCGTAGGCCCACAAGTTCCGCTTGCTGCGGAATCGCCAGGGCGTCTGCATCGTGGCCAGCAGCAGCGCGACGCGCACCGGGCCCAAGAAGGGAATCGTCCGCAGCACGGGCCACGCCGGATCCTGTTTGGCCTCGGCGAGCATCACCGCCTTCGCCTTGGGGCGCAGCGCCCGGAGGACGTCGAGCTCGGCGTAGAGCGCCTCGGCCCGGAACCGGGCCCCGCGCTCGAGGAGCTGGGCCAGCCACTGGGCGCGGTGCCGCGGCTGATACACGGCGGTCCCCGAGGTCCGAATCGCTCGGGCCCGGAACAGCGCCTTGAGCCGGAGCATCACCCGGGTCGAGTCCTCGACCAGGCTGCGGTAGGCACGGGTGAGTTCTTTCAGATCGGCGTGGTGCGCGCTGCCGTGATACACCGAGCGCAGCCCACCGCGCCAGAGCAAGGCGGATAACTGATCCGCATCGGCGTGGTCGCCCTTGTTCCCGCGCCGCGGCTCCCCGCGTCGATTGCAGACCACGACCCGGTCCACCACCGGGGCCAGCAGATCGTGTAACCACTGCGCTTGGGTGCCTTCCTCGAAAGCCACGTGGATCGCCCCGCGCATCCCCCGGAAAAATTCGACGAGCGTGGGCCCGTGCGTGTCCAACACACTCCGGGCCAGCACCCGCCCGCCCTCCTCCCGGACCGAGGTCACGGTGGTTGCCTGATGCACGTCGAGCGCGACATACTTCGTGGTCCGTGTCATGAGAGCCGCTCCTTGCTGCTGGGGTCCATGGGTCTGGGGAGACTCCATGGTAGCAGCACGGGGCGTGCTCTCAACATGCGTTAGGTGGTTCTCCCGTCATTATGTCCCACTTGCACGGCTGGCCAGTCTAGATTAGCAGGATGCCCCTACAGCGATTCCGCCACAACCTCGCCGAGTTCAAAGGGCGGTCCTGGAAAAAATCGGGCGGCCTCCTCGTGCTTTTGATCGAGGAGGTTGCCTTTGGCCTCGTGTGGAGGACGGTTGTCTCCGGGTGGAACTGGCTACGCGAATTGCGCGACCGTCCACTGGGCGAGGCTGGGGTGCTAATTGCCTTAGCGCTTGTTGTCTCTCTCTTGTGGGCTGCCGTCGATCCGATCCGGCTAAGGCGGGAGCGCAAAGAGCGAGCCCTCAAACTGGCAGCGAAAGAGTCCCCGAAGCTGACGTTAGAAGAACAAAACGTCATTCAGCCTATAAGGGAGTTTTGGAACCTCTATGGCTACCCAGCCGCCGAAGGGCTTCGCTTCTGGCTCGACCGTCAAAAGACCGAGCTAAAAAAGAGTGGTGTGTACTGGGCTAGCCTGTTGGAGTTAGAGGTAAACCAATTGGCTAGCGCGATGCACGATCTTGGTGAATCACTCGCCCCTGAGAGCCGGATCCCCCCGGCAGAGGTACAACGAAGGACTGATTCGTTGAGTGTGGCCTTTTACCAATCTGTTCGTTGGGTTGCACAGATCGCCGAACAGGAGCCCGACTTCGCCGACGAGGGCTACAAAGAATGGCTTGCCGCGTGGCAACCTCTGTACAGACGGTCTAACGACGAAGCCCGCAGGTTGGTAACGATTCCTGCTCATGCGGGTTTGAAGATGTTTCGACCCTTAATATTTGGGGACATGGGGGACTCGGTCCTGGGGCGATTCCTTCTTGCCGCCGACCAAGGGCTTCCACCGCCAGAGAGCAAGATAGAGATGGTGTTACGTCAGGTTTCGGATACGGAGAGACAGTTCCTAGCGTTGCTGTTAGCGGGGGCACCGTCCTACAATGAGCCTCGGGAGCCAGAGTCGCCAATGCTGGCGCATGACGTCTACCAAGCTGGCCTGTCACTAGTACAACGGGGGGTGCTGGTTCATCGGGAGTTCCGCGAGAAAGACTTATGGACTGACTTATTTATCGTTCCAAGGAGCGTCGCGGCTCTTCTTCGGCGGACTGTCTTTCCCTCCTCTGAAATCCGCGATGAAATCCGACTCAGATTGGATCGAGTTTGGGGGTCAGGGGCAAGCGGGGGCATGCCGATGCGTGACACGCGGAGGGCTGACGAAATACCCTCGAATGCGGACCGCGGCAGCGGAGATCATTAGGCGGCGGGAGCGGTCAGCTTTTGATAGCGCAGTGCATCCTTCGACAGAAGGCGCTTCATGACATCCCGGAAGGCGTGCTGGTTGTGCCGGTTGTTGTACCGAAACTCCATTTCCTGGAGGAAGGCGTCCAAGTGCTTCACGCTGATCTTGTGGAACGCGCCAACGATGGAGCGCTTGAACAGGCTCCACACGCCTTCGATGCCGTTGGTGTGCACGTCGCCAACCACCCATTCATCGCGGGAATGGCAGACGGTCTCATGCCGGGTATCGTGGTCCGCGAGGCCAAGATAGCTCCGCAATTCGTCGGTGTAGATCGCTTCGGTTTCCGGTTTGACAAATTCGTGAATGAAGGTGTGCAGCGTGTCCTTGCGCACGTTGGGGACGCGGCGGAGCCGGACCTGCCCGCCCCGCTGCAAGGCTCCAGCGACCCACACCCGCTGATGCGCGAGGATACCGGAGCCGCCGCGCTTCCCGCGCTCGACGTACCGCTTGCGGGGCGTCAGCATCGTTTCATCCACTTCGATGATGCCGACCAGGACCGGGCCAACGTCCACCGTTTCCAGCGCTTCCCGGATACGGTGGCAGAGGTGCCAGGCCGTCTTGTAGGTGATGCTCAGGGTCCGGCTGATCTGGTTCGCGCTCATCGCCTTTTTGCTTTCCAGCATGAGGTAGACGGCGGCGAACCACTTCCACAGGGGCAGCTTGGTGTTGTCGAAGATCGTGCCCGCCGTGACGGAGAACCGGCATCGGCAGGCGTTGCAGTCGAATTGGTTCCGGGTGCTGATCTCGGAGACCGACTCCGAATCGCAGCGGGGGCAGTTGGGTTTCCCGTCCGCCCAGCGGAGCTTTTCGAGGTAGTCCCGGCAGACCTCTTCGGAGCCGAAGCGATGCACCACGTCAATGAGGCTGGCGGGCTTCCGTCGGTACAGCTCCTCATGCTTCCGGGCGTAGGTCTGGTTGATCGAATCAGCGGGGGCGGTCATGGCTAAACCAAAGCGTAAGAGAGGGTTACCGAAAACGTCCAAGGAGTGGGAAGTGCTGACTCCGGACGATGTAATGCGGAAGGTGTTCGGGAAGCGCGGCCAAACCGTCCTGAAAACCGAGGCCGAAAAGACTCCGAAACCACGCAAGGACTATAGGTTACCGTCATGACCCGAATCTACTACAAACCTGTGTCCCGTGCAAGTGGTATATAATGGCGAGTAAGGCACCTACCTACACCCAGGACATGCTCGACGCCGCAGAGAACCACGTGAACCGCCGCAGGGCCGTCGGCTCGGTGTGAGGCCTACCTATAAGATCTCATAGTCGGGGGCCTATAAGATGTTATAGCCGGTTCGGCCCACGGCTAACCCGCTCTTGACGCCGCGCGAACTGGAGCCAAGTTCACCCGGGAGAAGTTGACCCCCCCGGTGATTCCAGTAGCGCCGCATCCAGAAAGCGCACTATGGCAGAGCGCCCCGCCTCCCGCCGGCTTCGGATCCTTGCATTCGATCCCAGCCTCGCCACCCGTCTCGAGACCGCCACGATCAACGAGCTCACGCTCGAAGTCCCCTGGCAAGACCTGGGGCCAGGCCCGATCGGCGAATACCTCGAGGTTATTGACGTCGATCCGGCGAGCGGAGCCTGTTACGAGCCGGTGAACCTGAACGACGTCCGCCTGCTGGCACAAGGCGGTCTGCGCGCCTCCGAATCCAACCCCCAGTTCCACCAGCAAATGGTGTACGGCGTCGCCATGCGCGGGGCGCATCGGGCGACCTGAGCTGGAGGCTGCTTCTCCGGCAGAGAGGTCCAACATTTCTGGCCCTTCCAGACCAAGATCGCTTCTGGGCCGTTCTCGGGTGCAACTTTTTTGTGGCAAAAGACAGATTGCGCGCATTCGGCTCTACAATCTCGTCCTCGCCTTCGACGGCCCTTGGAACCAAGCTCCGGACCAGATCGCTACTGCGATTGGCTTTCAAGGCACGGCCTATCCCGCGCCTGCTGCTGACCGTGGCGAAAGCGCGGCGCAGCCGCGCGCCGTATGTTCCGCTGCTGGGGCGCGCGGCTGTGCCGCGCGCCCCAGCAGCACAAGCGCAAGTCGTTAGCCCGACGATGAAGGGCGCAGCGAGGTGGCGTACGTGCGGAGTTCCCGCTACAATCCACGCGGTCCGGCGCAATTGACGACAACACAAGCACCTGCTGGTCCAGTGCTCGCTTTCCTCGCTACTGGCTGGAACACCTCGCATGGAGGCGTAAACGCCTTTAACTACGATCTTTGCCGAGCTGTTGCGAGGACGGTACGGGCGCGAGTCTGGTGCGTGGTGACCGCCGCTACAGCCGCCGAGGTTGCTGATGGGAACACGAAAGCAGTGCGGGTGATCAACCTCGGGCTACCGCAAAACACGGATCACCTCGGAGCTGATCGAGCGCAGCTCATCTTGAACACGATTGGTTCTGCAGAACTGGCGCAGATCGGGTGGTGGGTAGGCCATGACCTCGTAACAGGTGAGGCCGCGCTTCAGTGTAGGCAGGCCTCAGACGTAGGCCGAGTATTAGTGGTGCAGCATGCGGCGTATCAGAGTTTCGAGGTTTACAAGCACGGTGACGGTCGAGCAGCGATAGCTAAGGACGAGGCACAGACCGCGTTGCTTGCCGCAGCCGACGTAGTTGCCGCCGTCGGGCCGAAATTGGCGGGCTATGCCCGCGCCAAAGTCGCGTCAGCTGAGCCCGTAGGCGTCGTCGTAGAACTCGTACCTGGGTTACCGGACATCGAGCCTCGAGAGGCGCCGGAAAATTTTCGCGTAATAACCTTTGGCCGTGTCGGCGGTTCTGCGGATGTTATCAAGCAGACTCGATTGGCCGTGGCGGCATTCGCGCATGCCGTAAGGCTTCACGGTCCCACGATAGGCCACGACCCCAATATGACCGTAATCGGTCTCGCGTCTCAAGAGTACGACGAGGTCGCAACAGATTTGGCGTCTATCGCGTACCGACACGCTGGTCGCGTCATTCCGATCAACGCGCTCGATTATTCAACGGATCGGAACCGTGTTCTTGGGCTGGTGGCTGGGCATAGCGCTTCACTGATGCTTTCGCTGCACGAAGGATTCGGCCTAACGGGCTGGGAAGCTATCGGCGCGGGCGTGCCCCTCGTTGTAACTGAGAATAGCGGTCTATACGAACTAATAGACGAACACCTTGGCGGTCGTGGGACGGGATGTCTGTTTCCTATCGACGTGAAAGGGTCGCCTGACCCTGACGAGGTTGTCGCCGAAGACTTAGCTGCTGTCGCGGGCGCGCTTGGCGAGATTGCGTTCGACGTCGGCAAAGCGCGTCGGGATGCGCGATACCTCCGAAGTGAGCTCAGAAAGCTGTTCAATTGGAACCGGGCCGCTGGTGCACTCGCCGCCGCGTGCAATCTTCCAACCGTCGCCACTCCGATACGTGTAGGTCTCGCGGGTGGTTTTCCGGACCGCGAGCTAATGGGCAAGATGGCAGTCGATGGCGACCCCAGTAGAGATCAACTGTGCGCGCGTGAAGTATGGTATGCGGCAGGCAATCGCATCGCGAAACGGTTTGCAGAGATTCGGAGCCCAGGCGTGGATCTCCGCTTTAGCGGCGTCGATGGCGGCACTTTCTCCGGCACGGTAGTGCGGCACTACGCATCAGCTGTGCGTAGCAATGCGAACGTGACGACATATACCTTTCAGGAATTTGACAGCGACCAGACGGCGCAGCGGCGCCTGGTGGAGGAGTTTCCTGATTACTTCCGTGAAAGCAACATGGATAATGCGACTCCGTACATGGTCTGGTTGGGAGACGTAATCGTCGGGCCATCGATAGAACACCGTCGTGAGTTACTTGTCGATGGATCGCAGCTCGTTTTGTGTGTGGCGGGCTCTACGGCGGTTGGTCATCTCATCGAACTCGCAATACGCCAAAGCATACCCATACTCGCAATCTGCGCATTTGGTGGCGAAACCGCCAGACGACGAGATGAAATCAAGGTGCACAACGCACGACTCCCGATACCGGCGGACCTGAAGGCAGCGCTTATCACGGTGGCTGACGCACCGCTTCAGGAGGATAAGCTGCTGAAGGCAATCGACGCTGTTGTAGACTGCATCAAGGCTCATTTTGGTGACGGCGATGACTGATCAATTCGACTATGCAGAACTGATTACAGGAGAGCTGGTCTGTGCGATGTGGCGAACACGACACCAGTTAGCCCTTACCGGCTATGTCATTTACGTTCCAGCCGCAGGGGGGATGTTTGGACCGTTACGCAGTTTTTGCGGCAGAGACTACGAGAAGATTTACTGGCAAAAAGAAAAGACAGCACACGACCGATACCTCGTGAGGCGTCGTTTACCTATCCTCAACGACCCGATTGGTGGCTTGATGGTGCTTTTGCATCCTGAAATCGTGAAGAACGTGTCGTCTTGCCGCGGCGCGATTGGCGAGGCAGGCAATTCAGGTGGTGAAGACATCGCAGCAGCTTTGTCGTTTCTGGACACGAACGCGAGTGGGGTGGGGGTGACGGGTTCTTCGCTTCTTGATGGTCGCATGCCGGGCCGCGACTTGGATGTGATTCTGTATGACGCGGACTCTGCAATTCTCACTGCGCGACGCATACGCGACATGCTTAGATCACGCCCCGATGCTCGTCTCGCCGGGCACTGGGGCCGGCCGTGGCATCACAGAAGGTTTCGCCTGAATGGAGTAGAAGTATGCCCCAAGATACCCCTTCCGCAGTATCTTATCGACGAGTTGCCCGTGCCGACAAATGTGCAGTGGCTTAATACAATTGCACGGGTTGTTGGCACGCGGTTCGCCCATTGTTTGCCAGCTGTATATGACCTCGAACTGCTCGGCGCTCCGCACGGACGTGTTCGCTTGTTGTCGGCCGATAGCTCCCATTCAATGGCGTTTTCCAACGGCGAGATTGTCCGCCTAGGCGGCGTACGACTATGGACGGCTGGCACGGCGCAGTTTGCCGCAATTCCCATGGGGGATTCACGATCGTTGCAACCTGTGGAGGGGGAGGTCGAATTCGGCTCCGAGGCGCGACTCGCGGGCTAACTTGTGATTGCGGCTGACGAGCCGCCGTATCTTTGCGTGGCGGTCGAGCCGCCTCATGCGTTCCGATCCGGCATGGGTCCGCAGCATTGCCGAATCAGAGAATTCACCAGATGTGCTTGGTTCGCGCTCGGAAGCTGATCTCTATCATCTGTTCCTGGAGCGCGGGCTTCGCGTTGGAGCCGGCAGGGCTCACATTCGTGCCGGCGCCGGCGTCGCACGCACCGAATCGCTGGTTGGCTCGGGGTCCAGCCTCCTGAGCTCGAGGCACGCTCGCTTGAGCCTGGCGGGGAGCGTCGGGATTGACCTTGGCCTTGGGAATCACACATATCTCACCCCGACACTGGGGTACAGTCGGATTCTCTCCGCTGATCGCACGAACATGGAACTGTCGCATGGTGTTCTGGTCGGAATTGCACTAACTCTGCGATAGTGGTCTTCGTCCATACGTCGCCCAGTCACGTTGGAGCTGCGTGTGCGCTTTGTCTGCTGGTATGGCGCCGTACTATTTCCCGTTTGGCTTGGCGCGTGCTCACCAGCATCACCGCACGGCGACTCGCCTGAATCGGCTGTGCCGTGGTTTTCTCTTGTTCCTGGAGACTCGTCTGTAATACGCCGCGTTGGCGCCACTCCTGCGTGGGTTCTAGGATCAGGCGCAGATGGCGCCAGTTTCATCGAGCCAACCGGTGCGATCAGATTGTCGGACGGAACATTCGTTGTCGCCGATCACCGCGCTGGGATGCTTCACTACCTCACGAGGGATGGTCACGCCCTGCGGGTAGTGGGAGGATCGGGCTCGGGTCCCGGGGAGTTTCGGTCTCTCGAGGGCATCGGCATTGCGGGTCGCGATACCGTGTGGACGTACGACCACGCATTGCGTCGGCTCACGATGTTCGGCAAGTCAGGCGACGTATTGGTGACTCACATTCTCCGAATGACCGGACGGCCGAGTTGGCCGTCCGTTATTGGTGTTGTTCCGGGCGGTCGTGTCATTGTCTTGGAGCGGAATCTGCCCTTACCAATTGGGCAGCCAGCAGGTGCCGTCTGGCGAGACTCCAGTCGTCTGCTCTGGTACTCGCTTCCTTTGCAATCGTCGTCCGTGTCGCACGAGGTGCCCCTTTTCGATACGTATATCGATGCAGCTGGACCGAGGGC
Source organism: uncultured Gemmatimonas sp. (assembly GCA_964439025.1). Taxonomy (GTDB): domain Bacteria; phylum Gemmatimonadota; class Gemmatimonadetes; order Gemmatimonadales; family GWC2-71-9; genus JABFSM01. Next base: position 44,494 of record CAYTMW010000010.1, on the reverse strand, counting down.
TGGGATTGCGTTCATACCATTTGGTCCCCGCTTTGCCGTCGTTGCATCGCCATCCGACAACCAGGTGTACTTCGGGTTTTCAGAAAGTTTCCGAATCAGCAGGATCAGCGCCACCGGAGGCCTAAAAGACTTCGTGGAACGCGCGTTCGTGGGGCGAGCAGTTACGGACGAGGATCTCCGGCGCCGCGAGGCGAGGGCCACCCGCTCCCCGCGCACGCCTATCCCCAAGAGCGCAATTCCTAAGCGTATACCCGCGTTCGGTCGTTTGCTGGCTGATTGGGCTGGTGGCCTCTGGGTTCAGGAGTACGAAGAAGATGGTCAAGGTCTGCGGTGGGTATCCTTTGATGCTCGAGGTGCCTTACGGTCAATTGTGATCTTACCACGGGGATTCACCTTGCTTCTTGTGGATGGCAATGCCTTCCTGGGGGTGCAGGAGGATGAAGACGGAGTGCCCAAGGTCGCGCTCCTTAGACTTCCCGCACACTGAGGGACGAGGACTAACCGGAATCTGTCAAGGGGTTTGACGCTCGAGGGAGACCGAATTTACCGAGCATGCATCCTCGACCTCATGCCGGTCCGCTGCTTGGACTTGGGGAGCAGGCCGCCTGGAGCCTCCAATGGAAGCGCCTCTTGCGCCATCCGGGCCCGAGCGATAAGGTAGATCAGGGAAGGGACGGCTGCCAAAAGGCCGTCTGAGATACCGATCAAGCGGGAGATGGTCCCGCGGGGTGCGGGCGTGGGATATCGGCCAAACGGGCCGCTATCCCGTGCCCTTTTTCTTTTTGGCGCGGGGACCGACGGTATGCCTACGGCAACTCGCATACAGAGCGCTCGGCGAACCTCCCTCTGGATGGCCACCGGGTCCGTCCCCCACCCCGGCCCGCTGACCGAGGACATCCAGGTGGACGTCTGCGTGATCGGCGCCGGCATCGCCGGGCTCACCACCGCGTACCTCCTGACCCGCTACGGCAAAACGGTCGCCGTGCTGGACGACGGGGCGATCGCCGGGGGCAACACCCGCTGCACCACCGCCCATCTCACTGCCGTGCTGGACACCCGCTATCACGAGCTGGAGCGGCTGCACGGTACCGAGGGGATGCAGTCCGCCGCCCGCAGTCACCTCGAGGCGATCGCCCGGATCAGCGGGATCGTGCGCTTCGAGAACATCCACTGCGATTTCCAGCAGGTGGACGGCTACCTCTTCGGCACCCCAGGCGAATCCCGTGAGGAGCTCGACCGGGAGCTCGATGCGGTGCTCCGTGCCGGAATTCCCGGGGTGGTCCGGGTGCCGCGCGCGCCCTTCGAAGATTTCGTGACCGGCCCCGCGCTCCGGTTCCCCCGGCAGGCCCAGTTCCATCCACTGAAGTACGCCGCTGGTCTCGCGCGCGCCATCCTCCGCGACGGGAGCCACATCTTTACGGAAACGCACGCCACCAGCGTCGAAGGCGGCCGGCCCGCCCGCGTCTACACCGGCGCCGGCCCCGTCGTCACCGCCGAGGCGGTCGTGGTGGCCACCAACACGCCGGTGGACGACCTCTTCGTTATCCATACCAAGCAGGCGGCCTACCTCTCCTATGTGATCGGCGCGCTGGTCCCCCGCGGATCGGTTCCCCGCGGCCTCTACTGGGACACCGACGACCCCGCCCACTACGTCCGGCTGCAGTCGCTCTCGCCGACCCACATCTGGGAAGGGGACGGCCCCTGCAATCAGGAAGTGTTGCTGGTCGGTGGAGAAGACCACAAAACGGGGCAGGCGGACGATCACGAGGAGCGCTACACCCGCCTGGAGGCGTGGGCTCGCGCGCGGTTTCCGACGATCGAGTCGGTCGCCTTCCGCTGGTCGGGGCAGGTCATGGAGACGGTGGACGGTCTTGGCTTCATTGGCAGGAATCCGCTCGACGCCGAGAATATCTATGTCGTGACCGGAGATTCCGGGAACGGGATGACGCACGGCACCATTGCCGGTACGATGCTGACCGACATGATCCGGGGTCTCAAGCACCCCTGGACCGGACTCTACGATCCGGCGCGCAAGCGGCTCAAGGCGCTCAAGAACTATGCGCGGGAGAATCTCAACGCCCTCTCTCAGTACGGCGCGTGGTTCGGCGACGGCGATATCGAATCACCCGACCTGCTGCTTCCCGGAACCGGTGCCGTGATCCGGCGCGGGTTGACGAAGCTCGCGGTCTATCGCGACCCCACCGGCGAGCTGCATCAGCGCTCCGCCATCTGTCCGCACCTGGGCGGCGTGGTCGCATGGAACCAGGCGGAGCGCACCTGGGACTGCCCCTGTCACGGCTCCCGCTTCGATTGTGTGGGGAAGGTGATCAACGGACCGGCCAATCGGGATCTCGCGAGGGTCCGGGAGATCGAATCGCCGACCGCGGTGCTGGTGGGCGAGGAAAAGCCGGGACAGGAGTTGACCTCCAGCCCCGGCGATCTCGCTCCCGCGCTCGGCTAGTGCAGCGACCAGCGGCGGTAGGCCCGAAGCTCCGCGAGGAGTAGCACCACCAGCACGACTCCGGCAATGACGACGATGATCGGCGCCGCCAGCGCGGCGACCGACAGATCCTCGCCGAACCGCAGCACCAGCGCGACGACCCCGATGAGGATCGCCGCGCGCGCGCTGTCAGTTCCCACGGCGTCCGCTGGAGCTCTTCGCGCCCTGCCGTCCTGCCTGCAGGGGCTCGGCGGACTCGTCTTCCATGCCGGCGCTGTCGTCTTCATCGCCGCTCTGCTCGGGGCGCCCATCGAAGTCCTCCTCGGCATCTTCTTTGTCATCCGTCTCGTTTAGGTCCTCGTCTTCCCGGAACTTGTTCGGATCGCGAGCCATGATGCAGTCCTTTCAGTGGGTAACGTGCAGCGCGGAGCCGTTGACTTCCTGGTCCGCAATGGTGCTCAGCTTCTCGTCGGCAAGCTTTTCTTCCGCGAGGGTCTGCTCCAGGAGATCGGCGACGTCCTCCAAGCCCAGCACCCGTGCGTGGGTGATCGCGCAGCCGTAAGCCGCGATCTCGTAGTGCTCGACCCGCTGCGCCGCGGAGATGATCCCCGCATCGCGCACCAGCTCCGAGCCTTTCTGCTCGGCCATCTCGGCGGCTTCCTCCAACAGCCCTTCCATGCCTTTGCACTTCTTGCCGGCGGCCTTCTGGCCCAGTGCTTCGAACACCTGCTCCAGGCGACGCACATGACCCTCGGTTTCCGCCAGGTGATCCTGCAGCGCGTCCCGCAGTGACGGCGTGGTGACCGCGGCCGCCAGCCTGGGGAGCGCCTTCACCAGCTGCTGCTCGGCGTTGTAAATATCCTGCAGCTCCTCGCAGAGGAGCTCCTGCATGGTGTCGAGTGCCATAGGCTCCTTCCTTCCGTGGCGCTAATGCGTCAGGCGGCGCGCCGCTGCCAGCCCGATAACCAGCATGATCGCGAATCCCACGAGAAATATGAAGAACAGCACTTTGGCGATGCCGGCCGACGCCGACGCCACGCCGCCGAAGCCCAGCATCGCGGCGATGATCGCGACGATCAAAAAGCCCAAAGCCCATCGAAGCATCAGATCCTCCTCGAGTGGTGGAGCAGGAGCTGCCGGTGCGGGAGCCCGACCCGGACTCCCGCACCGGCTGACCCATCCCGTCCCGCTATGACTGCACCAGCCGTCGCCGGCCGGATTATCGGAGCCCATCGTCCGGGGCTCCAGAAACACACAAAAGCACGCGCGCCGGGCTCTTGCCCAGCGATCGTGCCTTCGTCTCGCGGAGGCCAGGAGCCTCCGCCGATAAGGCGGGCGCGCGGTCCGCGCACCCTCAGCTTTTTGACCTTCCGCGACTGCCCTCGGGGATCAGAAGCACAAAAGGCGCGATGGGTCGTCGGAGACCCCTCGCGCCTTCATCTGGTGGTTGCCAGAGCTCCACCCGATAAGGCGGCCCGATTTTGAATCCATCGGGCACGGATGAAAAGATGCGATGGTAGGGGGTGCCTGTCAATACTCCATGTGCGCGGGCCTCAATCTCTCCTGCCCCGCAAAGTGAGCCGGAGTCGCACCACGGTGGGCCTGCCATTTTCGTCCTCGATGATCGTCACCAAGCCGTCCCGGGTCCAGGCCTGCATGCCCCATTCGTTCATCTGGAACGGGAGGAGGACCGGGCCGAGAAAGGCGCCCGCCGAATCGAAGACGTCGAATGCGGTGCGGGTCGTGTCCGCCACGAGGTGGCGCCGCACCCAGATTCTGCCGCTCCGGTCCACCCGCAGGTTCATGAACGCGGGAAGGGTGCTGGGAAGGTCCTCCAGCTTGAACGCCGCCCGCACGTTGTCCTCGCCGTAGTTCTTCGCGGGCTCCCTGATCCGGTTCTCCAGCTCGGCCTTCCGGCGCGAGTCGTCGATCGTCTCCGGGGTCCACGCCCGTCCGAACACCCGGAGGCTGTCCTGCCCGGTGCCGCTCCGGATGACGGAATACTCCCCGGTCCACCCGTACACGATCCCGCCGTCGGGATGGAGGGTGTGGGTGAGTGAGGGCATGAACGGCACCCCGGTGCTCATCGAGCCCATCATCTTCCCGTCCGGTCCCTTGACCGAAATGGTCCAGAACCTCCCCGAGCTCTTGTACGGCACCCAGACGGTATCGAGCACGGCGCCCTCGACCGACCAGCGCACGTACGGGGTGCCGCGCGGAGTATCACCGCGCTTCCCGGGCACCATGCTCGGCACGTAGATCCGCTGCTGACGGTCGATCTGGATGTCGCTCCAGTAACAACAGGACGAGTGCCAGCTCTTGAGGAGGGTGCCAGCGGTGTCCCATACGGTAGTGCGGGAGAGGCGGGGATCGTGGAGCGCCAGGTAGCCGCCCCGCACGGCAATGAAACCGACCCGGAATTCCCCGGGCCCTTCTCCCTCGCCGCCGATGGTACGAATCAGCCTTCCGTCCGGGGCGAACACCTTGATGACGGCGGGCTTGGTGTCCAACACGTAGACCCGTCCGGCTTCGTCCACCGCCAGGCTCTGGGGCTGGCCGATTTCGGCGGGGCTCCCGTCCTCGCCGCTCCAGCGGGTCTCTTCGATGAGCACGGCACCACTCGAGTCGGTCCACGCGGTGGGCGCTGGACTGGTGACCCGGGGAATGCCGCCGGGAAGGGTGTCGATGACCGCCTTGGCAAGGTTGGATGCCTTGGCGCCGCCACAGGCGGCGAGGAGCGCGGAGAGTACGCAGGGAAGGGCTCGGGGCATCATCATCATGAATGGTAAGAGGTGAGAGGTGAGAAGGTGAGAGGTGCCCACCCCTCACCTCTGACCTCTCACCTCAAAAAACGGTTGCGTGCGCTAGCGAAGCCCGTCGATCCGATAACGAATGACATACTGCTCATCATCGTCGCCGCGCTGAACCGCCCAGATACGATTCCCTTTCGCTTCCGAAAACGCGGTGCGTCCAGGAAGCTCGATCCGGCCCAGGTAGGAGCCGTCTCGTGCGAAAACGTCGAAACGTCGAGGCTCCCGCCAGCGGAGGGGTGGAACCGGCGGGGCACCCGGCTGAGTCGGGCGTGAAATGGGCTCGAAGGTCTCACCCTGGCCGTGCACGTCCACCCAGATTCTTCCGTCGAGGTCGGTCTGGAGCCAGCGGAAGTAGGGCTTGTGGTCCGGGACGTTGGCGCGACCGGTAGAACCGCGGATCATGGGGTTTTTGCGGAGCGCGTCGGCCACCTCCTGATAGTTACGGCGCTCATCGGGTGCGAGCGCGACGCGGGCGACCGGACGCTCGATCCGGAGCGCTCCCCGCCCCGGGGCCGCGATGGTGATGACATAGGTGCCGCTAAACCCAGTCACCCATTCGCCGCTCCGACTCCGATACCAGTATTTCTGAGGTTCGAAGAACGTCGCATCGGCGGGCGCATCTCCCGGGATGCTCGGCGGGAGGAGCGTGTCAACCAGCACCCCCTGTCGATCCAGGCGAGCGAGCCCGAACTTCCAGGGCTTCCCGGGCTCGGGCCGCTCGGTCGTGACTTTGATGAAGACGTTCCCGGCAGTGTCTGTCTGGAGAGCCTGACTGGTAAATAGCCCGGTGGGCACCCGCCAGCTCGGGAGAAGTGTCCCGTCCTCCTTCCAGCGGTTGAGCCGCGCGTTGCGAGGGTCGTACATCAGGAGAGTGCCTTCCCGATCGACGACAAGTCCCAAAGTCTGATTGCGGTACTCTCCGGGTCCCGCTCCATCCCGGCCGAGGGTGCGGAGGTGCTTCCCGTCCGATGAAAAGAGGCGGAGGGCGGGCACCGACATGTCGAACACGGCAATCACGCCGCTCTGAAACACCGCCAACGCCATGATGGAACCGAAGGCGTCCGCTCCGCCGCCCTCCTTCGAGCCGATGCGGAGCTCCTCGACCAGAGCGACCTTTTCGCCCCAGACACTCCCACTCACGGTGCGGATGACCGTCGTATCACCGCGCTTCGAGCGCTCGGCTTTCCAGGGGCCGATTGGCCGGGAATCCTGGGCATGGGCCGCCGGGACGAGCAGCGCGGTCCAAACCAGCATGATCGCGAGACGCATCATGGTGCCGCGTACCTCGCCCAGTGTACCTGTTTCCGGTCTTCCGTGTACCACGATCCCGATTCCGCCGGCCGCCGGCCGTTGCGGCGGATCATGGCAACCTTGTCGCCGACATAACCCGCTCCCCTGATGGCGCCCGCCGAGTCGGTCTCGTACCAGATATAGGTCCGCCAGGAATCGGCCCCCTCGGGCGGCGGGCCCGCGGCGGCCATCGCCAGCTCGACCTTTCGCTGCTGCAACTGCGCCAGCTCGTGGGTGAGCCACCGCCTCGTCGCCGCTCGCGCCTCCCGGTCGCCTTTGACCGTCACGATGACCACGCCATCAATGCCGGGCACGCCCAGTTTCTCGCCCCTGACGACCTCGACCGATTCAATGCCATCAGGGGGCAGGGTAGAAAGCGATGCGGGGACCGTCGGCCCGTTCCGGACCGGCCGAGCCCCCGGACTCGGACGGAGCATCCGCTCCGAGCCGAGCAGCCGCCCGTCGTGACTGCGGTAGAGTACCACGATATCGGCGGGTGGGTGACCCCTGAGGTGCTCCCGCACCCACTCGATGCCGCTCAGGGATGATTCGAGTGGACGCACCGGCTGAGAGACGAGTCCGGGCGCCAGCGAATCGGGCATCAGGCACGCCGCCGCGGCCAGGACCGTCGCAATCGTCGCGGCCGCAATTGCCCGTCTCCGCCAGGATCCGGGTCGCGCGGAGGTCAAGGCGTTGATACGCGCTTCGAGATCTCCCGAGCGCTCGGCGAAGGCGGCAAACGCGGGGAGTCCGCCCTGGTTGCATCGGCCCACCGAATCCAACAGGACACTCCCGTACCGCGCCACGTCGGCGCCGGATGCCACGACTCGTGCATCGCAATCGAGCTCGATCGCCCGGCGGAGCCGGCGGAGCTGCCACCAGAGCGCCGGATTCCACGGCGTCGCAACCAGGCCGATGTAGGCGCGCAGCAGGAGCCGCGGGTCGCGCCGGACCACATGCTCCATTTCATGGCGCAGGACGAGGGCGCGCGCCGAATCCTCGAGATCGCGTACCCACTCCGGCATAACGATGTCGAGCTGCCGCCAGCCGATTACCGCCGGCCCGATGTCCCGGCTCACGAGAACCGGGACTCCGTCCAGCGATTCCCGCCGCCACTCCCGGCGGCGTCCCTGCAATACTCCGATCGCGTACATCAGAAAGAGCGCGAGTCCGCCGGCGCCGGCCCCCCACAGAATGAGAAGCACCCCGTCCGTGCTCCACCCGCGTTCCTCGACCGTGGCGGTAGCACCCTGACGAAGCACGATGCGTGGCGCAGACTCCGTGATGGACTGAATCGGCGAGAGAGCAGGGACCGATGGCAGCGTGAAATGCCAGGGGAGGCGAGGGCTCACGGCCGGGATCAGCATCGAGAGGAAGAGCGCCGCCGCCCAGACGCCCCGGACCGGCTTCCGCGCCAGGAGCAGTGCCCGCTCCGCCGCCAGCGCCGCGAGGGACACCAGAATGCCTACCACGACGGTGTACACCATCCAGGTTGCGATCATCGCGCACCTGCTTTCAGCCGCTCGTCGAGGATCCTCCTCAGCCTGCGGATTTCCGGGGGAGAGAGCTTGCGGTCGCTCACCAGCTGGGTGAGCAGCAGCTCGGGAGATCCGTCGAAGAGCTTCTCGACCATTCGGGAAAGCGCGCTCCGTCCCGCCCGCTCCCGCGCCACCAGCGGGATGTATCGATGCGCCTTGCCCTCTTCCTGGTGCCCGACGAATTCCTTCTCCTCGAGTGTCCGAAGCACGGTGAGCACAGTGGTGTACGCGAGCACATCGGCCAGCGCTTCGCGCACCTCGGACACCGTCCCCGAACCCCGGGTCCACAAGACCGCCATCACGTCCAGCTCGCGGTCGCTCAGGCGCAGACGCATCCGGCCCTCCTACTAGTGGTTTAGTAGAAGGTGGCGTCGAGCCGGCGTTCTGTCAACTATCGGGGTAGTTGGAGGCGGGGGAAAAAGACGCGTGAACAGTGAACAGTGAACAGTGAACGGGAACTGCTCCAAGGGTCCCCGTCACGTGACTCACCCGGGCGATGAGTGGAGCTCGCCATAGGGGACGTCGGGCCGCGAGGGGCCCGCGAGAGACCGTGGGTCCCGTTGGCCCGCAGGCCCCGTGGGCGAGTTCCACTCAAGCCCGGGGGTGAGCGCTCACCGCAGTTTAAACCCCGCCGCCAGCAGCATCCCCGACCCCGACTGCCAGGTGAATCGGCGCTCCCTCACCTCGCCATTGACCGACTCCAGCACCAGCCTGACCCGGTAGCCTCCGCCTTCACCGTCAAGGACGACGGGTTGCGCGAGGAGGACGCTGGTCCCCGTCGCCAGCGAGTCGGCGCCAAGCGCGGCGCGTACGGCGCCGGCCAGATCGAGGGTCAGAATCTCGGCGCCGTCATGCTTGACGAGCACGATGCCGCTGGAATCACCGCGAAGGAACTCCAGCGAGTCGGTGGCTGTCCCGATCCACCCGGTACTGGGAAGGTTGATCGCCGTGACCACCTCGAATCCGGCGACTGGAATCGACGCCGGCCCCGGTCGACGGGCCCACACGTGGCTTCCGCCTCCCTCCACCTGCCAGCGCGGGACATATGTGAGCCCAAGGCGGGTCATCGCACGCGAGGCGATATCGTCGTCTCCTCCGGAGCGAACAGTGTCGGCCCAGGCGAGCACCGACTCCTCCGGGAGGCCAAGAACGCTGCCGACCGCTCCGACCCCATGGGTCTTTGCGAGATAGTGGAGTACCGCGCTCATCTCCCGCTGGTCTTCGAGAGGAACCGTTCCCCGCGCGGGAACCGGCGCGCCGGCCTGTCCCATGCCGTTTTTCTCGAGGAGCTCAGTGAACCGGTTGACCTGGCTCCTCCGAGAAATCGCGTAGGCACTCCAGGGACCCATCGACGTCAGCATGGCCACCGCACAGAGCGTCATCGGAATCAGCTTGATGTTGCGCGAGGCGGACACGCCATAGAAAATCGCGAGACCGGTCAGCCAGAGTGCGAGCACCAGCAGGAAATAACGCTGCTCGGTGATCCCGTACTGTCCCACCCGCTTGGCGATCGCGGCCAGCAGCATCCCGAGCGAGGGCAGCAGCGCCACGAACAACCAGCGTCCGTATCCATTCACCCAGCGGCTGTCGGTGCGCTCTCGCAGAGGATGGACCAGGAGCAGCGCGAGCACACCGGTCGCCGACACGCTCGACACCAGATACCCGATCCAGCCGTTGGGCCAGCTTCGGGTCAGAATCACCTTGCCGAGGTAGGCGGTGAGGATCCCGAGGTAAATCACGACCAGCGGCATCAGCACGAACTGGGTGAAAACCTTGAGGCCGGCGGGGTAATCGTCGCGGATTTCCAGCTCCGCGTAGTCTCGGGGCACGCCGGAGAGGAAAAACAAGGGGTGGAAGACGAAGGCGAGGAAGGCGGAGAGATGCGCGTACGCTTCGCCGTCCACATGGACGCCGAAGAGCTTGTCCAGCGCCGCAAGCGCCACCGCCAGCCCCGCCCACAACACGGTCGCGTAGAACGCGCCGATCAGGTACCGGAGGAAGAGGATGCGATTGAATTGCCAGAAGCCGTCGAGCCGCTCACCGGTCAGAAAGGGCGCGATGGCCACCAGTAGGTGCGCCGCCACCAGCAGCTGTGCGAAGCGAAGGCCGGCGTGGTCTCCGGTCCAGTCGAGCGACGCGGTGTACAAAAGGACGAGTCCAGCGGCCATCGCGATATCGACGATCCAGCGATGCCGGGGAAGGACCCCACGGCGCTCGGAGCTGGTGACCGACGCGGTAAAGAGCGGCAGTCCGAGTAGCGCGGTGGCGAGAAGCCGCGGATGCGAGTCGTCCGATGGGCCGTCGATCATGCGGAAGGCGGTACCTGCCGCGACGAACGCGGACAGCAGGGCCATGGGAAATCGCGCCGCGGTCTCCCGGGCGATCCGGAGGGCGCTGTCGAGGGAGGCAAGACGCATAGCTAGGGACGGGGGGGCTGGCGGCGCGCGCCGACCGCGAGCACTTCACCTCCCTGATCGGTGTATCCACCATATCCGGTTCCGGGGATGTCCGAGGCCCTGGGCATTCGCATGTTCCACCGCTGAATGATCCATCCCCCGTCCGCGAGCCGGCTGAAGTCCACTCTTCCTCCGGCCGCCGGTGCACGCGCTTCCACCGGCGGGTTGGTCCAGGTGTACTCGACGTGCTGCAGGAGACGGTGCACCGGATCGATCCAGAGGACCCCCGCGACATCTGGAAGTCGCTGCGTTGGCAGCGGCTCGAAGGCCAGCCCGATGAGGCCGGAGCGGGCTCCCGCGCCGATCTCCCGCCGGAAGCAGTGCCGCCGGAGGAACCGCTCGGAGAGGAGCAGGTCCGCGCCGGGCCCATAATAGGTGAGTACATCCCGGCGCTCCTGGATGTATCCCGCCCGTTCGAGATTGTCCGGCGTCTTCTTCGAAAATGGCTGCCGGGTGGTGACATGCGTGGTGTCCCTGCGCTCCCAGCGGAGGCCGAGGTTTGGCCCCAGTGTGCGCCGCCAGTGCTGAACCAGGAGGGTAGGCGCCGAAGAATCGGAGGCTGCAGCACCCTCGAGGGCCGTTTTTGCGTCGATCCAGAGTTCCGCGGTGGCCGCCGCCGATTCGGGGTGGATCTGGCAGGAGGTTCGGCCCGCGATTCTGACGTCGAGAAGCCGGGCCTGCGCCGGGAGCGCGCCTCCGCCGGTGATCAGGAGGGCGAGAAGCAGGGATGCGGAACGGTGCATCATGAGCCCCTCCGGAAATCGGACCGCGACGGTAGCTTATCCCTCGCCTCGTGGAAGACGCAACCGTCAGGGAGGAATCCTCGTAGGGAGTTTCCAGTGGTTGCGCCCCCAATACTGGCAGGAGGGGGCAATCAGGACCGCGGCGGGGATCAAGTAAGGCCTGTCACCCTGAGGGAGCATAGCGACCGAAGCGTCGCCCTGAGCAAAGCGGAGGGGGGGTCGGTCTCGACGGTGAGATTGGCCCCTTCTCTGCGCTCAGGGTGACAGCTCAGGGCAGCACGCTCAGCCAGAAGCGGTGGTAGTCTTCTTCCGTCGCGCTTGGGGGGGCCCCTTGCAGGAGACCGAGCTGGAGTCCGTCCAACGTGGCCTCGATGAGCTGGGCGCGGGGCACCAGCTGATCATCCAAGTCGAGGGCTCGGCCGAGGGCCAGCGCGAAGGTCCTGGTGGATTTCGGGGTGGCGCTGGCGGCGGTGCGGAGCGCTCCATCGGCCGCAAGCAGGCTCAGCCAGGCCGCGAACCACCCCGATTCCATTTCCTGGGCGAGCGCCTCCCAGAGCCGGTCCAGAGCCCGGGCTCCTGAGGATTGAACGGCCGCCAGACGGTGAGCCGACCGGTCATAACGAATCGTTTCGGCGACCTGAATTAGCAGGTCCTGTTTGGAGCGGTAGTGATAGTTGACGAGGCCCTTCGCGCAGCGGGCCCGGTTGGCGACTTCTTCAACTGTCCAGTTGTTCAGTCCGTGGAGGGCGACGACGTCGATAGCGGCTCTGAGAATGGCGTCCTTCATGGGGAATACCTCCGGAACACGAGTGGCTGACTGAACAACCATTCAAGCATAAGTCATTGAAAGAGAAGGGCAATGCCCATCGTCCTGGCGCTTCTGGTGGTCCAGATCATCTACGCGAGCGGCGTCATCGTCGGGAAGTTCTTGCTCCCGATCGTTCCCGCTCCGGTCATCGTGACCATGCGGATGATTGTGGCGACGATCATCTTCTTCGTGGCCCACCGAATAATCAGCGGGACGGTGCCGAAGAAGGCGGGGGATTGGGCCCGGTTCGCGCTGCTCGGGATTCTGGGCGGGGCGGGGAATCAGTTCCTGATACTGCTCGGGCTCACCCGGACGACGGCCATCAACGCTGCGATCCTCATCCCGATGATCCCGATCTTTACCGTGATCTTCGGGTGGCTGCTTCGGCGTGACCAGCCCTCGGCGCTCAAGTGGTTGGGGGTCGCGGTCGCGGGGGCGGGGACGGTCTACCTCATCGGCCCCGACCGGGTGTCGCTCGAGCCCGGGGTGGCGCTGGGCAACGTGCTCATTCTGGCCGGAATGGCCTTCAATGCCCTGGCGTTCCTTCTCTCCAAGGAGATGCTGCAGCGCTACGCCCCGGTGACGGTCGCCTTCTGGCTCTCGGCGGCGGGGCTGATCGGCATTCTGCCATTCGGGATCGGCGGCGCCGATGCGGTGAACCAGGAGGCGTTGACCACTCGGTTGTACTTGTGGCTCGCGTACATGGTGGTCTTTCCCACTACCGTCACCTATTTCCTCAATCTCTGGTCGCTCCGCCGGGCCTCGCCGACCCTGGTTACCAGCTTCATCTACCTGCAGCCGCTGTTCACGACAGCGGTCGCGCCGCTGGTGCTCGAGGGCGAGATGCTGACGGCGCGGATTGCCCTCGCCGGCACGGCGATCTTCGCCGGCGTGGCGGTGGTGATTTATGCGGAGTGGAGCAGGAGATCAACTGCGTGAACCTGTTGGGGTCTAGCGCGGGTTCCGATTTGAAACCAAATTCCCCGCCTAGCCGTAGATTGGGCATATGACGTCGCCTCACAACCCAACTCCCCTCCCCTCAGTATTTTCGCCCCTCGCGAAGGCGCTGCTCGACGCCTTCAGCGAGGCCGCCATCGTCTTCGACCCCCGGGGGAAGGTCCTGTACGCCAATGAACAGGCCCGGGAGCTGGGACTCGACCTGTCCCGCCCCGCTTCCGACCTGATGCCGACCCTGGCTGAGCTAGGGGGGCGCCTCAAACCCCTACGGGTTGCCAACCTCGACCTGGGCGAAGCAATGTTCATTCAGGGCAGCGTCGGACCCACCACCCTGGCCGACCGCGAGCGCGAGGCCATCGTGCGCTCCCTCGACGAGCACGGATGGCGGCTCGCCGAGACGGCCAAGAGTCTGGGCATCAGCCGGACCACCCTCTGGCGCCGCCTTCGCGCCTATGGCCTGCATCGCGACGGCCGGAGCAAATGGGCCCAGGCCTCATAATCCTGGCTGCACTCGCGTCGCCGCCCGCCGCACAGTCCCCCGATACCAGCGTCTATTCCAGCCCCGCCGCCCGCGATCTGATCGTGAGGGCGGCGGCCCGGCATCGGGACCAGGATTCATCGGTCACCGACTATCGCGCGAGGCTCCGCTATCGATTGTCGGTGGCGGTCGGCCGGCGGCGCTGGGGCAATGCGCCGCCATTCGCCGCGGAAGAGCAGGACGCCACCGTGGCGTGGAAGCTTCCCAACAATCTCCGGGTCGACATCCAGGGCCAGCGCTCGCGGAGCCGCGAAGCCAATGCCCGGATGTTCTCGGCGTTCGACTCGCCATGGTTCGTGCCCCGCGGCCTCTCCGATTCGGTGCGCGTCTTCGGCTCCGACATCCCGGGCCGCGCCGCTCTGCATCCGCTCGCATCCGACGGCACGTCGTGGTACCGCTACAGCCTCGGCGACACCGTCACACTCGGCACGCCCGATGGCCGCCGCATCCGCCTCGCGATGGTCGATGTGGTGCCGCGGAGGAGCGGCCCCGCGCTCGTCGCCGGAAAGATCTGGCTCGATCTCGCGACCGCCGAGGTCGTGCGCTTCGCGTTCCGCTACATCGGCACCGAGCTCTGGGCAACGCCCGACGAACCGACCGCGAAGGACAGTGCCGAGGCCCGCCGAAGTAATCGGCTGGCGAACCGGATACTCTCGATCGACGCCGACCTGGAGTACGCGCTTCAAGAGGGCAAATACTGGATGCCGTACCGCCAGGTGCTCTCGGGCCAGATCCAGATTCCTCTGGTGGGGGACGTTTTCATCCCCTTCGAAGCAGTCACCACCTTCAGCGACTACGAGATCAACACCGGTCAGCCGGTCGTGTTCCAACTCGATCGTCCCAATCCGGTACGACGCCGCACTCGATCGCAACGCGCCGCCTATCGCGATTCGATGCGAGTCGAGCGGCGCGGAGAAATCCGGGGTGACAGCGCTGCAGCGCGGACGGTGGCGGGATTGCTCCCGGCCGGCGGCCGCTATGAAATCCGCCGCGCCCCGCGCGATTCGCTCCGGCTCTATGCCGGCTGGGGAGATTCGCTCGAGCTTCGCAGGACGGAGGAAGACGAGCGGCGGCTCCGGGAAACCCGGCACGAGCTCGCCGATCTCGTCGAAGGACTTCCCCGTCAGATTAGCGGCCGTCAGGTCACCGGCTTTTCCTACGAGCGGCTGGCCGACGCCTTCCGATTCAACCGGGTGCAAGGGACGTCGATCGGGCTCGGCTACCAGATCGACGTCCGCGGGATGAAGTACACCTCGCTCTATGGCACCGCGCGGTACGGCCTGTCCGATCAGCGTGTCACCGCCCGAGCCGCACTGGTGCGCGATGCGCCTGCAGGAAAGGTCGCGGTCGCGATCTACCACGACCTCTCGGAAGGCGATCCGTTCGGCCGTGGCCTCTCCGCAGCCAATTCGATTCGCGCGCTCGTTTCCGCGCGGGATGAAGGCGAATACTTCCGCGCGACGGGGGCATCCCTGTCATGGGAGACCTCGCTCGGCACCGGGGCCGAGATCCTGCTGGGTGGGCGGTTTGAGCGCCAGCGTTCCGCGGAGGGCAACGCGACCGCATGGCTCAACGACGTATTCGGCGGGGACGGCCTGCTCGGCGTTAACCCGCCCATCGACGAGGGAGACTATGGCGCGCTCGTCGCGCGCGCCGACGGGCAGTCGGGGCGGGCGCGCTGGCAGCTCGGCGCCGACGGCATGATGAGCACCGGCGGGGAGCACCATGCCGCGCGACTGTACGGACAATGGCGCCAGCCCATCGGGAGCCGGACCGGCCTGACCATTCGCGCGCGCGCGGGGATCGCGGCGCTCTCATCGGCGTCTCAGTATGCGTTTCATTCCGGCGGGCAGGGGAGCGTCCGCGGCTTCGATTACGGGATTCAGCGGGGCGATGCATTCTGGGCGGCGCAGGCCGACCTCACGCCGTGGCGCCGGACCGTCCGCCCGGTGTTCTTCCTGGACGCGGGGCAGGCCGGGATGCGCGATGTTCTCCTCTCACGCCCGATGCTCGTGGGTGGCGGAGCGGGTCTCTCCCTGCTCAACGGACTCCTCCGGTTCGACCTGAGCCATCCGATCTCGCCGCGGCCGTCCGGCAGCGGTCTGCGCTTCGATATCGTCTTCGGCGCACCGCGGTAGCCCCGGCGCCGTCTGCGGCCTAGTTTCCCCCTCCATGCGCCGCCTCCTATACCTCCTGATGCTTCCCGCTGCGGCGTGCCGCTCCGGCGCGGCCTCCCCTCCCACGGGCGGCGAGATGGCCGCGCAATGGACCGGCAGCGCGCAGGGCGTCTTCCGCGCACCGGCCACTGCCCTCTGGTGCGCCCGCGATACCCTGCTCGAGCTGCTCGCCGTTCGCAACGATACCGCGGTGGGATTCGCCCTTCTGCCCAAGGACACCCTTGGCGCCGGTGTCTACTCGATCTTCGCTTCCCAGGTGTTCATCGCCTTCCGGCCCCAGGCCAATGCGGCGATGCGATGGCTGGACCAGGTCGAGCTCAAGGGCTTCGAGGGCGCCTCGGGAGTGGTGACACTGAGCGAAATGGAAGCCTCAGGCGTGTCGGGTACCTTCGAGGTGGCGCTCCGTCGCACCGGCAATCCCGATACGCTCGAGCTTACGGGGAGCTTTGTCCGGATTCCCGTGGCGAAGGCGATCGAAGCCTGCGGCCGGGCCAATCGACCGGGAGCTGGGTAGATTTCGCCATGGCTGAAGCGACGTATTTCCGGAAGGGATTCGGGCTCAAGAACGCGATCGAAGGTCAGCTCTCGGCGGACTATCACTCCCGTCTGGTTGAAGTGATCCGCGCGCGCGACTACGTACTCCCGATCGGGCCGCTCAGCTTCCGCCTGGCGAGGGAGTTCGGGTTCTGTTACGGGGTCGATCGGGCGGTGGAGTATGCCTACGAGACGCGGATGAAATTTCCCGACCGCTCGCTCTATCTCGTCGGCGAGATCATCCACAATCCTCATGTCAATGCGAAGCTCGAGGCGATGGGCGTGGTGTTTCTCCACCGCGGCCCCGGCGGTGAGTTCGATTTTTCCCACCTGACCGCGGACGACGTGGTGATTATGCCCGCCTTCGGCGTGACGATCCACGACTTCGAGCGGCTCCGGGCGATCGGCTGCGTGATGGTGGACACGACCTGCGGCTCGGTGCTGAATGTCTGGAAGCGGGTGGAGAGCTACGCGCGCGACGGCTTCACGGTGGTGATCCATGGGAAGCAGTGGCACGAGGAGACGAAAGCCACCGCGAGCCAGGTGATGAAGTACCCGGATGGGCGCTACCTCGTGGTGCTCGACATGGCCGAGGCGCGCGCGGTGTGCGACTGGATCGAGACGGGGGGCGACCCAGGCCCGGTGACCGCTCGCTTCGCCGCGTCGGCATCGGTGGGGTTCGATTTTGTCCGGGACCTGGAGCGCGTTGGACTCGCCAACCAGACCACGATGCTCTCCAGCGAATCGCTCGCCATCGCGGAGGAGGTTCGCCGGACGATGGTGCGAAAGTACGGCGAGAGCGACGCGGCGCAACACGTGCGCACCTTCGATACCATCTGCTCGGCGACGCAGGAGCGGCAAGATGCCGTCGAGCTGATGCTGGCGGATCCGCCCGATCTGATGATCGTGGTGGGAGGGTACAACTCGAGCAACACTACCCATCTCGCCAAGCTCTGCGCGAGCCGCGGCGTCACCACCTACCACATCGAGGACTCGGACTGCCTCGACCCTGAGATCGGCAGCATCCGCCACCGGCCGGTGGGCCAGAAGAATGAAGCAACCGCGACCGGGTGGCTTGCCGGAGTGAGGTCGATCGGCATCACCGCCGGCGCGTCGACTCCCAACAACAAGATCGGCGAGACGGTCGTCCGGATCTGCGCGATTGCGGGGCTCGGCCAGGCGCTGGGAGAGGCGGTGGCGTAGCAGGGCCGCCCCGCTCTCTAGCGGGGTCCCGATTCAGGCGGTACCATCTTTCCCCATGGATACCCCGACCCGCCCGGCCCTGGTCCGCGACGCCCTCGCCGCGTTGAGCCCCGTCCGGATCAAGAAGCTCTTCGGCAGCGAAGCATTCTTCAACGGTGAGCGCATGTTCGCGGTGCTGGGCCGTGAAGCCCTGGTGCTCCGGCTGCCCGCGCCGCTGCGGATCGAAGCACTTTCCGCCGCAACCGCCCGCCCCTTCCTCTCCGAGCGTCTCGCGCTGAGCCAGGGCTGGGTCGAGATCCCCTACGCTGAAGAGCTGGCGCGCCTGAGCCAGCTGGCCAAGGCGGCGCACGCCGCCGCGGGGCGGGGACGCAGTCCGGCAAAGCGGCGGTTTCGACGGGCAGCGAGGAAGGCCGCTGGGCGCTAGCGGTTAGCCTTCTCCGCCAGCAGCTCCGCCACCGCCGCGATGGTCAGCGGCGCGCTGCCCTCCGCCCGATTGTTCACGATCAGATACGCGGGAATCCTGAGTTTCTCCGCCGTCTCCACCAATCGAGCCAAATCGTTCCGCAGCTCGGGATTCGGATCCCTGATCCGGTCGTAGGGCGCGAACGCATCGACCGCGTCGGCGTACCAGCGGCCGGGCCGGAGCAGCGCGCGCGCGACCAGGAATGCCGCCGGGACCGAGCCCGGCAGATCGAGCTGCATGCCGATCGACGGCATCCGGGTCCATGAGTTGAACACGTGGGCCACGTCGTGCTCCCGGAGCACCGCGAAATACGCCGGGGTGAGGAACTCCGGATTCCGGATTTCCACCGCGTAGCGCCCCTCCCGCGGCAGCTTCCCGAAAAATGCGTCGAGCCATCGGGCAAACTGGTCGGGGACGATTTTGTCCTTCTGCGCGATGGCCTGGAACTCGAAGACGAAGGGGCCGAGGTGGGCGCCGAGATGCTGCGCGCAGGGCGTCCACACCTCGCGGAGGAAGAGATCGGCATTCAGGAAATCGGGATTGGGCTGACCCGCCTTGTTCTTCTCCCGCGCCTTGGCGAAGGTGTGCACCGTAAGCCGGTCCCACACCTTGCTGACGCAGGAAAACCCGGGCGGCAGCACGCCCGCATAGCTTCGCAGTGTCTTCTCGGTGAGCGGCGCGTAGAAGCTCGCGTCGATTCCGACCGTGCTGAACAGCGGAAACTTCGAGTACTCCGCCAGCATCTCCGCGCCGGCGCCCTTCACCGGATAGTCGCGCGAATACACCAGGCCCCTCCACCCGGGATAGTTCCACGACGAGGTGCCGAAGTGCACGCCGGACGGGATAGCCTCGCGGAGGCGGGGGAGATCCAGGGCGCCTATTGGCGATTCTTCCGGTGGCTGCACTTGGCCTCCCTACGGGACCGGCTCGATCCGGTACACGTGTCCCGACGAGGTCAGCACGTAGATCTCGCCGAGCGCATCCTCACCAAAACTCAGAATCTGGCTGCCCGGGCGGAGCGAGGTCCATTCCTTCTGGAGGGTCACGCCCGGACCGGTGAGCCGGAAGCTCCGAACCCAGCCTCCGCAGTAGTCGCCGTAGAAATAGTGGCCGGCGTACAGCGCGAGTGCGCCGCCGCGGTAGGCGTAGCCGCCGGTGACGGAGCACCCGTCACCGTGGCCGTACTCCAGCACCGGCAGGGTGAGGCCGTTCTGGTTGCAGCTCGATCCGCTGAAACAGGCGGTCCCCTCCATGATGTTCCAGCCGTAGTTGCGGCCTCTCCCGAACTGCGTGATGTCGGTCGAGACGTTGATCTCTTCCCGCGCGTTCTGTCCCACGTCGGCGATGTAGAGATCGCCGATCGACCGGTCGAAGCTGAAGCGCCAGGGGTTCCGGAGCCCGTAACTCCAGATCTCCGGCCTGGCATTCGATTGTCCCACGAAGGGATTGTCCGACGGCACCGAGGCCACCCCCGTCGCGCTGACATCGAGGCGAAGAATCTTGCCGAGGAGGCTGTTGCGATTCTGTCCGTGGCCCTGGGGGTCGCCGCCGGAGCCGCCGTCTCCCAAGCCGATGTACAACTTTCCATCGGGGCCAAAGACCACCATGCCGCCGTTGTGATTGGAGAAGGGCTGGTCTACCGCCAGGATGACTTGCTCGCTCGCCGCATCGGCCCGGTCGGGATCGGCGGAGACGCGGTAGACCGACACCCGGGTATCGCCCGCTGTGTTGGTGTAGTTGACGACGAACCGGCCATTCGAGGCGTACTGGGGGTGGAAGGCGAGTCCGAGGAGACCCTGCTCGCCTCCGTTCGACACCTTGCTGGAGATGTCGAGGAAGGAAGCCGGGAGGAGCCCGCCGTCCTTGATGATCCGGATGCGGCCGGCCTTCTCGACCACGAACTGGCGGCTCAGGTCGCCGGGCGGCGAGGTGAGGAAGAGCGGCATCGCGAGCCCGTTGACAACTTCGCGGAGCCGGGCACCGGTGGCCACCGGGAGCGGACTGGTGGGAATGGGCCGGTTCGTCCCCTGCGCGTCGCACGCGGCGGCCGCGGTCAGCAGCGCGATGACCACACCGGCCAGACTGGACATGGAACCTCCTCCGCGAGAATCTTCCGGTTCCCAACCCCTCGTATTGGGCGCGGCTAGGATGTAGCGAGTAGCTACCTCCTAGTTGACGTGCTCCGGCCTCACAACCTCATCGAACTTGTCCGCGAGCGCCTTGAGATACCCGTCGAGCGTGCGGTGCTTGCCCATGATGGTCATCATCACCCGGAACAACGGATTGTTGACGTAACCGTCCTCGACGATGCTGACGGTGGTGCCGTTGCCCGCCGGGGTCAGGGTATAGGTCCAGGTGCCGCCGAACGCCGCCTTTTCGTCGGCGTCGATCCGTGTCACCAGCCGGCGTGGGGGATTCGACGACTCGATGATGAGCCGCATCGGGAATCCGCCAGCGTCTTGTTCCCATACCTCCCGGCCGCCTTGGCCCTGCACTTGCCGGGCGCTCTTGAGCTCGGACCAGGTTCCCACCAGCGCGGCGGGGTTCCGGATCACCCCCCAGACTTCGTCGGGTGATTTTTCCAGGGTAATCCGGCTCTCGGCCCGGTGATTCTTCGGCAGGCCGAGCCCGATGGCGAAGATCACCGCGGCCAGGATGGCCAGGCCGATGACGATGCGCACGATGACTCCCATGATGCCTCCTCCGTGATTCGGGACAACTAGCCTTCCGTTCCTGAGGGTCCGGCACCCGCTCAGGGAGTCGGCCACCGGGCCCGCTTCGATGCGCGCGGCAGCGTCAGCGGCTTGACCGGTGACTGGTGCAGCAGCTCGAGCGCTTCGGCGATGCCGCGCTCGAGCTGGGGATCCCGTCCCGCGGCGACGGATTTGGCGTCGAGCGGTACGTCGATATCCGGGGGAATGCCTTCGCCTTCCGCCGGCCACTCACCGTTCAGGGTGAACACCGCGCTCGAGGGCGCGGTGATCGTCCCGCCGTCCATCAGCGCGTAGGGGACGCTCGCCGCCACCAGTCCACCCCAAGTGCGGGTGCCGATGATCGGCCCCACCTTGAGCTGCCGGAACGCCCAGGGGAAATAGTCGCCGCCGGAGCCCGCGAGCTCGTTGACTAGAAGCACCTTGGGTCCGAGAATTCCCGCCATCGGGAGGGGGAAATGCACCCCGCCCGGCGCGTCGTTGCTGACGCCGCCGATCGGCTGCCGGCCCATGTAATCCACCATGTAATCATCGAGCAGGCCGCCGCCATTGAATCGCTCGTCGATCACGGCGCCGGCCTTGTCCTGCTGCGCGAAGAAATAGCGGTTGAATGACGCGTACCCCGGCCCACCGGTGTTGGGCACCCAGACGTATCCGAGCCTGCCACCGGAGAGGGAGTCCACCTTGCGGCGGTTGTCCTCGACCCACGCGCGGGTGCGGAGCGCGTTCTCGGTGCGGAGGGGCACCACGGTCACCAGCCAGGAGCCATCGGAAACCGGGCGATCGTTGAGCCGGAGCACGGTCTGCTGCTCGGCGGTCCCGTCGAGCAGACGCCACGGATTGTCCGTCGCCCGCAGGTCGGCGCCGTTCACTTCGAGGATGTAGTTGCCGGTCCGGATCCTGAGCCCAGGTGCGTCGAGCGGGGCGCGAAGCTCGGGATTCCAGCTCTCACCGGTGTAGATGCGGGCGAACTTCCAGCGATCGCCTTCGGGTGAGAGGTCCGCGCCGAGCAAGCCGGTGCGGGTGGAATCGACCGCAGGGAGGTCTCCGCCTCCCACGAAGCTGTGTCCGACCGACAGCTCGCCGCCGGCGGCGAGGTACTTCACGTCGGCGTTCTTGAAGTGCGTTACCTGCCGCAGCGTCGGCTTGCCGACGTCATACGCCCAGATGTTGACCGCGTAATCCCGGTCGGACAGGAAGTAGATCGTCTGGCCGACCCAGATGGGCTGGGTGTCGCTGCTCCGCTCATTGGGGAGGCGTGTTTCCTCGAGGCTCCCGACGTCGAGGATCGTGAGCGGCGTGTTCTGGCCGCCGCGGTAGTTGCGGAACTCGATGTCCCAGCGGGTCACCCGGTCATAGGCGAGTCGCTTGCCATCGGGTGACCAGGAGCCGCGAATTGCCATCGGCGCGGGGATGAGCCGCTCGATGCCGCCTTCGGCCGGCACCGTCCACAGCCGTGCGAAGGAGGTCGGGGCGGTGTTCCGGTTGGATGCGAAGAGCACCTGTTTCCCGTCGGGCGACCAGCCTCGGGCGTCGTCGTTCCCGGGGTGCCAGGTGAGCCGCCGCGGATCACCACCTTCCACCGGCATCAGGTACACATCCCGGTTGCCGCCCCGGTTCGAGGTGAACGCCAGCGAGCGGCCGTCGGGAGAGAACTGGGGATCCGCCTCCACCGCCGGCGTGCTGGTCAGGCGCCGCGCCTCACCGCCGCCTTTCTCGGTGATCCAGAGGTCGCCGCCATATTCGAAGGCGATGTGCGTCGCGCTCACGGTAGGCTGGCGGAGGAGACGGGTGCCCTGGGCCTTCACGGACGATGGCAGGGCGACGGCAGCGGCGAGGAGAAGCGCGCGATTCATCATGGACGGTCCGGTGGATTCTTGGCACATGTGAGCAGGAGATCCCCAAATAACTGCTTGTCAGTCGACGCCGCAACAGCCGCCGCTCACCGCTGACCTCTTACCTCTCACCTCTCACCTTACTGAGCATCCGGTCCAGGCGATCGAGATGCGTCACCGTCACCGAGACCGCGCCGAATTCTTCTTCAACCTTGCCGCGAAAGATGAAGGGGCCCTGGTCGAAGAGGACGTGGCCGCGCGACCTGTGCACGTCGGGAAAGAGCACCGTCTCAATCAGGCCGTGGCCATCGTCGAAGGTGGCGAACTGCATCGGCTCGTCCTTGGCGGTGTGGACCGGCTTGGCGGTGGTCAGCATCCCGGCGGCGAGGATGTGCCGGCCGACGTGCTCGGACAGCCGGGTCGCGGGGACCAGACGAAAACGGCGCAAGTCGTCCTGCCGGAGCTCCATGGGATGGCAGTCGGTGGCAAATCCAAGGAGCTCGCATTCTTCCCGGCGGCGGCGGTCGGGGGAGTATTCGGGAAGGCGGAAAGGCGCTATGGCGCAAGGGCGCAAGGAGGACGACAGTTCCTCACCTGGCGCCTTTGCGCCGTTGCGACCTTCCGCCGCGTCGACTTCCCAGAGCATTCCCGGCCGCGTTCTCCCGACCGCAATACCGTCGCACGCCCCCACCTTGATCAGCAGCCGGAGATCGTCGGGCTTGAGCCCCGCGCGCTCGCGGAGGTTGTCGAGGCTCAGGTATGGGGCGTCTTCTTTGCGCCCTTGCGCCTTTGCGCCTTTGCGCCCCTCCACGATCCTCTCCGCCCCCGCGCTACTCAATCCCTTGATGAACTGCAGCCCGACCCTGATCTCCTGTCCCCGCCCGGTGGTCCGGAACTCGCTCGCGTTCACGTCAGGCGGTCGCACCAGGATTCCCGCGCGCCGTGCCTCCGCTACGTACGCAAATGGCGCATAGAATCCGCCCCCGTTGGCCAGTACCGCGGCGAAGAATTCCGCCGGATAGTGCGCCCGCAAATACCCCGACTGCTGCGCCACCTGGATGTAGGAGCAGGAGTGGCCCTTGCAGAAGCTGTAGCCGGCAAAGCTCATC
The DNA here is from genome assembly GCA_964439025.1 of uncultured Gemmatimonas sp. Lineage (GTDB taxonomy): Bacteria > Gemmatimonadota > Gemmatimonadetes > Gemmatimonadales > GWC2-71-9 > JABFSM01. The sequence continues at coordinate 20,879 of CAYTMW010000010.1, read as the reverse complement.
ACCATCTCCCACACCTGCTTGGCGGTCTCGATGCCGCGACCCAGCGCCAGCGCGCCGCTGAAGAATTCCTCCGCGTAGGACGCCAGCGCCTTGACCGGCCGCTTCTTCGAGAGCGCCTTGCGCAGCCCGTCGGCCGTCGCGAGCGGCATGCCGGCAAAGGCCGAGCAGACATTGACCACGTCTTCCTGATACACCATCACCCCGAAAGTTTCCCAGAGCACGTCACGAAGGCTCGGATCCAGCGGCAGATACGGCGCGCCGTGCAGGCGCTCGAGGTAGATCCGGATGAACCGGTTGGAAGCGGGGCGGATGATGCTGGTGTTGAGCACCAGGATCTCGTAATCCTCGGCGTGGCTCTTGATGCAGAGCATCCGCGAGGCCGGCGACTCGGTGTAGAACACCCCCATGGTGCGGCCGGTGCGGAAGATCTCCCGTGTCTTCGGGTCTTCGCCGGCTTCGGCGCTGGTGTAGTCGAGCTGCCGCCCGGTATTCACCCGGACGGCGGCGATCCCGTCACGAATCACCGCCAGCGACCGGTTGCCCAGGAGATCGATCTTCACCAAGCCGGCATCCTCGGCGCCGTCCTTCTCGAACTGGATGACCGGCACGGTGAGCTCCGGCGCACCGTCGAGCACCTTGGCGGCCGGCTCGATCGGGACGTAGTCGGTGAGCGCGCCAGGGACGATGACCACGCCGCCAGGGTGCAGCGAGAGATGCCTCGGTGTGCCGACCAGCGAAGTGGCGCGCCGTGCGATCCCGAGCCAGGCGGCGGGGAGGTCGAGGCCGGTGAAATTGGGATGCTCGGCGAGGAGCTGGTCGATCGGAACGTCGTCGCTGTACCAGGGAATCCGCCGGGTGACGTCGCGAATGTCCCCCGGCGGACGGCCATCCACCTTGGCCACTTCGCGGAGGGCGCCGCGGAGCTTGAGCGTGTTATGGTTCGCCACCATCGCCGCTCTCGGCATCGGGTAGCGCCGAAAGACCCAGGCCAGGATGTGATCGCGCTCATCCCACGGAAAATCGAGATCGATGTCAGGCGGGTCTTTCCGTTCCGGATTGAGAAAGCGCTCAAACAGAAGCCCCGCGCCGAGCGGCTCCACGTGGGTGATGCCGAGACAGTAGGAGACGATGGAGTTGGCGACCGAGCCCCGGCCGCAGTGGGTGGGACCGTGCTCCACGATGTCTTTCACCACCAGGAAGTAATCGGAGTAACCCTTCATGCCGATGATCGCGAGCTCGTGCTCCAATCGGTCGCGGGTAATCGGGGCGACGGTGCCGTAGCGCCGCTCGGCTCCCTGGTAGGCGTAGGTGCGGAGCTGCTCGAAGGCGTCGGTCGCTTCGACGTAGCGGGGCGGAACGATGCGATGGCCGATGGGAATCCGGTAGCGGCATCGCTCGGCCAGCTCGCCCGCCCGATCGATTGCGTCGGGGACGTCGGGAAAGTGGCGAGTGAGCTCGGCTTCCGGTTTCAGCCAGGAGCCCGGATCTGCGGAGCCCCGCCGCTTCGCTTCGCTCAACGTGACACTCATCGCGCTCATGGTGGTATTCAGCGCTATTGCCCGAAGCAGCCGGTGCCTTGCGTGATCTTCGGGATGCGCGAACATCACCGCGTTGGTGACCACCGGCAGAATCCCGAGCCGCCTCCCCGCAGCCAGCACCGCGTGGCGCTCCTTGCCGGGAAGCAGTTCGGCGTAAATGTTCTGGGTGCCGGAACGGGATACGATGCGTTCGAGGAAAGGAATGCTGGCTGAGAGAATGATCGCGCCGGCGCGGTCGTGGGCGAGGAGGGCGGACAGGCGCAACGGCGCAAGGGCGCAATGGGTCTCTCCGTCACTTCTTTGCGTCTTTGCGTCTTTGCGTCTTTGCGTCTGCCAGTGAATTCCGGTAATGGCTCGACAAATCGCCCCCCACCCGTTCTCGTCCACCGCGAGCGCCACGCACTCCTCGTCACCCAGTACCAGGTGCGCGCCGAGGATCGGGCGGATCCCGGCTTCCACTGCCGCGCGCTGGAATTCGACGGCGCCATAGACGCCGTTGGTGTCGGTGCAGGCAAGAGTGGAGAAACCGCGGGATGCGGCCGCCGCGATCATGGCCTCCGGACTGGAGGTACCCTGGCCCAGGGAGAACCAGGTATGGGCGTGGAGGTGGGTAAACACCCCATAGAAATACCGAAGAAATACCGAAAGTCAATCATGAGCTATAACTCTTTACATGGCAGCCGTTTAGTAGTTCATTCCATTCTCACTGGCACCGGCACAAAGAGCCGTGGCTGGGGAACCGCGACGCGCACCTCGATCCGAAGTTCGCCGGGACGTGGAATGTGATCGAGTCGCGTTCGAGGGAATTGCGCACCGATGCCTGGATCTCGGTTCCCGCCGGGATGCCACATGGTGCGCTTCGCTTCGAGCGCAACGGTCAGAACCCCGTCGCGAAGGAGGCCTGCAGGAGCGCGGTTGTCGTTTGGCTCCGCCCGCGGCAGCTCCTGCCGGGATTGTCAGCGGGCGCAGGGGGCGGGCTGACGACGGGGGCGCTAGTGACCGCAGCGAACTCGAGCGCCCCCGGAGGCCAGTGCGCCTCCGAGCCCGCGGAGAGACGTGAGGCTCTGCCCCTTCGCTTCGCTCAGGGTGACAAGCGCAGAGGCGATTCGCAACATGAAATCGGACAGCCTAGTGTACGTGGGGTGGTCGAGAATCGTCCTCGAAGTATGAAACTCGTCCGCCTGATCGGGATCTTCCCGATTTCATTGATCATCTCCGCCGACTCCCTCGTCGCGCAGGAGACTAAGCCGCCGCCGTCCCGATGCGGCCCGGAGGCGGTGCTCCCGCCGTTCGTAAAGAGCGCGCTCTGCACGATCAGTGCAGCCTATCACAGGCCCCTGCACCCGATCGTCCGGGGGATCGCTCCCGGCGGCGGTCTGGGCGCCGGTTTCGAGTATGACGGTCTGTTCGACGGCCGGTGGCATGCCGCCGCCCGAGCCGCCCTTACCGTGCGGCGATCGTGGAGTGCCGAGGTGGGTGCCGGTTATCGCGGCGCGCGCGCGCAGGTGGAGACATACGCGCGACTGCGAGACTTGCCCCAACTCGAATTCTTCGGCCTGGGGATCGAGAGCGACCTGGCCGACCACAGCAACTATCGGCTGCGGGACGGAGTCGCCGGTGCGCTCGCGTCGGTCCGCCCCGCGCCGTGGCTCCGGATCGGGGGGCGGGTCGAGGGAATCTGGCCCGATGTGCGTGCCGGCCGTTCTTCCAGGTTTCCGACCGTTGAAGCGCGATTCGACGACTCCGAGGTGCCCGGGTTGACGGCGCAACCGACCTCCGTACGGTATCAGGCGTCGCTCGACGTCGTGATTCCCCCGGGTTTGGGAGAGGCGTTGTACCAGGGCGCGAAGTATCGAATTGCCTATGCGATCTATTCCGATCAGGAGCTCGACCGCTTCGGCTTCCGCCGGCTCGATGTCGAAGCGCAACAGCAGTTCGCACTGTTGGGCCCGCTTCGCCGGCTCACGCTGCACGGGTGGGTATCGATCACGGATACCGACCCTGGACAGGAGGTTCCGTTCTACCATCAGTACACGTTGGGGGGGGCATGGAACCTTCGCAGCGTGCACGAGGATCTGATCGGATCGGACGGCACCCAGGCCACCCTGCGCGGGTTCCCGAACTTCCGGTTTCGCGACCGCAATCTCTTGCTGCTTCAGGCCGAGTATCGGATTCCGGTCTGGGGACCCATCGATGCCTCTGTGTTTGCCGAGGCGGGGAAAGTCACCAGCCGCCGCGCGGATCTCGATCTCGCCGACTTGAAGCAGAGCATCGGGTTCAGTCTGAGTGTGATGCGGGGCCCGGCGACCGCCGCGCGAGTGGACGTCGGATTCGGCGGGGGAGAACGTGTCCAGGTGTTTCTCACCATCCGCCGCGAGGCGATCCCGTGAGGCTTCTCATCTTTGGCGGACTGTCCCTCCTCGCGGCGGGCTGCGCGCTCAATACGCGGCCGACTTTGAGCCCCGACAAGATGGCCGAGCTGTGGCAAGAGCCGGCGGATCTGGAGCACCGCAACCTGTTCTACGGACCGGGGGGTCCCGGGCGCGCGCCGAATCCGAACGATGATTACGAATTCCTCGGGGCCAAGGCGACGGGCACGCAACCGGGGTACGACGTGAAGGACAGCCGGGGGCGGGAATGGAGCGTCAAACTCGGCCCCGAAGCGCGCACCGAAGTCGTTGTCTCCCGGATCGTATGGGCGGCCGGGTATCACCAGCCCTCCTCGTATTATCTGCCGCGCTGGACGCTCGTTCGCGACGGCAAGAAGTCGGTGCAGGAGGGAGGCCGATTCCGCCTCGAGCCAACCAGCCAGAAGAAGGTCGCGGTGTGGTCGTGGCGGAACAGCCCCTATATGGGCACCCGACCGCTTGCCGGCCTGTTCGTGCTCATGGTCATCTTCAACAACTGGGATCTGAAGTCGGCGCAGAATGCGGTCTACCAGGTCGGCCCGGACGGTGAGGATGCGCCCGAACGGTACATGGTACGAGACCTCGGCGCTTCGCTTGGAAAGACCGCTTGGCCGACATTCGGAACCAAGGATAATCCGGACGAGTTCGAGCGGGAGCCGTTCATCGTGGGGGTCGAGGGCAACCGCGTGCGATTTGGTTATCAGGACGCCTGGCTCGAGCCCCAACTCCACAACAGCGTCGCGCCGGACGATGCGAAATGGATCTGCGAGCTGCTGGCGCGATTGTCCCCGAAGCAATGGAGCGACGCCTTTCGCGCCGGCGGCTTCAGGGACGCGGAGGCCGATCGATACATCCGGCGCCTGCGCCAGAAGATCGAGGAGGGTTTGAAGGTGGGGTCCTCGTCATGAGATGAGCCCGCCGGCCCGCATCCAGGCCGGCTTTCTTTTCGCGATCCGGGCATACACCGGGCATGAGTCCCGGTGCGCACCGGGGAGGTATCCGGTGCTCTGCAGAAACTCCCCCACGATCTCGCCACCAGTGAACTTGAAGGTCGATCGAAAGAGCGACACCCATCCTGCTTTCGGCAGCGGATAGTGCGCGTCGAGCCATCCCGCGAAGGACCCATGGGTTTTCCTGAGCGCGAGCACCGTCTTCGCGTTGGCGATCGCCGCCTCCACCTTGAGCCGGTTTCGTATGATCCCGGCGTCTCCCAGCAGCCGCTGCATGTCACGCGCGCCGAATCGCGCCAGCTTCTCCGGATCGAAGCCTCGATAGGCCGAGCGGAACGCCGCCTGCTTCTTGAGAATGGTGAGCCACGACAACCCGGCTTGGTTGATCTCGAGAATCAGCCGCTCGAGGAGCTCGGCATCGCCCTCGAGCGGGAAGCCGTGCTCGGTGTCGTGGTACGGTCCGTGCCATTCATGGCCGGGGGCGACGTCGCAGTATCCGCTCAGGGAGAGATCCTCCTCTTACAGCGTCAGCGGTGAACGGGAACCATTCACCTCTCACCAGTCATCCCATTTGCGCAAAACCCACCGTGTTCCCGCCCGGCTCCCGCACGTAGATCTCGGTGCTGCCGTAAAAAGTCGTGTGTCTCGGTTTGACCACCGGGGCGCCAGCGACAGCTTTCTCTACCGCATCGAGATCGTCCACCTGGATGAAAAGCACGATCGAGCGCCCGCCGAGCTCCGCGCTCATCGCGGGATGGTCGTCGAGCACACTTGCCCGCGACTGGTACATCACTTCAACGCCGTCCCGCTCGACGCTGGCGAACATCAGCTTGCCATCCGGGCCGGGGACCTTGTGCACCGGCGCCAGACCGAGCCCGCCGGTCCAGAACGCCAGACAGGGCTCGACGTCATCGACGACGAGCACCGGAGTGAGATGCTTGAGCATGGAATGGTCTCCGCAGAATTGTTGGCTGACTCAAGAGTATTCGGCCAGATCTTGATCTCGTCGATGCCGCGCCACTCGCCCAGCGGGGATCCATGTCGTGCTCTCCTGTAGTTGACTGTTGACCGTTCATCGTTGACCCTTCTGCATGCACGCTCTCACCTACACCGGCGCCGGCGGAACCGAGGTCGTCTCCATCGTGGAGAGGCCCGATCCGGGTCCGGCCGCCGGGCAGATCCTGATCCGCGTCCACGCTGCCGGTCTTAATCGCGCCGACATTCTCCAGCGCCGCGGCTCCTACCCGGCCCCTCCGGGGTGGCCGGCCGACATACCCGGGCTCGAATATGCCGGCGTGGTCGCCTCAGTGGGTGACGGCGTGTCCCGCTGGCGCGCCGGAGACCGGGTCATGGGCCTGGTTGGAGGCGGCGCCCACGCCGAATTCGTGGTGGTGCACGAGGACGAGGCGCTGGCGATCCCCCCGCATCTGTCGTTCGCTGAGGCGGCGGCGATACCCGAGGCCTTTCTCACCGCCTATGACGCGCTGGTCACCCGGGGCCGGCTCGCCCGGGGGGAAGGCGTGTTGGTGCACGCGGTGGCGAGCGGTGTCGGGACCGCGGCGGTGCAGCTTGCCAAGCTGCTGGGCGCCACCGTTCTCGGCACCTCGCGCACGCCGGGAAAGCTCAAACCTCTGGCTGCGCTGGGGCTCGACTTCGGCATCGATACCTCCAGCGGCTCCTTCCGGGAGCAGATCACGGTTCCGGTGCACGTCATTCTCGATGTGCTGGGGGGTCCGGCGTTCCAGGAGAACCTCGCGCTGCTCGCGCCCCGCGGTCGGCTGGTGCTCCTCGGTTTTCTGCAGGGGCCGGTGGTTCCGCAGGCGAACCTCGACGTCATTCTCCGCAAGCGGCTCGAGATCATCGGCACCGCCATGCGCACCCGCGGACCCGAGGAGCGCTCGGCGCTGATCGCCGAGTTCGCCGAGCGGGTGCTGCCGCTCTTCGGCCCCCACATTCGCAGCGATTCGCCGATGCTCAGCATGAGCTATCCCGAGCGAAGCGACGCGGTGCTCCGTCCCGTCGTGCATCGGGTGTTCCCGATGCGGGAGGCCGTCGCGGCGCACGATGCCATGGAACGCAACGCGTCGATCGGGAAGATTGTCCTCACCTGGCAGGGGAAGGGGGAAGGGGGAAGGGTGAACGGGGAGGGGGAACTGCCGCGCAGTTTTTCCGGTTGACCATTGACCGTTGATGCTGTTGATCCTGTCCACCGCGCTCTGCAGCACGTCGTCGGCCGTGTCCGCCGCTTCGAAGAGATCCAGCTGCGCCCGCGCCTCCAGCAGCTGGTCCACCGTCACCGTCACCGTGCGCACCGCGATGCGCCGCGTCATCGCGAGACCGAGCGCGCGCCGGGCGCCCTCCCAGAGCTCCTGGTCCAGCGCCGCCGCGGGGAGTGGAATGCCGCGTGACGAGGCGGTGCAGTCGGCGTATTCCACTTCCACCACCATTCGGCGGGCCGAGAGCCCGCGCCGCCGGAGCCGCCGCCCCAATGCCTCGGTGAGCCGGCGCAGCAGCGCGTGCAGGATGCCGAGGTCGTTGGTGTCGGTGGCGAGCGTGTGGGAGACGCGATACTCCGCTTTCACTTCCGGCGGCAGCACCGGCCGCGCATCGATGCCGCGGCTCTGCGCGCGGAGCAGCCGGCCTCGCGAGCCGAAGACGGCGCACAGCTCGCTCGCGGCGATCTCGGCCACCTGGCCGATCCGCTCGAGCTGATACTCGTCGAGCCGGACGAGGATGTCCTCGGGGACTCCGGGGAGCAGCGGCATCAGATGTGGAGCAAGGAAGGGTGCCTCGCTCCCCTGAGGGACGAGCAGCGGCCACGACGTTCCCAGCCGTCCCACTCGTGTTGCCGCCTCCGACACCAGCTTGTTTACCGCTGCTCCCACCGTGAGCGGGAGACGGAGCCGCGCTCCCGCCTCCCGGCGGATCCGCTCCGCGACGTCCACCAGCGGGCCGAAGAGCCGCTCGGTGCCGGTGAGATCGAGAAAGGCGTGGCCGTAGCCGCGTGGCTCGATGACGGGCGCATAGATCCGAAGGATTTCGTGCAGTGCGCGGGAGGCGCGGGCGTAGAGACGGGGATTCGGGGGAAGCAGCACGAGATCGGGGCAGAGCTTCTTCGCCTGGCGCACCAGCATCCCCCGTGTGATTCCCGCCGCCTGGGCTTCCGGCGAGAGGGCAAGCACAGTGGCGCGATCGGCGCCCGGCGGTGCCACCGCGAGCGGCCTGCTCCGGAGAGCGGGCGCGACCATGCGCTCGACGGTGGCGACGAAGGCGGGGGGATCGACAAATAGAACCGAGCGGATCATCAAAGCCGTGAATATCAACTGTCGGCAGTGGGCTGGCGGCTATCAGAATACATGCGGTGGGGCGGGAAGCCGAAGGCCTCCTTGAGAGAGGCGAGGCGTTTGGCGAGGGCCTGCTCGTAGTCCTTCCCGGCGCACTGGTTTTTTCCGTATCGTTTTTCGTAGCGGTCGATGAGCGCGGGGAATTTTTGGCGTAACAAAGGAAGGAAACCGGCGCGCGCCGCGGGACCGAGCCGGAGCGCCTGCCCGGCCACCCAGTGCGCGCCGGCCTCCTTCGCCGCTTCCATCAGTTGGGCGAGCTGCGCCCAGCCGTCGGTGATACCCGGGAGAATCGGGGCGATCAGGACTCCGGCGTCGATCCCTCCGTCGATGAGACGTTTGAGCGCACGCATTCTGGCGTGCGGCGCGGGGGTGCGCGCCTCGAGGCAGCGGAGCATTTCGGGATCCATCGAGCTGATCGAAATGTTGACCGACAACTGGTGGCGGGATGCGAGCTCCCGGAGTACGTCGAGGTCACGAACGACGAGCGGTGACTTGGTGATGATCCCGATATGCAGCCCGCGATGGTGGAGCAGCGCTTGCAGCAGCCTCCGGGTGAGACCGAACTTCCTCTCGGCAGGCTGATACGGATCGGTGGCGGTGCCGATGACGAGTGGAGTGGTGCCGAGCTTGCCGGGTTCGAGCGTGCGGAGGAGCACCTCGGGCGCGGCGTGCTTGACCAGGATGTTCCGCTCGAACGATTCGTGCGCCGGCTCGATGCCCGGCCTCCCGGTGGTCCGCTCCAGGGTCCACTCGTGCGTGCGCCTGGCGTAGCAATACGAGCAGCCGAACTCACAGCCGACATAGGGATTGATCGACCAGAAGCCCATGTGGGTGGAGACCGGCGGATTGAGCACCCGCCGGACCGGGAGGGAGAGAAAGCGGGTTCCCCGCGCCCGCTCATCGAGCACCGGCAGCTCACGATTGGCAGCTTGGATCGGCAGACCAAGCTGGACCGCAGGCGCTCGAATCCTGGCCTCGGCCTTCAACCGCACCGGCCCCAGCCGCACTGGATGCACGTGATACAGCCGGCCGCTCTGGCGAGAGGCCCCGAGCACTCCGGGCAAACCAGGATGCTGTTGTTGGACAACGGATTAGCCACTGGTTGCTGACCCATGACCGAGCCACTTTCGGTATTTGTTCGGTAATATACCGATAGTATGCCGTAAGTCAACAGTTCATCAATGGCAGAGCCCAGAATTGGCTAAAACCACTTATCGTCCTGGTGAAGCAACTCATTGCAGGGCCCTTTTTATTTTCTGGTTGATTCGGCAAGGAGGGACTCATGTCTCGCGTCGCCTCGGACCGATGGGGGGAGGTCCTCATGTGGAATGGAATTCGCGGTTCCCTTGTTCTTCTGCTCCTCCACTCAAGCTACTCGAGCCCGGCTGCCCAGGGCCCGCCGGTCCGACCATATGCCCGCGGCGGCGTCGGGGTTGGGCGGTTCGTGGGTCTCTGCCCGGACTGCGGCTCGCCCCAGACGGCGCTGGTGCCGTCCGCGAGCTTCGGGCTCTCGCTAACCCGCATCGGGCTCGACGTCGGACTCGACGCGCTCGGCTGGACCAATATCGGCGATCGCTACACCGTGCTGACGCTGGGGACGACGGTGCGGCCGCGATGGATGCCGCTCTTTTTCGGCGGCGGCGTCGGATTTTCCTTCCGGCAGTTTCCGGAGGTGTGCTCTTCATGCCCGGGCACACCCGGTACGCCGGTACGGATTCGAGGGACGGCGACCGATCCCGCCTTCATGGCACAGATCGGCCTGCGGATTCCGGTCGATCGCAGCGTCGCGCTGGAGCCGTTTGCCCAATACTCACGGATGACCGGGGCGGGCGGGGTATCAGCGGGTTACGCAGATCATGTGATGGTTGGAATTCGAATCGATGGGAGGGAGTAGCGAAGAGCGATGCTAGTCGCTACTCGCTTCCAAGAACCGTAACAGCGCACTTTCTTCGCGGCTCAGTCCTTCCTCCACACTCGCCCCGGCCAGCTCTTTTTCCCACAGGGCGAACAGCTTCGGATCCTGGTAGGCCTGCAGGACCGAGGGATGGATGTAACACTTGCGGCAGATGGCCGGGGTATTGCCGAGCTGTTTGGCGACCTTCTCGACGGCGCGCGCGATGACCGACTTGGTTTCCGCGCTCGACTCACTGCGGCCCGATTCGCCGAGCTCCGTCACCGCCAACAGCGTTCCCGCCCAGGTGCGGAAATCCTTCGCGGTGAATTCCTGATCCGAAATGTGCTGCAGATACTCGTTCACATCGGCCGAGCTGATCGGCTGCGGCTCGCCCGCGTCGTCCTCGTACTGGAACAGATCCTGGCCGGGCAGATGCCGGCACCGCTTGACCAGCCGAGCCAGCCGTCGGTCATTCACCTTGATCGCGTGCTCTTTCCCGCCCTTGCCGCGGAAGTTGAAATGGATGTGGGCGCCTTTGACATCCACGTGGCGGTTCTGCAGTGTGGTCAGCCCGAAGGAGCGGTTGGTCCGCGCGTATTCGTCGTTGCCGACCCGGATCAGCGTCGCTTCCAGAAGGCAGACGATCGTGGCCAGCAGCTTGTCGCGAGGGAGTCCGGGCAGGGAAAGATCCTTGTCGAGCCGGGCGCGAATCCGCGGTAGCGTGCTGCCGAAGAGAATCATCCGTCCGTATTTCGTCTCGTCCCGCACCTCATGCCACCGCTTGTGGTAGCGGTACTGCTTCCTCCCTCGCGCGTCCCGTCCGGTGGCCTGCAGATGTCCGTGCTCCAGCGGGCAGATCCAGACGTCGGTCCACGCGGGAGGAATGGCGAGCGCCCGGATTCGCGAGAGGGTTTCTTTGTCGCGGATCGGGCGGTCGTCGGGTCCCGCGTAGCTCCACCCTGTCCCCGCGCGGCGGCGCCGGATTCCCGGCCGGTCATCTGTGACGTACCGGAGGGAGGCGGCCTTGGCGGATTCCTCCGGCTCGGCCTGCGCGCTCCTCGGCTGGACTCGCCGCTCCGGACGCCGCCTTGTCGACACCGTCACATCCTTTCCGAGTCAGCGGGAGGGAATCGAACGGCTCCGGGACATCCGGACGCCGTTCCAGAGGTACAGCGCGAGGAAGACCACGCTCCCGACGCTCACCGCGAGCCGCGCGGTGAGGGGCGAGGTCCCTGCGGAGACGAACCCCTCGATGCTTCCCGCCACAAGCAAGAACACGACCACGGCTCCCAACAGGCGCATGGCGACCCGTCCGGCGAGCACGACCGCATCCCGGCGTGGCAAATCACCCGGCAGGATCAGCGCCGTGCCGAGCATGAAACCGGCGGCCCCCGCGACCCAGATCGCGAAGAGCTCGAGCAGTCCATGTCCGATCACAAAGGTCCAGAGGTATCCGAGCAGACCGGCATTGGCAAAGTGCCCCGACGCCGCCCCGATCGAGAGACCATTGAGCGCGAGCAGCAGCAGTGAGCCTACCCCGAGGACGATGCCGCCGGCGAAACACATGAAGGCGACCCGGATGTTGTTCGTGATGATCATCGAGGCCACCAGCGGCCGCTCGCCGGAGAGTGCTTCCACATACCCCGCGCCGTGCGCCTGACGCTCGACTCCCGCCTCCGCGCGCTCCAGCATTACGTCGGGCAGAACCAGCGGAGCAAGCGAAGGCCGATCGCGAAGCAGCGCAAACCCCGCCACCGCCGGCAGCACGAACACCAGCGTGGCGAGGAGGACGTAGCGGCGGGCCTCGACGATCGCCGCGGGACACTCGCGGACGATGAATTCCCAGATTCTGCCCCAGGTCTGCCGCTCTTCCCGGTAGAGCGCGTTGTGCCCGGCCGCCACCAGGCGCGTGAGACGCGACAGTGTGACGGCGTCCGCTCCATAGGTGCGGGCGCGCGCGAGATCAGCCGAGATCTCGCGATAGCGCGCCGCAAATTCCGGCAGCTCGCCTGCGGTGAGCGCATCGAGCCCGCCCCGGGCCACCCGCTCGGCGAAGCCGTGGAATTCATCCCAGCGTCCGGTCTTTCGCGCCACGAGCCGGTCGGCCACGCCGCCGCGCTCTCTGCTCCGGACGCCGAAGCGGCCCTGCCGCCGGGCCAGCTCATCCTGATACAGCCGCTCGAGAAACACTCCGTCATCGCTGGGGCGCTCGGGGAAGCGTCCCGCGAAACGTGCCGACAGGTTCCGGGCCAGCCGGTTCTGCGCCGCGGGGGGGAGCGCCGCAGCTCTCTGAGAAAATTCCCTGAGGAGCCGGAACTCGTCATCGGCGAGGAGCGGACTGCCGGGAGAGGCGGCTGCGCCCATCGCGCCCTGGATCTTCGTCGCCGGTGCCCGAGAAATTTCGGGGGAGGAGCGCACTTCGACCGGGTGATCGCGCACGACGACCGTCCCCGCCACCAGATCGCCGATCCGCTTGGCCCGCGGATGAATGGCGATGAAGAACACCCCGATCAGGCAGAAGAGGTCGATCGGAAGCAGAAGATTTCTCGCCGCGGCGTCCGAGAAGGACACCGCATGGCCAGTGTCTCGAATCACCCGGATGCCGAGCCAGCGCTTGCCGGGAGTCTGGCCCCGGCGCAGACCCTCGAAGCAGGTGAAGTAACCCCACACGATCAGGTAGAGGAGGAGGACCAGGACGGCGACCAGCCATGGCGCCGCATCGCGCCAGACCCCGGATGCGAGGCTCAATGCGATGCCGGTCACGGCAAGGATCAGCCAGTCGGCGAGCGCGGCCAGAGTCCTGCTCCCGACGCCGGCGATCTCGTAGTCGAGGACGACGTTTTCAGGTGTCTCGATCTCGAGATGTTGCCGGTGCTCGAACGCTGGGGGGCGCTTGACCATTCGCGACGCCCGGTAGGGGGATGGCGAAACAGGGGGTTCGGAACAATGATAGGGGTACCCACGACTGGTTCCCAGTTTCCCTCCGCGGAGATTCCAATGGCCGATGCCCCGGCGCTCCGACCGCTCTCGCTCGGTGAAGTGCTCGATGTGGCCTTCGGTCTCTACCGGTCGCTCTTCGTGCCGCTTCTGGTCGTGGCGGTGATTTGCCAGGCCATCCCGATGGCGCTCGGCGTGTATCTCGGCGCGTCGGGGGCGATGTTCAGCAATCTCCCGCTGAGCCTCCTGTACGGCGCGCTGGCGGTGATCCTCGGGTCGATCGGCGTCGCGGCCTCCACCTTCATCGTCTCCGACGCCTATCTCGGCCGGGAGACCTCCGCCACTGTCGCGCTGCAGAGGGCGACGACCCTGTTAGGCCGGCTCATCGTCATTTCGATTCTGACGTCGATCGTGGTCGGGCTCGGCTTCCTGCTGCTGATCGTGCCCGGGGTCATCCTCCTCTCGGGACTCCTGTTGAGCACGGTGGTGGCGGTACTCGAGGCGCCGCCGAGCGCGACGGCGGCGATGGGCCGCTCCTGGGATCTCACCCGGGGCTTTCGCGGCAAGGTCTTTCTCTCCGTGCTCGTCGCCTTTCTCCTACTTCTGGTTCCCAGCATCGCGATCGGCGGCGCCGCGGCCATCTTCGGTGATTCGGACGGCAGCGTGTCTCTGATCATCCTCGTGTTCGAGGCCGTTCTGCAGATCTTCATATATCCCTTCGTGTACGTGGTGATGACGGTCCTGTACTACGACCTCCGGGTGCGGAAGGAGGGCTTCGATCTGGAGCTGCTCGCCTCCTCGCTGCAGCCGGTCTGAAGGTGCGCGCCGACTCGCTCCGCGCGGTTCTGGACTCGGTCTTCGCGGCGCCCGAGTACCGCTGGGTCGAGCGGCCCGAGGCGTATGCCCTGCTGCGCCGCTGGATGCGCGTGCTGCAGCAATGGCTCTTCGATCTGCGCGAGTCGCATCCGACCGCATTCCGGCTGCTCCTGGCGGGGATGATTCTGCTGGTCATCGCCAGCTTCGTCCACGCCGGATGGATCTTTCTCCAGACCGTGCGCGCCGCGGGGGAGGGCGCGCCAGGCGGGACTGCGGCGCCGGTTCTCCGACGTGATCAGGGATGGTACCGGCGAGAAGCGGACCGGCTGGCCGTGCTCGGGCAGTACGCCGAAGCGATGCAGTACGATTTCCTGGCGCTGGTTCTCGCGCTCGACGCCTCGTCGCTGGTCCGTTTCCACCCGAGCAAAACGCCCGGCGAATACACTCGCGAGGTGAAGCTCGCCCCAGCGGCGCGGGACGAATTCCGCGCGCTGGTGCACACCCTGTACACCTGCGTGTTCGCGCGGCGGGCCTGCGGTCCCCGGGAATATGCCGAATGGCGCGCACTTGCTGCGCCGGAGCGCTATGCGCCCGCGTAACGAGGTGGTGCTGGCGGTCTCGCTCCTCGGCGTGCTCGTCCTCGTCGCCGCGCTGCTCGGCCGGCGGCCCGCCGTCGACCGCGACGAGCGGACCTCGACGTTTTCGGTCGCGCCGGGGGGCTCCCGCGCGCTGCTCGACGCGATGATCCGGCTGGGGATTCCGGTGCAGCGATTCCGCGAGCGCTCCCGGGAGCTTTCACGGGTGGCCCCGTCGCCGAATCCGGTTCTCGTGATCCTCGGCCCCAGCATCCCCTTTTCCGCCCCGGAGCGGAAAGCAGTCCTCGCCTACACTGCCGGCGCCGATCTCATCCTCGCCGGGAAGGCCGCGCAGCCGCTGATGCGCTGCTTCGGCTACCAGGTCAACCGGCGGATTCTGGATTCGGTTCGGGTGGTTCCACCCGGCACGGCGCCGGGGCCAGAGTGGCCCTGGGTGCGCGCGACGCTCGTAGCCACCCGGCAGGGTGTCGTGGTGGATTCGAGCCGCTCTTCCGATGCGGAGCGGATATCCTGCGTCGTGCCGCCGATGCGCGGGGTGGACACGCTGCTGCTCTCGGAGCAGGGCCGACCGGTGGCGCTGCGGTTGCGACGGGCCGACCACCCGCGCGACGTCGTGCTCGTGGCGGATGAGGAGCTGTTCCGGAACCGCACCCTCCGGCGCACCGAGGCGGGGCGGTTCGTGCTCGGCCTCTTCGCGGGCCAGTACGACCTGGTGGTGTTCGAGGAGTATCATCACGGCTATGGCGCCTCCGGGTCGCTCGGGGCCATGGCGATCGAATGGAGCCGGGGCTCGCCGTGGGGCTGGATGGTCTGGCAAGTGGCTGCGGTTGGCGTGGTGGCGCTGCTCTTCGGCGCGATCCGCTTCGGCCCTTCGCGCCCGGGGATTCCTCGCGCGCGGCGGTCGCCACTCGAACACCTCCGTGCGCTCGCGACGGCGCTGGCCGCGGCGCGCGGGCACGACATCGCCATCGGCGCCATCGTCCGCGGACTTCGCCGCCGGCTGGTCCCTCCCGGACTCCGGACCCGGGGCGACTGGCGGACCTGGCTGGCCCAGCTCGGACGCACCACCGTCCCGCCGCGCGCACAAGTCGCGCTGGCAACACTCGACACCCTCACCAGGCCCGGGCAGCCGTCTTCCAGTGTGCTCCGGGCCGCGAACGCCGTGGAGGATCTGTGGGAGGATCTGAGGCCCTGACGCAGGAAGAAGTGAGCCGGCATGCGGAGTCCGCGGGACGGGTGCTCGCCGAGCTCGGGCGCGTGGTGCTCGGACAGGACGCCGTCCTGCGTGAGGCGCTGCTTGCGCTTCTCGCCAGGGGCCACGTGCTGCTCGAGGGTCCGCCGGGAACCGCCAAGACTCTCCTGGTGCGCGCCCTGAACGAGGCCCTCGGTCTCGAGTTCAGGCGGATCCAGTTCACTCCAGACCTCATGCCCTCCGACGTCACCGGTGTGAGCATGCTCACCGGGCAGGGATCATTCGGGTTCCGTCCCGGGCCGCTCTTCGCCGATCTGGTGCTGGCCGATGAGATCAATCGCGCACCCGCCAAGACCCAGGCGGCGCTGCTCGAAGCGATGGAGGAACGGAGCGTCACGGTGGATGGCGAGCGCCACGCCCTCTCCGCCGCCTTCACGGTGTTCGCCACACAGAATCCGATCGAGTTCGAGGGCACCTATCCACTGCCGGAAGCGGAGCTCGACCGCTTTATGCTCAAGAGCGCGATCGACTATCCCGATCCAACGACCGAAGAGGGTGTGCTGCAGCGGGTGCTCGCAGGCTTCGAGTCGTCCGACGCCTCGAGCTTCGGCATCCGGCAGGCGCTCGACGCGGCAGGGCTGGCGGGGCTCCGCGAAGCGGTGCGGCGGGTCCGGGTCGAGCCGGCGCTCACCTCCTACATCACGGCGTTGGTGCGCGCGACGCGCGGCGCGCCTGCATTGAGCCTCGGCGCGTCTCCGCGCGCGAGCGTGGCGCTGCTCAAACTCTCGCAGGCCGCTGCGCTGGTGGACGGACGCGAATATGTCGTCCCCGACGACGTGAAGTCGCTGGCCATACCGGTCCTCCGCCACCGGGTGATTCTCGCCCCCGAGCTCGAGCTCGAGGGGGTGACCGCCGACGCGGCCCTGCAGACGCTGATCGAGCGGGTCGAGGCGCCGCGCGTGTGATGCTCCCGTCGCGCAGGTGGTACCTGGTGGCGCTGGGGCTGGCGTTGCTGGCGCCGCTGTCGATCGTGATCCCCGCGATGTCTGCTGTCCTCTTCATCGCCGATATCCTCTGGGTCATCGCGTTCCTGGTGGACGCCTGGCGGATCGGCGCGCTCGACCTCCGGCAATTTCCGGTGAGCCGGGACGCGCCCGCAGCTTTTTCGGTGGGGCGTCCGCTGCCGGTGGTGTATCGCTGGCGGAATCCGCTGCCGCGAGCCCTTCCGGTGCGGGTGCGCGAGGAAGTGCCGGCTCCGCTCGAAGCGATCGAAGGCTTGGAGCGAAGTCTCGTGATCCCGGCGCGGGGAGCGATGCGGGAAGAAGTGCTCTTCGCGCCGGTCCATCGCGGCAAGGCTTCCGGGGGACTGCTCCACCTGCGTGTGCTCGGTCCACTGGGGCTGGCATGGCGGCAGGGAAAGCGGCCGCTGCCCTGGCGGGTCATCGTCTACCCGAGTCTCCGCTCGGCCGCGCTTCGCGCGCTCCCCGGCCAGATCCAGCGGAGGCGCGAAGCGGGATTCCGCAACCTGCGACGGGTGGGCGAAGGGCGGATGTTCGAGAGTCTTCGCGAATGGGTGACGGGCGAGGAAACCCGCACCATCGACTGGAAGGCCACGGCGCGGCGGGGCAAGCTGATGGCGCGGCAATACGAAGTCGAGCGGCGCCAACATGTGATGATCGTGATCGACGCCGGCCGGCTGCTCACCGCGGAAATCGAGGGCCGAGCGCGTCTCGAAGCAGCGGTGGACGCAGCGCTCGAGCTCGCGCACGCCGCCGTCGCCCACGACGACAACATCGGGCTGCTCGTATTCGCCGACGAGGTGCTCTCCTACGTTCCGCCGGGCCGGGGACGGCGCGCGTTGCGCCTGGTGCTCGACGCCCTCGCCGGCATCGAAGGGCGGCTGGTCGAGCCCAACTATCCCGCGGCGTTCGCCTACCTGGCGGCCCGCACCCGAAAGCGGGCGTTCACCGTGCTCCTGACCGACGTGATCGACCGCACCGCGAGCGATGCCTTCGTGGCCCAGGCGGGAACGCTGCGTCCACGGCATCTTCCGCTCGCGGTGACGTTGCGCGATCCCGGGCTCGCGCGGCTCGCCTCGAACCGGCCGTCCGATCTCGGCGCTGCCTTCGAGCGAGCCGCGGCCGAAGAGCTCCTCGAGGCGCGGGAGGAAGCGCTGAGCGAGCTCCGGGCCCGCGGCGTACTGGTTCTCGATGTGCCCCCCGACGGGGCTGCGCGCGCGGTGGTGGAGCAGTACGAGCGGCTCAAGCGGCGTGCGGCGATCTAGCCCGCTCTCGACGGAGGGAAGCGATGCCAGTATCCGCGACGTACCGGGCGTTTGTCCTCGACCAGCTCGGCCGGGTGACCAGGGATATTCGTTCCCGAGGAATGTTTGGCGGCGTAGGGATTTATGCCGGAGAGCTTTTCTTTGCGCTGATTGACGACGACACACTCTACCTCAAGGTCGATGACGGTAACCGCCCCGATTTCGAGGCGGCGGGGATGGGTCCCTTCCGGCCCTTCGGTGAAGGGGGTGAGGTCATGCAGTACTACGAGGTGCCCGCGGACCTTCTCGAGGGTGGTGAAGCGCTTGGAGAGTGGGTGGGAAAGGCGATCGAGGTGGCGCGGCGGGCCAAGCGGCCGAAGAAATCGAATGCGAAGAAGAAAGACAAAAGCTAACCACAGAATCCACCCCCATAAAACGACGCCGCACAAGACGGCGGCAATGGACTAGTTGGTTCACGGGCAGCTCGAATAACCGATTGTCGCCGCCAGGAGTCCAGGCGTGTAGACGATGCCCGTGTCCTTGGTCCAGAACGCCTTGAACTGGAGCTCGGAGTGCGGCATCGTGTGCGCCGAGCAGACCACGGCCTTGATCAGCGCCGCGTTGCCCTGGAAGTTCGACCAGGAGGCGAAGTTCCACGATACCGGTGCCGCCAGATGGCACATCGCGCAATACGGCTTCACTATGGAGCGATAGAAGCCGGCCTGCGGCGCCCAGCCCTGCGGCACGTAGTCCGGCGTCGCCTGGGTTCCCGGCTGGGAGAGGGCGGCGACACTCCCGTACAGTCCACGGATGTATGCGCCCACGGCGGTCGTCGGATCGGACATGTAAATGATTTCGTTGACCTTGCGGATGTTCTCCTGCTGCGCCGCCAAGTCGGCCGGTGAGGCGAACTCGAGCAGGCTCGGATCCAGCGGAAGGAACGACGCGCCGTCCACCTTGCGCGTGGTCGAGTTGTACGTCCCCCCGTGACACGACAGGCAGGCGTGCGGCAGATACTTGGGGCCCTCGGAATCCAGGGCGACCTTGTCCGCCAGCCGACCATAAGTGTTCTTCCCAGGTGGTCGAAGGAAGACCAGAAAGGTGGATCCGGTGACATCCTTCGAGATCACCATCGACAGGATGAAATCGTTGCCGATGCCTTCCTCGGGGTGCGTGATGGTGTTGAGGTCGTTGAAGCCCGTTTGACCGGGCGGGATCCCATGCGCCGTGGCATAGCACGCCGTCGTCAGATGGTACGGCGGCTTGTTCATGACGCCCTGGGCGCATTGGGCACGGCGGCCCACCCCGAGATCCACGGCGTTCCCGTAGACCGCCTCGTTGCCGGACTGGGCCGGATCACCCCAGAGGGGCATCTCCATGCTCAGCCATCGCTGTAGCCCGATCAGCTTCAACCCACCCGACTCTCGGCATATGGTGAGGTCATCGCCAAGCCAGCCTGCTGCCGCCGCATTGTAGGTGATTTCGAGCTCGCCGGCCGGAAAGTGAGGCGCGCAGCCTTCAAAGGTGTTCTTCGGCATCTGTACCAGCAGCGGCGAGCCCGGTCCGTTGTTCTTGGTCAGCCACGGCTTCGAGTGCGGGGGCAGGACGCGAACCACCGCCGATGCCACGGTCCCGCCGGCGTAGTCGGCGTGGTTGGCGTAATAGAGCGTCGTCACCTTCCACGACCCCGGGCCGGCCGGAATCTTGGGATACGTCACCGTCGTGCCCGTCGTATGGAAGCCGCTGGAAGGAAACCCCGGCCCATCGAGCCGGTACCGCACGGCGCCCGGCACCGGCTGCCAGTCGAACGTCACATTGCCCATGGTCTTGGGCGTCACCACAAAGCCCGAAGGGCTCACCATCGGCGGCGAGACGAACGTCACGGCCGGCGCCGCTCCCGACGTGCCATCGGCGTAGTGCGCGACCACCGTGTAACGATAGGTGATGCGCGGGTCCGGCACCCCCTCGTAGAACTCCGTCACTGTGACCCCCGCGCCGCTCCGCTCTACTGAGACGCGCCCATCATCCGAGCGCCACACCGCGTAGCGCGTCGCGTTCGGCGCCGCGGTCCACACCACGTGGGGGCTGAGCGGGGGTCCGGCCACCGACACGCCCGTCGGCGGCGCGCCCGCCGCGGGCAGTTTGGGCGCGGGCGCACCGCTCGGTGCCGCCGTCAACGGTGCGCCGGCTTTCGGAGAGGGGCCCGCCATTATGGGCACCGCGGCGGCGGGGCTGACTGTCTTCGCCGGGGCCACCGGCTGGGGTGCGGCGAGAGGCTGGCCGACAGTCGCAATCGTCACAGGGGTCGCCCCGACGCAGCCCGGTGGATTCACCCTCCCTTTCGCCGCCGCGAGCGTAACCGTCGCCGTCGTCTGGAACGCGACGCCGGGCACAACTGACTTTGGCGATACCCGCCCCGCGGGATACGACGCGGTGATCGTTGCCACGGTCCCCGCGGTGCCCGCCTGACACGCGCATACCGACCAATGACTCGCGTCAATCTGTTGCCCCACCACCGCAGTCCTATTCGCCGCAGTGACGCTCATGTCGAAGTCGGCGATCGACACGCGGGCGCCGGTTGGGTCGCGCGGGGTGTCGCCGAGGGTGCGGTCGACAATATCGAGCCGCACCGCGCCACAGAAGCCGATAGGGAGCGGATTCATGGTGGGCGTGATCGAAACGGTCCACGACCCCTGCGCGCCAGCGATCGCCGGTACCACCAAGCTCAGCATGAACCCGAGCCCAACCCAACGTTGCCGGAGCGACATATTCATTCCACGAAGGGAGACGAGAAAGCTACCGGGGCGGCCGGTTTAGTGCGACCGAGGAGTCATTCAGGATCGAGGACTCATCGGCAAGCAGGAATAGGAATTTCCTTTCTCCCCGCGAAGGTACGGGCACGCTGCGCCGGGCGTCCACTCGCGTCCCCACGCGGGAGGTC